>CAYXVE010000003.1:0-168590 GCA_964468435.1 uncultured Bacteroidia bacterium | reverse complement strand
ACTAGCTTCCGGATAGGTTTCCAACCAAAGGTCAGGTGTTTTGGAGGTTGGATTTGACCATTTGAATTCAAAGCCGTAGAGCCGGCCGTCGCGCTCTTCTGCGAAGTCTACCTCCTTTTGGTCGTAGGTGCGCCAGAAGTAATTATTGGAAAAAAGCTTTGTGTAGCGCTGTTTCTTGAGGCACTCCGTGATAAGGTAGTTTTCCCACAAGGCTCCTACATCGTTCCGCAGGGACAGTTCATTGAAATTATTGATGATGGCATTACGGATGCCATTGTCCCAGAAATAGTATTTCGAGCTTTTAGAGATTTCCTTTCTCAAGTTCCTGGCATAACCGCCGAGGCGCTTGATGACGAAGACTTTCTCCAGTAAATCGAGGTATTTGTCCACCGTGCGAGCATTCATGCCAATGGCTTTACTGATTTCATGCACCGACACCAAGTTGCCGATTTGAAAGGCCAGTAAGCTCAGGATGTCGATGATTTTCTGGGACTTGCTGATTTCTTGGAACATCAGGAGGTCTTTGTAAAGGTATCCATTGACGATGTTATTGAGCAGTTCTCGCTTGTCTGACAGCCCAACCGTTGTGACAATTTCCGGGTAGTTGCCGTAAATCAAGCGCTGCGGCAACCTTTCTTCCGTTTGGAAAAGCGCTTCGGTGGCGGCGAGTTCAAGTTGGGAAACTGGGTACAACTCAAACTCCCATTTCCTCCCCACCAGTGGCTCGCCAGTCTGGTTGGAGAGGTCGAAGGAAGAAGATCCGGTTGCCAAAACCCGGACATGCGGTAGGTGGTCAACGATTAGTTTGAGGTTCAATCCAATATTTGGCACATGCTGGGCTTCATCTACCACGAGCAGTTGGTATTGACCGATGTTCTGCCGGAGTGTTTCGATGCTCTGACTTCCCAGCCAGGTCTGCGTAGCACGGTCTTCTCCGGCGACCAAAAGGAAAGGAGCCTCTTCTTTTGCAAGAATATCCCCCAGCAGGGTGGTTTTACCCACTTGCCGGGGCCCAAGCAGCACTACGACCTTGCCCGGAACCAATCTGCTTTCCACTTGGGATTGAATAATTCGTTGAATTTTCATATCTTAGTACATAAAATTTACCAAAAAATTATGTATTAGCGAGTTGATTTTCAAAAAAATCTCAAAAAGGCCAGTCCGGTATCGCTGCGGCTAGTTTGCAACCGACAACAGAACCCACTTTCATCGTTGGAAAGGTCAACTACCATAAGAAACTCATTCTATCCTCTAATGAAATGGATTTCAGTCAGCACACCTTCAAGCTGTCGTATTCTTGCACTTTTGGTAACAACTCCCTGAAAGGCGTCCGGCAGCGGGCTACCGGCTCGGAGAGGAAACGAACGGCGGCGGGTAAATTGACTCTTGAACAAGGTGCCCGACACCTATGACATAAAACCAGACATAAAACGGGGAAGCCGAAAACCGATTAGATTAAGCACTAAACAACAATAAGGTTTTAGCTACTTTACGATATGATGCCGAAGTCAAAGTAACTGGAAATATTTATAATGCACAAGCAGCACATCTATGGAAGCAAGGCAATCGCAAGAAATTAAGTGATGAGTACTTTGATAAGGTATTCCTTATCCCATCCGGCTTTTTTCCGTTTTCCTTTGATGCCTCTTTTTAGCGTGGATTCGTTTTTGAGCTTGTTTAAGGCTATATGCCTCAAGGTGGCCATATTCTCAGGTGCATGCCCTATGCACCATGTTATTGACCTTTGTCCAAGCACTGACCATGTAAATGGCTGCCTTTTCGGTATCGGTATCATAAGATCGGCGAAGTTGTTTCCCATCAATATTGATCACCTCCCCACCAACGCATCAGGCGTATGGAAGTATTTTCCGACGATCAGATCATCTGTGCCTAGATAGATATTGTCGTAGGTATACCATTTTCTCGTGCTGGGAATCCTAAGCCCTCCGAGGAAAATTTCACCTGAAAACACGACATACTCTCCATTGTCATCATCTCCATCTTTCACAAAGCGGTATCCCTTCAATGCATAGGTTTCAGTATCTATGTAAAAAAACCATTTATCTGCTCCGACTCCCGGATCATAGGAAACCTCCACTTCATAGTGATTGCGTCCTTGAAAAGGAACAATATTCACTCTTCTATTTACAGTTGCCTCCGAATCCTGTAGCTTCATGGGCATCCCGATCATATAGGTATGATAATTTCTCATGCCCAGTACTTCATCACATTCCAAATGATACTTTTCTACAAGATCGGATGAAAGTTGCGGATCACCGTCAATCTGAGCGAAACAGGAACCTTTCCTAACTCCACTGGTAACCATTCTGCCATTGATTTTCCGGGTAGCCTGATAAAACTGGTATTGATTATTCAAGGTGATTACGGTATAGGTATCTTTTCCAATAGGCAACTTGCCGCGAAGATAAAGCGTTCCTTCAAATGAGTTCCATTTATCCTCGGGATCGTGATATTTCACACTCTGTCTCAGTACATCGATACCCGTCAGTTCACCTCGGTATTGACCATGCAGTAAAATGTTTGGGATCATCAGGGAGATAAGTAGTAGTGTAAATATGATTGCTCTCATTTCAAGTAAAATTATAGGGATTGAATATATTTTAGAGCGTTACCTTTTTCTTATACAAATATTTATAGTTTTTTTATTTTATAATTTCGTATAAATGAGTAATTATTACATGTGTAAGTAAAATGAGGGAGTTGAAGAAGTTTGAGGCTTTTGTATGGTATATATGTTAAATACAGCAGAAAATATTACATGTTGCAGTAATACGCTTGATGGCCGATACCATTAAAATCATAGAATGTCCAAGGGACGCAATGCAAGGAATAGACCGTTTTATCCCGACGGATCTGAAAGCTTCATATATTAATAGTTTACTCAAAGTTGGGTTTGACACCCTTGACTTCGGGAGCTTTGTATCGCCCAAAGCAGTACCTCAGATGGCAGATACTGTGGAGGTATTTTCGGCTCTGGAGAGGAGGGATAGTATTACAAAATTGCTTGCTATCGTAGCGAACATAAGAGGAGCTCAGGATGCTTTATTATTCGAAGGGATAACTTACCTGGGATATCCATTTTCTGTATCAGAAACCTTTCAGCTTAGAAATACCGGAAAGGGAACCTTAGATTCTTTTGATATTGTCAAAGAAATACAGAAATTGTGCATTGATCAAAACAAAAAGTTAGTTATTTATATTTCGATGGCTTTTGGTAATCCCTATGGTGATCTGTGGAATGCAGGAATTGTGGAGGAATGGGTGCAGAAAATTACAGAACAGGGGATCGATATTATTTCTTTGGCAGATACAACCAGCCATGCTTCGCCGGAAAAAATATATTACCTGTATGAGAATTTGATTCCTAGATACAGGCAGGTAGAGTTTGGGGCCCATTTTCATTCACATCCTCAGGATCGCATGCTTAAGATAGACGCTGCGTATAACAGTGGATGTCGTAGATTCGACACAGCCATTGGAGGTTTTGGAGGATGTCCTTTTGCCAACAGTGATCTGGTTGGAAACATAGCTACTGAAAGTTTGTTACTCTATTGTGAACAATATGGTATTGATGTGTTATTAAATGATGAATATCTGGAAAAGGCGATTAACATATCCCACAAAGTGTTTGAATATCAACTATAAAGGAAGTTCTTATTTATTTACTTCTTACTGAATGTATATCACAAAAATCCCTGCTTTTTTGCACAGCCTGTATCCAGACTATATCTGGAGATATAAAACCCCGTCGAAGGAATTGTATTTGACCTTTGATGATGGTCCTACTCCTGGCATCACTGAGTGGGTCTTAGATCAGCTCAATCAATACCAGGCTCACGCTACCTTTTTTATGGTAGGGGAAAATGTAAGTGAGCATCCCGAGATTGCCCACAAAGTCATAGATGCCGGACACGAAGTAGGTAATCATGGGCAGACTCACAAAAATGGATGGAAAACCGATGTCAAAACCTATCTTAAAGATGTCTTACTGGGATATCGGACACTTATGGAATACACAGGATTACAAACGGTTTTATTTCGTCCTCCTTATGCCAAGATCACAGGATCACAAGCCAAGTCTATCCTAAGAACCCATGAAGTAGTCATGATGGATGTGATCAGTGGCGATTTTGACAAAAATCTCAGTGGGGAAGAATGCTATCTCAATGTAGTGAAAAATGCATCTGCGGGTTCTATCGTGATATTTCACGATAGCCAGAAAGCATGGGAGCGCCTGGAAAAAGCACTCCCCCTGGTCCTCAAGAAATATCACGAAGAGGGCTATCAGTTCAAGACCATTGTCCCTCAGCGTGAATTTCAGTATGAATTGAAAGGTCCCATTGTATGAAAAAGCTGTATACCAGTGAGTATCATCAGCAATACAGGCGGAGTATATGAGCCAGTAATTGCACAATTAATTTGCATCCGTTTAAACTGATTTGCTCCTACATTATCTTTCTCGGGGCCTTAAATTTCTGTATTTGCTACACCATACTCCTTATCCCAAGCTATTTTCCTATCTTGTATGATGGCGATGCCTATACCTGGTACATTTTAATGGTTCATTCGTTCTTCCAGGGAAATGGAAGTTTATGGTTTACCCATGATTTGAATCGCGGAGAGTAGACCTTGCTCTATTTATGCGATTTCGGTTAAAACTCTGGGATTTTGTACTGTTCGCAGCCATGAAAATAAAAAGTAAAAGATAGAATTTGTTATGATGATCGAGGGATTAAAAATATTGGGATTTCAAAACTACATAACGTAAACGAAACCAATAAAGTAGTGTTTCCTTTTTTAATGACCGCAAATAATGAGGTGTGGTGCGGGGCAGAATCGAACTGCCGACACCAGGATTTTCAGTCCTGTGCTCTACCAACTGAGCTACCGCACCTGACAGTATATAGGGAATGGTTTGCCTAGTTTAGGTCAGGTCATATGGATAACCTGATTGATTCGCTATAAGATTCCATTAATTTCCCCTAAGAACGTCTATCTGCTCGCGAATGTTTGGCAAAAGTAACATAATTCCCCTTTTTCGCCAATAGTTTGATAGAAATATTCCAAAAATTCATGGTTGGGAGGGAAAGTCTCAAAAGTAAACCACCCCAAACCACACAGCCCTAAACAAAATCAAGTTAATCGATTTATGTAAACTCACAAAGTTGTTATGCATGCATAGTAATTTTGATTATTTTTATGTTGTACCTAACGTATATTATCATTGTAAATCATACATATGCTTTCAATCATATTATTTATTATACTTTTTGGAGGAGGAATAGCATTGTTTGTCTATCAGGTATCGCAAATCCGGAGTCTAATAGCTTTGGGCCGTCCAGAAACCATAGGCGGAAATTCAGCTGAGAGATGGCGCAAAGTACTATTGGTAGCCCTGGGACAGCAAAAGATGTTCAAGCAGTGGTTTCCAGGTCTAATGCATTTCTTTATATATGCTGCTTTTCTGATTACCCAGATAGAACTTATCGAGATTATTGCAGATGGTTTGAGTGGTTCACACCGTTTATTCCGGCCGGCACTGGGAGGTTTTTACACCTTTGTCATCAGTTTCATTGAGATACTCTCAATTTTGGCATTCGTAGCTACTTTTTATTTCCTGGCGAGAAGAAACCTGCTCAAAGTGCCACGCTTTCACATGGATGAGATGAAGGGCTGGCCCAAACTGGATGGAAATATTATTCTGTATCTTGAAATCTTGCTTATCGTCTTCATCTTTATGATGAATGGTTCAGATGAGGTGCTCTACAATCGAGGAATGACACATGCTGTAGGCACAGATGGCTTAAGCGGCAGCTTTGGCTTTACAGTGAGTAGCTGGTTGGGTCCCTGGTTGTTCGGTGGAATCGAAAGTATTTCCGCCCTGGAAATCATTGAACATATAGGTTGGTGGGGGCATGTAGCGGTGGTTTTGGGGTTCCTCAATTATTTACCCATATCCAAGCATTTTCACATTATCCTGTCTTTTCCCAATGTTTATTACAGTAAGCTCAATCCCAAAGGCAAGTTTTCCTCTTCTAGACACATACAAGAGGAGGTGAAAGCAGCCTTTGATTTCAGCTACACACCACCTGAAGACCCTAATGCACCTAAGCGTTTTGGTGCAAAGGATGTAACCGATCTGAGCTGGAAAAGCTTGCTGGATGCTTATACCTGTACAGAATGTGGGAGATGCACTGCAGCCTGTCCAGCTAGTATGACAGGTAAGAAACTTTCCCCTCGTAAGATCATGATGGATGTGCGCGACAGGCTGGAAGAGGTGAAAAAATACAAGCTCCAGCTGGGTGAAGATGGATTGTTGGTTCCAGGTAATGGAGTAGAAGGTGCCGAAGAAGCTGCTCAGCATACCCTCCTGGGACATTACATCACAGAAGAAGAACTACGCGCCTGTACAACTTGTAATGCTTGTGTAGAATCCTGTCCGGTCAATATTGATCAACTGTCTATCATTATGGAGCTTCGTCGCCATCTGATCCTGGAGGACTCCAGTATGCCTGAAGAATGGGCGGCCATGACCAATAATATTGAAAATAACGGGGCCCCATGGGCTTTTGCAGCTGCTGACCGTTTCAACTGGGCGAATGATATTCCTTCACTGTCTGAAGAGACTTCATCAAATGAGTCTGATATATAAACATTATAAAGCAACTAGCTCTATGGGATTTGGCAACTTTTTACAGCTACGCGGAAATACAAGAAGAATATCTTTTAGAAAGTTGATTTTTTCATTAAAATGGACGCTCTGAGTAAGTTTATAAAACACGGAAACAAAAAAACAAGATTGTATATGAGTAATATTCAGATACCGTTGATGAGTGAATTGGCTCAGCAGGAAAAAAAACCGGAATATTTATTTTGGGTAGGATGTGCCGGTTCTTATGATAGAAGATATCAGCGGGTTACGCAGACTTTTATCCAGATCCTGGATGTGCTCAAGGTAAATTATGCTGTACTAGGACCTGAAGAGACCTGTACCGGAGATCCAGCAAAAAGGTCTGGGAATGAGTTTCTCTTTCAGATGCAGGCCATGCAAAACATTGAAACCCTTAATATGTATGAAGTCAAAAAGATCATTACAGCTTGCCCTCATTGCTTCAATACATTCAAAAATGAATATCCCGATCTGGGGGGAAATTATGAGGTAATCCATCACACAGTCTTTTTGCAGGAACTCATAGATCAGGGTAAGGTAAAACTCAAGGATAAAGGGAGTTTCAAAGGCAAAAAGATTACCTATCACGACTCCTGCTATTTGGGACGTGCCAACGATATCTATGAAGCGCCACGGAAAGTGTTGGAAGCCCTGGATGCAGATCTTGCTGAGATGAAGCGTTGCCGAACCAATGGTCTGTGCTGTGGTGCAGGTGGAGCACAGGTTTTTAAGGATGCTGAACCGGGACGTAAGGAAGTTAATGCAGAGAGAACAAAAGAGGCGCTGGAAACAGGAGCAGAGACCATTGCTGTAGCATGTCCCTTCTGTATGATCATGTTTGAGGATGGGATTAAGAAATATGACAAGGAAAATGAGGTTTCGGTGAAAGATATTACAGAAGTTCTGGCTGAACACTTAGATACAGATAGGCAATAAATCCCGGGATTTATCTACATAAATGCTATAGTATCGGTAGTATATTGATCAAAAGGATAACTACGTCGTTTATTTTCCCATTTATTGCAGGGTAATGGCTCGGATTTACCTATTATGATAAAACTGCGTTAGTCATCTCCTCCTTATGTTGCTGGAGTGAGAGATAACCCTTTCTGATTGGGTGTTGAGCCTGGCTAAAGATCTGGGCGTCAAGCAAAATTTTGCTTTTTACTAAGCTCTCAACACGAAAGTTCATGCGCTTACAAAATCCGAAAGTAAACGGTCGCTTTCTGAGTACTAGTTTTGATCGCTTTCAGTTTTCCGATCAATGCGGATGCTATGGATAGACACGTCTTGCCAACCTTAACTTTTGGCATATAGTTAACGATTATTTTTCTTCAAATAGAAACGGATAAGCAAGGTGAAGCAGCGTTATCATTTATGGATCTGATGCCGTGGGAGAATTTGAGATCGCAATCGAGGGAACTGCTGGATATGGCAGGACGATTCATCATAGGGAGATGTACTGGGTTGAGTTAGATAAATAATATGATACCAGAAGAGATACAACAACAGATAACACAGCAACTGGAAATAAAAATACTGACTGCCAGGCCCCTGGGAGGTGGATGTATACATCAGGCCCACCGTTTGGAGACGCCGGAACGCACTTACTTTATCAAGTGGAACCATCTGAATCAATGGGATAACTTTCAGGTAGAAAAAAAGGGATTGGAATTACTGAGAGAGGCACGTACAATAAGGATTCCCAAAGTAGTGATGTTGGGAAAAACAAAACATCATGCTTTTCTGGTGCTGGAGTTTGTGGATAGTGGCTGGCCGGCAAAGGATTACTGGACAGAATTTGGTGCGAATATGGCTCGTTTGCATCAGCATAGCAATGATCAATTTGGCTTGTCTTACGACAATTACATCGGATCACTTCCCCAGCCAAATGGCTGGAAAGATAGCTGGGTGGAGTTCTTCATCGAACGTCGTATCCGTCCCAAATTGCGTCAGGCGCTGGATCAGGGGAGTTTATCCGGCGATGCCTCGCACAAGTTTGAGATACTATTTGGGAAGTTGGAGGACTTTTTTCCGGACGAACCACCTGCACGCTTGCATGGAGATTTGTGGGGAGGAAATATCCTGGTCGGAGAGGATGGTTATGCTGTAATCTTCGATCCTGCTGTTTATTATGGACACAGGGAAATGGAGTTAGCTTTCATGACTCTTTTTGATAGGCAACCCAGGGATTTTTATGATGCCTATCAGGAGGTTTGGCCATTAGAAGCGGGTTGGGAGGATCGATTGGATCTATATAATCTCTATCCCTTGCTGGTGCATGTGATATTATTTGGGAGTGGATACGTCGCTTCGTTGATGGGGGTTCTCAGGAAGTATTTATAGAATACATGTAAAGAATTTTTTATTCATCCATACAGCAAGCTCATTCTAAAGCGTTTAATGAAATTGTTATTTCGTTAACCGGAATTGAAATCGAACTATAAATGATGCTGTATGGGATGCCGCTTCCCCTTATTTTAGGAATTATCGCGGTATGAGTAACTCATGAATAAACTTTCATAAAGGTTTCTATTTATTCTACTACGTTGTATCTTGTATCTAGAGTAATTACATGATTTGTCTTCCCATATGAATACTTTAACTTATATCTACCCTACAACTTTTATCTTATTCCTGATATCCTGCAGTAGTTCAGATCAGCAAGCCCAAGAAAAAACAGATATTTCAAAAGATCTTATCCCCATCATCTTGGACACTGACGCCAATAACGAGCTGGATGACCAACATGCCATGGCCTATGCATTGTTTAATGACGAAACATTTGATGTGATGGGTATCACGGTCAATGCAACCTTTAATGGAGGGAAAATTGAAAACCATGTCGCAGAGGCTGAGCGCATCGTGTCGCTCTGTGGTAAATATGGAGAAGGAATTCCCGTCATACCAGGTGCTTCAAAGGATTATGCAGAAATTGTTCCTCAACTGGATTCTACGGGTTATGATGGGCAAGCGGCTGTCGACTTCATCATAGAACAGGTACGTGCTGATACCACCCGCATTGTCACCCTGGTGCCTATAGGCACACTTACCAATGTTGCCTTAGCGCTGGAGAAGGCACCGGATATCATTCCCTTTGTAAAGGTCATGTGGCTTGGCTCCAATTGGCCCAACGCTGGAGAGTACAATCTTGACAACGATACCACATCTGTCAATCCCCTGCTGGATATGGAGGGCCTGGACTTTCAGATCTGTACAGTGAGGTATGGAGAGCCTTCGGGTACTGCTGCTGTAACAGCAAGTGTGGAGGAGATTCGCCAGACTATGGCAAGTTTGGGTCCTGAGGTAGCACCTGTGGAAGGAAGAGATGGCGGGATATTTACAGCATTTGGAGACTATTCTATAGATCTCTTTGAAGAAATCGGAAACGAAAAACGAGCGTTATTTGACGTGTGTGCATTGGCTCTCCTTAAAAACGATAGCTGGGCTGAGCCTGTAGAGGTTCCTGCCCCGGAATTGGTAGGTAATGGATGGAGAAAACGGCCATCGAATACGCGTAAGGTTGTCTTTTGGGAAAACTTCGATAAAGAAGCTATTCTGAAAGATTTTTATGAGACAATAAGGAATGCAAAATAAGGATATAGCCTCTATATCGAGTATTCTTGTGATAGCCTGTTGGTTATCAAGTGACGGGTCTAGCCTAGCACTGATGAATGCCTGCTCAAAAGTATGGGTAGGTGCACTACAGTAAAATAATACCAAGTGCACGTTCCAGTATATTAAGCAGTAAAAAAAACATTGCTTAAACGAGTGTCTCCAGATTAAGCGAAGTTTGTGAAAAAACGTGGTACCATTTCGATAAAGCTAAGAAGATTAGTCTATACACAAAAATCACAATTTCATTCCCAGGTTGGAAATGGGAGCAAAATCATTTGAATAATGCTTAAATCTGAGTTTGTCGCACTGCTTACATAGCAAAAAGAATCATAAATAGTTGCATGCTAAGCCATTGTAGTTGCAGGTTGATGGCTATAAATTTCTTCTAATGTAAGCATTCGATTGAGTTGAGGATCCCAAACTTTCAATTTGAGGCAATTATACATATCTACAGGGTTAAGCGATGTAGTTTTTGCTTGTTGAAATTCAGGAAAGGCATGATAAACTTCTGGCAAACGATAGAAGGGAATACGGGCATTCGTATGGTGTATATGGTGATAACCTATGTTACCAGTAAACCATCTCATGATGGGGTTCATTTTCATGTAGCTTGATGATTTTAAGGCCGCACCTATGTAGGTCCAGCCTTCTTTATCATAAAATGTAACGCCTGGGAAATTGTGTTGAGCATAGAAGAGGTATGCACCGATCGCATTGGAAAGTATTGCCGGAATGAAAAATCCCAAAAAGAAAGCTGACCAACCCAGGGTAAGTATGAGGGTAAGGCCTATACCAATATGTAGTGCTAATGCTACCGCAGAGTCCCAGTGTTTTGAAGGATTTTGAGCTAAAGATTGTATGCACATACCCCAGATAAAAACAAAAAAATAACCTGCGGCGATGGTGAAAGGATGTCGCGAAAATAGATACAGTTTTTGCTCCCTAGGTGAGATACTCAAGTACTTCTGGCGAGTCATCACAGGAAAAGAACCAATGTAAGAGGTCGAAAGTTTGGAGTTGTGTTTGTGGTGATAATTATGTGATCTTTTCCAGATACTCTTGGGATTGAGTATATAAAGCCCGAATAAGGTAAAAATTATATTAGCGATCTTCGAGCCTTTCAGAATGGTATGATGCGCAAAGTCGTGATATATAATAAACATACGCACCAATAGCAATCCAGTTAGCAAGCTGAATATGATTCTAAAGCCCAGATGTATGGGAGATAGTGCCCCTAGCATTGCTACGATTAAACAGGCCAAGGTTGAAAGCGTGTGAAACCAGCTTTTCGTGGTATCATCCTTTGCATATGGCTTAGTAGCCAGAATTAACTCTTTTCCTTCAAGCATTTGATTCATTAATAACGATTACTTCTATCTCTTTGATGCTTCCATCTTCGATGAGTCCAGAGCCAGGCTTCAGGCATCTTCTGAATATCTAGTTCAAGTCGCTTCATGAAGCGTTCTACTATGATATTAGCTTCTGTATTGCTAGGATCATTAATTAAATCCTCATGTATAACTTCATATTGACCTCTTTGTTTTCTTCTGATAGAGACATAAACTACTGGATAGCCAAACTTCCGTGCAATTTTTCCTGGACCAGTAAATACTGGGGTATCCTGATTAAGAAATGTAGTCCAGTAAGCACCTTTGGGAGAAGGAGTCTGGTCGGCAATAAAAGCAGTTGCTGTCAGCTTACCCTTATCGCGTATCATGCAGCGTAGGGTGTCTTTCATGGAATAAAGTCCATTTCCCATTCTGGTTCGCATTTTATAAACCAACTGATTAAAGTACTTATTATGAAGGGGATGGTAAACAACATAAAGTTTGTGGAGGGGTTCTATGGCAAATCGAGCCCCTCCGAGTTCCCAGTTTCCCCAGTGTCCCATAACAATGAGAATACTTTGATTCTGATCATAGTATTTCTGGAATACTTCCTTATCACGGAAAGTTATACGCTTTCGAAGTGAATAGGAAGAAATCGTTAGGCTTTTGAGGGTTTCTACGATCAGGTCGCAGAAATATTGATAGAATTCAAATTGAATGCGCCGGAGTTCTCTATCTTCTTTTTCCGGAAAAGCATTTTTGAGATTAGTAATTACAATTTTTTTTCGATAACCGATGATATGATATACGATTATAAACAACAAATCTGAGAACCGATACAACCACCAATAGGGTAGTATAGAAATAAAATAGATTAACGGGAGGGAAACATAATAGAGAATAGCTTTCATTTGCCTAAATATACCAGATTTATTAGTATATCCATCATTAGAAATTTAATCTTTGACGGGTTGATCCGGAAAGCAGATACACGGATTCCTAAGAACTGTTTTTTGCTACTATCGTATTGATATATCAAAATTATTGTAGAGATCAAGTATCTGGACCATCTGGCGAAGGATAGAGTTATGCTCCTGTATATTCCTGATGATTCCTATTTCAATTTCTAAGATTTCTTCTTTTAATTCTGCTTGAGTCTGCTTGTATTCTACAAATTCTTCTCTGGCGCTACTCGTGTTGAGTTTGTTCTTCATGAGTTTAGTTTCCCAGTCATTAAATTCCCTTACTACCTTTTCCAGTTTTTGAGAAGCTTTTTGGTAGCGTTGCTCCAGTTCTTCGCGGTTGGACATGACTTTACGGTATTGGCTTCTCAGACTGTAGATGACAGTTTGGTCTGCACCAGTTATATTTTTGATGGAAGGTTCTATCGCTTCCAGATCTTTGGGATATCTTCTTCGGGTTACACTGAGTTTTTGTTGGATGAAAGCTGCTGATTCACTAACGTTCATCCATTGTGGTTCAAAGCGTTTTACTTCATTGATGAGGGCGATATCCTCTGATCCGCAGCTGATATACAGCATTCCGGATAACAGTATGATACTAGTGATTGTAAGTCTTATGTGCTTTGTATTTTTCATTGGTTGCTTTTTTCAGACTAAAGGTAAAGGTAGTACCTACTCCTACAGTGCTTTGTACGTTGATTTGTTCACCATGTGCTGAGATGAGGTGCTTGCAAATAGCCAATCCCAGTCCAGTACCTCCACGTTCTCGCGAACGGCTTTTATCTACTCTATAGAAACGACGGAATATCTTATCTAAATGTTCTTCCTCTATACCGGGACCATCATCTTTAACGGCCAGGAATACCTTATCCATTTTGGAGTGTATCTGTATGACGACTTTTCCATCGGGGTTACCATATTTAATTGCATTATCGATTAGATTGGTCAGTACCTGTTGTATGCGCTCCCGGTCTGCCAGAACATAGGTTTTACGGTGTCCATTGTCTTCTACTTTGTAATGGATATTGCGTTTTTTCTTGGTGAATTTATATTCCAGAGAATCCAGCACATCGATCACAAGATCGTATATCATAAATTTACGGATTTTAATATCCATCTCACCTGACTCAGCCTGCGTAATGATTAGCAGGTCTTCTACCAGGCTGGACAAACGATCTGAATTTTTCATCGCTTTTTTGAGGAATTTTTTCCTAACTCTTTCATCATCCATTGCACCGTCAATGAGTGTGTGAATAAATCCCTGAATAGCAAAAATGGGGGTTTTGAGTTCGTGTGATACTTCTCCCAGAAACTCGCGGCGGTATGCTTCCAAGTCTTTTAATTTGCGTATTTCCCGTTGGGTATGAGCATAGAGATTTCTCAGTTTTCGATACACTACCCATTCGAGATAGAGGTAAATAAAGAATCCTACTGCAATGAAAAACAGCAGCCCTACCCACCAAGGCATTATATATCCCATGACCAGGTTCATCAAAATCCCTATACCGGTGATCACGATAGAGAGACTGAAAGAAATAAGTGTAGGAGGGGGAAGGCTAGCAGCGAGAGATTTGGCTTCCATGATATTGGGAAATCTTTTATTTACTATTGATAAATTTATAACCTACTCCTTTGACGGTAACGATATAGTTAGTGCCTATTTTTTCTCTTAATTTCCTCACGTGCACATCAATGGTCCGGTCCACTACATATACATCTCCCCACACCTTTTCGAGCAATTTTTCTCTGCTGAATACTTTTCCAGGTCTGGAAGCCATGAAAAACAGCAACTCAAATTCTTTTCTGGGGAGGGTTATATCTTTTTCTCCTTGTTTTACGAGATATTCATCTCTGACGATCTCCAGGTCGTGTACCTTAAGGATATTGGTATTTTCATCGGTATGTTCACGGCGCATGATCGCTCTGATCCTGCTGAGAAGGATTCTGGGTTTTATGGGCTTAGATATATAGTCATCAGCACCTGCTTCAAATCCAGCCAACTCTGAGTATTCCTCTGATCTCGCTGTTAGAAATATTACATTGACATTAGCCAGACCCGGGATGCTGCGTATTCTACGGCAAGCCTCAATCCCATCCAACCTGGGCATCATGATATCCAGTATAATCAGATCGGGGTGCTCGACGTTGGCTAATCTGATAGCTTCTTCCCCATCCATAGCTTTAAGAACCTGAAACCCTTCCTGTTCGAGATTATACTCCAGTAAGTCCAGAATATCAAGTTCGTCATCTACAATAAGTACCTTCATAGAATCAAAAATTAATGAAGTTCAAAGAAGTTAGGGCCCTAGAATCTCAGCCAATTTACGCTCGAGTGATGGCCCACGTAGATTTTTGGCGATGATTTTACCTTCCTTATCCAATAAGAACGTAGCGGGAATAGCTCTTACGTAATAATTTTGTGCAGCTTCGCTTCGCCAGCCGTTAAGGTCGCTGACATGTTCCCATAGCAATTTATCCTGTTCGATGGCTTTCAACCACTGACTGCGATTATTATCTAGGCTTACTCCCAGGATTTCGAATCCTTTATCTTTATATTTTTCATATAAGCGTACGACATTGGGGTTTTCCATTCTACATGGACGACACCAGCTGGCCCAAAAATCCAGCAGAACTACCTTCCCTTTCAGGGATTTCCACTCAAAGGATGATCCGTCAGGTTGAGGGAGGCGTATGGGAGGAGGCATTGAGCCGATCCCTATCATTTTGTCCTGTACCTCTCGTTCAGCTACTAGGTTTCGTATCATCTCAGATCGTTGCTGAATGGTCTGTACGACAGCCGGGTCTGGCTGATACAGGTGTATATATTTCTCGCCATATTCCGGAAATACATCAGCACTCATTTGTTCCATCGCACTAATCGCTGCTGCCAGTGCATTTTTATGCGCCTGTGATCCTTGTGGAAATCTCTCCAAAAATTTATCGAAGTATTTTTGGGCATCTTCATGAGAGATGGTACTTCCAAAGATTTGGGGTACATATGCACGGACATAGTCAGAAACAGGGAGATAATCGAATGCCGGATCGGATAAGTCTGCATGTGATAAAATCGTGGCGGCAAAATGATGCATTTCGGAAGGATAATTCTCAGGATTATCTTGTGGATCGTAAACTTCCTGAATACTCATCGCAAATATCTTGGCGATCAGGGGATCTTTATTCATCAGTGAATCAAGATATTGTTGCTGGCGGTCGACTAATTTGTTTAGTTCCTCACGGATCTCAGCATCTCCGCCTCCTGCTAAACGTATATTCTGTATAGCAGACCTGCTGACCTGTTGAAAGTCTCCCATCCGGTCATTAATCTCATCGAGCAGATCGTTTGAGGGAGAGTTCTCTACTTTCATGTATGCAGGAAGATTCATACCATTGCCGGTAATCTTTACCCCCTTCTCTTTGCCCAGTATAATTGCTCCCAAATTTCTGGGTGCCTGTCCAATGAAATAAAGTCCTTCTCCTGGCAAATTACCACGCATGTTAAACCTATATTCATCGCCCTGCGGCGTCATTGGAGCGCTGAGGATCGGCCGGAGTGCCAGGCCGTCTAGCATGTACACCCTGATGCTATCCATCTGAGACGATGCAAAACTCCCCTCAAGACTGAAGTCTCCCGCTTGTTGATTTACAGGTTGGTTACAACTAGCTAACAAAAGCAGAATCCCACAAATCGAAACATTCAACTTGTTTATATAAGCATTTGCCATACCTGGATCTTAGAATATTTTATTGCAAATATACATGATATATACATATTTATATCGGTAATGACAATTAGTTAGTAATTAACCAAAAACCTCTGTAAAAACTTTCAGTGTTTTAGGATATTGAAATCCATTAATATGTATGGTGTAGTATTTGAATATTTTCTGGATCAATTGCTTCTTGAGTGCTTGGTCGAAAGCAATCTGTTGACATGTTTCCAGTTTAGAGTTCATAAAACTCCTTACAAGCCTGGACGCATGGTCCTGGTTATCCTGAATAGGTGTGATAATACCTTCCGTTTCATCAAAAAAAACATTAGGAGCATCCTGGCTTATATCATTGGGGAAGAAGCCGAGGTACTTGGTCAAATGTATCAGAAAGTATATGAAAATCTGGATAAGTCTTTGTTCGGACTGGTCTATGAGGAGAATACAGGATTTGAAAAAGTGATATAATGCAGGATTGGCCTCTTCCTCTTTGACACATTGGTAGAATATCTCGACCATAGCCAGTCCCAGTGAGAGCTTGACTGGATGTGTCTGTATTTCATGGAGCAATATGGAGGTTTTGCTCTCCTGGATTTTTTGGAGTTGGCTGGTAGGTCTATCCTGATAGATGATCTCAATCAAAGAAAGTGGTTGAAAATAGCTGTGACGGTTCCTGGCTCTTGAGGACCTGAATCCCTTAATGATGAAACCCTTTATACCTGATAATTCTGTATAAAGCGTAGTGATAAGGCCCGTATCCTGGAATTTGAGCGTTCTGAGAACGATAGCTTCAGTTTTGGTGATCACGACGAATAATTGGTTGGAGAGACAATTTTAGCCGGACGAAGTTCGAATGCCCGTAGTAATGCTGCCTGTTCTTCGTCATATAGTTCTTTCCAATGCTCAACATCTTCTTTCTTTTCGATTACCGGACCCTTGCTGGCCAATGGAGAGAGAGGATTATCTGTGAATGTAAGTACCATTTCGATTTCTGTCTGCTTTCTCATGGTCTGGATTATATCGGTGGGTTCTAGCAATTTCAGATGATCTTTTTGCTTAACAACAGGGCTTAATATCAATAATTGAACGGTTTGAAATAGCTCTTGCATAAGCCTGATATTGGCTTTGAGTAGATTGTCCTCATAATAAAAAAAGTTTTTTTGATCTCCAGAGAAGGCATTGTTGTAAACCATGGTCTCACTCAATAGTGCTGAAAGGCGCTTGGTAACGAAGCGCGAGTCTTTGACGCTATTGTTGAAAGGTTCATGGATGAGTAATGTATTTCCTGACAATTTGAAATTATGTACAAAGTCCTTGATAAAAAGGCGATCATTGAGATTTTCCTGGGAAAGATAAATCAGCTTCACAGATAGAATGTTTTGAATATAAAAAGATATTAGTACTGGGCGTCATGTTGATTATTAAACGAAGATAAGCGATTTTTGTGAAGATAAGGATTGAAAATTATTTTGTGGGAGGGAATAAACTAGAAAAATTAGATTAATCAAGATGAAAGTTTCAGCTGATCTGGTATGTGCTAGCCCTGAGGGTTGGATAGGTGCAGTCATAGGTGATTTTGATACATTTCTGCAAGACCATGCAGACTGTGAGCGTAAGGCTTCGGCAATGGCGATGAGTTTTATTGCCAAGTACCCTGACCGAGTGGAGATTATCCCATTGCTGATCGAGACTGCGGTAGAGGAGTTGGAACACTTTCAGCAGGTATATGCCATTATGGAGCAACGCGGCGTTCAACTGCCCAGAAGCATGGGACAAGATCCCTACATACAACAATTACTTGCTGCCTGCCGTACAGGACGAGAAGAGCGCTTCATTGATCGCATGCTATTGGCATCGGTAGTAGAATGCCGTGGAGCAGAACGCTTCAGATTGGTCTATCATGCACTCCCGGAAGGAGATTTAAAAAAATTCTATCATCATCTCTGGGCTTCAGAAGCCAAACATGGAGATATCTTTGTTAGAATGCTGTTCAATTACTTTGAAGCATATCCCATATATCAGCGTCTCGATGAGCTGATTAGCATAGAAGCTGATATTATCAACCGGTTGGAGTTGCGTCCTGCATTGCATTAACTCAATACTTCACAAACTGACAGCCTTCATCGTATCACATCCATTTTTCTCCCGGTTCTTTGGATATGACGATTAGTAAAAGATACACAGTATTCAAGATTAAAACAGAGAAATAATTTCAGGAATATTTTAAAAAATTTCTGCTTCGGATCCCCCTAAGTAACAACTTAGTTTAGAAATATGGGTGGGTTTAGTAAAAAAAGACTCCCCACGTGGGGTGTGGGGAGTACAGGCATTAAAAGGAATAAAGGGAGGAAGTAAGACTAGGCTGCAAACTGCTTAGGAAGAGTATTCACAGTTGTCTCTAGTAATTCTTTTACCTGATAGATGTTGAGAGGTAGATCCGATGGTCGATATAATAAATTTGATATATGCTTCAGATGTGTGTGTGGATGTAACCATTTTCGTTCATCCTGCTTGCGAAGTATAAGCGGCATCAGTAAACTAAATTGGCTCAGCGAAGGGGTTGCCTGCGTAGAGAGAACGGCAAAGGAGTGCTGCAAGGTGCCATCTTCGTGATACCACGAGCGATGTATACCTGCAAAACAGAATGTTTCACCATCGTTCATGGTAACTTTGTAACACGTACCGTTTGAAAGCATTACGTAATACCCATCAGCTGGAATAAGACATCTTTGCTGACGGATAGACATGTAGTAATCTACGTGGTCAAATACCTGAGTAGACGGTAAATAATGAAGTGATGTCCGTGAAGATGCTGACTTTTGACCCCAACCAAACTGGTAAAATTTCAGTCTTGGAGAACCGTTTTCCTTGACGATTACAGGAGCATATTCGCCGGGAGCGAATTTTCCACCCTCCAATAAGCGTATCCCAGGTCTCTGATGATCTGTGTCCTGGAAGGGATGGTAAGCTGTGTTGAAAGTATAGGAAACTAACATTTTTAGTTTTGTTGATTAGTTTACATAACAAAATTAGCAAAAAAACTCTTTTTATCAAATTTTATTAGCATATTTTCTCAAAAAATTAGTTTACTTTCAGGTATCCTTTTTTTCTGGCTTGTATGAGGAGATTTTTGTTCTTTCATACAGGAATGTTACATGCGATATCAATAAATATTTTGAATCGTTATTTGTATGTGTTTCCAATTTTAGTACAATTTCTTTTCATTAATTTGATTTAGTAAAATTTTTTTTCGATGTGAAAGTCTGTGAATCAGGCATTATTTGTATAGATGAATAGTAATTCCGATATTAGAGATGTTACCTTGCTTACTATGCCAGTGCCAGATGGATTTAATACCTCGACGAAATCATATGCCAGTGATCATGGATTACTACATGACATACCGGTATATTGGAAGATTTCTTTTCTATGTGCAACGCTGCTAATTGCCTTTTTTATCTTCCAGGGTGGGGTGAATAATACAAGCACAGAACCACGATATAATATTTTACAGTTCCAGCAGTTAATCAGTAGAGCACGACAATTACAGCTCCAAACCCAAATCGGAGAAGCACATCAGCTTTATCGGAGGGCTCTGCTATTGGCGTCTTCTTCTCTGGATAGCTCATATACACTTAATCAACTTGGAGCGACTTTTGGTGCACAGCACGATCATGAAGCAGCTCTTTCATCTTATCGTATGGCTGCCACCAAACTCGATATGCAAAACTCAAAGAAGAATATGCGCTTCTGGCAAGAAAAAGCCAGGAATACAGCAGGGTTGGGAGATGCTTATGTGGCGATGGATAAACCCGATTCTGCACTGCAATACTACGAGGAGGCGTTGGAGATATACCGAAATCACCTAAATGATTCTTCTGTATCTATACAGGACGATTGGGCAAATATATGGCATAGTACCGGGCACGCTTTAGTAAAACTCCAGTTGTGGGATTCCGCTCATCAGGCCTACGAAAATGCACTCAATAAATGGAGATCCATACATTCAGGTGTAGTGAAGGAACAGACTAATATAGCCAGAGCACAGAGCAGTTTGGGACTTGTCTATGCCAGCCAATACAATTTCGAATCTGCGGAGCATATGTTGCGAAACGCCTACAAAACCTTTCGCAGGCTATCTCATCATGGAGAAGAAAATTTCAACCCTCAGGTAGGTGAGTCTCTAGTAAATCTGGGTATGTTATATGTGAGATTTGAAATGTACGAAGCCGCTTTGGCCTGCTTTGAAGAAGCTGATCAGGTATATCGGGAGCTGATACACGTAGAACCAGCCGTATATTTAGTCCCACTTGCAAGGATTTTCATCCAAAAAGCCGGATGTCTTACGGCCATGATACGCTATCATGAAGCCGAAGAAGCCTATACAGAAGCAATGAATCTTCTCTTTAGACATAAAGCTCCCAATCCCCAATTAAAAAAGGTACTACTTACCCAAATGGTGAGTTTATATCAAACTATGCGGGATCAACAATGGCCCGTAGCGTATGAACAAAAGGTCCGCCCGCTTTTATTCATTCTGGATACGCTACAACACCCGGCCCCAAGCCAGCAGGTTATCAAAATACATTCATCCGCAAAGGATTCAACGGTGCATCCTGCAAACTGATTTCAGGCAAATTGCCCAAAAGCATGTTCCCAGATCAGGGTTTGCCATATCCACCCCCACCAGGCGTTTCGATGATCAACTGCTCCATTTTATCAAGCTCAATTCCCTGTATTCCTTCCAGTAAAATGGTTTCTCCGTTTTTCCGGATGACAAATTGCTTCCCGCATGATCCTTCAGACCCACCTTCCATACCATAAGGCGGTATTTTTCTATGCTGAGTGAGTACAGTTACAGACATAGGTTCCAGGAATCTATAATGTCTGATAATACCATTGCCTCCCTTCCATTTCCCATCTCCGCCTGAGTGCTGTCTGATAGCGAAACGTTCCAATCGAATAGGATATCGAAACTCCAGTACCTCAGGATCAGTAATACGTGTATTAGTCATGTGTTGGTGTACAGCATCAGTCCCATGAAATCCCTTCCCTGCACCTGTGCCACCTCCGATCGTCTCATAATATCCCGTATACTCATTGCCAAAAACAACATTGTTCATGGTGCCCTGACTACATCCAGCCAGTTTCAATGGCTTAAGAAGCAGATCTACCAGTCGCTGGCTGGTCTCGACATTACCTCCCACTACAGCAGGGCAACTGCCAGGATGTTGTGAAAAGCCCGGGTTCAGAATTCCTCTGGGTATATTCATATTGATAAGCTCCATAATACCCTCATTTAAGGGAATCTCTTTTTGTACAAGCAGGCGAAATACGTACAATACTGCACTGTTGACAATTGCCAGATTGGCGTTTAGGTTACCGGTATGAACGTCTGATGTACCCTCAAAATCTAGTACGATCTTTTCTTCTTCAATATTCATCCGGAGTCTGAGTCGTGTACCATCATCCAGATATTCTTCTTCTTGATACTCCCCAGTATCCAATTGCCTCAATGCTAAGCTCATTTGGTCTCTTGCATCTCGCTTCAGTTGTTCCATGTAATAGCTTATATCCTTAAATCCATGCGTCTCGATGAGCTTGGAGAGCATATTTTGTCCCAATCTCAATGCTGCCAGTCCGGCATTGAGGTCCGCCATATTTTCCTGTAGCAAACGTGTCGGGTAGCGCGCCTGAGTAAATAATTTCTGCATCTGCTCCCATTGTACATTTCCCTTTCTAACAAAATACTCCGGAGCGATCACCACACCCTCTTCTTCCAGGTTCTGGGCATCCGGAGGCATAGACCCAGGTCTTTTACCACCGATTTCAGCATGGTGAGCCCGGTTGGCTACATATCCGATAAGTTCTTTGCGATCCGTAAATACCGGAGCAATCAGCGTAATATCCGGCAGATGCGATCCGCCAAACCCGGGATGATTGGTGATGACGACATCTCCTGGTCCTATATCGAGAGCTTCCTGTACCCTGCGTACACATACCCCAAGGCTTCCCAGGTGAACAGGTATATGTGGTGCATTGACAATGAGTTTCCCATCAGGATCAAGTACTGCACAGGAAAAGTCTAACCGCTCTTTGACATTGACGGAAAAAGCTGTTCGCTCTAGTAAGGCCCCCATCTCTTCTGCGATGGTCTGAAATCGATGGGCAAACAAGGTTATGCGTGCTGCTTCGGATTCAACAGCTTTTCTCATGAACATGCGATCTATCTGTTCTTGTACCATGTATGCCTGGCGGTAAGTATTGATAGATAGCCTCCATCCTTTTTCTACATATATGGTACCGTAGGAGCTTACCAGAATCGCTTCCCCCTGTATTTCTGCTCCAGGTCGCAGATTTTCCCAGCGATATACCGATACACGCTGAATATATTTGTCTGTCTTTGGATAATAGGGCTGAATATCTTGATGGGAAGTTTTTTCCTGAAACTGCGTCTGCGTATAGGTGATTCCACTAGCTATGATTTTGACAGATTCTACTTCGATCTCCCGGTTTTCGACCCAGTGTCCAAATATCTGGCGATATTTTTCCTCAAAAAGTTTTTCAATGTTATGTTGAGTGTCATACACAACCTCAATGGTATAATCCTGTCCCTGAAAACGTAAAAATAATGCTACCTGGGTATGGATTTTCTGGAAGGTTATATTTTCCTGGTAGAGCAGGGCAGTGGTTTCTTTTTTGAGTTTGATGATAATCTGGTCTATTTCCGCCCTTATCGTAGCATAGGGTTGGAGGATCATTCTGGATTTACTTCGCTCAATGGGAGCGGTACCGATGCCATAAGCACTCAGCAGCCCGGCTTCATAGGGAATTAGGATTTTCTGTATGCCCAGGATTTTCGCTATGCCGCAGGCATGCTGCCCGCCCGCACCTCCAAAAGCCAGCAGGCTGTATTCAGCCGGATCGTAACCTTTCCGGATAGATATCCGTCGAATAGCTTCAGCCATCTTTTCATTGGCAATTTGCACGAAGCCTTGAAGGACTTCATGTTTTTGGGGATCAGTATATCCCTCAAACATCTGATCCAGTGCTTTCTGTGCTGCCTGGATACTTACCGGGATCTGAAATGCATCCGGGTCCAGCTTTCCCAGCAATAAATTGACATCCGTGAGACTCAATGGTCCTCCTGCGCCATAGCAGGCAGGTCCGGGAAATGCACCAGCACTTTCGGGGCCCACCAACAATTTGTTTCCATCAAAGCTACATAAAGAGCCACCACCTGCAGCTACAGTTTCAATGGCTACCGCAGGACTCAGCATGGTGATCTCTCCTACCCGCGTTTCCCGGTGATAGTCATATTGCTGATGATAACGGGATACATCGGTGCTGGTACCCCCCATATCCAGGGAGATAAAATGGTCTATACCTGCCAACTTTGCCATGGTTGTGGCGCCTACAACTCCTCCGGCCGGACCACTCAGCAGGCTGTCTTTGGGCTGAAACATCTGATGGCCTACCAGACCTCCGGTACTAGTCATAATTGACAGCGATGAATCCTTATGCGACAAAGCTCCTGAAATCGCTTCCAGATAGTGCTTCAATACAGGTAGAAGATACGCATTGACCAGGGTAGTCTCGGCCCGGGGAAGTAGCTTAATTAGGGGGGCCAGTGTGTGGGATACGGAAATATACGGGATTCCATGCATCTGGCAGGCACTTGCCAGTAAGCTTTCGTGTTTGGGATTCACATATGAATGCAATAAAGCGATGGCTATGGATTCACATCCAGATCGTTTGACTGTTGCAATGATCTGTTGGATTTCTGAATCCGTTAGCTCCTGGATAACCTTTCCATCCTTGTCGAGACGTTCTTCTATTTCGATTACTGTATGGTGAAGGGGGAGTTTTTGTACAATGTTAAGGGAAAACAGGTCGGGACGCTGCTGTGTCCCAATGCGAATAAGATCACCGAAGCCTTTAGTAACCAGAAAAGCGACTTTAGCTCCCTTCTTCTCCAGCAGTGCATTGGTACCCTTGGTCGTACCCAACCGAAGGTGTATAGGGGGGAGGGGGGTATTGAGCGGTGTTCCTGTAATGATACGTGCAGCTAGTACAGGGGCTTCTTCTCCAGAGAAAATTTCAAATTCCCTGTTGTTCCATTGAATATCTTCTACCATTGTATTTATTGTAAGGATTCCAGTAGTAAGATCTGAATGGGTAATGGTTCTCTGAATACCTGATTCTTCCAGTAATCTTATCCCGTATCCTTCGAAGATATCCTGCTGGGTATCCCATCGCTGTGATATCTTCAGTTTGGTACCTTGATCTGAACCAGACAGATTTTCAACGGAAATAATTCGCCCTCTAAGTGAGCCATTGCTGAGTACTTTTGCATAAATGAAGTTGCCTTCAGGATTGGTGGCTACGATGTCTGTAAAGGTTCCACCTGTATCTATGTTCATGAGCCATGTAGTCATATGTTCACTGGTTGAGGTATACAAATAAATGATTTATCTAAAACTATGTGAAAAAGTGTCAGTTGAGTTGATACAAAGAATGAATAGTATGAGAGAAAAAACCGTTTTAATTACAGGAGCGACAAGTGGTATAGGTTATGAGGCAGCGCTGGAACTGGCAAAGAGGGGGGCACGGATCATATTCAATTCCAGGGATATGGAGAAGGGTGAAAAAATTCAGGAGAAACTAATACACCAGTCAGGAAATAACAATATTCACCTATTTCCCTGTAATCTGGGGTCATTGCACCAGGTCAAGGTGTTTGCCTGTAATGTTCTCGATCAGTTTGATCGAGTGGATGTACTGATCAACAATGCAGGGGTATTACATGAATCCTACACGACCACCCAGGATGGTCTGGAAGCTACCTTTGCGATCAATCATCTGGCGCATTTTCTACTAACTAACTTATTGATAGACAAGTTACTAGAGAGAGACCATGCCCGTATTATCAATGTGTCGTCTGCCGCTCATAAGGGATCAAAGATTCACTTTGAGGATCCTCAACTAAAAGATAAGTACTGGATGATGCGCGCGTATGGCCAGTCCAAGCTCGCCATGATCCTGTTTACCCGTTTGCTTTCAGAGAAATACGCTTCTCAGGGGCTTATCGCCAATGCCATGCATCCCGGTGTGATCAACACGGGTATTATACGCAATACCAATTATATACTACAGTTTTTCTTCTGGCTAATCAGCCGTTCTCCACGTCAGGGAGCCCAGACGATCATCTATCTGGCAGCAGATCCGGAAGTCAGTGATATTTCAGGCGAGTACTTTGTCAACAATCGCGTACAACGAGCTTCTTCTGAAGCGTACAATCCTGGAACAGCTGATCGCCTTTGGGAGATGAGCGAGCAGATGATTCGCGAGGTTCTGAATTAATTAGCCTTACTTTCAGCAACCTTAATCGGGACTGTTACCTTTGTTTGATCCCAGACCAGGTGCATATCTGCGCCATCTGCGGCTTCTGTAAAATAAATGGTGAACTGTTCTGTTACCTCAGAGGTAGTTGTTGCTGGGACACTTACCTGCATAATATCCTTATCGTAGTCCACTTCCCAAGCACCCCATCTACCCAGTTCACTATTCAGACCTATGGTCCATATTTCTGGACCGGGAATGGTGTACAAAACATAGCGTCCTGCATTCAGGGACTCTCCGGCAAAAAGCACTTCCTTGTTTACTTCGATCTCAGTAGCCTCATTAGCGCCTGTACGCCAGTACTTGCCATAGGGCTGCAGTACATCTTCTTCTGTCGTACCGAATATAACGCGCTCTTTTTTGTAAGGACGACAGTAATTTACTGTTACCTGCAAATCTGCACCCTGATAAGAGGCAGTATCAGCAGGACTATGCTTACGTGTAGTAAGAAGCATATAGGCAAAAATAGCCGCAAATACGACGATAATTCCCAAAATAGTTCCTATAATAATCCGTTTCCAGTTCATGAAATATGAAATTTATTGAAACGCTTGCTAAACTTCGTTAATATACGACCCGTTTTCCTGAGTTGACAATATTTTGCCTTATATTTGATATTCATTTCAATCTTACTAACTATCGATTTTTGATTTATGATAAAAGAAACGCTGAAAAAGCTTAAAGACATCCATGGATATCCTTGCATTACCATCTTATTGAATACACATCGCACATCTCCGGAAAACCTTCAGGATGCCATAAATCTTAAAAACCTGATCAAAGAGGTCGAACAACGTCTTTCTGAAGAGTCTTCCAGCAGGGAAATAGCACCCTATATGGAAAAACTGCAAGACCTGAGTGGAGCTATCGATCATTATCATAACCTGGATGGCCTTGCAATCTTCGTCAACCAGGATATCGCGGAATATGTAAGACTTCCGATCTCAGTGGAGCCACGTACGGTCATTGATCATACGTTTGCTACACGTGATTTGGTTAGAGCGATCAATCGTGAGGGTTCTTATTTTATCATGACACTAAATCAGCAGGAAACACATTTGTACGAAGCTCTTGGACCACAGATTCTTCGCGAAATTAGAGGGGAATTTCCTTTTGAAAATGGGCCAGCAGCTCTAAGTAAAGAAAAAGCGGCACAGGGGTTGGATGACAACTTATTGAGGGAGTATTTCAATAAAGTAGACAAAGCATTTCAGGAGGTACATAAGACCAATCCTGGTGAGGTAGTATTGGTCGGAACAGAGCGCAATATTGGTTACTTTTATGAAGTAACGGATGACGACCGTTGCATTATTACTACATGGCCGGCAAACTTTGAGAATGGAAAAACAAAAAAGCTAGGAGAGGAAGTATGGGAAAGGGTCCAGAACGTAACTGAAGAACGAAGAGCCAGGGCTTTGGAGGAATTGAGTCAGGCGACAGGACAAAAGACCCTTGCCTCCAGCCTGGATGAAATATGGGAACTGGTACAACAGGGGAGAGGAGATTTGCTAGTTGTGGAGGAAGGCTATTTTCAACCTGTAAAAATGGAAGATAATCGCATTGAACTGGTAGAAAATGCAACTGAGCCAGGTATTGTGGACGATATTATAGATGAGATCGTAGAACATCAGTTGAGATACAAAGGCCGTGTAGTATTCATGCCTGACGGGAGTCTGGAAGCATATGATAGAATAGCATTAAAAATGAGGTATTAATGATGTTGAAAGATAAGACTGTAGTAATTACGGGAGCAAGTAGTGGTATCGGTGAGACTACTGCAAAAAAATTGTATGATGCTGGAGCGAATGTAATACTAGGAGCTAGAAGAGCAGATAGACTGGAAAAACTGAAAGATAAACTGGGCGAAAAATCCAGAGCTTTTGTGGTCGATGTAGCTGACCCGGATCAGGTCAAAAAAATGATGACCTATACTGTGGAGGAATTCGGTCGCATAGACGTACTGATCAATAATGCTGGAGTAGGGCACTTGGGGCCTATGGCTGAGACACCGCTATCTGAGTGGTTGAACATGGTGGATGTTAATGTAAAAGGTTTACTGAGTTGTATACATGCTGCCCTACCTCAATTGAGGGAGAATAAGGGACATATCATCAACCTGGCTTCAGTTGCTGCACATGATGTCTTTCCAGAAGCAGTAGTGTATTGTGCGACTAAGCATGCAGTGAATGCCATTACGATAGGATTCCGCAAGGAATTTAGAGGTCAGGTAAAGATCACGAATATTTCACCTGGTGCAGTGGATACGGAATTTTCGGATCATACCCACCATCAGGAAAAGCGCCAGAGCTTTGTCAAGGCTTTTGAGGGTGTAGTACTCACCTCAGAAGACATTGCCGATGCCATACATCAAGTGTTGACTGCCCCCGAGCATCTGGTGATCAATGAGATGATCATACGACCCAACAAATAATCAGTCTGTAAGCAGCCATTTGATGGGGAAACGGGAAAAAGTTATTTTCGAATAATCATCTCGTTCAAACAATACACCTGCGTACATGTTATTGATACCTGTCAGGCACGAGTAAGCAAAATTACCCTCATACAGGGCTTTGGCGTATTTCCATGTTTTTCCGTTGTCTGCACTGAGCCTGATCGTGCCGTTTCTGCGCTCAGTTTTGGAAGCAGGATTGGAAAACAGCGTATAATATGGATTAAACTGATAGATACTGGCTTGACACTGAGGTTCGATTAGCGTTGTATCTTCTACAAGTGGGGACCAGGACTCGCCATCATCTTGACTATAAGCTATAAGGCGATGGTTGTTGCCTTCCATACTCCGGGCATTGAGCATCAGGGTCCCATCCCTCAGTTCTACCATCTGAACTTCATTTGCCATCCCCGTCGTTCCTTCCGGAGCAACATCACCGTATTTCCAGCTTTTGCCCTGATTATCGCTATACACAGCATACACGCTCCAGTCTCCGTATGGACCCTGATTGAAAGGCATGATCAGTCTGCCTTTTTTCTTGCCCTGCGTTAGTTCTATCCCCCTACCGGGACCGCTGGCAATACTTGTAACTTCTTTGGGTCTTTTGACATCTTTGGTGATATCTTCTGGTTCCGACCAGGTATTACCGTCATCATCTGAATACATCATAAAGGTCTTACAGACTTTATTTCCCTTGACACCGGGTAGTACTTCTTTTTCTCCAAAGCCTTGCGGATAGTGTTGATACATCAGGATAATCCGTCCCGTCTCAGATACGACAACTGCTTGTGGATTATTTAGGCTATTGTCGCCATCCTCTACGATAACTTTGAGTTCTGACCAGGTTTTACCTTTGTCAAAGCTGCGCTTTAGGACAATATCATTTTTGGCGTGATCGGACTTACTGGAGCGACCTTCACAGAAAGCTAGCAGAAAACCATTTTTGGAGGTGATCAAAGAGGGTATCCGGTAGGTGTCATATCCCTCCTCGCCAGAAGCAAAAACGTCTGTCATGGAAGGACTCAGCTCATTTTTGACTATCGGAAGGATCTGTTCTGCCATGACCTTGTGACCTGCTTCATTGGGAATATAGCCATCAATGAGCCATTGATCGATATCCTGACCTTCGGCTGCTAACTGCTGCCAATGGCTGTAGTGGTCTATTAGCGGGATGCGCTCCTGCTGGGCAAGTTGTCTGCAGGCTTCCATGTAGGGTTCCAGTAAAAAGTTGGCACCAGCACTGGCATAGGGTTCGCGTTCCATAGCATCGATATCACCCATAGGAGGTGTTGTCATCAGTATTGGAACTACATTGATTTGCTTGAGATAGGTAATCATCTGGCTCAATTGCCCCTGGAAAATATTCAAGGGTACCCTTGCCTGTATTTTTCCTGGGTCTACCATCGCATCAAAAGTTCCAAACATGATGGTTACTACATCAGGACGTTGAGTAACGACATCCAATTGCATTCTTTGGGTAGCGTCTAAGGTCTGATCATTTTCTTTGCCTTTGTTGATTACCTCTGCGCTTATTCCTTCATTATCTAGTAATTGTTTCAGAAACATCCCATAATTTTTGGCTGTACCCTTCCCACTTTGCATACCTGCTGTAATCCCATCGCCAAAGACTACTACACGCATGGTTGTATCAGTTTCGTTCTGTCCCTTTAACCATATAGCAGAAAAACTACAGAACGCGAGAATAATAGTTGTCTTGAAGAAATTTATGCTTTTCATGTATATTAGTTGTTCATGTTAGGCCGTGAAAGTAATAAAAATACATATTGACAGATCAAAATAAAAAGAGAGGAAGTCTTAAAAAATTGATCTCCTCCCAATAGCTTCTAGCTAGCTTCATTTTCGTAATCTATACCTATATTAAAGCCGAAGGAGGTTACCTCCTTGGTGGATACTCTTGAGAATAGCCGTCAATTTCTGGGATATCTATACCCAAAGCGTTGAGATACAGTTCTATAACTCATGTAAATGAAGAAATTTACAGTATATGAAATAATTGGATTGTAATGGGCAATGGTGAAAACCAGAAGATTTCCAGTGTTTCTGGGGCTGGTGATGTTGAAATCTCTTTGCAACGTTTTTTTTGAGAAGCTTACTGCTGTAATCGTATCAACTGCCAAAGCTTTATCAATAGCAGAGGGGAATGAAGTTTTAGATTTCTCCAGAATGTCATTCATACCGATCTCGTGTAAGGCATATTCGTCGATCAGTTTCCAGTAATCCTCTTCCGAAGATAAGCTGATAAATTGTTCAGAACCTGGTATCCTGACCAGTATTTCTTCCTTACTTTGTTTAATAAAGCTTTTTAGCTTGCTCGATGTTGAGATCTTTGAGGTTGTGGATAGCATTGTTCTGATTAAGCGCAGTTGGCTGGTGAAATAAAACAAAATAAAGTATCACTCCTACACTGACAAAAGACAAAATCGACAAAAGAATAAAGATTGTTTTTCTGTCTGTTTTTTGGAGTCAAGGTCTGAAATGTACTCATGAATCCGCTACGAGTAAGCATATCTTGACATCTAACTCTTATGGGGTCATTTTATGATGTATGCTCGAAATGTTCCTATTTCACGGTGAGACAACATGAAAAAGGCTAAGAAATATTTTTTGAAACCTATTTATTATTGGATTTTTTTGTTATCGAATTAATAGGTATGTTTGTGTTAAACATAAAGACTCATGAAAGGAATCATTCTTGCTGGAGGCTCTGGTACCAGACTTTATCCCTTGACGATATCGGTCAGTAAGCAATTGATGCCGGTATACGATAAGCCCATGATATATTATCCACTTTCAACTTTGATGGAAGCTGGCATAAGAGATATCCTGATCATATCTACTCCTGGGGATTTACCTTTATTCCAGCAACTACTGGGAGACGGATCAAGGATTGGGGTAAATATGAGTTATGCTATTCAGGAACGTCCGGAAGGACTCGCACAGGCTTTTATTATTGGTGAAGAATTTATCGGGAGCGATCCCGCGGCTCTGATACTCGGAGATAATATCTTTTATGGTGAGCACCTTTCTCATACATTGACTGAAGCTAAGGAGTGGGTTATCCAGCATGGCGGAGGTAGAATCTTTGGTTATCATGTAGCTAATCCTCGAAGATATGGTGTAGTAGAATTTAATGATCTTGGACAAGCCGTGAGCATTGAGGAAAAACCAGATCATCCTAAGTCTTCATTTGCAGTACCTGGTGTATATTTTTATGATCAGCAAGTGGTGGCGATAGCTAAGTCTCTGGAGCCATCACCCCGGGGAGAGCTAGAAATTACAGATGTCAATCGCACATACCTCCAGAAAGGACAACTACATGTCTCAATCTTGGGGAGAGGTACAGCATGGCTAGACACAGGGACCCATGATTCACTCATGGAAGCTGGAGACTTTGTACGTATCATTGAAAAAAGGCAGGGACTGAAAATAGGGTGTATCGAAGAGATTGCGTTTCAGATGGGATATATCCCTGAAGAAAAACTGATGGAAATTGCACAACCACTCATGAAAAGCGGATATGGGCAGTATCTGATGAATCTACTGGACGAAGAAAAAATGATGGCTTGAGTTATTTTCCTGTGCCATATATTGCATCATAATGCAAAAGAACCCATTTGTTTAATGGACAAGCGGCTTCGGAATCTCCCCCGATTAATCGATCTGTACAAGCAGCTACCTGAAACAGGGTATATTTTTCATAGCATCATGAAATTGGGCTAAAGATTGATACTTATCTCTTTTTCGACGTTGTCTTTTTCATAATTAACGGCTACCTCGGTGATTTCTTCTATAACCTTCTGAAATATCTTAAGCCGTTCTGGATCAATACAGGAAAAAACTTTCTTGTTAAAGTCGAGTACGGCCTTTTTGGCCAGTTTGCGTTTATTCACACCAGAAGATGTCAGATAAATGCGTATTATCCTCCTGTCGTCTTTGTCTGTTTTCCGGTATATCAGGCCTGCTTCTTCCATTTGTTTCAGTGTCCTAGATAAGCTGGACTTTTCAATCCCCATCTTGGGGCCCAGCTGAGTGGATGGGGTACCATTAATATCTACATTGAGTAGGATATACCCAACAGACATAGTAGTTCCCTGTTTGGCAGCTTCCAGGTTATACATTCTCAGAATCTTCTGCCAGGCTTTTCTTATATGAAAATCAACTGTTTCTTCTTGCTTCACACTGCTACCATTATGGTTTAAAACAACAAAATACGACAATTAGGCTAAATAGAACAAATCTCTTATTCCCAGAAGCGTGGAGAGAGATTAATCACACCTTGTTTATGAAAAATATTCCAGTACTTTCGATCAAATAGTTTTTAGAATAGTTAGGTAGAAGTAAACGCTTTGATAGATAAATAACCCGTGTCTATTCCACATAAATCTGTTTTGGTAGAAATAATTGATCTCAAGGATAAAATAAGATTATTTTACAGTCAATTGACAACAACTATATCTAACATGAAATCATCCAGATTTTACATTCTTGTTTTTATGTTCTGGCAAACGATATTATTCCCACTTTCAGCGCAACAGAAAGTAAGCATCATTGGCTATGTACGTGATGCTTCCAATGGGGAGACATTGATACAGGCAACTGTCGCAGTGAAAGAGTTGGCTACTGGAGCCTATACAAACGAATATGGTTTTTACTCCCTGACTTTACCGCCGGGTACCTATACATTGGAATATCGATATCTGGGATATAAAACAATCGAAAAAAAGATTGAGCTTGACTCCACCATGACTCAGAATATTGAACTTCAGGTAAAAGGAATCACCGCTGCAGAAGTAATTATCGAAGCTGAAGCAGCTGATGAAAATATCAAGCAGGTGGAGATGAGTACCGTCAAGCTCGATATACAGGAAATATCGCGTATGCCTCAGTTGCTGGGTGAAGTCGATATCATCCGGAGTATTCAGCTACTTCCAGGAGTAACCACTGTAGGAGAAGGTGCTGCTGGATTTAACGTGCGTGGAGGTAATATTGACCAAAACCTCATCTTGCTGGATGAATCACCAGTGTATAATTCTTCCCACCTATTGGGATTCTTCTCAGTGTTTAATGCAGATGCTGTGAAGGATATGAAAATCTACAAGGGAGGTATACCTGCAAAATATGGCGGTAGACTATCTTCTGTATTAGATATCAGGCAAAAGGAAGGAAACAGCAAGCGTTTTTCAGGAACAGGGGGGATTGGATTGATATCCAGCCGTCTTATGCTTGAGGGACCGATCGTTAAGGACAAGGCATCCTATATGGTAGCCGGACGCAGATCCTATATGGATCTGTTTCTCAAGCTGAGCTCAGATGAGAACCTGAGGAGCAATGTACTCTACTTTTACGACTTGAATGCAAAAGTCAACTACGAAATCAGTCAAAAGGACCGGATATACGTATCAGCTTATCTGGGAGATGACGTATTCCGCTTTGAAGATGATTTTAAAATGCAGTGGGGTAACCAAACGGCTTCTATTCGATGGAATCACCTTTTTGGGGAAAAGGTCTTTTCCAACTTTACGGCCGTTTACAGCCACTATCGCTATGTACTCGGTGTACCTGATGAGCCTGAGAATCGCGATCCTTTTGATTGGACTTCTCATATTTACAACTATAATCTGAAGGGGGATCTGGGATGGTATATTTCCCCTAATTTTACCCTGGAGACTGGCGCTAGTGCCATTCTATACCGCTTTCAACCGGGTGAAGTAAACTTTTTGGGAGATACGACTAACTTTGAGGACTTCGAACTTGAACATGAGCACGCCTTAGAAACAGGCGTTTATGTTGGAGCCGAACACAAGTTTGGTACTCAGCTTACCCTACAATACGGACTGAGATATTCTAATTTCCAAAATATCGGTTCTGGTGATGTTTATATATATCAAAACGACAACCTCGATAGCCGTACTAATATCGTAGATACGATATCCTATGATCGTCTGGAGACAATCCGCAGCTTCGATGGCTGGGAGCCTCGTCTGGCAATCAACTACGTCATCGACGAAAAACAGTCTGTCAAAGCTAGCTACAACCGCATTCGTCAATATATCCATTTGGTATCCAATACCACTTCTGCAACCCCTCTGGATGTATGGAAACCTAGCGGAGCTTATATAGACCCTGCTACCGTGGATCAGTGGGCAGTAGGCTATTTTCGCAATTTCTATGATAATAAGTATGAAACTTCCTTGGAAGTATTTTATAAGGATTTTGACAATCTACTGGACTATAAAGATGGAGCAGAACTGCTTTTCAATAATACGATTGAAACAGAACTTCTGACAGGAAGAGGTAGAGCCTATGGTATGGAAATATTAATCCGAAAAAGTAAAGGTAAATTTACCGGTTGGCTAGGATATACCTTATCCCGTACGGAACGCCAGGTAGATGACATTAATAATAATGAATTTTATCCGTCTAATTATGATAAGCTTCATGATCTATCTCTTGTGTTGAGTTATCAACTTTCACCTAAATGGGATATTTCCTCCAATTTTGCATACATGTCAGGGAGGGCTGTTACCTATCCTAATGCCCGCTACTTTTATGAGAACTTCTCACCCCCTAATTATGATAATCGCAACGGAGCTCGGACACCAGCCTACCACCGGATAGACCTGTCTGCTAACGTGGATCTGACCAAACCAGACAAGAAACTTGAACATAGCCTTAGTTTTGGGGTTTACAATGCCTATGGCAGGAGAAATTACTATTCTGTCTTTTTCCGCCAGAATGAAGATAATCCCAATATCAATGAAGCCGTTCGGCTTTCTATTTTTGCTGCACCAATCCCCTACATTACCTGGAACTTTAGTTTTTAATCCTTTTTAAACATATCCCTGATAGTTTTCAACTATGAAATATTTCAATATATATACAATATCATTATGGTTTCTATCATTCCTCATGGCGGGTTGTGAAGATGTGATCGAAATCGATGTACCAGATGAAGAGCCTCGTCTGGTAGTCGAAGGTAGTATTACAACATTGCCTGGTCCCCAAACAGTCAAGTTGACTTACTCGACACAGTATTTTGAGACAACCTTACCTCCTCCTGTTACAGACGCACAGGTCATTCTTAGAGATGATCAGGGACGCGAAGATCAATTAGCTATGGTAGACACATTACCAGGCGTATACTACACCTATATACCTGGAGAGGTAGGCAAAGCCTATACATTGGATATTATCCTCCCGGATGGGAGGCAATATCGTTCAGATGCAGAATTAATTACTGCGGTGAGTGATATTACAGCCCTGGACTATGAGCTGGTAGATCCTGATGAAGAACCCGAAGAGGATGGAACACGTGATTATACCCTATTGCTCTCAGCACGTGAACCTCAGGATGAACGCAATTTCTATCGCTGGAAAGTCTTTATAAATGATAAATTAGTGGGTGATCCTGAAGATTTGGCATTTGCCAGAGACGACTTCATAGGTGAATTTGTGATTGATGTAGAGATATTTCGGGGAGAAATGAGGCCAGGCGATAGTGTCCAGGTACAGCAATTATCCATTACAGAGTCTTACTATGATTTTCTGGCAGTTCTTTTTGAACAGACAGCTTTTATAGGGGGATTATTTGATCCCCCACCAGCGCCTATACGCGGAAATATCCGCAATGTAGATGATCCCAATGATTATGGATTGGGCTATTTTAATGCATCCGATATAGATGTAGCTGCAATAGTGATTGAGAAAGAAGAAGAAGAGTAAATACAGGCTAGGGTTGTCTCAAAGATCTATTGTCTTAGCCCACAAATTTTACACTCATTTTCAGAGATCATGAGCTTGTTTCCAACGACGTTCAGTAGCAATAGCCTTTGGAGACAACTCCTTATTTCGAATATTACAAAGCTTCGTTTTGCCTATCTACGATTTTCAGGATTCCGTTCATTGTCCGCCAGTGCCCGGGAAAAGTACAGACAAAGGGGTAATTTCCTGGCTCTTCCGGGGCAGTGAAGCGAAGCAGTACTTTCTTCCCTGGATCTAGTAAGCCGCTGGCATACATTACCTCAGGCATATCGGGTATATATTCCTTTCCCATTCCGTCTACAGCTTGTGCCAGTTTATCCGCTGCTTTGCCTACACGTTCGAGGCTACCAGGTTGTATGATCAACAAGTTGTGTTGAAGCAAATCGGTATTTTCAAATTCAATGATCACTTTTTTTCCTGCTTCCACCACCAACTCCTGCTGATCGTACTTCATTTGGTTGCGGATGACTTTCAGAGAGACCCGGATTGCATCCTCGTCTCTAGTGTTGGTAATTTCATCATCATCAGGCTTATCTGATTGATCATAATAAGCGGCGAAGCGCGCTGCCAATTCTTTACCACTGCGTATCTCAGATTCATTGATTCCCCGGTTGTATTTTTCTATCACATAATACTTCCATGCTCCATCGAGGGGGATCTTTTGTTCATCTATCATGAGGTACATTTCTTCAGCAGGTCCCAGCAAGCCTCCTGCTCCTTTTCGGTCTTCTACACGCATAATGATGTAGTTGTTGCCACGGTCTAGTTTATTCACCGGGATTTCGGTTTCACGGAGCATATTGGGATCATTTCTGGTCTCCAATACAAATTCACCATTAACATGGACAAAGTTGGATTGTCCGATCTTGCCCAGGTGGATAGATGCAGATGAAGGTATTTGGTCGAGGCTAAAGGAGCGGTATAAAGCCACTGCACCATCAAAATCCGGCAGCTCAGAGTTTTCCCATTTACCGGGAAAGCGGATGGTTTCCCAATCGGCAGTAATTTCACCGGGATGATCCCATTTTCTCCAGAATGAAGGGATTGAGGATTTATTTTCTTCTGTAGGAATCTCATAGGTAATTGCATTGGGATCATGCTGGTATGCCTCTAAAAATCCCTTCACATGGGTATGAACTGCGATATATAGTGCTTGTGATCGCCACAGATCTCTGGCAATTTCATCGGACTGACTGAGTTGAAAAAGCTGTTGACCAGCTTTCTGGTCGGAGGGCATGTCTGCCAGGGCAAGCAGCGCAGCTAGCTGCGTGTGAGGATTGGGATCGTGAATAATTTCAGATTTTAGTAATGCATTCCGGCTTTCAAAGCTGGGTGGTAGTACCTGTACAGCAGCTTTACGTACTCCTGCTGAAGGATGTGCTAGTGCTTTATATGCTACTTGCATGGCTTCTTCATTCTGACCAGATAAAGCGCCCAGTCCATGCAGCGTCCACAGGGCATGGATAGCTCCTCCATTGATACCTATTGCATCTGTGGAGGTGTTTTCCACCAGTTTGTACAAGGGTGGTAATACATCCTGCTGACCTCTCTCTACTAATAGACGTTGTGCTGTAAGTCGCCAATGCAGGTTGTCGTTTTTAAGGGTTTTTATCAGACCTTTGGGATCATTAGGACGCAGGGAAGGTCTTTGGTACTGGGGAGCATCCTTGTAAACTAGGCGATAGATCCGGCCGTGTTCCCGGTCGCGTAAGGGATTGAGATGGGCATTGCCCCTGCCGGTTTCTGCTTGATATCCACCACGTTCAGGAGTCGGAGTAGGGTTGTGCTGTATGATGAAGTTGTACCAGTCGGCTATCCATAATGCTCCATCGGGGCCTACTTCTGCATGTACGGGTGATACCCATTCATCTGAACTGGCCAGTACGTTCCAACCATCTCTTGTGACAAAGCCAGCACCATCTTTTTCCAGAACACCTCTCGCCAGCAAATGTCCCGTAGGTTCCGCAACAAAGGCAATGCGGTTCCAGTACTCTTTGGGGAATGAACGTGCTGTATATAAGCTATGTCCGGCAGCAGCTGTAAATCCCCCAAATACATCTACCTGACGGTAGTTTTGAGTAATAGGATGATAGGGGTAATACGAAGCAATTTTTTTACTACCCGTTTTTTCTATTCCTTCAATGCCTTCAAAATATCTGTTAGGAATGCCCATGTACCAGCTATGAGCATTATTAGCGGTAGAACCAAACACATCAAAGGTTTCAGAAAAACCCAGGCCCCAGGTATTGTTGCTTGTGCGGGTTAGGAACTCGAAATTTGTCCCATTGGGATGAAAGCGATAAAATCCCTGTCCGAATTCAAAATCTTTTCCAGCAATGTTTCCATTAAATCCGGAATATCCTACAGTTCCCCAGATCTGATTGTCAAAACCATAGCGTAGATTTGAAGGGCCTGCATGTGTATCAAAGGTTCCCCATCCCGATATCAATATTTCTTTTACATCTGCACGGTCATCTCCATCTGTATCTTTGAGGAAGAGAAAATGTGGAGCCATGGACACGATAACACCTCCATTGGAGAAAACAAGACTGGTAGGAATGTTCAGACTGTCGGCAAATACGGTAAATTTGTCTGCCCGACCATCATTATCTGTATCCTCACAGATTTTGATACGATCATCACCCATATTCCCCGGATTAACTTCATTGGGATAATCCACTGTCTCAATAACCCAAAGTCTACCCTTTTCATCCCATGAAAAAGCAATAGGGTTAATGATATCAGGTTCTGTGGCAAACACTTCCAATTCAAAACCTGTAGGAATCTGTATGAGCTTCTCTGATTCAGGTTGAGCAAGGGGTTCCTGGAAAGGCAAGGGTACAGGACGTTGTTCATAGTTGGCAATGTTGTCAGCAGCTTTATAAACCTGGGTTGGCATATTCAGTTTATTCCAGCGGGATTTTACCTTATCTCCTACAGCCCAGAGGATACCATGGTATATCAGTTGGTGAAATCCTGAGTGATTCCAGGTGCGCTCGTCATGGCCGTAGGCCGTGTAGAATATCCTACCTTTTCCATAGTTACGGGTCCATGTCCAGGGTTCGCGGTGATCGCCTTCTACCCGTTCCATCAGAATGGTGCGGTCTTCATGGTGCAAGGTGTGAACATAGGTCTCGTCCCAGGTTTCAAAGGGTTCCAGATCTTTTGTAATAGGATGGTTTGGCTGAGTAATTTCAGCCGTAAAGGTCCCGGTCTCATGCGATTTAAACTGTGCTCCAACCAGGTCTACGTATTTCTCCGAATTTCTGAAACAGTAACTGGCGCAGTGGATGGGAATAAAGCCCTTCCCACTTTTTACAAAATCCAGTAAAGCTGATTCTTGGTCTATGGTAATGCTATCGTGATTGGCATAGATGATCAATCCGTCGTACAGTGCTAAATTTTCGGGATTCAAAGAAGACGGTGTGGAAGTATAAGTTAGGTTGATACCTTTATGGGATAAATAGGAAGCCAATAAAGGAGCATACTTTTCTGAATAGTGATGAGTATCATCGTGTCCCAGAAAAAGTAATTCAATTTTCCTGGGAGAGTTGTCGGGTTGGTTGCAGGCAAGAGGTATCCATAACGCCAGTAAATACAAACATGCCTGTAATGGCTTAGTCATTGGTAGTAAGGTAGTCATGTGTTATCAAGTTTGATGACAATATTTACACTTTCAATTCACTCAAAAATGCGACGAGATCTCGCAGTTCTCGCCGGCTAAGAATCGTGCCCATAGGCGGCATACTCGATGGTCCTTCCTGAACAGCTTCAACTTCACTTTTAAGAATTTTTTCCTTAGCCCCACTACTGGTTTTGATGGCCATCTCACTGGCTGTTTCGTCGATCAGGGTTCCGCTGATACGCATTCCATTTTTTTGTGCTATGGAAACCACTCCATAGCCAGGACTGATCCGGGCACTCGGATCGACCAATGATTCCAGGAGTTGCTCACGAGTAAGCTCGTTGGCGATATTGGAGAGCTTGGGGCCTACATCGCCTCCATAGTCTCCTATAGCATGGCATCTGACGCACTGCGCCGCAGCATTGCGGTAAAATATACGTCTTCCCGCACGTGGATTCCCACCGTATAGAGCACTTTTATATACTGCTAATGGTTGATCCTGTGGGATAGAAGCCTGGAAATCTTCCCATTTTTCGTTGAGCTGAGGATCATCCATCGTTTCGATGGCTTCTATTAGTTCCAGTGAAAGTTCTGCCTCCAGGTCTCCTGCTATGAACTTGTCTAGTTGCCTGCTGAGCAGATCAAGGGTTTCCTGAGAATTAATTGTGCCCAGGGCTGTTAGTACAGCTTGTTGTTCGTCCATGGTGCTATTTCCCAGCAAGGAAGACAGCAGGGATACTTTTTCTTCCGCAGCCAACTCAAGTTGAGGGATCATACTTAGAGCTTCTTTTCTTACAGCAGCATCAACATCCTCAAGAGCTATCTGCATTGCTTCTCCCAGCGTTTGACTTTCCAGCGTTGATAGGGCTTGCAGGGATGCAATTTTTACTTCGGAGCTTACGCGACTTGTAAACAATTCAAAAAGTGCTGTTGCACCTGCTTGCAGTCCCAATTTGCCAGTAGCTGTGGCTGTAGCCTCCTGAATCATGCTGTTGTTGGAGGCGAATAAGGGTTGTATGATAGATTTCAGCGCATTCTGTGCGATGACCGGATCACGTTTAACCTCTCCTCTATAGCGTCCGTCTACTCTATCTAGTACTGAGGGCTTTGCCCAGACCCCGATACAGGAAATGGCTTCGGCACGCATAGCTTCAGGAGCCTTTGGGTTCATGGCATAATCTGCCAGAATATTGAGATTTTCATCCTGACCTACTCGCAGATTGGCGTTGATTGCTCTTCTGATTAATGCTTCATGGGTAAATGATGTGGTGGCAAGTAGCTGAGCCAGATCCGGAAGCGCCTCTTCGATAGATAAATCATCATTGATCGCACGGGCAGCTTCAGTAACGATGTATTCATCTTCATCTTTCAGGTAGCGAGCAATTGCCCAATGGCGTAGCTTTCGCAGAGTGATCACAGCGGCAATTCTCAGTGCCCTGGAGGGATGCTCATGTAACTGTAAAAGCGGATGCTCTTCGGTATCGATCAGGAAATCTGCCTGAGCCAACTCCGCCATGGCGTATGAACCTGCATGCCTAAGATAGATATCTTGATCATCGTTGGCTTCCAGCATTTTAATAATTGGCATAAGTCCTTCCTGACAGTTGGTTCTACCGATAGCCTCTGCTGCGAAGAACTTCACACGATCGGATTCATCTTTCAGCAGAGGGATCAATTGGGTACGTGATTCCTTATATTTTACATCTCCAATGATTTTGGCAGCCTGAGCACGGATTTCTGCATCATGGTCTTTATACAAGTCAACCAATACATTTGCATGATCCAGGTTGTTCATACGGGCGAGTTGACCGATACCCCAAATACTATGTATGCGAGCAAGCTGATCATGATTCGGTTCCATCGTAGACAGGAAGACTTCCTTACCCTCATCACCTCGCTCAACCAGTTCAAACTGTGCTTTCATACGTACCCGCATATCCTCATGTCCCAGAAGTTGACCCAGTTCAGCAAAAGATTTTTCTGCAAAGTCCCCTTTTATCAGAATCTCTACTTCTGCTCTCAGAGCATGTTTTTCAGCGTCTTCAACATCGAGTTTCCATATTCTGCCATAGTTTTTAGTTCCCCATCCATCGATCCAGTCCGCAACGTAAAAAGCTCCATCAGGTCCCACATCAAGTCCGGTCGCGAGTATGCCATTTAACACTTCTTCTTCTCCCACAAATCCAAATCCTGCTCCTTTGGGTTTCAAATCAAAGGCAAACACACTGGATCTGGCTGGGGAACCAGTAAATTCTGCGATAAAGAATTTATCTTTCCATTTTTCACCTAGCGCTGTACCCGGATTGTAGATCATACCAGCTGGACCACTGTGATAATTGATAATAGGAGGAATAAAATAAGCTGCCTGTCCTTCAAATCGGGGTTTATACATGTCTTCATCCATCCAGACCTTATACCCATTGTTATCGGGATCGGTGTACTTACCATATTGCCAGTTGGCACGCCAACCTGCATCCGATCCACGAACGATGTATACCAGTCGTTCTTCTTCGCCCGGATGGTCTCCATCGTTGTCTACACTAATAATATTACCATATTTATCAAATACAAACTCGTGGGTATTTCTCAATCCTGCCGCATATACCTCAAAATCGCTACCATCGGGGTTGCATCTCAGGATAGCTCCCTGATTGGGATAAGCCCATGTACGTCCATCCTGGTCTTCTACGTGAAAGCCTATATCGCCTACTGACCAGTAGATTTTACCATCAGGTCCCTGAATCAATCCGGACATACCATGTCCACTAAAACCCACGTGAACATTGTACCCATGACTAATAGAGGTCTTTTCATCAGCCATGCCATCTCCATCGTTGTCTCTGAGACGCCAGGTATCAGGTCCTACCGTTACAAATACATCATCTCCTACAGGTAGGGCACTCCCAGCAACATCAGTTATCTCATCGTGAAAATCTCTGATGTATAGTTGTGAAAAGTCAGCAAATCCATTGCCAGACTGATCTTCGATGCGATAAATTTCTTCCTGTTCCACAGCAAGATCCCGCCAGTCGTGGATGCTGTCTTTATTCAGATCCTTGAGCCAGGTGCGTTTATCGCTGCTATCTGGCGAAAATTCCTGATGCAGGAAAGTTTTTCGGTCTTCTGGAGTTTTCCAGCTAATGGAGGCTGTAGCCCAATTCATGTGCCCACGAATATCAAATTCAGAATTTTTCTGGCGGTTAGTACGGGTGATATACGCACGACCTTGATCATCTACACTGAGTCCGATGGGGTCCGCTACCAGTGAATCCGATGCCCAAAGCGAGAGCTTCAGGCCTTCTCCTACCTTAAAGGGGATGGCTTGTGTTAGTGAATCTGCGATGCGTCTGGCTATTATCGAATCGATTTTTTTGATCTTAGGTTGTCGAATCTGCCGGGGCTTATTACATCCTGCTATGAATAGAAAAATGATTAAAAACAGGGTACAGGCTACCTTGAAATTGTTGGTACAGGAGAGCATAGGGTTGTTCGTGTAATTGTTCGTGTAAGTTAAGTAGCAATAGTTGTTGATATATGCAGAGACTAATGTACTAAAAATTTTAAACAATTTATGGTCAAAATAAAGAAAGAAAATGGCCTTCTAACCATATAGTTGCAATTGAAATTAGCCTGATCTTAGTCGGTTTCAATTAAATATATCTACCATGAAATCAGTAATAAATAGACCATTTCAAAATTAGTGGTCTATTAAATATGTATTTATGCCGGTTTGAATCTGTATCTAAGGAAATATATTGAACGTCTTTCTTGGGGGATTGAATCCTATCGGGATATTCAGATTCAAAGAAGACATATTTCCATTTAGGTCCTTTATATATTACCTTTTGTGCTTCATGTTTCTTAAATTAAGAGATATGTATCATAACTGGAGTAAACATGATCAGGCGTTTTACATTTCTTGCAATTCTTATATTAAGTTACATTTTTTCATTTTCACAAGCTGACACCTGGAAAGCTGGTGTTTTCAAATCAAATATTACTCCAACGAAAGGTATGTGGATGGCTGGATATGCACACCGCGATCATCCTGCCGAAGGTAAGCTTCACCATTTATGGATAAAAGCATTGGTACTGGAAGATCATCAAGGAGAAAAAGCTGTATTTGTGGCTGCAGATTTGTTGGGGCTACCGCGAAATATATCCCAAAAAGTGAGTGAACGTATCATGGATGAACTGGGAATTCAAAGATCTCAGATCATGTTGACCAGTTCGCATACACATACCGGCCCTGTTCTCAGGAATGCCCTCTGGGATATGTATGACCTGGATGAATCGCAGGCTGATATGATCGAGCAATATTCCTTGTTGCTGGAGGATAAGATGGTTAATGCTGTGCTGAAGGCATCAAAAAAGATGAAAACTGCAAGAGTATTTACAGGTAATGGGGTATGCCGTTTTGCAGTAAACCGTCGCAATAATACAGAGGCTGAGATACTTCAGGTGTCTGAACTCAAAGGTCCAGTAGATCACAGTGTACCTGTCATCAAGGTTACAGGTATAAATGGGAAGGTTAATGCCATCGTCTTCGGTTATGCATGCCATGCTACGACGCTGAGTAGTTATGAGTGGTCCGGGGACTATGCAGGATTTGCACAAATAGAACTGGAAAAACGCTACCCCAAAGCTCTGGCCTTATTTTTTGCAGGCTGTGCAGGTGATCAGAATCCCTTGCCCAGAAGAAGTATTCAGCTAGCTGAGCAGTATGGTCGGACGCTGGCAGCTTCTGTCTCTCGTGTTTTGGATGAACAAATGGAGGAGCAACCACCAGTTTTTTCGGCATCTTATGAAGAAATTTCTTTGCCTCTGAGTGATTCCCCTGATCCTGAAGAGCTTCAGGCTATGATCAGATCAGAGAAGATAACTACCTATTCCCGCAATTGGGCTGAGCGATGGCTACAAGCGAGGAAAAATAATCGCAAAATTCCCCCCAATTATCCCTATTATCCCATTCAGATATGGAAAATTGGAAATCAGCCTGTGGTATCATTAGGAGGTGAGGTGGTTGTAGGATATGCTATACGTTTGAAAAATGAGTTGAGTCCCCGACTGTTTGTAGTTGCCTATGCTAATGATGTTATGGCTTACATTCCAACGGTCCGTATACTGGAAGAGGGAGGCTATGAAGGGCATTTATCCATGCATGTATATGGTCTGGCCAGCACATGGTCGCCTGAGGTGGAAGGAATGATCATCCAGGAGGTTGCCAGACAAATCAATAAATTGAACATTGCAAAATGACTTAAAACTTCAATGGTATGATGTTAAATGCAAGATTACTAATAACTCTCATTACAATACTATTTATCAGTGGATGCCAGGATACTCACTATACTCAAGCATTAAGTCCTGAGGAAGCGATGAGGCGTTTTATCCTGCGTGAAGGATTTAGCATAGAGTTATTTGCTGCTGAGCCTTATGTAAAGGATCCAGTAGAGATGGTCGTAGATGAAAAGGGTGTGGTTTATGTAGTAGAAATGCCTGATTATCCCTATAAACCAGCACTTGGGAAACAAAAGAGCCAGATAAAAGTACTCGAAGACCGCAATGGTGATGGACAGATAGACCACAGTACTGTATTTGCAGACAAACTGATGGAAGCTACCAGTGTATTGCCATGGGATGGAGGGATCATTGTAACAGCTGCCCCAGATATTTTGTACCTCAAGGATACTACTGGAGATTTTCGTGCAGATGTAAAAGAGATACTATTTACGGGTTTTTTTGAAAATAATTCCGAGGCTCAGATCACCAATCTCAGATTCAATATAGACAACTGGATCTATGCCAGTAATTTTGGTCAGGCTGGTAAGATTACTAGCCCTCTGCTGCCTAAGCAGGATACCCTGGTGGTTAATGGTGGAGACTTCCGTTTCCGCCTGGATACACTTCAGTTTGAAGTGGCGGCAGGCCCCACACAGTTTGGACAGGGCATTGACGACTGGGGAAATCGTTTCGCTACACAGAATTCTCTGCATATACGTCAGATTATGATTCCCTGGCGCTATCTGCACCGCCATAATCAGCTTCCCTCTACAGAAGCTGTAGAACAAATATCGGATCATGATCCTGTGATGTTTCAGCTTACTACACCGCCATACTGGCGGGAAGAGCGTACGAGAAGGCGACAGGCTACCTATCATGAACACGGTCTGGATCGCATAGAGTACGCTGCCAACAATTTTACGGGCGCTACTGGTACTACTGTATATCAAGGGGATGCCTTCCCAGATGAGTTTTATGGTTCTGTATTTATCGGAGATGTGGCAGGTAACCTCGTGCATCGCGATGTCATCTCTCGCCACCCAGGTCAACTACCATTTACTGCACATAGAGGCCCACGTGAACAAACCCGTGAGTTTCTGGTGTCGGCTGACCCCTGGTTTAGACCCGTTAACTTTTACTCAGGCCCAGATGGGAATCTATACATCCTGGATATGTATCGCCAGCATATAGAGACGCCTTTATCTATCCCCGAAGATTTGAAAGCAGAAATGGATTTTTACAAGGGTATGGATAAAGGTCGAATTTACCGGATTGTGCCAGATTCCATTCAACATCCCACTTCCCCAACTCCTCAATTTGATCATTCCTCCATGCAGGAATTAAGTGAGTACCTCACCTATGAAAATGGTTGGTGGCGTTTTACCGCTCAGCGAGTGATCGTCCAACAACAGGATAGCTTTATAGTACCTTATCTTACTGCATTACTAGATCATCCCAGGCCACAGACCCGGCTCCATGCTATGTATTCATTGCAGGCGCTTTCAGCGCTTGAGTCTAAGGATATCAAGCAGGCACTGACTGATCCACATCCTTCCGTTCGTAGACATGCGATCGCATTGGCAGAAGGAGATGCTCAGCATCTTAGTGCATTGATCAATAGGGTAGAGGATACTTCAATCCAGGTAAGGCTGCAACTGGCATTGAGTCTTGGAGAATTTGATGATTCAAAGGCACTTCAAGCAATGGCAAATTTGATGGAAAAAGATCACGAAAATCCCTGGTTTCACAAGGCCATATTAAGCTCTGGGACTGGAGCTTCATTGGAGTTGTTTGCTATATTAGAAAAAGAGGGTTTTTTTGAAGAAGAATCCATTGGGAAAAGAGATTTCTTGAGAGATTATGTATTCGTGGCAAGTTACTATCAGGATAAATTGAATAAGTTATTTGAGCTAGCAGAACAAGCCGGTATTATGGACAAAAAAATCTATCAACTGGCCATGGTAGAGGGTGTAAGAGAAAGACTCGATATGACAGAAGATGCCAAATGGGTAAATAAAATAGATCAATCTGAGGGTAAAAACCAGGTACTTGTCGTAAAAAATATGATGAGAGAGCTTAATAGTGATCAATGGGTATCAACGGTTTCCCAATAAGTGCAGTAACCTTCAGGATGGACAGGTCCTTTGAACAGAAGACAGTTTCCACAAGGATTATCATTTTGAGGTGGTAGCCAGTGTTTACAATTGTTGCAGTATTGATGAGTCTGAGGCGACTGGGCAACATAGCCAAGCCCTTCACGTGCCTTGATGTCGGCTTCGGTTACGCCTGAAAGATCAGAGCATGGATCATTAGGATTCATGGTCGATTTGCTTCGATCTGATTGAGCCGTTGAACAGGCTTCTACCAAGAGTAAGCTACTACATACTGAAAAGAGTTTGATTCCATGTATAATGAATAGTCGACGTTTCATTCACTTAAATTGAAACCAATTATTTTGCTTAATTTAACACTTAATTTTCAAAAATAATGATAAGAGAAAAATTTAATTAACAAATTCGAATATCAAGAGGGGAAGGGTATACCAGGAAATTACAGACAAGTGGCAGCAATGGATTTCAAAGCAACAGATGTTTTTGGTAGCTATAGCAACCCTTAGTAGAGAGGGCCATATCAATCTTTCATCTATACCTTTCGGATAGTATCGCCTGCCATCTCGCCAATTGTAGCTATGATTTGGACAAAATAGGAGCACACTTGGGTCAATATCCCAATCTCTATTCAGATATAGGGGCTAGATTTGGAGAGATAGCACCTACTCCCAGGAAAACGCGACAGTTTTTTATCGATTATCAGGATCAGATCGTGTACGGTACAGATATGGGGTTACGTGAGCAGATGTATGAAACAACTTTTCGCATACTGGAAACATATGATGAGCATTTTTATGCACATCATGTTTCTAGTTATCATTGGCCTCTATACGGACTAGGTCTGCCTGAGGATGTGCTGGAAAAAGTCTACCGTCTCAACGCAATGAAGCTTATACCTGATTAAATCAGGTAGTACTCCGTCAGGTTACCAAGGTTCCGACTGTTTCTCCTAGCAGGATGCGCTTTAGATTTTCGGGTTCATTGATATTAAATATGACAATGGGAAGCTTATTTTCCTGACAGAGGGTAAAAGCAGTCATATCCATCACATTTAGCCGGTTGCTAAGTACATCAGCGAAAGAAATTTCATCAAATTTCTGAGCATTTGCGTCTTTTTCCGGATCAGCGGTATACACACCATCTACGCGAGTACCCTTGAGAACTACATCTGCATCTATCTCGATAGCGCGAAGGCTGGCAGCAGTATCTGTAGTAAAAAAGGGGTTTCCGGTACCTGCTCCAAAGATGACAACACGTCCTTTTTCAAGATGCCGTATGGCTTTGCGGCGAATATAGGGCTCACAAATCTTATCCATAGGGATAGCCGATTGCAGGCGGACCTGTACGTGGAGTTGTTCCAGGGCGTCCTGCATGGCCATACCATTGATGACAGTGGCCAGCATTCCCATATAATCTCCATGTGCACGATTCATCCCAGTAGATTTAAAGCCCTGTAGACCACGGAATATATTTCCCCCTCCTACAACGATCGCTATCTCAGTCCCCATTTCCCAGATCTCCTTGATTTGCTCTGCATAGCGAAAGAGCGTTTCATGGTCTATGCCGTATGATTGTTTCCCTACCAGAGCCTCCCCACTGAGTTTAAGCAAGATTCGTTTGTATTTTAGTAAATGCATGTACCGTATGCTTGATGGATAGATCGCACCGTATATGATGGAAGTGTAAATTAATTAAATTATTGAAATATAGAGAAAAAAAGGAGAGTCTTGCACTCTCCTTTGATATTAGTTTACGCCTAACTGCATTCGTTTGAAATCTGCGACGGTTACATCTTTTCCCAATGCGTCTTGGATGTATTTCTGCACAGTTTTAGAGGTGTCTTTGACAAATTCCTGATTGAGTAATGTATTTTCCTTATAGAATTTATTGACTTTACCCATGGCGATTTTGTCCAGGATTTTTTCAGGTTTCCCTTCATTTTTTGCTTGTTCGCGACCGATTTCCAATTCTTTATCTACCAACTCCTGAGGAACACCATCTTTATCTATGGCAACAGGATTCATGGCAGCAATTTGCATGGCGACATTTCTTCCTACTTCTTCTACTCCCTCTCCATTAACACTTTTGAAAGCAACAGCTACGCCGATTCTTGCACCTGGGTGAATATAGGTAACTACTCTATCACCTTTCACAACCTCATACTTAGTTAAATCAATTTTTTCTCCAATTTTACCTATCGCTTCAGTTAATGCTTCATCAATAGGTTTGCCACTTAACTTAAGGCTTTTCAGTGATTCGAGGTCTCCAGGTTGTTCTTTTCCCGCCAGGGCTACGATTTGATTGCCAAGCTCCTGGAAATCCTCGTTTCTGGCTACGAAGTCAGTTTCACAGTTCAGCTCAATCAGTGTAGCCTCTGTGCCTGATTCATTGGCATGTACAAAAATAGCACCTTCTTTTGCCTCGCGGTCAGCGCGCTTGGCAGATACTTTCTGGCCTTTCTTACGAAGGATTTCCACAGCTTTGTCAAAGTCCCCTTCAGCTTCTGTCAGGGCTTTTTTACAGTCCATCATACCAGCTCCAGTAGCCTGGCGGAGCTTGTTGACGTCTTTTGCAGATATTTTCATTTTTTACGCTACAGATTAGACAGGTTCTCATAAATTCTTCGCAAATGTAGGATTTATCCCTTGAATTTTCAATAAATAAAAACCACCGGCTGTTAAATGCCGGTGGACGTCAATATAAAAGTCTTTAACTGATCTGAAAAGACTATAAAAATTTCTATTTAAGAAGTACTTTTTTGATGGTTATACCTTCATTTGCCTGTATCCTGGCCATGTACATGCCCGGAGGAAGACTGCCTTTAGGGATTGTATAATTCTGAGTTTGCAGTACAGGACTACGGAATACTTCTTTACCTGCAACATTATACAACCATACTTTCTTGAGGATATTCTGGGAATCATCCAGGCGAATAGTAAAAGATCCCTCAGCAGGATTGGGAAATATTGTCAATCTGGATGCAAGGATATCCCTGATGGTACGTGTCGAAGTCGTATCGCCTACGTTTTCGAATACAAGTTGTAACCTGGGTTTGAGATATTGGATACAAGTATCAACATAAGATTTTGCGAAAGATGCTTCATTCGGTGCACTCTCCAGCAACTCTGAGCAGTTTTCTTCTTCTCCGGTGATATTCTCACCAGCAGCAATTTCTTCCTGAAAAAAAGCATTCCAACTAGCAATATATACAGCTTCATTGTACCAGGACCATGGGCCTGAATTTACTTCTCCCTCCGAAACGGGGAATCCGGGGATAGATGTAACACATTGATTATCTGCTGGTGGTTCTTCAAAATTAAAGGCAAACAATCCTTCGAGTCCTTCGTTTTGTTGGTTGGCTATTTGTGTGATCTCATCATCCAGTCCCGCATCTATGAAAATTTGGTTATTGCCATTTCGATTATTCATTTCTGCAACTTTTCCTCCTCCTGCAGCAGTGGGTATGACAATATCTCCTGTAGTGGGAACAATGACATTTCCTATATTAAAGGGAGCATAAGGATCATTGATACCGTGCATGGAGATTGATGGGATCCCTCCACTTTGAATCCAGGATGAATCTCCCATGGCTCCCCCCATGTGAAATACGACATTGAAATCTGATGAATAACCTGGATGGTTGCCTAGATTGAGAACAGTGGTGTCTGTAGCATCAAAGTTGCCATCTCGCTCTGGAATGACATAGGGAGCAGGATTTGTAGGATTACTCAGGTCGATGAACTTCTCTAGTCGAATCTCCGAAAGCGTGTCCAGGTAAGCTGCCCCCAAAGCACAATAACCTCCTGTACCAATACCGCCTACGGCAATTCTGTTTACATCAACGCCATAAGGATTATCCATTTCGGCTTCTGTCATGCGGAAGAATCTTACCGCTGTGCGTGTATCCTGGAATCCGCGATAGGCCGCTTGGAGAATGGTACGTCGACGTACTTCATCAGGTGCCGAAGGAAGGGGATTCCATCCCAATCTGTATTCGAAAGATGCTACCACGTAGCCCAGCTTAGCCAGACGCTTGGCAAATTCTACATTAGCGCTATCTGTTTTAGTACCAAATGGAGACCCATTGAGGATGGGAGGAAGAAAATTTCCTGTATGTGTGATCAGAATCAGAGGTCTGTTGTCCATTGTATCGCCTGCAGGTTCATATACGTCTAGGTATAATGAGTCAATTTCCGGAACTCCCCGGAGAATACTCAGATTGACTGCATACAATACATCTGAAGTAACAGAAACTTCATCGAAGATTTCATCCTGATATCTAGCACCATCTTGAGCATATAATATGCTTAAGAGCGCAAAAAAGGTGAACAATAAGGGTAAAAGCTTTTTCATAATACTTCTATTAGATGAGTAAAATACAATATTTAAGTTGTACTTACAGGTTATAATTGATCCAATTCTATCAGCCATGAGATATATGTCAGACGACCGACTCTAGGGCCTCCATATACATGGAATTGTTCGTTGTTGAGCAGATTTGTAACTCCGATCTTCAGCGTACTATGAAGATTAGGAAAGAATTTATTAATCTGTGCATCTACCATATCGTAAGTAGGTACAAATCCTGTAAATTGAGGTGAACCTTCAAAAAGGAACCCTTCAATCCATTTATAGTTTATATTAAAACCGATATTTTCAATTCCTGCAATCTGCATGTTCCTACCAGAAATACCCAGATTGAATTTATGTTCGGGTGTGTTGAAAGCTGGTATAATAGGATCGTCAGAATCTGTGTTGAGTCTATTCCAGGAGTAGTTACCATTCAGAGCCAGTCCATTGGGAAAATAATAATTTACTCCTACGGCAAATCCCTGGGTGGTAACATTGTCGCGGGCATTTGCTGCAATACGATAAGCCTGGACACTACGGGGAAGCGCAAATCTTTCATCGAACCTTACCGAGAGTCCTAGGTTGTAACCGATAAAATCGGTGTAAAGACTGTAGTAATAGCTGGCATCTACATACATTCGCTGCCACCATGTTCCACGATAGCCTATCTCGATGGTCCTGACTTTTTCGGGTTGGATGGGATCTACATCAAAATATTCCAGTCTTTCCGAATCTAGTCCTGCCTGAGAAAAGTTGATAAAAGATTCAGGAGTAGCCAGACGCTCAAAACCTGATAGGTTTCCCAGTAGGATAGCCCTTCCTACATTATAAAGAAGATACTGGTCAGCCAGGGTGGGATTTCTGACAGCTGATGCTAGCGATAGACGGAATATATTTTTGGAGTTCATGGTATATACCGCTGATGCAGCTGGTGAAAACAGGAAATCGAAATTTTCGTTTTTATCCATTCTGAACGTAGCATTGAAACGCCACTGATTGATGACTTTTTCCATACCTGCGTATATACCAAATTCAAAATTTGTAATGGTTTTACGTGTTGTATCTGAGAGTACAGATCCATCAGGTTGCTGCCTACGTCTAATCTGTAGTGTATCACTGAAGATAGATCCCTCTGATATGGGGCGATACTGTCTTGCATTGGCACCTACAATGATATCGCCAAAAGCTGGAGTAAACTTGTATTCTCCATGTATGTGATACAAAGAAGAGCGATCAATAAGTCTTGTACCTCTTCCCTCAGTTATAGGCCTTGATGTAATATCATTGAACAGCGCTTCAAACTCAGACGTCCCGGGTTCCAGATAGCGATCATCTGCAACACTTCTTGTTTCGTCGTGCCATTGCTGCATGAGGTCCTGATTGGCATCAATGATCTGATTGGCCAGATCAAAGTCATAAATGAGTTCTATATCACCGGTAGTGGGATCAACAATCAGTTCTGATTCTGGAAATCCTGGTAGTGCTTCCACACGCGGTACGATTTCATTGCGCCAGTAATCCCGGTAGTCTCTGGTAAAATCAACATTACTTTTTCGGTTTTCCTGAACCCTGAAAGCAGTAAATACAGCATCATATGAATCCCCTGCATCCTCATGAGTTGCATAAGCACGAATAAAAAATTTATCTTCTTTTTGAAGTTCGATGCGGTTTTGAAAAAATAGTATATTTTTTAAGCTATAACGATTGTCTCCCTGATACACAGTAGTTCCTGTCCCAAAGCTTGAGGCAAAAATCAACTGCAAGTCAGGCTGTAGTTTATAGTGAAATGCACCAGCTAATTTCAGATTTCGCGTGTCGTAATCTACAAGGTCTTCCTCCCGGTATCCCGTACGATGAAATACACGCAATCCTGGATAATCCAGTTGTCCTTTGGGGTCGGTGTAAGTCCTTGGGCCAGGATTGAGGTTTTCATCACCATAACGATTCACCGCATCATACCCACCAGGATTATCAACGCCAACTCTCAAAGAGTCTGCCAGATCTACCTCGTCCAAATTGTCGGCCACCCAATCATCTGCCCGGTAGTAAAAAGCATTGAGCTTAAAGGCAAATTTTTCCTGTCCATCTTTGTTGCGAAAGGATTTTGCATAGCGAAGAGCCATCTGAGAAAGATTTCGCTCTCCAGCCTTGACCATTGCTGATAATCCCTGATGTACAAAGGGATCTTTGGTAGTCATGCTGATCACACCATTAAAAGCATTTGGTCCATAGTATGCACTACTGGCTCCCACAATTAGGTCCACTTGCTCGACATCCAGTTCTGAGGCTCCCAGAAAATTTCCCAGGGAAAAATTCAGACCAGGAGCCTGATTGTCTACCCCGTCAATGATCTGGAGTGAGCGAACGGGAGACGTGCTATTAAATCCTCTTGTGTTTATGATTTTGAACCCTATGCTTGCAGCAGTAAGGTCTACACCCTTAAGGTTTCCAAGTCCATCATAGAAATTATCAGCAGGAGTCTCTTTGATGGCATTGATACTCATTGACTCGATGCTTAGCGCTGACTGTCGCTGGCGTTCATTGAACGCACTGGCCGTGATCTCTACTGCATCCAAATTCAACTGGGATTCACTTAGCATCAGTTTGATAGGAGCTCCGAGTTCCTCAACCCGGTGCATAAGCGTGTCATATCCTATATAGGTTATCTGAAGATCGAGGGGAGGTGAGAGGGGTGAAATAAATTGAAAAGTACCGTTGATATCTGTCATCCCTCCTACAGGATTTGCCAATTTTTCATCCTCCATAGGAACCAGAAGTACTTTTGCACCAATTAAAGGTTCGCGTGTATCCTGGTTGATGACGCTACCTCTGACTGTTTGTTGGGAAAATCCCCTGTGAAAACAAGCAATCAGGAATAATGTAGTTAAAAAAAGTAATAGGAGTTTCCCATTTGAGCAAATGGGACTGCTGAAACATTTCATAGTAGTAATCCTTTTGTATTTGACTTTGAAGCAATGCTGCAATAGTTCAAAACTACCAATCTTCTTCCTTGTTTAAGGATTGATAAAACAATTATTTGAATTGCTAACTCTATAAGAAAGATACATAATATATTCATAATATACATATAGCATTGGTAAATTTATGTTTACCTAAACTTCTGGCTCAATCAATAAAGTGCGCAGCAACATCGCATTTTTGATATTGGAAAAGCGTGCATTTAGCAGATCCTGTCGGTTACTGATTTCATCATTGGGAAAATCATACTGAAATAATCTGATTACCAGACTTCTGTATTCAGTCGTATCCTGAGCTACCAAACAATACTTACCCAACTGATTTTGCCTGATCATGTCAGGTGTAACGATGATAAATCTACCATTGAACAGTGCTTTAAGGAGTTTGAGTTTAATCCCGGTAGGTTGAAAAGTTGGAAGTACATGTGTATGTGCATTCCTGACTAGGTCTGACATCACTCCTTCACCTGGATTGTGAAAGAGCGTGATATGATCATATTCACTTATCGCTTCAATAAGTTCCGGTAAGGGGTCTGCACCTGCAATAATAAGTGGAATATCGAGGTCAAAGAAAACATGATGGATGAGAAACATAGCTGCTTCATGGTTTTCAGCCACTTTGAGATTTCCATGGTATAGGCAATATTTTCCCCTACCAGGCTTGATAGTCACTTGGTTATTGGGGTGAAAAGCGGGAAGATAGGTTACGTTGTTGAATTTTTGCCGGAAGTATTCGTAGTCACGTGGAGAAATGGCAAGCAAGTGATCAGCCAATGCTAACCTGCGTTCAAATTTTTGTAGTAGTTGGGATTCCCGAAGTAAATACTGCTCTTTAGACCAGTTTTTTTCCCGTTGTGCCAACTCATAATAGTATTCCCATTCTATATTGTGCATTCTTACCAGTTTATGCCGGAACTTCAGATATGTGTGATCCAGATAGTAGCAGGTATGTAGTCCTTCGAAGAGTATAGGAAAACTATCTTTTAGTAACCTGTTAAGTAGTGCGCCCGATTTACGCGAATTAACGATATGGGGAAGCCGGATTGGTAGTGAACCTACGGGAGATTTCCGCGGATAATACCAGACATATTCGCAAATGTCTTTTAAGTCTTCTGTTTCATTACGTCCATATTGAAAACAGTGCAGGTGCACTTTGACACCTGCTTCGCGTAAGGCCTTAAGCTTATAATACACATCTATCACCCCACCATAATTAGGTGGGTAAGGTATATCAAAAGAGATGACGTGTAGATGCATATGGCAAAGTTATACAAATCAATCCCAAACCAAAGACTTAAAGAACAGGTGGATCACAGGTCTGATAAAGCAAATTGATCTACCCTGTATTTGAACTTTCATGGAAAGAGTTGGTTTTTATCATTAAATGTAGATATTTAATGATTCTGTAGCATGGAGCATGTTATCTAATCAAAGAGCAAAATCTAAGCTCAGATTTCTTTTAGAATCATTAAATTTATCTCTAAATTTAGCCGGATTTCAGCAAAATAGAATATCATCAGCGATGCCAAAAGTTTTAATAGACGGAAAAGAATACGAATTTGAGGGGAAACACTATCTCCTTCAGTATGCTTTAGATCAGGGAATCGAAATACCCTACTTCTGCTATCATCCAGCCATGAGTATTCCTACCAATTGCCGTATGTGTCTGGTAGAAGTAGGTATGCATATGAAGGATAGAGAGACTGGAGAATATCAATATGATGAGGATGGAAATCCTGTTGTGAGATGGGGTAGAAAGCCCAATACCGCTTGTAACACACCACTGGCGGATGGGATGATCGTAAAAACCCATCGTACTTCCGAAACCATAGAGCGGGATCAGAAAGGCGTATTGGAATATATGCTCATTAATCACCCACTAGATTGCCCAATTTGTGATCAGGCAGGGGAGTGTCCGCTCCAGATCTGGACATATAAATACGGTCCGGAAGGATCACGCTTTGAAAATACTAAGGGGCATAAGCGCAAACGTGTAGACCTTGGTCCTAATGTCATACTGGATGAGGAAAGATGTATAAACTGTACACGTTGTACGCGGTTTACCGAAGAGATATCCGGCTCCAATCAACTTACCATCATCGGTAGAGGTGAAAGAAACTATCCCGGGACACCCCCTGGTGTTACCTTCGATGATCCTTACTCAATGTGTACCATTGACCTTTGTCCTGTAGGAGCATTAACTAGTAAACAACATCGCTTTCAGGCAAGAGTATGGGAAATGTATTATGCTCCAGCGATTGATATGAACGACAGTACGGGTACCAATACCTTTGTGTGGATAAGGGATAATAAAGTGATGCGTATCACCCCTAGAAGAAGTCTTGACGTCAATGACTATTGGATGCCCGATGCACATCGCCTCAATGTCGAACTGTACAATGATAACCGACATTCCGGTGTTCAGCTCAAAGGTGGCATACCCGTTAATTTTCAGGAAGGTGTGCGTAAAGCTGTAGAACTAATCCAAAACAGTAGTGGTAATACAATATTGCTGGGTTCGCCTTATGCTTCACTGGAAAGTAACTACGCACTCAGAGAGCTAGCGGCTGAACTCGGTATTAGTGATATTTACTACGTCCCCCATATTGTCGAGGGATACGGAGATGACTGGCTTATTCAGGATGACCGTACACCTAATGCTGCATCTTGCGAACTATTAGGGTTCAAACCCCTTGAACTGGATGAGCTTAAGCAATGGCTGGAAAATAGAGAAATAGATTTTCTGTACACATTGGAAAACGATAGGGTCTTTGCAGAATTGGATAGCCTGCATGGTGTTACTTCGGTGGTACATGCTACCAAAGATCTGGAAATATACGAGCAAGTGAATGTGCTGTTGCCAGCTGCCAATTCTATCGAGTCTGAAGGTACCTACATCAATTTCAAGGGTATGCCTCAGGTAAGCAAGATGGCTGTTCAGATCAAGCAAATGACTCCTGACATGTGGATGAGGCTTCCTAAAGGGAGATTGGATAAAACAGGTGTAGCAGTAGATCACTGGAGAAATCTGGATCACATCCTCGATGTTCTGCCTTCATGGATGCTCATCTCAGGGATAGCTCAGCTCATAGACATTGAGATGACATATAAAGATCACAGTGATATCTTTGCTGAGATCAAGCACAAATTTGATATACTCAATGACGTTACGGTTAGCTATAGACCTCCTAAAGATTCATTTAAATTCAGTCAGCTGGATTTTGCTCCCGTTTGGGGAAGTAGATAGTTATCGATAGACACTATTCATCTATGTACTGGTAAAAATTTTCTACCAGCCAGTTCAAAGCTATTAGATCCTGTTCAGAAGCAACTTCTTGCTTCTGCAACCGATTGACAAGTTTTGTAAGCTTTTCTAACTCTTCAAGTGGCATCCCACTTTTTGCAGCAAGCTTCTGGGTAAATTCCTGATCTAGTTGCTGGGTAGATACCTGAAATCTGCTTCTGATCCGTTCAAGTAAAATATTTATTTTTTTCTGTATTAGATTCTTGTGATTTTGCTTTCGAAAGTAAAGTCTGCCCATGGTTTCTGTGAATTCGAGTGTCGTATTGGGCAGGGGTTTTACTATTTCGATGATGCGTTGCTTGCGTTTGACTTCAAACAGTACATAGATGATAAGTAAGGCTACCATAAACCAGAATGCCCAGCGAAGAGCAGGCTCGCGCTGAATAAACTGCAACGAATTTTTCTCACGTTCCCTTCGCTCCATACTGGGGAGTTTGTAATATTCATCCCAGTACAGAATATCTGTTTTTCTCAACAATGAAAGAGTCGTAGCAGCAAAATCATCCATTAACGGAGTATAAAGTAGATGATAATTGGTAAAGGCCAGGGGAGTTGTAGATAGTATAAAACTACCTCCTCCAAAGGGAATCTCTAGCAGATTGATCTGCCCATAATTATTGCTCGCAAGCTGCATACAGTGTGTGCTATCAAACTCAGAAAAATATTGTTTGAAACCAGCTACGGAAAAATGGTAACCGGCATGCTCTGATAAGCCAGAAACCAGGAAATATGATTCTACTGAATCTTCTTTACGATCCCAATATTGTTGTCTGGTTTCGAAATTCAGGGAGTCTTTTACAAGGTCTGAAAAAAGATCAGAAGCTATAAAAACTTGATTACCATTATATACATAATCAAGTAAGGCATCCCAACTCGCTTGATCAGGTCTAAAGTACGAGGTGATAAATAAATAACTGGTATAATATGGGTATACTTCTACCTCCAGCTCAAGAAATGTATAGGGGGGGTCCTGTATTTCCGGGACACTTACACCATGATATAAATCTTCCAGACTTTCATAAAGAACATACGTGCCATAGGGTATTTTATCATTTGCCGAATAGGACTCAGACCAGTTGATGCCCTTGTCTATCTGGGTGTTGGCATAGGATATCAGCAGGTATAATACCAGAACCACAAGGCCAGGGATAAAATATTGCAATCTGGTTTTTTTCACGATGAAGAAAATGACGTTATCAGGGTTCGAAACTGTACGAATAGATCCTGTATCTTATGATATTTTATCTTATCTACCGGGAATTCTCCATACCAAGCATATTCATATACCCTGGCGATATTCTCAAATTCCTGCTCCAGTCCTGTGCCGCTTAATTCCTTTTGATAAGCAAAGTTGGTCTTGTTAGGCATCCAGGTAATTATCGCTGCTTCAGTAAGTTTTTTTAAAGATTCGAGGTATTGAAGCCTGATGGCATAAGTATAATTTTCCTCAGATAAAGCAGATTGGATCTGTTTCTGGAAGTCCGTACCTTTAAATTCTTCTTCAGTCATTCCTTCCCAGCCTACATGGGATTTTGAAGTTTTGGCAAACAGACTTGTAAACTTTACTTTCAGCAATGTGAATATGATTAAAATCATTGCAAAGGCTGCAATCAAATATCCCACTACTGTCCAGAATTTTTTTGATTGTTTGCGGTTACCTTCGAGTCTTTCAGCTATCCAGTTCAACATTTTTTCCAACCATGACAGTTTGGGTTCCTTCAGTTCATAGTTAAACGCATCCATTTTCCGGAAAGCATTCAACCTCGTTGAGTCCATAGACTTTACGGACTCCGCCAGAGTAGATTGAGATGACTGAAATTCTTCCTGCTGTGCCTCTACTTTCTGAGGAGAGAAAAAAAGTAATAGAATACAACATCCTATCCAGATATGTTTGATAGGTCGATTCATTGTAATCCAGAATGGGATATGTGTCTTTTTGATAAATAATAGGGGAAGAAGATGTAGTAACCCATAATAAATCCCAACGAAGCAATGATAATCAGTAGCTTAATAATAAGTGGCATTTGGGTTAGCCGTGTTACAAATGATTCCAGAAAAGCAGCTAGAATGATAATCGGAACAAGACCAACCATGATCTTTACGCTTTTCCGGGCAGCAAACTGGAGTGATTGAAGCCGGGTATATGTGCCTGGAAACAGCAGGCTGTTACCTAGCATAAGTCCTGCACCACCGCCCAGTACCAATGCAGAAAGCTCAAGGGTACCGTGAATATATACAATCGGTACAGCTTCCCAGAACAAGTTGTACTGTTGAAAGAAGCCCAGAAAAGCACCAACCATTACACCATTCTGAAAAATGCCTGATACCCATCCAGGAAAACCAATGACTGTCCCTACCGAAAACGTAATACCGATTGCATAAATTTGCAACATAACCAACAGATTATTGAATGCAATTACAAAGAACATTTCCCACTGAGGCGTTGAACCATATACTCCAAGTGGATTTCCATTCTTAATGTTTTCTATGGTCATATTGACATATGCATCCCCCAGAATAATTCTGACAAATTCTTGATCCTTAAGGGTTGAAATAAGTCCTATGAGAAAGGAAATGGTGAAAATGAGGAACGAGTAAAAGAAAAACCTCCGTGCTTCCCAGTTGAGAAGTGGTAATTCACGTGTCCAGAAGATACCAAGCCGCTGCTTTTGCTCTTTTTTGTTGCGGTAGATCAGTAGATGAGTTTTAGCGGCAAGCCCATTCAGATACTTGACAATTTTACTACGGGGGTAAAATGTACGTGCATAAGCAAGATCATCAGTCAATTCGACGTACAACTCAGCTAGCCGGTCTGCTTCCGGCTCTGGGGTATTCTCCGATAGCTCAGCTTCATATGTAAGCCATTTGTCTTTATTATGTTTGAGAAATGCCGGTTCCCGCATATTGTTTTTACCAAGATAATAAATATGCCAACATATTGCCCAAAGATAAGGTTATGTAATCAATCAACAAATCGACCTATACATGTTATCTGCAGGTATTTACCGACAAATTCCATTAAATGTTAAGCCTCCTGGATTTGAAACGCATACATTCTCCTTTTCGGTTGAAGTTCCAGCATCACAACAAAGGATGTGGGAATGGCTCAATACACCTGAAACGTTCACGAAAGGACAAATCTGGCCTTTCCGGGTAGAGTTTGTATCTCCTGATCCTGAACACATTACAGCGGACTTTGCAGAAGGCGTATTCAATGTGCATCATGGTCCGTTTCTGAATTTTGCGGGAGTACTCACTGAAATCAATGCACCCCATTATCGCGATTTGCAGTACCTCTACGGAAGCTATGCCATCACTCAGCGCTGGATCAGGCCAACCAGATTACAATTTTGGCTCAAACCGCTTACCAGCGGAGGTACTGAAGTTACCTGTCAGGTCGATAGCTTTGTAAAGCGATACATGAGAGGATTCTGGACTTTTTCCCAAAGACTGTTCTGGTCGCAGTTTAAGGGTTTGTTGAAGCGAGTGAAATAAGTTACAACAATTCCTTGAGGTATTTCCATACATTTTCAGCAAGTATTTCATGCCCCTGTGGTGTAGGATGTATACCATCAGGTAGATTGAGCTCTGGTTCACCTGCTACATCTTCCAGCAAAAAGGGGACAAGTGTGATATCATTGGTACGTGCAAGATGGGGAAAAACCTCTCTGAAAGACTGAGTAAACTCATCTCCCATATTGGGAGGTGCTTCCATGCCGCAGAGTATAATATCTGTTGCTGGATATTTATCCCTTACTTTATCGATGATAAACTGTAGATTTTCCCGGGTTTCTTCTACCTTCAGACCACGTAGTCCATCATTAGCTCCCAACTCAAGTACAAAAACTGCCAGAGGCTGTTGTAATGTATTCAGGACAAAGTCTATACGACTATTGCCCCCTGCAGAAGTTTCCCCGCTTAAACCACTGTTTCGTACTTCATAGGGTAAACCCAGCGAGTCTATCTTTTCCTGTATCAGAGCTGGAAATGCCTGTGTCAATTCGATTCCATAACCAGCTGTTAGACTATTTCCCAAAAAAAGAATAATACTATCCTGGTTATTTAGATTAGTATCTATGGTCGTGTCCTGACTTTGCGCTACGGATTGCCCATCCTGAGAAGTGGTTTGTGAATGATTACAGGAAGACATGACTAATACGATCCAAAGGAAAAAAAATGTTAGCAGCAAATCCGGAAATAATTTCTTGTGAAGTGCTTCTGTTGCCAGAGAGGAAGACATATATTGTGTATTTAAGGTAAATATAATGATTATGTAGATATATGGGAGGATTCAATGGGAGTAAAAAACACTTAATTGATTTCAACTGTTAGTCTATAGTCAGATATATCAAATTATATCTAAGTAGATAGAATACACGTATTCTTGTTGTAATTTACAAGTATGTTAGAAGTCATCAACCTCGATAAAACTTTCCAGTCAGGTAAGCGTTCGCTCACCGTTCTTAGTGAAATCAATTTCAAAGTAGAATCCGGAGATACACTGGCTATAGTCGGTCCTTCAGGAAGTGGAAAAACTACTTTACTGGGGTTATGTGCAGGCTTGGACAGAGCTACTCAGGGTAGTGTGATGTTAAATGGTATCAAGCTAGACGACCTGGACGAAGATGGACGAGCAGAAGTTAGAAATAAATATGTAGGGTTTATTTTCCAAAATTTTCAGTTACTATCTACCCTCAATGCACTGGAAAATGTAATGGTACCGATGGAACTACAGGGGTTGCCACATACTAACAGGCATGCCAAAGAACTACTGGGTCGTGTTGGATTGGGAGACCGTTTTGAGCACTATCCCGCACAGCTTTCCGGTGGGGAACAGCAGCGCGTGGCATTGGCCCGGGCTTTTGCCAATCAACCCAAAATACTCTTTGCAGATGAACCCACTGGAAATCTGGATGAAGAAACCAGTGATATAGTCGAAAAACTGATTTTTGATCTCAATCGTGAAGCAGGTACGACACTGGTTCTAGTAACTCATGACATGGAACTGGCGTCCAAGACACAACGTATCATTCGACTGAAAGGAGGTAAGATGATTAGCGATGAAACTCAGAAATCTACAGATCCCTTGCATCAAGTGATTGACCAAAATCAGAGCAGTGTATAACATGATCTCATATTTTTCTAGGATAGTCTGTGATCCTAAATGCAATCACAATCATTAATCGTTAACTCAATGAATTGGAAATGGCTGGCCAAAATGGCATGGCGTGATAGCCGGAAAAGCAGAGGAAGGTTGTTGTTGTTTATCACCTCGATTGTGGTAGGTATTGCTGCGCTGGTAGCAATCAATTCTTTTGGTGACAATCTCCGTAAGGATATAGATGCTCAGGCGGGGGAGTTGCTGGGGGCAGATATGGTAATTGAAACACGTATCAAACCTGATTCGGCATTGAATGCATTTCTTGATTCGCTGGGAGGTCGACAGGCTTATGAAGCCAGTTTTGCTTCCATGTTATATTTTCCCAAAACAGAAAATAGCAGGTTGGTAGAAGTACGTGCACTGAGAGGTGATTATCCATTTTATGGTAAACTTGAGACTGAGCCTAAAGGAGCCCAGAGCCAGATTCAACAGGATTATACGAAAGCCTTGGTAGACCGTAATGCCATGTTGCAGTACGATGCAGAAGTGGGAGATTCTGTGAGAATTGGTAAGGCAGCGATGGCGATTGCAGGTAATTTACTTCAGGCCCCGGGGAGGACAGGACTGGCTTCAACCTTTGCACCAGTGGTATACATGCCGATGGAACTTTTGGACGAAACGGGCTTGATCAGGAAAGGAAGCCGGGTAGTATACAAGCGTTATTATCGCTTTGATGACAATAAGGATATAGAAGCCCTTGCAGAAGCAATCAAGCCCAGACTTCGCAAGGATAATATTCAGGTAGAAACCCTGGAAGACAGGAAGGAATCTATAGGAGAAGCATTTACAAACCTGACCCGCTTTCTCAACTTGGTAGCTTTTATTGCCTTGTTGCTGGGAAGCCTTGGCGTAGCAAGTGCAGTGCACATCTACATCAAAGATAAATTAAATACTGTTGCAATACTTCGTTGTCTGGGCACATCTGGTCAACAGTCATTTATGATCTTTTTGATTCAGGTAGCATCTATGGGGCTGGTGGGATCCATATTGGGAGCTTTACTGGGAAGTCTGATTCAGGTCTTTTTGCCCGTGGTACTCAATGAATTTCTACCATTTGAAGCCAGTACAGGAATTTCATGGAGAGCTATGGCACAGGGGGTTATTATTGGAATAACGATTTCTATATTGTTTGCATTATTACCGCTCCTGGCAGTGCGGAAGATATCGCCACTAAATACCTTGAGAGCAGCTTACGAGGCCACAACATCCCGTCTTGACCTTTCCAGATTGCTGGTAGGAGCTCTGATTATAGTATTTGTAATTGGATTTGCCTTTTATCAGGTGCGTTCATGGGAGGAAGCATTGGGATTTGCCGGAGCTATTGTTACGGGGTTTTTGGTGCTGGCAGGTACTGCACGTGGAGTCATGTGGCTGGCCCGGAAGTATTTTCCAGTCAGGGGGAATTTCCTGCTTCGTCAGGGTCTTGCCAATCTTTTCCGTCCCAATAATCAGACTTTGATCCTCATGATAGCAATCGGACTGGGTACAGCCATGATTACAACCTTGTTTTTTGTACAAGGTATTTTGCTGAGCCAGCTCAATCTGTCTGGGAGAAATAATTCTCCAAATATTATGCTATTTGATATACAGACCAGCCAGCGGGCAGAGCTTGCCCAGCTTACCATGGATTTTGATATGCCAGTTATGCAGGATATTCCCATTGTTACTATGCGGGTACATGCCCTAGATGGCCGTGCCAAGCAGGAGGTACTGAATGATTCTACTGCCAATATTCCTGGTTGGGTATTTAATAGTGAACTGCGGGTGACTTTCCGGGATAGTCTGATTGAATCAGAAGAAATTCTAGAGGGCAATTGGAGGCCTTACATCAATTATCCCGAAGATACTGTGTATATCTCATTGGAAGAAGGTTTTGCCGACCGGATCAATGTAGATCTAGGCGATCGCATTGAATTCAATGTACAGGGAGCTATAATTCCAACAGTTGTTGGCAGTATCAGGAAAATGGAATTTGACCGGATGAATTTTCTGATTCTATTTCCTAAAGGTGTGCTGGAACAAGCACCTCAATTTCATATCATTACGACACGTGCAGATTCTGTGGCGCAAGCTGCTGCCTATCAGCGTGCAGTCGTGAAGCAATATCCTACGGTTTCTGTGATTGATCTGGGGTTGATCCTCAGTACGATTGACCAGATCCTCAATAAGATTGCCTTTGTAATACAGTTTATGTCGCTGTTTAGTATTGCTACAGGTCTTTTGGTACTCATCGGCTCTGTGATTATCAGCAAGTACCAGCGCATTCAGGAGAGTGTGTTACTACGCACTATAGGCGCCCAGCGCAGGCAGATCCTCTGGATCAACGCGCTGGAATATATTTTTCTGGGAAGCCTGGCAGCACTGACAGGAATATTGCTTTCCCTACTCTTTGGCTGGGTGCTTGCAAGGTTTAACTTCGATACAGGATTTGATCCGCAATTCTTTATACCACTTCTAGTGTGGTTGTCTGTTACAGCTCTTACGACATTTATTGGATTACTCAATGTAATAGGGATTCTGAACCAGCCTCCATTGGAGGTCTTGAGGAAAGAGATATAATTTTATCCCATATTACCCCTATATTTCTCCCTAACGACCATTACATTCTATGTAAGCATTGATCAATAGGCTATACATATTTCCTCCGCATAGCTTATTAGGATAGCACATCGCATATGAAGGAGGAACGGTTAGGCTAAGGGGAGCGGGAAAAATGATCTATCAGATTATTCACTCAATCATCCATGTCTAAGTATAAGGCTTGATGTTTAAACAACTTTTCTTTGGAAAAATACTTTTTAACAGGATTAAGCTTAAAGATGATATTTTTGTTTGAGAAGTATGTAGAAATATTAAACAAAAGAATAAGGATAAGCTTACTAATTAGTGTGGTTTGACTATCATATAGTTCATGATTGGTTAATTTTATTATTGCATTCATGTAATAAATGAAGGGACTTTGTTAGATTTATATTGTTGAAATCATTAAAATCTTACGTAAAGGACAACTCATTTAAATCTAACAGCGTAATATAAATAAAAGAAGGATGATAAACATCAACGCTTAAAAAATGTTTAAGATCCATGTCATTCCTTACTTTTAAGCAGTCAATTTTTCCGCAATCATTCAATTATTTATTTTAACTATCGCACCTAAATCTATGAAGTGGTTGAAAAAACTTTTTTCCCCATTCGATCTGGGAAAGCAAGTTGTTACTGGTTTGTACCTTGTTCTTATCCTTGTATTATTACCTTTATTGACAATTCGCAACATCTGGGGTGAATACCTTGGAACAATGGGTGTTTTGATTTCCTTCCTGACAATATGGGGATTGAATGAAGAATTTAACGAGAAAGAAGAGTAAAGAAGCCAACAGCTGTAGCAGGTAGTTCGTAGAATTCACGACTAAGTAGTAAATACTTGTTCTTTCTTTATGAACTACCATCTATGGGCTAAGATTCCATTTGTTCTACTCTGACAAGAACAATTTTATTGGGTGTGGCTTTTTCGATAGTCATTTGATAATTGCCAATAATTATTACTTGGCCTGGTCTGGGGATGTCCTCTTTATAATAAAGGATTAATCCGCCAAGTGTAGTAAAATATTCTTCATCAGGAAGAATAAATTCGATTTCATCATTGTCGTTGATATCATCAATCTCCAGTCTGGCCCCTAAGAGGTAAGAACCATCTTCTTGCCTGATACAGATCATATCTTCTTCTACTTCTTCATCGATGTCGTCGTGTTCATCTTCAATTTCGCCAAAAACTTCTTCTACCAGATCTTCAATCGTGATCATTCCGGCAGTACCACCAAACTCGTCTACGACAAGTGCGACACTACGTTTACTTTCGGTAAATTCTCCTAAAAGTATATTTGCAGGCATAGTTTCCGGGACTACAATTACAGACTGAAGTATATCGCTAATCTCAGCAGGTTTGCTAAACATGCCATGTGAGTGCACAAAGCCCCGGATTTCGTCTATATCTTTTTTATAAACGATAATCTTTGACTTCTGGGTTTCAATGAATTTTTCCATGAGTTCCTCTACTGTACTGTCCACTGATATGGCTTGTATTTCAGTTCGGGGAATCATGCACTCTTTGGCTTTTGTGTCCTTGAGTCTGAGTGCATTACTAAGCATATGTGTGTCCAGATCTTCCACAGGGAGGTTTTCACTCGCCTCCAGTACCTCCATAATATAGGCATCCAGATCTTTTTTGCCCAGTTCGACTACTTTCTCATGAGTTTTTACCTGGAAGATAAACCGTAAGATGACCTTTGAAATATAATTAATCAGTAATATAGGTATGTACAATAGTTTGTGTACTACATTAAGTACGTATGCCAGGGGATAAACGACTCTGTCGGAGTTTTGTCTGAAGATAGCCTTGGGAATATATTCTGCGAATACTAGAACAAGCAGTGTAGCGATTACGGTCTGCAAAAAGGTATAGAGGATGGTCTGGTCTTCCCGGGATATACCCAGACGATCGCTTAAAAATGGTTCTGTCAGATATTCCCATTGCTGTGTAAAGAGTACCAGTGCAATATTATTACCAATCAGGATTGCGATAATGATCTCCTCTTTGCGTTCGTTGAAAGCTGAAAGAAGACGAGCTGCACGGCTTCCCTGTTTTATTCTAAGCTCTATTTTTAGTCGGTTGGCTGAAAGGAAAGCTATTTCAGTCCCTGAAAAAAGAAATGAAAGCACCAGCATGATGATTAAGATGCTCACACTCATGAATATGTTTAAGGATTCCATTTAATATGGGGTAATTGTCTGTGTGGAACCGAGGGAAAATATCTTAATGCTACCACAACAGAATGGGGAAGGTGATACATAAAATTGGAAATCAAGACGTACTTTCCAATACTGTTTCCAATTGTTCAATTTCTTCTCTTCTGAATTTATCAAGTTTTTTTCGACGTTTTTTTCGAAAAAAGTACATAAATATACATATGATGCTTGCCAGAAAGAGTCCTGTAAGTGTACTAGCCGCTAAATAATCATATTCAATAATAGCAAATATTACCATCATCAAGGCTGCTGAAAGATATATATATTCCACATAATGCATATTAATATAATATACTTTGTTACGGTGCGTCAAAGTTCTTCTTGCATCTCCATTTCACCCTGGATCCCAAATATAGTATATGCGGTAAAATGAGTATTCGATCTTAGTCCTTTGCTACCCGTAATAATACGGTCTGGGGTTGTGATCTTTACGGGAAGATGCGTATACACCGAATCTATCTCTTTGTCCCAGAATAAAAGTTCCGTATCGAGTCTTTCTCCTTTAATATTTTCTACTACAACATTTTCATTGAGTTCTGCCAAGCCTCGTTCTTTTCGAAATACGCCTCTGTCTGCTCTGACAGTACTTTCTATCACACCCTGAGGGTTAAAGAATTGTATGTTTACTCCTTTATTGAAATAGTGAACTATTTGTGGAGTACCTGCTTCATCCTCTTCAGACTTTTCCAGCACATGGGGTGTATTAAGTTGGGCACGTAGACGTGCTGAATCTGAGAAGTAATAAGTGACCCCAAAGGATTCTGTAGGCATAATCATGTCTTCGTTCCATTCAGCAATCACTTTTTCGCTTTCCTCTTCACAAGCTGAAAAGCTTAACATACCTATAACAGCGAAAACAATTGTTAAGCATCTAAAGACATAAAATAGTCTCATGGCTTCCGCTTATTATTTTCCTGAACTCTACGATAGATAGAGATCATGAATCCTGCCGTAAGGATGAATGTTCCCAACCATAGCAGATTAATATAAGGTTTCTGTATTGCTTTGATGATAATCTGATCTGCAAAAGGGTTGGTTTGCTCTTGTACCTGAATCCGGGTGATGCCCTCTTTGGGATCGATGTCGACAAAGGCAAAATCGAGATGCAGGGGTTTGATACTTGCTTCAACCATTCCTGGTCTGTTTTCCTGATCAATTGTGTAGATAGGGTTAGCGAAAAAGGTATCCTGTCGTGCAAAAGCTACAATATTAGCTGCCGCAGCAATCTGGTACTGCTGAAGGTCAGGCCTGTCCGAGAGTTCGCGAATACCTGCAAGATACAGTAGCGTATTGCCAATAGAGGCAGTATCTCCCACTCTGAGTTGTAACTCGTGATAACGGTATTGTGGTCTGGTGTCTTCATCTGCGGAGGCACCACTTACAAATACGTATATATCGCGATTGGCATAAATCTTCCGCGACGGATGGGCTATGATACTATTATCACCATTTCCACTTGGCTCTGCTTCTGGATAGAGTATGAATGACTTAGTGGTATCTTCTATCGATGCAAACTTTAGCCCATAGAGTTTGCGATTATTGATCCGGGGCGGTCTGAGCACCTCGAGATTGTTGTTGAGAAATTCTTCTACATAATCGATATCCACTTCATTGGATGCAGCATCACGATTGGTAGTATGATCTGCCACAGGCTCTATCTTTTCCGCCTCAGAGGCTTTAGCTTCACTATTGGCAATAAAAGCATCTGTCCAGGGGAGCGCCATGGCGAAACGATCATTTGTTATATCTTTGAAACCTACTTTAAAGCCATCTTCCCATTGTTCCAGGATTTCAATATCCCTCACCGGCCCCTGTGCATGCTTCACACCCGTGTAGGTAACTAGATAGTTACGGATCTGGCGCGGTTGATTTTTGGCGAGCAGTACATTATCGACCCTTTCTGCCTCTGGCATCGTTGCGAGTTGCTCAGGAGTCAAGTTTTTAGAGATGACCTCATCATATCCGGATGAAAAAAGCATTCCTAGTAGCATCAATCCAAATCCCATATGTACAACTGTACCACCCATTACTTTCAGTCCTTTCTTATTTTTTCTCAACATATGGATGAGAACATGGCCATTGGCCATGACGGCAAACAAGGAGCTGAAAAGCAGTAGCTCATCAGCAAAAGAAATCACGTAAAATCTAATGTATGCTGCCGCTTTCACAAAAAAGTTTGCATCAGCCACTGGTGCGATGATTTTTTCAAATGTGCTCTCGAAAGCAAATTCCATCTCATAAAATAAGCGGAAAATAAGTATTACACATCCTGCCAGCATAGCTGTCAGGAAGGGATAGTAGAGGGCATTGGCGATAGATGCTTTATGTTTGATCCGCCACCACAAAAACTGACCGACTCCCGATACGATACCAAATCCTATAGCAAACCAAACATTCCACTGATAGTAGAAAAGCTGGATATTGACTGGTGGTGCAAGACTGGTGCCCAGAATTTTATTGATCACCGGTAAGGAAGTCGAGAGCATGATCTCCAGACCTGAGAAAACAAATATCAATACTCCCAGGAACAGCATGAATTCGGCACTCCACACTTTTCCCTCATCAGGCTTCTGCGGAATTTTATTCCAGCGAAGCATAAAAGCGATTAGTACCCATGCGAAGTATATAAAGCAGAGTACCAGAAGCTGTCCCGAAAGTCCTAGGTCCACAAAAGTATGTACAGAAGTATCTCCCAAGACCCCACTTCTCGTCAGGAAAGTACTATATAGAACCAATAGGAAAGTACTGACGATGAGAATCATACTCAATTTGAGATAAGATTTTTTACGTTGATATATCAGCATACCGTGCAGGGAGGCAACCCCACATAGCCAAGGGACAAAAGAAGAATTCTCTACGGGGTCCCAGTTCCAGTATCCACCAAAATTGAGGGTTTCATAAGCCCAATAGCCTCCCATGATAATCCCTATTCCCAATATCATGACGGAAAAAGTATTCCAGGGCAAAGCAGATTTAATCCATTCATGATATTTACCTTTAATGAGTCCTGCCATGACAAATGCAAAAGGAATCGCAGTCGATGCAAAGCCCAAAAAGAGGGTGGGAGGGTGGATGACCATCCAATAATTTTGGAGGAGTGGATTAAGACCGCTGCCATTGGTAGGTATAAAATTGGCATCAGTCTGAAAAACCTCAGCGTCGGGAAGCGCGTTTTTTAAGGTAATAAATGGGCTACTACCAATTTTCCATACTTCAGGTTCAAACATGATCGCTACAACACTGATGGCTAGTATGGTTACTCCAGCGAGTATATCTCCCAGGGGATATTTCTGAAGTTTTGCTGCTCGGTTAATATAATGTATGGTATATATTCCGAAACCGATAATTACCAATACAAACAGTGAAAAAACAGCATGATCAAAGTTTTCAAATGTATTGGCAAATGACCATTGACCATAAAACCCGGATATATCTCTGATAGTAAGTACAACAGTAGCTATCATGACAAATAGTGCGGCAATGTAGTAATTACCTTTTAGGGTAAGATCACTGCGTTTTTGATATAGTCTATATGCAATGTACAGACCTGGAATGATCGCAAGTACAAAAAAGATATTTTCAACAGTTTCAGGACTGAGATATATACCGAGGAGCATAGAACTCAGAATAAGTTCTATAGAGGCAATTACAGCCATTACCATGTTTCTCCATGCACCACTGGAAAACATGATGAATCCTCCCAACACAGCGTGCCAGAAGCACCATAAAAGGAAACTACCTTCCTGACCTTCCCAGAAACATGAGATCATGTACTCTATGGGCAATTCATTGGATGAATGAGACCATACGTAATGGTATTGGTACTGATGAGTGTAGATTAGATAAAACAGGGTTCCAATCATTCCAAATATGCCAAGTATATGAGTAGAGAACCCGCCAATCCCAAGTCTTTCCCAGGATTTTTTCTCTTGACTATCCATACTGTCAGCTCTGAAAAAGCTGATCAAAGCGATCACGGCACCTGTAAATGCCAGTGATGCAAAAAGTTCTCCCACCTGTCCTCCAAGATAATTTTCCATGTATTTCCTACGCTTTTAAATTCGTTCTTTTGATTACTTAATCTCTTCTTCTTCATACTTAGAAGGGCACTTCATAACGATTTTATCTGCGATGAAACGGTCATGCTCATATCCTCCTACCACAACTATTTTCTCTGCCTGTTCGAAATTATTGGGCTTTGGATCATAATAGTGTACCAGCTCTACAGTATTTGTTGTATCCTGCAAGTAAAAGGTGAATAAATCCCGAGTAGAATTGTAGGAAGATGCATCCCGATTGACCCATTCTCCCACAATATGAACCTTCTTTTGATTTGATCTTGCAGAGCTGAAATCAGTATAAACGCTTGCGCTTTGTGAAAAGTTGATAGCCAATACCATGATAAATACGGCAATAAATGCAAGAAGAATAATTTTTCCAGGTTTCATAACGCGTTATTGTTACAAGCTTTCTTGATGATCGATCTCTTCAATTTTTTTCTCCAGTTTTCGAATCCTGCTTTGTGAGATCACAAGATATGCGATCAAGACACCAAAGATGACAAGCAGGATCGTGAGTACTGAATAAATTTTTTCGCTTCTCAGCAGTAACTCACTTTCAGGGTTACTCTGACCCAGGATGATATATCCTAATATTCTATTGAGATAGTTAAAAAACATATAACTATGTAAGTAGCACAAGCCGCTTTAAAGTAACTGTTAGACCTATCATATTGAATAATCAAATACTTTTTAAAAAGTTACTGATAAGCCAAATTTAGTTTCATAATACACCAAAAACTCTTATAATTACGTTGAGATCTATTTTTGTGTTTGACTATATTCCTTCTCAGCGCTATAAGCCTCCCATTGTAATTGTAATTTGCTCAACCTGCTTCTTACTTCATATACCCATACACTTAGCAGAATAAATCCGGCAACAGATGGGTACAATATCATTCTGTAACTATTGTCAATCCCAGATGTAAAGATGAAAGATCCACCTCCGGCATCGCTTCCTTCTGCTGTGGGATGCAGACCAGGCAGCATCCTTGGGATGATGAAATACAGAGGAATTAAAGTTGCAAATGCGAAGATGTTGTAAACTGCAGCTACTTTAGCCCGTTGAGCGGGTTCTGTAAAAGATGCTCTTAGAAGGAAATAAGCCAGATAGATCAGCAGGGATATCAATGCACAAATTAGAATGGGATCGTTGGTCCACCATATACTCAGGTCATTTCCAGAGATATGTGCTTTCCAGGCGACTCTTCCCCAAATGCTTCCCGTTACGAGTCCCAAAACGATAAAGATAGACCCAACATGTGTTGCATCTCTTGCCTTTGCATCTGTATACAGCGGATTGGTACTCGTTTCATAATCTGGATCTATCAGGCGTAAGTATCTTACACTCTGCACGACTGATATCGTCATTAACACAATAACTGTGAACCACATAGGAACGTGATAAAAAAGATTCCTGCTGCTTTGTTCCAACAGTTCGAGTGGAGGCAACTCTATCATCAATCCGTAGGTCAGGGCATACAGCAGGAGACCTACAGCCAGAATTTTATATAATATATTGATAATCTTTTTCATAATACAAATGATAAACTCACTGACCGATCCTTTGTTAGACCTCAGAAGCCGATACGCCTTTGTTTATTATCTTCTAGCAAGATATCGTTTCCAGGTTGAAATTCCCTGACATCTTCTATTGTTAAATTACAGAGGACCTTTTCAGTACGCTTTTCAGCTTTCATGGTAGAAAGCCGTAGATGCTGGTTATGTATAGTTTTCTCAATTATTTTTCTGACAGCCCGGGCATTTCCAAAGTATTTATTTTTATGTTGTACAAGATAAGAAAGATATTTATACAGATGTTCTCTTGCATTTGGGGTGGGAAAAAGTTGTTCGCGTTGGAGCATATCGATTGCTATTTGCAATAGTTCTTTGGGCTGATAGTCTGCAAATTCCATTTTGCGGTCGAAGCGCGATTTGAGTCCAGGATTACTTTCCACGAATTTCCACATATTATCCGGATAGCCGGCTACAATGATGATAATCTCACCGCGAAGGTCTTCCATTCTTTTGAGTAAAGTCTCAACTGCTTCTCGCCCGAAGAAATCATTGTGACCTTGTATCAGGGTATATGCTTCATCAATAAACAGTACACTTCCTCTGGCAGATTCTATGAGATTGTGTGTTTTTTCTGCGGTCTGGCCTGAGTAGCCAGCAACCATCATTTGGCGGTCGCATTCGATGACATCACCACGTTCGAGTATTCCCAGTGCTTTGTATATTTTTCCGATGATTCTGGCTACGGTGGTTTTACCTGTACCTGGATTACCCGTGAATACAGCGTGCAGGGAAAATGCATTTAATACATCCTTACCGATTTCAGCATAATATTTTACAAGACTGACAAGTTCCTCAATAGATTTTTTTACTTGATGAAGCCCGATCAACTCGTTTAATTCCGTCATGGCTTCATTCAGTAAAGACTCATCTATAGGTATTCTGACTTTACGCGATTTTCTAGCTTCGAATACTGACTCAAGATCACTACGTGTAATAGTTGATAACATTTCCGGAGTCATCTGTTCTGGTTTGGGGGTTTGCATGATTCTCAATCCCAACTGAAGTTTGGCTTCCCCAATTAGAGATAGTGCATATCTGGCATGGCCAAAGTTTCGATCCCTGTTTCTGAACGCTTCTAAAAGCTTTTTAGCTAAGAGTTTATCAGCCTCAGGCGTAAATGAGACACCTTGTTTAGTCGCGCCTTGCAGGGCTATTTCGTGTAATTCTTCAGGCAGATAGTCAGGAAATTCAAATTTGAGGTTGAAACGGGATTTGAGACCTGGATTGGAGTGTAGGAAGATATCCATCTCTCTGGGATAGCCTGCAACGACTACGGCCCAGTCCCCTTTTTCATTCGACATTTCCTTGACCAGCATTTCGATCACTTCCCTGCCGTAATCTTTGACATCTTCTTCTCCTCTGGCCAGCGAGTAGGCTTCATCTATAAACAAGATGCCACCTCGGGCCTTCTCCAGCACTGTGCGTACCTTCGGAGCTGTCTGACCGATATATTCCCCTACGATATCAGCACGGTCCACTTCATAGACATGGCCTTTAGAGAGTAGCCCCAGTTTTTTGTAGATTTTACCCAGCATCCGGGCGACAGTAGTCTTTCCCGTACCTGGGTTACCCGTGAAAATCGCATGGAGGGGTATATCGATTTTATCATCTAGTCCTTTTTCTATTCGCAAGTAGAGAAACTTTAGATATTGTGCATATTCCTTGATTCGTTGTTTGATCTCCTGCAATCCAATCAGCCCATCCATTTCTTTCAAAACCTCATCTAATGTCAAGTCTTCCACTTCTGGATAATTGGGTATTCCTGTGATCAAGTCGTGTTCATGAGGAGTCAGCAGGTTAGGGGTGCCTTCGGTAAAGGATTTTCCTACTGTAAAGGGGAGTATTGCGATTAGTTTGTCCATAAATACGACCTCAACGGTATATTTATCTTCAAACCAGGTGCCTCTGTAATCAGAACCCCATCCCCAGGTGGTCTCAATAAGTTTTTGTTGGCGTTTTATATGAATCAACTCGACCGTTTGGCCCTTGAGCTGGCGCGTGCTGTTGTAAAAGTTAAAGGTAATTTCAGCAACCCAGGGAATCTTTACCTTATTTTTGGCAACAAATTCTAGCCAGATAAAGCGAGTATCATTGGCTTTGAATTCAGACAGATATACTCTTCGTTCACGGCGAACATTTTTCTTAGGACCCTCGTAAAGCTGCAGGGACTTGATTTCCAGATAGAGGTTTTGGCTCCCAGAGACAGCGCCTATGTCATAGATATAAAATTTTTTGGAAGCGACATACTCCCCATCAATATAGGCTTCCCAGTAATAGGTACCTTCTGTCCATGTGTTTCCCAGTTTTTCATCTCCAAATCCCTCTCTTACGTATACTGCGTGTTGATCCTTTGAGACAAAAACAGGGAGATGGATATCGTCAAATATTTGCTGGTCAGCGGCAGATGGTGCAGAGCCTTTTTCTTTGGCGCCAGAAGAACGGTAGACCTTCAGCGTAATCTGAGCCTCCCAATCTTCCTGGTCAAACAATTTGTTGAAAAAGGAAAACTCCGCATAAATGGTTTTGGATTCGTTTTGGTCAAAAACCTGGCGGTACTTTTTTTTACTATCTGCCAGCCATTCATTGGAAGCATATGTCTTCAGAGCTTGGTATTTGTATTTACTATGAGAGGAAGACTCCTTTTTGGCCATAAAATTAAATTCTTCAAACAATTTGCTACTTTTCTGGAAGACGTGCAATTTCGTTTTCGAATCAGCGTTATGAGTTGTTATGACTCCCCATATTTAAGACTATAAATGTAAGGTAATATTTTCATGAAGGACAAAATACGTGCATTATATGATGAAGTTGAGGTTTATCTGGTCACAGATGCTGATCAATTAGAAGAATACAGAAAGAGGTTTACCAATAAGAAGGGCATCATCAATCAGTTATTTGCTGAATTCAGAGCATTACCGGGGGAAGAAAAGCGCGAACTGGGTAAACCTTTAAATGAGTTGAAACAGTTGGCTCAGGATCGCCTTGAAGAATTTCAACAATTGATAGCACGACAATCCCGGAAAGTCGATCACCCACATGATTTGACGCTGCCAGGAGATCCCTATGTTCAGGGAGCCCGGCATCCTCTGTCCATCATTCTCCATAAAATTATTTATACTTTTCACCGTATTGGGTTTACGGTGGCTGAGGGACCTGAGATCGAAGATGATTGGCACAACTTCAGTGCGTTAAATTTCCCTCCCAATCACCCTGCACGGGAAATGCAGGACACCTTTTTCATTAGTCGTGATCCGGATTATTTATTGCGCACTCATACATCCAACGTTCAGATTCGTACGATGCAGAAGGAGAAGCCGCCCATACGTATACTGGCACCGGGCAGGGTATACAGAAATGAAGCTATCTCTGCCAGAGCACATTGTTTTTTTCACCAGGTAGAAGGCCTGGCAGTTGATAAGGGGATAGGCTTTGCAGACATGAAACAAGCCCTCTTGTTTTTTGCCAGGGAGTTGTTTGGGGATCAAACTGCCATACGGTTAAGACCTTCTTATTTTCCATTTACGGAAATCAGTGCTGAGATGGATGTTACCTGTCGTATTTGTGGTGGGGATGGATGTAATGTATGCAAGTATACGGGTTGGGTTGAGATTATGGGATGTGGCATGGTTGATCCCAATGTATTGGAAAACTGCCAAATAGATCCCGATATCTATTCTGGATATGCTTTTGGGATGGGAGTCGAAAGAATAGCCCAACTGTTTTTTCGCGTTCCTGACCTAAGGTTATATTCGCTAAACGATATTCGGTTTCTGAAGCAATTTGAAAAAATTTAACACATTAGGCTTTGTCTGTTGATTTGGTATCATTGGAGCTGTTGTTTTCTCCTTTGATTTGCTTGATGTACTCTCTGGGAGGAAGTCCATATTGTTGTCTGAAAATCCTGCTGAAGTATCGTTGATCAACAAAACCTACTTTAAAAGCGACTTCTCCTATGTTAAATTCTCCTTCCAGAAGCATTTGTGCAGCTTCTTTAAGTTTAATATTGCGTATAAATTGGTTGGAGGTGAGGCCGGTAACACCCCTAAGTTTTCGGTTACAGGTAGCAGTAGCCATGTTGAGCGCGTCTGCGAAATCCCTGACCTGAAAATCTGGATTTTCAATATTCTCTTTCACAACCTTGATTGCTTGGTCCAGGAGTTTTTTATCAGCGAGGTTCAGATTCATATCCTCTGGCTGTACAGAGGAATCTTTGAAAAAGGCCCTTTGAATATATTGCCTGTTCTGTATATCGTTTTTGATAGTTAGGAGCAGTTCTTCACTGTGAAATGGTTTGGAAAAATAGTGATCCGCACCGGTTTTCAGACCTCGTATCCGATCTTTAATATCTGTAAATGCTGTCAGGAGAATCACAGGTATATGGCTGGTTTCGAGGTTGTTTTTAATATTTTCACATAGTTCCACTCCATCCATTTCCGGCATTTTGAGGTCGCTAATCACCAGGTTGGGATGCTCCCGATGGATGAGTTCGAGTGCTTCCCTTCCATTTTCAGCTGTTAACACGGTGTAATCATCACATAGCACATCCCTAAGAAGGTTTCGTACGGGTTCCTCGTCTTCTACTACGACAATGGTTATTTTATTTTCTTCCTGCTCATCAGGGTATGTTTCTCTGGGCAACATATCTGCTTCTGGCTGGGTAATTTTATCGTTAGGGGGATCTATACGTGCTAATTTCTGGGATTCTTCCCCCTGCTCTAAAATACCTATCGTGAAATAAAACCGCTGGTTTTGCTGATCGAAAAAGGTGTATCCTTTATGTAAATCAATGAGTTGTTTACAGAAATAATAGCTGATCGTATTTTGGTATTTGCCGATATTTCTTAAGATATATTCATCTTCTAACTCATCTGAGATTCTAGGAAAATTACTGAATTCAAATAATAAATCTCCGATAAGGGTACTGGGCGAAGGATGCAGATACTTAGGAATCTGCTCTGTATCTTCTATGATGGATACGCTGAGTGTAGTACTCAAAATTCCAGGTTGATTGTTGATGAGGAGAATAATTTTTTGAAGGATAGAGAATAACTTATCTGTATCTATCCAGCCTTTAAGACTGGAGTTTCCCTCCGTTACATCCAGTTCGAACTTCAAAGTTAGTTCCTCGTGCTTTTTATTGATGCATTCTATTTGTTTCTTAAGGGTTTGTGCTACAGGCAATTTCTTTCTTTCAAGGGAGAAAAAGTGCTTCATGATAGCCTGTGGATCGGAGATTTTATCCAGTATACTATTCATGGCTTCAGCATGAAGACGTAAAGTCTTCACCTGTTCTAAACTCTCAGGATTATTATGAAGATGTTTGCTGAGTTTTTCCTGGGCAACCAGCAAAATAGTCAAAGGTTGTTTTAATTCTGACACAATGTAACCAACCAATATTCTCGGAATAATATCATTCATGAATCTTATTTACAATTCATTTGTAAGGGAGACTTCGCATTGAACCTAAATTAGATAGCAGAAGCTTCAGACTTGAGTAAGTTAAAAACGAAATATAATTATTTATTTTAAATATGAAATATATTTTATCCGAAATATTGTAGGCGACTTTCCACAGACCTTCAATTAAGAAATATGGTTCGACTATTCAAAGTCCTGTAATCTTAAGCGCCCCTAAAAGTACAATTTATTTATATTTTAAGGGAGTATTTTTTTTGATTTCGAATTGGGTATTGCTGTTTTTTTATAAATATAGAAGATAGTTCATAAAAATCCTTAAGAGGAAGATAGTTTTATTGTCCGAAAAGGAATGATGATCTGTATTCGCTACTACCCCTAATATTCAAATTAATTCATATCTTTGAATCCTTAATAAAAGCAATTAGGACTAGTATCTACCTTATTGGTAAGATGAATAATATCCATTAATGGCTGTAGAACAATATCCTGGTCCCCTGAGAAAATGGGATCAACAAGGCAACCGGTTTTATTTTCATACAGAAAATGGGACTATACTTTTGATACATGTAATCAATGATTATGTGATCCGTTTTCGGTATGCTACAGAAGGGTTTTTTCAAAACGATTTTTCTTACGCTGTCGTAAATGAACTGGAGGAATCTCATGATTTTTTACGATCCAGAGAAGGCAAACGCCGGGTTACCCTGACGACGGCACAGTTGGTTTGTAAAATTGAAAAAGATACGCTTTCAATACAAATCTGGGACAGGTCTGGAAATGTCATTCTCGAAGATGAGAAGGGGTTTCACTGGCGCAAAGATCGTTATGGGGGAGATATTGTGATGATGAGTAAGCGTTCAGTGTATGAAGAGCAATATTTTGGACTTGGTGATAAAACATGCTCACTTAATCTCAAAGGAAAACGATTGCAAAACTGGTGTATGGATTGTTTCGGTTATGGGGATGATACTGATCCACTTTACCGGAGTATACCATTTTACTATGGTTTGCGAAAGGGGATTGGATACGGAATATTTTTTGACAATTCATTTAGAACATATTTCGATTTTGCTGCAGAGCGCGCTGAGGTATCCAGTTTTTGGGCTGATGGAGGGGAGATGAATTATTATTTCATTTATGGTCCTGAATTGATGGGAGTTGCCCAACGATATATCAAACTTACAGGCGTGCCGGAATTACCCCCATTATGGGCATTGGGTTACCATCAATGCAGGTGGAGTTATTATCCAGAGTCCCGGATTAGGGAAATAGCTCAGGAATTCAGAAGTCGAAAAATCCCCTGTGATGCTTTGTATCTTGATATTGATTATATGGATGACTACAAGTGTTTTACCTGGAATAAAAGATTTTTTCCTGATCCGAGAAAAATGGTCAGTGAACTGGAAGAACAGGGTTTCAAAACAGTTGTGATTATTGATCCTGGAATCAAGATAGATGAAGATTATGAAATATACCGGGAAGGGGTGGAAAAGGAATATTTCTGTCGTAGGCAAGATGGTCCCTATGTAAGAGGTCGTGTGTGGCCTGGGGAATGCTTTTTCCCGGACTTTACGTCTCCAGAAGTGCGCCACTGGTGGTCTACACTTTACAGAGATCTGATCCGTAAAGATGGCGTAAGGGGTGTATGGAATGATATGAATGAACCCGCTACCTTTGATATAGAAGGAAGAACGGTTTATGATGATGTAAGACATGATTATGACGGGAACTCCTGCAGTCATCGTAAGGCACATAATGTTTACGGGATGCAAATGTCAAGAGCTTCCTATGAGGGAGTCAAGCGATACGTTTACCCCTACAGACCATTTATCATTACAAGGGCCACGTATTCTGGTGGACAAAGGTTTGCATCTGCCTGGACTGGCGATAATATTTCCTCCTGGGAACATCTAAGGCTAGCAAATATCCAGTCTCAGCGTATGAGTGTATCTGGTTTTTCTTTTGTGGGTTCGGATATCGGTGGATTTAACGATCTTTCGGATGGCGAGTTGCTTGTAAGATGGTTGCAACTGGGCATATTTCATCCACTTTGCCGCAATCATACAATGGGTAATAATGTAGATGGTGCTTCAGAAGTTGATGAAGAAGCTGTACAGGAAAAAGCTTCTCAGTTTAATACAAATCAGGAACCCTGGACATTTGGAGAAGAATACGAAGTGATAGCTCGTAAAACGATCGAATTTCGCTATCAGTTATTACCTGTCCTTTACACGGCTTTCTGGCAGTATATTACGGAGGGTACTCCGATTCTCAGACCACTTACTTTTCTGGATCAGGAAAATCCGGATACATATTACAGGATGGAGGAGTTTGCTATGGGAGACCATCTATTGATCTGTCCAATATCTCAGCCGGGCGTCAGAGGGCGAAAATTGTATCTTCCTAAGGGAGACTGGTATTATTTTTACTCCGATGAACTCAAAGAAGGCAGGCAGGAATTCTGGATAGAAGCTCCATTGGATCACATACCTATGTTTGTAAGAGCTGGTGCTGTCCTTCCGTTCTATCCCGTAAGGCAATATGTCGGTGAACGTCAGATAGATGAACTGTTTCTCCATATTTATTATACAGATAAATCTACTATCGTTAGTAAACAGTATGAAGATGAAGGTGATGGGTATGAATATGAACAGGGAGACTATCTGGTCAAAACCTTCGAAGTAAGAGGAACAGAGAATTCCCTGAAGGTTACTCAGTCTATAGTGGGAAATTATAAACCATCTTACGCTATTTGTAAATTAATATTTCATGGCGTACCATTTTTGGCTACCGCGATCGAGGTCGACGGCGATCTAAAACAAATACCTTCCAATTGCTTCAAGGACAACCGTCTGGAAATTGATATTTTGGCAGATTTTCATCAAGTAATTGTAGTAAAGCAGTCTGGGAAAGATACTTAAAGGGTATCATCATGGGATATTGTATTCAGCAAAGACCCACTCTTCTCCATCGTAGGTAACAGTGAACACCACCCGGTGATGCTCTTCGTAGGCCCTGGGATAGAGCTCAGGATCTATAACCTTCAGATCGTTAGTAGCCTTCTGGTGCAGCGTATGTTCCAACTCGTAGATGCTATGGATAAAATCATCCAATACCATATCTGAATCAACCAGATAGGAGAGGGTATTCGGGGATATGGTCAAAGCTAGATCATTGATCATCATTTTGGCATCACTGTAATTATACCTTTTCTCAGATTCCCGGGGTGTGTGTGGGATCAGGCTTTTGGCAATACGTTTGAGACGGTGCAATTCTGACATGATATTATGGATGTTCTTCTGATTCAGAGGAATGTACTTCTGCTAAAGGTAGCCTGCTCATTTTCAGTAAAATTTGCACAGTAGTCAATACATCCTTCTCGCAGTATTCCTTTATTCTATGGTAATCTTCTTCTCCCCAATAAACTTTGCTGATCTGGCTACCATCTATATCATCCTTGGGAGAGGGAATATCCAGTACTGCCGCCAGTAAATCCAGGCTTGTATAGGCTTTGTAATCGCCAAATTTCCAAAGCTCCATGGTATCCAGCAAATTGACTTCCCAGGGCTTTTTGCCTTGTATTTCCAGGATGTTGGGTATTGGCAGGCCTTGTATAATATATCTTCTTCCCAGATATGGATAGTCAAACTCCTTACCATTATGTGCACATAGATTCATGGAAGAGGATTCATAATTGCGGATAGCATTGCGTTTTTTGGTGTTATTTGAATCTACGTGTTTCTGAAAATCAAACAATAGCTTACTGAATCCAGACAAGATGTCATACTCATCCTGGCCAAAAAAGGATTTTAATCTTATGGCTGGTGATTTTTCCGGTCCATCGATAAAGCGCAAAAAACCACAAGAGATACAGACTATTTTTCCAAATTCTGCATGTATGCCCGCTTTTTCCTCAAACAACTGTTCCGGAGTATGGGGATTTTCATTACGCATATATCTCAAGGATTTCTTATCCCATAGCTCTTTCATGCGACCGGACAACGCTTCATATGAAGGGGCCACAGTGGCTGTCTCAATGTCTATAAAAAGCACATTTTCCAGTTGGTGGAAAGAATACATATAGGTTACTCTTTAGCAATAAATTCCAGTGAGCCAGATTTCTCTAGTTCTTTAGCTGCAGGTACCAGCAAAATAGCTTCTTGCAATACGCGGTCCATCTCATGTATGATAGGGAAAAATCCTTCATCATGATATAGCCTTCTACCTACAAAAGCTTTGATGTAGTTTCTGATTAATTTGGCTGAAACCTGGTAGCCTTCATCATCTTTGGGGATACCGTGATCTACTGCATAATCAATAAAATCTGATTTTATACTCTGGTTCACATCAAATTCTCTCTTGAATGTACGGTGATCAGGATAGATTTTGATCAGGGCTGGGTGATCATCGACATAATGAACGGCAAAGTCCCTGAAAATATCTTTTGACCTGAGTTTAGTCATATACTTACTCTCATAGCTCGTATCATTGGGGACAAACACATCGGGGAATATTCCACCCCCACCATATACAATTCTACCTGATTCTGTCTTGTATCTCAATGAATCCGGGAAAGTAACCCTGGAAGCGTCAAAGACTTCTCCCGACCGGAATCTCTCCAGAATTTCACGTTCATAGTCGCTGGTACTTTCACCATAAGGTTTTTGTATACACCTACCACTTGGCGTATGATACTCGGAAATAACCAGCCTAATGGCTGAACCATCAGCAAGATCTTCCTGGATCTGTACCAGCCCTTTACCAAATGACCTGATCCCTACGATCAGTCCCCGGTCGTGATCCTGTACTGCGCCAGCTACAATCTCACTGGCAGAAGCTGATCCATAATCAATCAGGACGATCAAAGGTCCTTTTTCAAAGGAAGAAAGCCTGTCCGTTGCTTCGTATGATTGCTTACTTTCCTTGATCCGGCCTTCAGTAGACACGATAAGTTTGCCATTTTCCAAAAACTCGTCAGCCATTCGATAGGCCATGGTCATGTATCCACCCGGATTGCCTCTGAGATCGAGTACGAGGTTCTGCATACCTTCGGAGATCAACGTTTCCATGTGTGCTTTGAATTCCTTATAAGTGGTCTCCGAGAAACGGTCTACTTTTATATACCCAGTCTCATCATCTATCAGGTAGGAAAAACTGACACTATTAAGGGGGATGCGGTCGCGTGTAATCTCAAATTCCAGTAACTCATCCATACCTTTTCGTAGAATGGAAACGTTTACTTGGGTACCTCTAGGTCCCTTTAGGTAATCCATCACCATTTTGTTGGTAATATTGATCCCGGCAACATTCTTTCCATCAACCTGGATGATTTTGTCTCCTGATTTAATGCCCAGCTTATCACTTGGAGAATTTGGCACAGGGGCTTCCACATATATGGTGTCATCGACAATGCCAAATTCAATACCGATACCCTCAAAGCTACCTCCCATTTGTTCTTCGATGAGTTTGTTTTCTGAGGCTGGAATATAATAGGAATGAGGATCTAGTTCATCCATGATACCCTTAATAGCTTTGTCTACTAACTCGGGCTGATTTACATCCTCAACATAGTTTCTACTGACAAAGTCTACTACTTCCTGAAGCTTTTTGATCTGATCAATATTTCTTGTACCCTCCTCAAACGCGGAGGAAGATGAGCTAAGACCAGACCTACCGCTCAACTTTAGCCCTATCCACAAGCCAACCACTACAAAGGCAAGGGCGAATAATAAATATTTTAAATGTTGATTCATAAAGTAAAATTAGAAAAATAATCTATTTATTGCCTTAAATTTGTCTATACAATATAAAACTCTGAGAAATGATCCGAAAGACCACCGAATTTTCCTCTTTTTACGACCACTTGGAAAAAATGTCTACCCGGGAATTGCTGGAAAATATCAACCGGGAAGATCTTAAGGTACCCGAAGTAATCAGAGGTATCATTCCCGATATAGAGAGGTTGATTCACAAGGTTCATGAACAAATGAATTCCGGTGGCAGATTGTTTTACATTGGGAGTGGTACAAGTGGCCGTCTAGGCATCGTAGATGCATCGGAGTGCCCTCCTACTTACGGAGTGCCTGCTGATTGGGTTATCGGAGTGATAGCGGGCGGAGACCAGGCCATCAGATCATCTATCGAACATGCAGAGGATGACCCTAATCAGGGCTGGAAGGATTTATCTCAACATCACATCAATTCCGCAGATTTTCTGGTGGGGATTACAGCAAGTGGTACTACGCCTTATGTACTGGGTGCCGTAGATTATGCACGTAAACATGGAGTACCTACGGGCTGTATCACCTGCAATGCCGGGAGTCCGCTTGAAGGAAAAGTTGATTATCCCATTGTGGCAGTTGTAGGACCGGAATTTGTTACGGGGAGTACGCGAATGAAGTCTGGTACGGCTCAAAAATTGATCCTCAATATGATCTCTACTTCTGTCATGATCAAACTGGGACGGGTAAAGGGAAACAAAATGGTTGATATGCAGCTCACCAACACCAAACTGGTGGGTAGAGGAACTCAAATGGTGATGGATGAAACAGGATTATCTGAAGATAAGGCTAAAGCGTTGCTTCAGAAAGAAGGAAGTGTAAGACTCGCAGTCGCAGCATTTCGTAGAGAGCAAGAGGGATAACAACCGTACAAAAAATAGCATTGCTATCGTAAATGACTTAATCAAAACATTCACAACCGACTCCATCATGATCTCTGTCGAGATCAAATGGGTCTTTATTCCAATTGTAATTTCATTTTTCGTATCCGGTCTTCCAGTTTTTCTGAACTCATACGCTCCCGTAGCCTGTCTACAATGATCGGAAATGCAAAAGGAGTAGCCTTTTCCGGCTGACTGAGAATGATTTTTTGCCGATTGATCCTTTCTAGTGCCTGTCTCATGCGTACTTCCTCCAATTGGAAGTTCATCACTTCATCATAGGCCTGGCGTAGCAGCAAATTGTCTGGTTCATATTCACTGAAGACCCGGAAAAATAACTGGGTAGAAGACTGGAGGTGCTTGTCTTTCATTTGTCTGCCGGGAAAACCTTTAAATACCAGACCTGCGATTCCTGCAATATCTCTAAATCGTCTCTTTGCCATTTCTACAGCATTGATACTGGCCTGTATATCTTCGGTAAGGTGATCTAGGGAGAAAATGTCAGAATCCAGTGCTTCCTGAATGGGGATTTCAGTATCGGACAAGAGCTCGAAGCCATAATCATTCATGGCTATGGAAAAGGAGATCGGTTTGAAGAGTGAAAGGCGGTAGGCTATAAGTGCTCCCATTCCCTCATGGACGAATCTCCCTTCGAAGGGATACATAATGAGGTGGTAACCTTCACGGCTGGTAAAGTATTCTATCAGGAACTCACCCAATTTAGGTACAGCAGAGCGTGAGGCCTGAAGTCTGAACAGAGGATCAAGGATCTGAACTTCGATATCTTCAGATATATTCAGGGCTCCCTGATTGATTTTGTATCTCAGCATAGCTGAGAGTTGGGTCGATAAGGGCATTCTGCCACCGAGCCAGGCTGGTACTTTTCCCTTGGTAGCCTTGCTTCGTTTTACCTGTACCGTCATTTCCCTGATTCGCACCAATTCCAGACTTCTTCCAGCAAACCAGAAAACATCACCTGGCTTGAGTTGAGAGACAAACCATTCCTCGATAGTACCTATCTTGCCTCCTTTGACATATTTGACCGTCAGAGAACTATCATTGGAGATGGTACCAATTGATAATCGATGACGCTGAGCAATACCCCGATTAGTAACTTTGTACAGGCCTTCTTCAGAGACCTCTACTTTTTTGTATTCATCATATGCATAAAGGGATCTTCCACCTGTGGTAATAAATTCCAGCAGCCACTGCCATTCTTCTGGCGTAACACTGGCATAACAGTAGGTCTGAGTGATTTCACGATAAATGACTTCTGGGTCAAAGCCTTCCGAAACAGCTAGTGTGATCATATATTGAATGAGCACATCGAATGACCTGATGTAAGGAATACGGCTTTCCAGTATTTGTTCATCAATAGCTTTTCTAAGAGCTGCACCTTCGATTATTTCAAGGGAGTGGGTAGGTACAAAGTATATCTTACTCAGCTTACCGGGTTGATGGCCGCTCCTGCCAGCGCGCTGTACAAAGCGCGCTACGCCTTTGGGGCTACCGATCTGCATGATCGTCTCTACTGGGCGAAAATCGACCCCCAGATCCAGACTGGAGGTACATACCACGGCTTTAAGTCGTTCGTCATGGAGGGCTTCTTCTACCCAGTCGCGCAATTCTCTGCTGATCGAGCCATGGTGCATAGCTATCGCACCAGCCAACTCAGGGGCAGTATTGAGCAGCTGCTGGTACCATATCTCACATTGTGCACGTGTATTCGTAAAAATCAGCGTAGAATTACTTTCCCGGATGATCGGTATGACCTTGTCCAGGAGTTTAATTCCCAAATGGCCTGCCCAGGGGAAATGCTCGATCTCATGGGGCACTATGGTAATGACCTCGATTTTCTTTTCTATATCCGCCTGGATGATTTCATGGTGATTTTGGGGAGTAGATTTACCCAGCAAAATTTCAATCGCTTCTTCCATATTGCCTATGGTGGCAGAGATTCCCCATATTTTTAAATTTGGCAACAAACCCTGGAGCCTGGAAATAGCGAGTTCCATCTGAACGCCCCTCTTGGAGCCCACTAGTTCATGCCATTCATCCACCACAATAGTTTTAAGTTCCTTAAAAAAAATGGGATATCCCTTCTGAGCCAACAATAGATGCAAGCTTTCAGGTGTCGTAATCAAAATATGTGGAGGATTTTTTTTCTGGCGGGCTCTTTCAGAAGAACCCGTATCTCCAGAACGTATTCCAACTTTCCAATCGAGTCCTAATCCTTTAATAGCCCGTTCTGCAGCAGCTTTTATTTCTTTGGTCAGTGCCCTAATCGGTGTGATCCAGATGGCTTGCAAACCTTTTACATCTTTTCCAGTCTTTTGCTTTAGATGGATTTGTTCTAGGAGAATGGGAATGATAAGCGAATAGGTCTTACCACTTCCTGTGGGAGCATTTACGATTCCACTTTTACCATTTAAATATGCTTTCCAACTATTTTGCTGAAATTCAAATGGCTTCCACCCCAGTTGTTCAAACCACCTATTTCCCAGGTCAATGATATCCAGTGCCTCGTTTTTCTTTTGCATGGGTATGTGGGCCATTCTTCGTTGTGTTTGCCTTAACCTCAAAACGAGATGACAATGGTAATGTTTGTTGCAATTCGACGCTCAATGTGTTTGAGTGAATCTCACAAAGTCTTTCAAAGCAAAGTTTAAGTTTACTTGTGAGTTACTTTTTCCGTAACATTTCCATTCTTTAATTTTAGCTTCGTAGTCATAATAAGTGCGAGATGAACCTGAAGTGGAAATTAACACAAAAGCCATCTGATCTAACGATTACCAGGCTTTCTAAAGAGCTAGGAGTGAAGCTTCCCTTTCCAGAGTCGTTGGCCAATATATTGGTACAGCGTGGCATTCAGTCGTATGATGAGGCTAAATCATTTTTCGTGCCTGACAAAGAACGTCTCCATGATCCACTTTTGATGAGAGATCTGGCATTTGCAGTGAAAAGACTATTGCATGCACGTGAGTCGGGTGAAAAGATTCTGCTGATTGGAGACTATGATGTGGATGGAACTACCGCTGTGGCACTTTGTGCGCTATGTCTGGGTTCCTGGGGATTCAGGATAGACTACTATATTCCCGATAGGTATCGGGAAGGTTATGGCGTTTCCTTTAAAGCGGTCGATTACGCAGAGCAGATTAATGCTTCTTTGTTGATCAGTCTGGATTGTGGTATCAAGGCTCACGATAAAGTAGAATATGCCAGGGAAAAAAATATGGAGTTCATCATTTGTGATCACCACACTCCCGGAGAGCGGCTTCCCAATGCATACGCTATACTGGACCCCAAGCGACGCGATTGCCATTATCCTTTCAAGGAATTGTCTGGATGTGGTGTTGCGTGGAAGCTTATGGAAGCCCTCTACGGGGAGCTTATTCAAATGAACCTGGTAGATGCGCATACCTGTCCTGCGCCTTTTGATGAATATTGTGATCTAATCACATTGAGCATTGCTAGCGATATAGTCCCGATTATAGGGGAGAACCGAATTATTGCTTATCATGGTCTGAAGAAAATCCGTAACCGGCCTCTGCCAGGGATCCAGGCTATCATGGCTTTGAATGAACGTCAGAGAAGTTGGAACATCTCTGATCTAGTGTTTTTCATTGGTCCGAGAGTCAATGCTGCAGGCAGAATACGACATGCCAGCCATGCGGTAGATGTGCTGCTGGGGAACATATCTACCCTTTCAGAGTTAGCTCAAGCACTTCATCTAGCCAATGAAGAACGGCAAGATATAGACCGGAATATGACTGCTGAGGCATTGGAAAAAATATCTCAGGATGCTTTCTTTTCTCATAGACATACTACAGTACTCTATGATCCCAAATGGCACAAAGGGGTAGTAGGAATTGTAGCTTCAAGGTTAATAGAATATCACTACCGGCCCACTGTTCTCCTGGCTGAATCAGATGGGAAATTGGTCGGATCTGCCAGATCCGTTGAGGGTTTTAACCTCTATGAGGCTTTAGCAGATTGTGAGGATTGCCTCTTGAGATTTGGTGGGCACCAATATGCAGCAGGACTTACCATGGAAAGGAACCGGCTGGAAGAATTTCAGCGGAAATTTGATCGTGCAGTTTCCAGAAGAATTCTTCCCGAACAAAAAGTACCCACATTATACATTGACCATATTATATCTTTTTCAGAAATTGATGATCGATTTATAAGGTTGATATATCGGATGGCTCCATTTGGACCCGGTAATCCTACGCCAGTATTTGCTTCTCAAAAAGTATCAGTGATCTATCACGAAATATTGAAGGATCAACATCTGAAAGTAGTGCTGGAACAGAATGGATACAAGTTTGAAGCAATAGGGTTCAATATAGCTGATAAGCTGGAACTCCTACATGGTGGATACGTAGATGTAGTCTTCCAGGCAGGTTTTAATATTTGGAAAGACCAAAAACGTATTAATCTCATACTCAAAGATATCAAATCTCATGGCAATCTTATTTTACAGCCTTCGCTCTCTTAACTCTTGCCTTTTCTATATTTTTGTAGCCATCTACTTGTTACCGTTAAGGTTAGTTGCTCAATTGATCGAGTGGCAATATGAAGATTTATGGACTGAGGTTCGTTCATCCGGGGCGAACCCTGATTTTGTGATTGATGAATCTGGTATTTTTCATCTTACCTACTGGGATCGAAACAGAGATCAACTGGTGTATGCCAGCAAGGATAAGATTTCCTCAAATTGGGTCACTCATGATGTGGATATCAAACGATTAGGAGGATTTAGATCAGCTCTGGTTATTGATTCATCAGGTCATCCGCATATCGCTTATGTATACAATGATAAAGAGTTAGCTTATCTGGCTTATGCTTATCAGGCAGATAGTGCCTGGATTACGGAAGAAGTTCCGTTAAATTCTGATCTGGGGTTATATGGATATGATCAGTTCTTTCCGTCCTTTTCACATGCTTCACTGGATATCGTACTCGACGCTGAAGGGCAACCTCTCATCAGCTTTTACGACGGTACACTCAGAGAGGGAGAGGTATTTTGTGGACCTATTATCCATGTTTATAAAGACTACGACATGAAGCTTGGATTTGCTTTTAAAAGCAAAGATCAGTGGACAGTTGTCGATACTCTTTCAGTACCTCATGATGGTATCGGTGAGTGCCTAAGTACCGGAGACAGATTTGGGGAATTTAATCAGATAATTCCCATGAATGATGATCGATATATGACTGTCACCAACTCTATGCATAATCACGATCTTTTACTCTTCCGGTCTGATAGCAATAATTTGACCCATTGGGATTATATGGTTTTGGATTCTGTAGATCGCTTCGCAAGGGGAGGTGCTAATGCCAAGCAAAAATTTCGTGAAACATTTGATTTTATCGATATCTCAAAGGAGAGCGATTCTCTTGTACATCTTGTATATGGCGTATCGGGATTGTATGGATTTGAAAACCGAACGGTCTATATTAATGCTACGTCATTTTCCAGAAGAACCTATTTCTATATGAATTTCTATCCGGATTCACTGGATCAGGAAGGCTATAGCCCCTACTTCTATGAATTGGGGGAGCGGAACAAACCCAATAATCCCAATACCCACGACGGATTGTATCGCACATTTCATACGCTTTCTACCAAAGGGGATACGGCAATTTATGCATTTCATTACAATACAGGTACAGGAGAAGTAGTTTTAAATGTCTCGCAGGATCAGGGGCTTACCTGGTTGGGAGATACGCTGGGAAGTTGGACGACCAATTCACCCCTTCAGGTACAAATATGGGAGGATAGTCTTCATCTGATGTTTTACGATGGACTGACAGATCAGATTATGTGGGCATCCAGTCAGATGGATTCTTTAACCTGGAATATCCGCCCTGTTTTTCCGAATACCAGAACAGGAAATATTTTACATGCGGGTAGTCCGGAGATAAACGCAGATCGGGGTAAAGTATCATTTGTATACCATGAGCGTATTTCCGATCAGCTTTATTATGGGACTTATCACGCCGATTCTTTCACAAATGTTTCTATAGATGAAAGAGGCCTGGATATTAATGCTGCAGTCCAGACCGAACTCGTTGATGCCACACCTATCGTCATATACTCCAGCTGGGAAAAAGGAACATTGAAGTCAGCTATACGATTAGATGAAGATTGGACATACGAAACTATAAAGGATAGTATTCTGGCTACAGAGCTACGATTGGAGTATACGGTCGATAGTATATATATCATCTACTTCGATCTTTTATCACAAACACTTCATCAAGCACATCGTAGCAGAAAAACTGCTGAGAATATATGGCTCGATACCATCATCCCTACAACGGGTCAGCGACCTGGTTTTACGGCTACCCACATGGATGCTGGAGGTGGTTTACATCTTTTATATGTAGACCAGCTTAATAATTATCTCATCTATGGAATTCGCAATGCTGGTTCATCATCCTGGCGTATAGATACTGTAGCTACCGAAACAGATTTCCAGGGTGGATTTAGTGATATAAACACTTTACAGGATGGCACAGTCATCATGGCTATGAGAGATGTGGGCAGTAACACGATACGCTTTGGAGAAAAACGCAAAGAGGAATGGTTTTTTACTGTGATACCTTCAGAAGATGCAAATTCTATAGGTTCACCGCTGGAATTAATGATTGACGAACGCGGATTGCCCTGGGTGCTATATAACCAGGTATCCCTTACAGATGAATTACAACTTGTGCAGCGCAATCAGGAAGGTAAATGGATTCATTATCCATTAATTGGCAATACTGATAGAATTGCACAGTTATTTGATGCACACATTCGAGATGGTAAGATATTCGTAGTGGGTAAGAAGCTGAGGCCTGGTAAAGAAGGAATAGGATTGTTGTCTGCACCCTTACCCGTGGTCACTCATCGCGACGAACGATTATTAACCCGGAGTATCAAGATTTATCCCAACCCTTTGAAGGAAACACTGCGCATAATGCTTGCACAAAAAATTCCAGTTGAAAACCTGAAAGTATTTGACCTTCAGGGACAGGAAATACAGCTGGAATTCGCTGAAACAGCTTCTGGAAAAGATTCGTATCTTTATACAGCTAAAGTCGCACCACTTTCGAATGGACTGTACCTTTGCAGGGTTCAGTTGAAAGACAGGATGCTACACCGGAAATTTATCAAAACCGAATAAATAAACATGAACACATCAACCTATGATGTATTGATAGTAGGAGCGGGTCCCATTGGTCTGGCATGTGGAATAGAGGCTACCCGCAATGAGTTATCTTATCTCATTGTAGAAAAGGGATGCCTGGTCAATTCTATTTATCATTATCCTCAAAATATGACCTTCTTCTCTACTTCAGTAAAAATAGAAATAGGGGATATTCCATTTGTTTCACATAATCCTAAGCCAACACGGAGTGAGGCTTTGGAATACTACAGACGGGTGGCAGAGGCCTGGAACCTCAACATACACACCTATGAGCAGGTACATGAGATATCGTCTGACGAAAAATTATATAAAATTATATCTGATAAAGGTATTTACTACGCTCATTCCGTAGTTGTTGCTACGGGTTTTTACGATCATGCCAATTTACTGAATGTACCTGGTGAGGAACTCCAGAAAGTAAAGCATTATTACGACGAGCCCCATCCGTATATCGGACAGAAGGTTGTAGTGGTTGGGGCTGCTAATTCAGCAATTGATGTTGCTTTGGAGACATGGCGCAAGGGTGCAGAAGTTACCCTGGTGGTACGGGGAGAGGAGATCAGCCACCGAGTGAAATACTGGGTAAAGCCGGATATCGATAACCGGATCAAAGAAGGCTCTATCAAAGCCTATTTCAACAGTCATATTACTGGGATTCGCGCCAGGGAGGTCGATATTGAAACACCAGCTGGTAAGGTTACCCTGGAAAACGACTTTGTCCTAGCCATGACGGGCTATCATCCCAATTTTGATTGGCTGAAAAATATTGGTATATCCATCAAAGAAGATGGTACCATGATGCCTCACGCTGATGAAAATACCTTTGAAACCAATTTACCCAATATTTATATCGCTGGAACGGTCTGTGGAGGGATGAAAACCAGTACTTGGTTTATTGAAAATTCGATCGAACATGCAAAAGTTGTGATGGCTCAAATTACAACTAGAAGGAAGGCTGAAAAAGTGGTTTAAATAGACAAATAGCTCTTAGCTGGTATCTGGCAGACTAGATAAAAACGTTTAGTTTTTTACCGGAATACCATCTTACATTTACGAGTTAGCTACTCATCCTCCTTAAATCCAGATAATTCGCTATTGTATAACTCCAATCTTGGATAGAAATCAGCCCAGGCAAACCAGTATCCCATAAAAGATAAAGTAGGAGTGAGTCTTTTACCACTCATAGGGCCTTCTTTTGCGTATCCCATAATATCCCAGTAGGTTCCTGAGTTGGTATCCTGAAGAATGATCGCACCCTGGTCCTGAACCGGGCGGAATCTCAATATTTCTCCATCAACTTCAGCCTCAAAACATATCATAAATTGCCGTGCATCACTTCCTACAACCACATAATGACGGTTACGCAGATTTTCCTGAATGACCTTTACCGTATCTCCAAACTCTTTTAGGGGATAAGCTTTTGTTGCGTGGGTTCCATAGATCAATCCCAGTACAAGTCCTTTTCTCTGTAATCTTGAATCTTCCTGTTCAATGGGAAAACTGATCTTTTGGTCATTATCTCTGTACCCAAAGTAGGGATCAAAGTCATAGCTTCTGGAAAACCCCGTTTCCTGAGATAGTACCAGGGTATTGGGATACATGTCTTTCCATTCACCCCAGGTAGTCTCCACGGTAGGTAGCATGTCAGGAACTGTGCCGGATAGTTCACCGGCTACGCTTTGGATCCCCATCTGAGACCAGTAGCTATTGGTAGATCGATCATAGGGAATGACATTATTTTTATAGATAAGGCCTGATACACCAAATGTTGTCTCTCGTCCATTGATTTCCCGGTGCCAGAGGGTACCTGTACCTGTGAGTGGACAGTAGATTAACGAAACGGGTTCACCATCTATTTGATCATTTACAATTTCATGCCAGTCAAGGATTTTGTGGGGATATGCTTTGGAGCCAAACGGGGTAGAAATGCCCAAAATACGTTCGTCATCTTGTAAAAAATTAGCTTCACTGGCAGGAATAAAGTGAGGTTGATCTATGGAGGGTATTCCGTCTCTTCCGACACCTCCATCGTATACTTGATTTTTTGGGATTAGCCAGGATGTAGATTCATTCTTTTCAGGAGAAACATCCTGCGAAGTAGTGTCCTCACATCCTGTAATGATCACCAGAAGAATCAACCCATATGCAGTAACCAGATTTTTGATCATTATTTGAAATTGCGATTAGGTATGAGGACTTTATTCACAGTATGAATATAACCATTTGAACAGATGTCATTGGCTTCCTGGAGTTGTCCCTGATGATTACCAAAGTATACACAAAAGCCATCTTCGACTGTGATAGGTAAGAGTTCTCTATTCATAGTTCTTTTTACTCCAGTACTGAACTCAGTCAGAGACAGGGGGGATACGAGTGTATGGTATTTCACAATAGCACGTAAGTTAATGGCTTCCATTTTTATGTCCGGATTTTCAGTAATAAAGGCTTTTACAGCTTCATTGGTAGGCAGTAAAAGGGTATGGGGTCCATCAGAGCCTTTTAGTCTATCGCAGTAAAAGGTATCCTCCTGGCATAATTGTTCGAGCCATTGAAAGAACATCTCATTGTCTTCACGCGTCTTTGCGGCTTCATACAAATTATCCTGTTCATTTTTCGTAATATCGTAATTCACACAGTCATTACCTGCGTCTAATGGAACTACCTCTAGTCGTTCATCGCCTTCCAGACTAATGAAACCACCACCTCCTATACAACCAGTTATGAAAGATATGGCAATAAGAGCAACAATTTGAAGCGTAGAAAAACGCATGGGGAATATAATTTTAAGAAAGATAAATTAAATGCTCAAGCAGAAATGTATGCTATTTTACAGTGAACATCAATAAGAATGTCATTGTTTACATAAAAAAAGGGGTAGAAGTCATCTACCCCTTTAGAAAAATTCACTTCATGTCATTTTTAACGCTGTCTTCCGGGATCCCACCAGGTAGTGGTCGACATGAGGTCGGTACCTCCCATGCGGCTCAGCGCTTCATTGTAGTTAGCTTGATTCAGCTGGAATTCATCGTTGGTATACGCACGACGACGAGGGATATCTCTACCTTCTACTGCATCAGGTGCAGGAGTCAGTACAGGCCAGCTGGTACGTCTCCAGTTTGCCCATGCTTCCTGACCCTGTGTGTACAGAGAAACCCACTTTTGTTCATTGATTAACTGAATTGCTTTGGACTCATCCCATGCCACGTCAGCTTCTGCCAGGAATGCATCAACATCGATAGGATCGACGGATATACCCAGATTATTGGAAGTATTTTCCCAGTAGCGGATCGAAGCCGTGATACCTTGCTCATACAACGTCTGTACATCTTCAGATATCCATCCTCTTGCAGCAGCTTCTGCCTTGATGAAAGAAACCTCAGCAAAGGACATTATGATCAGGGGTGTAGTGGCTTGACGAACTGCCTGTCCGGGGAAAGAGATCTCATCGTTGGTAATACTACCTGCAACAGACTCGCTCAAACCGATCGGCATGCCTCTCACTTCGCCAAATAGCGGCGCAGGATCTCCATAGATATCCAGACGAGGGTCATTGCGTTCTCTCATGAATTCTACGAGGGTTTCTGTAATTGCATAGTCAGTACGAGTCAGGAAGTGAGCAAAGATGTAATTATCATTATTGGCATCACTCAGGAAGCGGTAGAGTGCATTCTCATCATTGCTTTCAATCACCCCTCCAGCAAGTGCATCATTAATTTCAGCCTGAGCAGTACCTGGATCTACTTCTGAAAGACGCATAGCTAAACGAAGTCTTAGGGAATTAGCAAACTTCTTCCACATATCAGTATCTCCACCATAAATTAAATCTCCTTCAATGCTACCACCATCCATTTGTGCAGTTGCTTCTTTCAAATCGTTTAATAAATCTCGATATACTGCTTCCTGCGTATCATAAGCAGGATTAAAGTTCTCTCTTCCCTGCAGCGCCTGAGAATAAGGGATATCTCCCCAAACATCAGCTAACTGATGATATGTGTATGCTTTCATCACTCTGGCTACGCCAATCTGGTTATTGTTCGAACCAGAGGATGCCGCAGCATCTTTGGTATCTTCATTTGTATTTAGACGGATGATCTCTTCGAAATCGTTCAATTCAGAACGATAATTGCCATAGAAGCTTGCTTCTATTCCTTCGTACAGGTCCGTTCCACGTGTATACTGAGTATTGCCCATGTGCTGGATATAGATACTTCCTGTGTAGAAAAAGAATCCCTGAGCAGCTCTCTGTGCATTAGTCATCAGATATGAAGTAGGCACAGATGTAGGTTCATTGGGATCAGTATTCAATTCTTCAAAGTCCTCTGTACAGGCAGTGAAAGAGATGACCAGAAAGAAGATTCCGATGTATGTTAAAATATATTGTTTCATTTTTTAAGAATTAAGGATAGGTAATGGTGTTTGCAATAACAAATCCATAAGGTGTAGCAGGAAACTATAAGCTATCTAGCAGATAGCTTCCTGTTTGATTTAAGTTCGTATTTGCGATTATAGTTTCAGTTGCAGGTTGAATCCGAGTGATCTTACAGGTGGATGCAATCCATTTTCAAATCCTTGAATGTTACCACTACCATAAGCGGATTCAGGGTCTACGTTAGGTACATTCCTGTGAAGAATTGCCAGGTTTCTTCCTACGAATGCCAGGGTAATTCCCTGAAAAGGAATATTGTTAATAATACTGCTTGGCAGGCTGTAAGACACTCTTAGTTCGCGGAACTTAATGAAGCTAGCATCATAAGTATAGTGCTCGCGACGCACCCTGAGGTTTTTGAAGTATTCCTGAGCATCCATGTAGGTAGTGTTGGGCGTACCTTCTGCTGTTACACCTACAGGGAGCACTCCACCGCCTTCAGATACTGGATCGCGAATAGGTTTTCCGTTGGGATTGGTACCTACTGTCTCAGCCATCAAGCCAGAATACTGACCATAGCGATTAGATACAGAGTAAAGTAGTCCACCTTTCTGGAAATCAATCACACCACTCAGTTGTATCCCTTTGAATGTGAAAGTATTCACGACACCACCAGTCCAGTCGGGTAATACAGAACCTAACACCTTATTGGTGATTCTTCTATAATTACCATCTGCTTCAACAATACGCTTGCTTTCATCGCCAAAAACAGTTTCTTCGTTGATATTACCTTCTACACTTTCGTCATAGTAAGCGAATCCATCCGTAACGATTGTCATATAAGGCTCACCTACCCGTGCATTGATAGAGGGTCCCCATGATGCGATCACATAGTTGTCCTGACCTTCTGCCAGTTCTATCACTTCGTTGCGGTTACGCGCCCAGTTGACAGCGATATCCCAGCGGAAATCTCCTATCTGAACAGGCGTAGCATTCAATGCAATTTCCCATCCTTTGTTGTTCATTTTACCAGCATTTACGATCGTTGAGCTATATCCACTAGTAGAAGATACCGACAATGGCAGAATCTGATCGACAGTCTCCATGTTGTAGTACGTCACATCTAGCCCAAGACGTCCAGAGAAGAAACGCAGTTCAGCACCCAACTCCAGCGATGTAGTAATTTCTGGCTCAAGCTGACTATTATTTAAGCTATTGGGAACCGTAAATGCAGGATTGCTACCATAAGGATTCTGTGATGCGTAAGTTATTGCAAGACGGTAGGGATCGGTATCGTTACCTACCTGAGCCCATCCTGCGCGAAGTTTTGCAAAAATCAGGTCTTTATTGGGAAGTAACTCAGACACGACAAAACTACCGGTAACTGCAGGATAGAGGTAAGAATTGTTGTCAGCAGGCAACGTCGAAGACCAGTCATTACGCAGCGATGCATCTACAAATACCATATTTTTCCAACCAATGTTGGCACTACCATATACACTGTTTACTTCTCTGTCCTCTCTGTAGTCTGTAATGTTTGGACGGTCGATCGATGCATCCAGGTTAAAGAAGTTAGGGACATTTAATCCACCTACTGTAGAGGCAGAGTTACTGAAATACGTTTGCTGACGTGAGTTTGCTCCCAGGTTTACAGCTATTGAGAAATCATCGGTGAGGTACTTATTGTAAGTCAGCAGGAACTCGAAGTTGGTTTCATTTACATCGCGAACAGATTCTGAATATCTGGCCACAGGGATAGATCCAGAAGCAATTCTCATTTCTCTCCGGTCTGTATAGAAGTCTTTACGCACCCAAGCATTAGCAGTAAGTCCAGGAAGAATATTGTAAGACAGATTTACGTCGCCAAATACGCGTTCACGGGAGTCTTCTGTAGGAGACTCAAACAGAACCCAGTAAGGGTTTTCCCAGTAAAGAGGACTGAGATCAGAGGGACTCTTGATGTTCCAGGTACGGTCGATCCCGTCAGCCGTTTTGTAATTTTTCATTTTGTCCATATCGATCTGACGCTGGAACCATTGGTTGAAGCTAGTAACTACGTTACCCTGATCTGCGCTATACCCTGTAGCGGGGCGACCGAAAGTCTCTGTCATGATGTAATTGATACGGGTAGAAACACTCAGCTTATCAGTCAGTTTAGTACTTGCATTTACAGCGAGTGTATTTCGCTCCATTTTACTATTAGGAATCGTACCTTCCTGATATAGGTTGGTATAAGATAGTCTGGCATTCGATTTGTCGTTACCACCTGTCAGGGAGATATTATTGGAAAGCGTAATTCCTGTTTCATAAAAATCCTTCACATTATCGGGATTAGCTTCGAAAGGTGTCATCTGACCATAATCCGGATCGTCGGGATACCAGCTATACCAGTGTCTTGCCAGTTGTCCATCCATTCTGGGACCCCAGCTCTCGTCAGCAGCATAGTTGACCATAGGTTGACCATCCCATGCAGCCCACTCAGCAGGGTGGCGGCTGGGATCATACTGAAATAAATCAAATGACTGCTTATATCCACCACCGTATTGATTTTGATAATCAGGTAATGCAAAAACTTCATCCATGGTAACAGAGGAATTTACACTGATACCGATTCCTTTAGTTCCTTTTCCAGACTTAGTGGTGATCAGGATAACCCCATTAGAAGCACGGTTACCATAGAGTGCCGCTGCAGAAGGACCTTTCAATACAGTTACCGATTGGATATCATCTGGATTGATATCCATAGCAGGGTTTCCGAAGTCGGTTCCTCCGCCACCTACTTGTGTATTATTAGAATTAAAGTTACTGTTGTCGATGGGAGTTCCGTCAACTACGAACAAGGGTTGATTGTTACCCGTGATAGAGTTTGCTCCACGAATCAGAATACTGGCAGAGCCTCCCATGGTGGTAGTACCTGTAATCTTCACGCCTGCAATTTTGCCCTGGAGGTTGTTGATCGCATTGGTCGTAGGAGCACCTACCTGAAAGGTTTCGCTGTCAATTTCCTGTACAGAATATCCCAAAGCGCGCTTTTCACGGGTTACACCCAAAGCGGTTACAACTACTTCATCGAGCATCATATCATCGGGAAACATTTGTATATCGATGACCGATCTACCATTGATATTTTCTTCAATGGTTTGCTTACCTACGTATGTAAATACGAGGGTAGTTGCGCTAGCAGGAACATCGATGGAGTATGCCCCATCTTCACTCGTGTAGGCACCGATGGTAGTACCTTTGATAAGTACAGCCACACCCACAAGTGGATCACCTGTGTCTTCTATGACTGTTCCTGTAACTGTCTGTTGAGCCCAGACAATACAGACCGATATTGCCATTATAGCAATAGTTAACAATAGTTTTTTCATTAGTAAAACTTTTGGTTAGTGTAAAATAGTACTTGAGTGATGGTTTAGTAAAAATTTAAAGCTATAGTTAAATAATTCTTAAAAAGTTAATAGCAAAAATAGCAATTGCGAAAAAATAAGTATGCAATTATAACAAATTCATATTAAATCCCAAAATACTCGGACCAAATATGTTTGAATTGCATATCTAGGTTACATAATGTAGTAAATTCTATTTTGTAATCAAAATAGTTGCTTTAACTTATCGTACGAAATCGATTGCATAAACTTCAAATTATACTTCATAATGTTTGTAAATTTGCTGCGTTTTTCGTAAATAGATATAACCAAATATAACTGCTACCAATTTTCTTTCGATTTTTATTACAATAGGGGCCTGAGGGTACTAATTCTACTACTACCAGTGGACCTAACAAAGGTAAACACTATTACTTACGATTTTTTCTCGCAAGGGCGTGGAGTCGATTGTTCACGCCCTTTTTTTATCATGCCCCATTTCATATTTTTCTCTGCATTTATCAGCTATTTTTCGCCTCGTGATTTTATGTAAATAGCATAAATCTTTAGGAAAGTCTGTTTATGCTAGAGATTTTCTCGTACATGAGGTCAATTTAGTTACTATTCATTGCAAAAGGTAATGATTTCAATCATTTCTTCCTCATTTTTGGGCTTTAATTTATTTTCCTTCATGAAATCAGCTACTTCTGGCTTAATTTTCTTGATGATATCAGTAAATTTTTTCCTGGAAGAGGGTAATTCTATCAAAATTTTATTTTTGATCAAATAATACCTCGTTTTTTTTATAATTTTTGATTGAGTCTCTCCAGCATCCAGTGCAGGAACGTAATTGGGTTTGAGCATATCCAGTTCAAAGTTTTTGACGAGGGGATATGATCCATCTACCAAAAGTTCATAGAAGCCTTGTGATGGAATGTTTTGTTCAAAATATTCCCGGAGATTGATAAGATGATATCTTTCTGTATTTTCTTTCCCCACCGCCTTTTCGAGATAAAACTCTTTTACCTTGGCACCAGGTAATATTTTCACTCCCTTAGGGGTATTGATTTCCAGCATCCAGGACTGGATATCATATTTTACTTCGTATTGATCAACTTTTTGGCCATTTTTCAGCAAAATAGCCCCTTGATTCCATTCATCAAACCAGTAAACGGATCCTTTGGTACCTTTGTCGCGCAGATCATAGGTCCTTATGGCTTCTCCAGCGTATAACTGTTCGATAGGAACTGTAAACGTGCGGCTTCTCTGCCCTGATGCTGTTGTAAATTGAAGTAGAGTTAGCAATAGAAGTAAATTGTGTCTCCCTTTGAGGTTGCTCAATGGATCATAACAGTTGAATCTTTTCATCGTGTTGTGTTTTGTCGTGGAAGTAGATATAAAAATAAAAAAACCTGGATTCCATCTGATGGAATCCAGGTATCTATATTAATTACATTACCAAACTTTTCTGTATTTATTATTCAAAAGCCCATGTGTCTGCATCCAGCAGTGCCCCGTTTTGACGGGATCTTGCTGTATTCAAGTTTTCGGAGTTGGTATTGTCCTCACTGTTGGGATAAGGGAAACGACGAGGGACCACACCACTGGGATTCACACCATTTGATCCATTTGGAGAAGGTGTGAGATCGGGATATCCTGTACGTCGGAAGTTGGTCCAGACCTGCTGGAAGGCATAGCCATAGTATCCATAGTAAGCTTCAGTGATGATCTTTTCCAGTTTTTCTTCAAAACCACCCAATCCAGACACATCACTGTTGGCAGCTACATAGTCTGCATATACTGTAGGATCAATACCGATCTGATCCATGGTGGCAGTGATAGCTGCTTCCAGGGCAGCACTTACAGTAGCATCGTCTGCACCTGTACGAAGCAATGCTTCCGCCTCAAGGAACTTCAACTCCGCAAGAGAGATGGTGGGAATGACCGAATTGTTTTGTACCCATATCAGATTGCTGTTTCCGCTTTGAAAATACTGGAAGGTACCAGGTTCTGGTTCGGCAACGTAAAATTCTTTACGAGGATCTTTACGATCGATCAATGCCTGTCCGAAACGGGAATCAATGATCAGGGTATTGGGACGCTCCAGTCCAAACTTAGCCAGAGGGTTGTTGGAGTTGATATTACTTTCCCAGGCAAAGTTGGGCTGATCTGCAGTGCTGCTAAAAGCCTGTCCGATTTCAGCCAATGCTTTGCTGGCAGCCTGATCGTCGCGCTTAGTCAGGTGGATGAAATAGCGGGCTTTTAATGCATGGGCTGTTGCGACCCACTTCGCACCATCTCCGCCAAATATCAGATCATCTCCGGAAGGACCTCCAGGTACAGCAGCACCACTCAAATCGATAATCGCTTCATCCAGCAATTGCTGAACTCCAGCAAATACCTGCTCCTGGGTATCGTATGTAGGCTGCAGAGACTCAGTACCTTTCAATGCATCAGTGAAGGGAACATCTCCAAAGAAAGAAGCCGCTTCGGCAAATCCCTGAGCCATCAGGATCTTGGCGATACCACGATAATAGGGCTGATCCTCTTCGTTGGCCTTATCGATCATTACCCGGCAATCTTTCAGCACACCTGAATACAGGCCAAACTGCCAGAAGTTGTTAAAAGTGTTGCTTTCGAGTACATAGTCAGTATACTGTACCTGCTGTGCATCAAATCCTTCAAAATGCTGCATCAGGATGCCTGATATACGTGCAGGGTTACTAGACTGGTTGTAAGCAGTTTGGGATAGTGCTGCTGGCAGGATCAGGTTCAGATTCACGTCAGAGAGACGAGTAGGGTCGTCATTGGTTTCCTGCAACTGGCAGGAGGGGGCGATCAGGATCAGTACCCCCAACAGTGCGATTAAGCTATATCTTAGTTTGTTCATTTTTTTAAATTTAAGGAGGTTAATTAAAATACAAGTCTCAATGAAGCACCATAACTCCGGGTATTAGGCATGTTGAAATAATCCAGTCCAATACCATTAGAAGCTCCTGTCAGGTTAGTCTCGGGGTCGATACCTGGGAAATCTGTATCCAGCCAAAGGTTACGTCCAGTAAACTGAAGAATAGCACCTTGCAGTGATAGCTTAGATACCCAATTCTGGGGGAAGCTGTATGAGACAGTTACCTCGCGAAGACGTCTCCAGGATGAATCGAAAATGCTACCTTCACTGGTACCTCCAAATCCGTATCTCACACGATAGTAACTTCCGATTCCTCCAGCAGGATCAGCCAGGGCTACTTCGGTAGTATTAGGCTCACCAGCCTGATTAACCCCTTCAAATACAACCCGGTCGTTTCTTTCATCTGCACTCTGCTGAGAAGTACCAAAATAATCCACGATACCACAAGTACCACACCACATATCGCCTCCTTCACGTATATCTAGCAGTGCAGATACCGAGAGTCCTTTAAAATTGAACGTGTTGCGAATTCCAGCCAACCAATCTGGGTTAGGATCACCTACGATTTGCTCAATAGGATCTACTAGCGGCCATCCATTGTCTCCTATGATAGTACGTCCCTGATCATCTGTCTGAAATTTGTTACCAAACAGTGCACCATAAGGCTCGCCAGCAATCGCACGGGAAGATGTAGAAGTAAATCCTGCCAGGAAGATGTTTTCAATCCCTTCGGCAAGCTCCTCCACTTCGTTGCGGATGCGTGTAAAGTTTACATCTATATCCCATGAGAAGTCTCCTACTTCAACGGGTCTTGCATTCAGCACTACTTCCCAACCTTTGTTAGTGATAATACCTGCATTCTGAACAACATCGGTAAAACCTGTTGTAGAAGAAATATCTACGTTGATTACCTGATCAACAGACTCAGAGTCAAAGTACGTTACATCCAGTCCCAGACGACCCTGCAGGAATTTCAATTCGGCACCAAATTCTATAGTGGTCGTTGTTTCAGGTCTTAACTGGTTGTTACCCAGTAAAGTAGATCTTTCAAATGCATTTACCCCAAAGGATGGGAATGGAATACCTGAAATAAATCCGTCACCGGTAGAGCTTGCTGAATTGAAGAAGTTTTGAGTTGCATAAATAGGCGCATCGTTACCTACCTGTCCCCAGGATACACGGATCTTACCATAAGGAAGGATAGGATTATCTGCTATACCAAATGCGTCTGTAAAGGTAAAGCCCAGGCTAGCAGCAGGGTAGAAGAATGAATTCTCACCATCTGGAAGTGTGGAGGACCAGTCGTTACGTGCAGAAACGTTCAGGAAGAGGAAGTTTTTGTAGCTAAAATTAGCTGTACCAAATACACCAACCAGCTTTCTTCTGGAGTGTCCTTCAGAAGCTACAATGTCTGTAGCATTACTGATGTTATAGAAATCAGGTGCTGCCAGGGTTGTACCTGTAGCTGTACGAGATCTGAAGTTTGTACTGAAGTAGTTGTGTCCTACTGTTGCATTTACACTCAGGTCATCCCCGATATTGGAATTGAACTGGAGTAATAGATCTGAGTTCAAATCAGTTGAAAACAATGTGTTTTGTTGTACCAGCCCATTGGGAGTATCAGCAGAATTGATATCAAGGGCCAGCAATCTTCTGTCAGTGTAGTGGTCTATACCCAGTTTGTACGCAATGGTAAACCAGGGAGCTACCTCGTAAGAAAGATTAGAATATCCAATGATACGGTTTACATCATCTGTAAATGGATTTTTGTTCACGGTCCAGTACGGATTATCATAGATACCCGCACGGTACGAACGCTGTGTTCCATCGGGAAGAAGGTAAGTATCTCGATCTTCAGCAGCTTCCTCACCAGATTTACCATTACCGTTATCAAAGGTAGGAGTAGTACGCAACAGTCCCAGCATCACACCGGAGATGTTTGATCCTCTCTGAATACGGTCTCCACCAGAGTTGACAAAATTGGCAGAAATACCTGCTTTGAGTTTTTCAGTTAGATTGGACTCAACTTTGACCCGGAAAGAATTTCTTTCAAAAGTCGAATTAGGCACAATTCCTTGTGAAGCAAGTCTGCCCGCAGAAAGGAAATACCTAATATTGTCCGTTCCACCAGATACAGATGCATTCAGGTCATAAGTCTGCCCAGTAACGAAAAAATCATAAGGATCATATGCACGTGCGGGTATTCCATTACCCTGACCACGTGGTACCAGCCTACCATTCTGATCAAACGGGTAGTCAGATCCATCAAATTCCAGTTCGGAAATCAGGGGTCCCCAGCTAAATCCTTCGAAGGTATTGGGACCTCTCCAGGTAGGTACACCATCTACGGGTCTTCCCTGTGCATAAGTGCTTTGCAATTCGGGTAGCTTATTTACCTCATCAAAGGTATAAGATGAGTTGATAGTGATTGTGGGCTTCCCTCTCTTACCTGACTTGGTTGTGATGATCACGGCGCCATTTGCTGCACGGATACCGTATAATACAGTAGCGGCTGGACCTTTCAGCACGGTAAGAGACTCAATATCATTGGGATTGATGTCGATTGCACGATTTGAGTTATCCACACCACCCACACCGTTTCCAGAGGAAGAGTTATCAATAGGCACCCCATCAATTACAAAGAGAGGGCTGTTGGTACGACCGATTGATACGCTACCGCGGATACGGATGTTGGCAGAAGCTCCAGGAGATCCCGAAGAGCTCACTACAGTTACACCCGCAACCTTGGAGTTGAGTGCATTGACGATGTTCACCTCGCGTGCATTGACGATTTCGTCTGCATTAACATTTTGAACAGCGTAGCCCAGCGATCTGCGGTTGGCTTCGATACCTACTGCTGTTACGACAACTTCGTCGACTTCTAATGCATCAACTTCCATGGCTATGTTGATGACACTTCTACCGTTGATCTGTTCTTCAACGGTAGATCTTCCTACATAGGTAAATACCAGGGATGTAGCCTGGTTAGGCAGCGAAATGCTGTATTGTCCATCTTCATCGGTGTAGGCACCGATGGTGGTTCCCTTAATCAGTACTGCGGCACCGACGATAGGATCTCCCGTATCGGCTTCCGTTACAGTACCAGCTACCGTACCCTGAGCAAAAGCCACAGATACAGACAGCAATGCTGCAATGAAGATTAATAAAAAGTTTTTCATTGGTAAAGCTTTTAATTGATGGTACACTTTTTAGTTTAGAAAAGATAATATTAGAACGCTAATAGATTTAAAATGGTTGGTAACAGAAGTCTACCAAACCCTAAAAAATCTTATTTTATTGAATCTAGTTTACACAAACATCGTATAAAGTCATTTTGTTCAAAGGTTTAAAACATTTCTGTCGTTGACGGATTAATTAAAAAGGTGTAACATTCCCACCAAATTATTTCTGAACAGTTATGCTTGGGTTTATCTTATTGCAGACTACGCTAAAGCAATTGCGTCAAAGAGATGGAGGTCCGCTCTACACGGAAACCAATTTAAGCCAGTGGATTGTTGAACCTTGGAATGCTGCTTCAGCATTCATTTTTTTATTGATTGTGATATACTGGGCCATCAGACTTAAAGGTATTTATCAGCAATACCGTTTCATGAGTGTATCCACCGCGATGCTGGCAGTGGGAGGTGTTGGTGGTATAATTTATCATGCTTTTCGTATGTCCCCTGTGTTCTTATACATGGACTGGTTGCCGATTATGATCCTTTGTCTGGCAGTGAGTATTTATTTCATTGTACAGTTAAGCAAAAACTGGACGATGGCTCTTGCTGTGCTTGCAGGCTCAGTAATGGTTCAGATATCTATACTGCGATCGGGATGGATATCAGACCGCTGGGCGGTGAGCATCAATTATATATGGATGGCTTTAATGGTATTGATACCTACAGCTCTGATAATTTATAAGACCAGATTTCACAAGGCTCAGTATGTATTTTATGCATTGGGAGCTTTCGTTCTGGCGATTTTTTTCCGGATCGCAGATCCCTGGCAATGGCTGCCCATGGGCACCCATTTTTTATGGCACTTTTTTGGTGCTATAGCATGCCATAGTATGTTTTACTATGTTTACAGCTTTAAAAAATACCAATTGCAATATGCTGTAGTTATTAGGCCTTAGCGAATGCCCGGGTTATTCAATATTAAATGTTAGGATTTGAAAAAGAAACAGTTATTTACCATACTCAACCTGTTAATTTCGCTCACGCTTGGAGTACTCCTGATCTTATACATCTATTCTACGCTCTCAGAATCCGATAAAGCGGCCATTTTAACTTATTTCAGACAGGCTGACTATGGTTGGATAGCCATAGCAATGGTGCTGGCACTTATGAGTCATAGTAGTCGAGCCTGGCGATGGAAATACCCCCTTGCCTCTATGCAACTGTATCCAAGAGCCTACAACAGCTTTTTTGCGGTTATGATCGGATACCTGGCTAATCTGGCCATCCCCAGGTTAGGTGAAGCTTCCCGTTGTGCGGTGATGGTCAGATATGAGCAAATGCCTTTTGAAAAATTATTTGGAACAGTCATAGCCGAACGGATTGCAGATATGTTGATGCTTTTACTTATTATGAGCGTCGCCTTAATTTTGCAATTTGATAATCTTTATATGCTCCTAAATCAGGATTTATCTGCATCAGATTTTTCTTCTCAGGAGCAGATTACGCTTCAGGGAGAGACAATGCTGGATGCATTGATAGCAAAACTACCCTCGGTGTGGACGCTTGTTATAGCCGGAATTGTGATGTTAAGTTTACTCGCAGGGTTTATACTATTGATCCGCAACTCAAGCCATCCCTTTACACTTAAGATTCGCCACATATTTCTGGGACTGTGGGAAGGTATGAAGAGCATCTATAGCATGGAAAAGAAGTGGTATTTCATTTTACACACGATCTTTATCTGGGTGATGTATATCATGATGTTTTACGTAGCCATATTCAGTCTTCCCGGAATTAAGGACATCCCCTTTGAAGCAGTACTGGTAACCTTTGTTACAGCCAGTTTTGCCTTTATCATCATTCAAGGTGGCTTAGGGGCATTCCCCATTATGGTGATGTTTACACTCGCGATGTATGGGGTGGATAAAAATGAAGGACTCGCTTTTGGCTGGATCATCTGGACCGCACAGACTGCCCTCGTAATCCTGATGGGGTTGATTTCCATGTTACTAATGCCTGTTTTCAATGCAGCTAAACCCCTAGAAGCAGTCGAGAAATAACTATTTTCCCGCGACTACGATCACACATTCTCCTTTAACAGAAGTTTGTTGCTCCAGGTGGGAGAGGATGTCCTGCAGGGTACCTCGGATAGCGGTCTCGTGTATTTTGGTCAATTCCCGGCAAAAACAGGCAGCTCTGTCAGCACCACAGTGTTCAATCAACTGTACAAGGGTTTTTATGATCCTGTGAGGCGACTCATACAGGATTATGGTTCTTGGTTCTTCGATGAGCGCTTTCAGGCGTGTTTGTCTTCCTTTTTTGAGCGGCAGGAAACCTTCAAAGACAAAGCGGTCGCAGGGCAGTCCACTTAGGACGAGTGCAGGTATCAGGGCCGTCGCTCCAGGGAGAGATTCTACGGGAAGGTATTTCTGTATGGCTTCCCGTACCAGTAAAAATCCGGGATCAGATATACCAGGAGTGCCAGCATCTGATACTACGGCAAGAGTCAGGTCTTCCTGTATAACCTTTTCAATGAGTTGGGGTACCCGTTTGTGTTCGTTGTGCTGGTGTAAAGCTATCTGTGGAGTAGAAATGTCATAATGTTTAAGCAAAATACCGGTAGTGCGGGTATCTTCCGCCGCGATAAGGTCTGATTGTTTGAGGGTCTCAATGGCTCTCAGGGTAATATCTCCCAGGTTTCCGATGGGTGTAGGTACCAGTACAATTTTGGACATATATAAAGAAAGCTATCACAGGATGCTGGGAGTTCCAACATCCCGTGAAGATATTAAATTCAAGAAACTGAATAAAACAGTTTTCAGATCAAAATTTTAGTACTTGCTTGAGGATCTTGGATTTTTCCCGGCTGCTGATCACCTCCTTGTCATTGCTCAAGATAATCTTAAAGCGATTTCCAAACCATATCACAATCTCTTTTACATGTTTAAGCCCTATGATGCAGGATCGGTTGACACGGAAAAACTGATCGGAAGGTAGTTTCCGCTCAAAAGTATCTAGTGTGTGATTAAGCAAATAAGAACGCTCTTTTGTGTAAAGTCTTACACTTCTTTCTTCTACTTCAATACATACAACATCCGAATAATCTACCAGCTTATAACGGTCTCGTGTAGGGATAGGAACTTTATTGGAAAAGGGAACTTTGATTTCTTCGGCGATATCTGACTTCAGCATTTCAGCTAGCTTTTCCTTATCCAGTTTGGTAGCTTCTCTGTTGTTTTCTACTTTTTCAACAGCTGCACGTAGCCGTTCTTCATTAAAGGGTTTGAGCAAGTAGTCTATGGCATTGAGTTCAAAAGCCTTGATGGCATGTTCGCTGTAGGCTGTAGCAAAAACGACTGCGGGCATTTCTTCCAGGTCAATGCTCTCTGCTACCTCCAGTCCACTGAGACCAGGCATTTCGATGTCCAGAAACACTAGGTCTGGTTTCATAGACTGGATATGCTCCAGGGCATCCAATCCATTTTCAGCCACATGGACCAGGTCAACAGTTTCAATTTTAGTTAACAAACGCTTCATCTTGTTACGAGCCGGTTGTTCATCATCGGCAATGATTACACGCAATTTTGACATGTGTATTAATTATTTATCGATCTAGCGTACAAAATTTATAGTATTCTGAAAAAAGAAAATAATCGAAAAATACGATAATTATTACATACAGAATTCATGATAAAAGGTTTCGCAAAAAAACCTCGAAATGAGAGTCTGTAAGATCTGTTATGCTCTAGCATCACTTTACACTACAAGGCAGCAAGTCAGGTACGCGATTTATTAACGTAGACAATTTAAAAATAGCATATACCGCATCACTTTCTTACATTATTTTACCTTTTGCGGAGTTGTAAGTGGTACTTTTACTTTGACAAGGGTTCCATCACCAGTGTTCTCAAAATATAGCAGGTTTTTGATACCATAAATATTTTCAAATCTTTTGATGGTATTACTCAGGCCTGTACTCTTATATATTCTGGTCAGATCTATGCCTGGTCCATTGTCTATAACCGTTACTACCAGATAACCATCTTCGCTAAATCCCTCGATTTTCACGATTCCTGGATGCAATACCTTGGAGATGCCATGTTTGATACAGTTTTCTACCAGGGTTTGCAGGACAAAAGCAGGGATTTCTGTATCTATTACATCAGATTGTATATTGATCTCAAAGGTCAGACGTTCCCCAAAGCGTATTTTTTCGAGCTCCAGATAGGTTGAAACCAATTTGATTTCATTTTTCAGCGGGACTAGATTCCGGTTGGATTCCTTGGTGGTGTACCTAAAAATAAACGATAATTTTTCAATGGCGTCCTCAGCTCTTTCAGGGGATTCGTGAACCAGTTCTGTTAGGGAGTTAAGGGTATTAAATAGAAAATGGGGGTTTATCTGAGAGCGCAGTGCCATCAGGTCCGCTTGGTATTTTTGCTGGATTAGTTCTTTTTCGCGGGTGATCAACTGCAGTACATTTAGTGTAAGTTGTGTTTGTTGTATCAACTGTGAGATAAGTTCCAGGTCAGCGAGATTGTACACGCCTCTGCGTTTTTTCCCGAGCATCAATAAGGCATAAAGGTCTTCACTAGCGGTGATCGGATTGATTAGGCTGTAGGAAGATTTAAGTACTACTTCTTCCAGGTCGATCGATAGCCGAAAAGATGCGATTTCTTTGTTGCGAGACCATACAGACTGATTGTCAGTAGTCAGTTCGCGATAGATGCGTTCATACTGATCATCAGGCATATCAGGATTATTGATGCTGTCTGTGGTATCTTCATGCCACCAAATGTGTACAGCATCAGCATTGAAATAGTGAATCAACTGATCGACAAGATCCTTTCTCAATAACCGGGTTGAAGTATATTGTGGGATCCGTGCGATGAAGGTCCGGAAATTCTTGGTTTTTTCCTGTTGAGCAGTGATGAAGAATTTACGGACTTTGCTTTCATTGGATACATATATCTGTCTGATAGCAAGGATCGTAACCAGAAAGGTCCCGAATTCCAAAAAGCGCTGATAGGGGTTGCTGAGTAGCCAGTATGCATATAATTGACTGATCAACAGATATAATGCAATACTTACGATGATAAATACGAGATATTGAATACTACGGGTAACGACCAGGATAACCTTGCCAAATTGTAGCTGAAGGATTGCGGTATTGACCAGCGGGAAGAAAAGCATCAGATGATATATTCCCCTGTCATGCTCACCCGAAATGGGATGGAACCTGATGCCCCATATAAAGTAGTATATGCTACCACTAGAAATGATAGCTGCTAGTATTAAAGCGATGAAATTTCTAACTGCGAGCGGTTGTTTGATGATGAAACGGCGGGCTATAAAAATCAGCGTCCCTCCGAGGATATGTATGTAGAAATACAACATCATCGTTTGTTCAATAAGGTCGTGATAGAAGCGCAGTTGTCTTCTGAAGAAAATAATATCAATAAACTGGTATAGAAACCACAACCCAACTAACAAAGAAGGTATGACAACCTTATAGCTTTTAAAATAAGATTTGATAAAAAAGTAATTTAGGAGATAGGCTATAAGTAAAGCAACATAAATGGTGATAAAGACCTTCTCGAGTACAACGTTGGGGAAATCACTTTGAACGATCAGGTATAGATTGTGTATCAGTTGAAGGAGGAAAAAAAGGAGGCCACAAAGAATCAGGATAAGTGTAGGTCTGTACTTCAAAAAGTTACCCTGCATCAGGGGAAGCAAGATGAATAACATAATCAGCGAAATAAATGCCCCTAGTCCTGCGATCCACAAACTGATTTGCCAATAAAGACCATTGCTATTAAAGGAAAAAGGGAGTCTGAAGGCATTAATAAATAATATAGGATCCCGGCTTTCATTGCGGTAGAAGAGGTTTCCATCGATGTTGCTGGGTTGTTGGACCCTCACGAGGATAAACCGCCCTGGTTTGGTAGCTCTGGAGATAAGGTCTAGGGTTTCAGCATTGAATACCTTGATATCCTTTTCTCCTGGTACGACGATATCGACCAGTTTATCTCCTGGCTTAATATCATGTATTTTTGTATTCTTGAAAATCCCTAGGGATTTGTATCGTACCAAAGGGTGTACGGAGCGTGCAATGACCCCGTTCTCAGTATTTTCCCACTCAATCCAGTCATTCCCCTCAAAATCTGATTCCAGTGTATTGTCTATCAGAAAATCATCGATAAACTGTGATTTGTTGTAAAAGAAGAAAACGAGCAGTGCCAAGCTCAGATAAAAAAGTGCGAGTAATACATAATTAATCCACGGATATCTTTTCATCCCTTTGATTTTCATCTTGGATAGAACACAATTAAGCAAAAACCCCCAAAAAAAACTAGGGGACTCAATCCCTGTACGGGAGAATCTACCCTAGCCCTTGCTCTTGTATTCCAGGATTACCGTCCTGTTTCGATTCAAAAATAGGGTAAGGAGTATCGAATTAATAAGGGTAATACATGAATGGTCATTTTTATAACAAGAATGGCTGGTAAGCTGACTTTAATTGTAATAATAATCAAAATATAGAATAATAGCATTAAATGGAGGTAAGGTTAATGATCTAATTTTGAGGTAATGCTGAGTGAAATTTTTTGAGGTAACTATTGATACTTATAAAGGGTAATATTTTTTAATTTATATTATTATGTGATGCGATCATTTGTGTGTCAACTTTTTTCGCTTGTTCTGGCACTAACTTTGTGATTAAAATTGCGTTATAGTTAGCATGTGATTAATATTTCAATATATGAATGGGAATTTTCGGTTGGGATTACTGATGATAGGCATGTGTATTTCAATGATTTTTTTTGCAAGTTGCAAAGACGAATGTGATCCATCGCTTAATGAAGAAGTCGGAGATGAGTTTTTTACGCTTGAATACAGAACTTCAGGCGGACAAAATTATTTGACGGATATTTTTAATCCTTCTGAAGTATTTGTATATCTCGATACGACTGGTGGGCGCATACCCGAACCTCCTGTAGAGTTGATTAGGCCTGCATTTAAAGATGGAAAATTTGGACCTTTTAGGTTTACACAGCGTTTTATTAATCCCGCTCTTGATCAGGTTAATGGAATTGCCTTTGATGGGGTAGTGCATACTTTTGACTATCACATTTACAAAGGTGAAAACTTTGGAGAGGACGTTTTGCGGGTAGAATTTTTACTGGAGGTAGATCAATGCAATAGAAAGTGGAAAATGATTCGTTATTTTTTCAATGAGAGACTCCTAGACGAATTCAAAGAAGTTCAGCAAGCTGAGATCGTCATCGTGCAGTAAAGCAGAGAAAAGTGGAAAGTCTCACAAATCAACTTCCTCAATTTTTTAAGAATATTGATCTTTACAGCTGAATAGTTATTCCTGCTCGACGCATTAGCCACGATATTTTATAGCAAATAGTTTTCAAAAAAAACGCTATCAAACCCGACATAAAATTAATTATGCGACAGGGGTAGTACGTTTACCAAATAATAGCCAAAGAGCAGGTCCTAAAACTGGCAGAAATAAAATTGCCAAAGTCCACAGTAGTTTAATAGAGTTCTGTACTCCTTTATCTCGCCAGATTGCAAGAAGAACAGCGACAGTGATAACTAACCAAACGATTTTAATCAATAATCCTAACATGACTTACTTTTTGTATTTTTAATAATTTACGTGTAATGGCACGAGTTGGTTAATATTTTTCTGCCAATAGCATCATTTTTTCTACGATATGGCCAGTCTTCCTGATTACTGTGAATCCTTGTAATCTGAGTCAGACAGATAGTCTTCGTTGATTTCCATGAATTCTTCCTGGTTATTTTCTTCAGGTGGTTCAGGCACTTTGCGAAAAAGTTTTCCCCAGTCTTGCCACTGATACTTGCGTGCAACAATCGCCAGAAAAATAAATGCTGGTACAAACCAGCCCAAAATCATTAGTCTTACATTGAGTTCGGACAACGTAAATAAGGCCGGTGTCTGGAGGACAGAACCAGAAAATGTAACCAGCGTTGCACTATATACATTATTAGCTGCATGAAAACCAAGAGCCAGTTCTATACGCTCATCCATAAGGGTCAGCACTCCCAGTAATATACCCACACTGAGATAATTGACGACGATCACGTATCCAAATTTACCGATTTCAGGATTCGCCATATGAAGTACTGCAAATAGCAAAGCTGTAACTACGATGGCAATCCAGCCCCTACGGGTTCTTGCTCCAATTCCTTGCATGAGATATCCACGGAATAGAAATTCTTCGGCAGAAGTTTGTAAGGGTAGCATGACCAAGCTTACCAACAGGAGGGGTATAAACGCACTGGCATCAAAGGAAAAAGTATAGTTCTGAGGCTCTGTACGGTAGGAAATAATTTCCAGGACTGCTGTAAGACCCATCCATATTCCGAATGCGGTAAAAAAGCGCCTCCAGTCTATTTGCTGATCTTTTGAGAAAAGCGTGAAAAAACTGCGTTTGTGTAAATTTACTACAGCGATCCAGAGTCCTAGTATGATAAATACAAATGGCAATACCAGTAGGAAAAGGCTTATTGCGGGATGCATATCTATTCCAGAGAGATTGATGGCCCCTTCACTGTCCAGTATATTAGCTGGATTGTCTGCTATGGCATAAAGTAGGCCAAAACTCACAATTTGTCCTACAAGATTGATGGATATGGCGATGAGTAAACCGACCAGGTACATCCACCACCTGGGCCGGTCAGGCCAGGCTATTTGTATGTATGAGAATTGAGGTAGTTGATTCATAGATCATATTTATACCTTTGTTGTCATAAAAGTATATAATTTATGACCGCTATTCAATTTTCACATGCCAATGGTTTTTCTGCAAAGACCTATGAGACCTTTTTGGAGTATTTCAAGTCCAAATATGAAATAAGTTATGTCGATAAGTTTGGTCATGGGGAATATCAGATCGATCAGAACTGGGAGCCTATGGTGCGACAGTTAATTCTGGATATTGAAACGAAAAATATTGCGCCTGTCATTGGAATTGGCCATTCACTGGGAGGAATACTCACCTTTTTGGCTGCACAGTGCAGACCTGGACTCTTTAGTCAGGTTGTGATCATAGACCCTCCTATGTTTTCAGTACTGAAACGAAGGGCAATTGGTCTTGCTCAGTGGTTAAAAGTTGCACATAGAGCTATTCCTCCTGCCAAGAGTGCCCTAAGACGGAGAAGATTTTTTGAAAGTAAGGAAGAAGCTTATGATTATTTGAGAAATAAGCGGCTCTTCAGTAATTTTGATGAAAGATGTTTTCAGGATTACATCAATTATGGGATTGTGGAAATGGATGGTCAGTTTACGCTTGATTTTTCAGCTGATATCGAATCCCGTATTTTTCTAACCCTGCCTTCAAGGTTTAGTTGGAAACTGGACGTTCCCAGTCATATGATATATTCAGGTAAGTACGAAGTTCTCTCTCCTTCAGAAGTCAGGATGTTGAAACGCAAATTGAAAAAAACACATTTTATCGAGGTTTCGGAAGGTGGACATATGTTTCCACTGGAGTTACCCGAATCTACCAGTCAGATAATTATGAAAGCGCTTCAATCCTATGAGTGTTAAAAACTGTACCAACCCTCAAAGTCAGTGCTATTGATCTTTTAGCCATTCCTCATTCAGTATTGCAGGGCAAATCGCATAGTTTGATCTATGTTTAAGGATACGATTTAAATAGGTAAGATATGGCCTCATTTACGTTCTCGTATCATTAATGTAAATTTAAAATTAAAGCAATCTCGATTAATTTATTTTTTATTATTTGTGTAATAAAAATTATTATTTTATTGATAATTTAAATATATTTAATAATTGAAAAGTAACAAAACACAAGTAGCTCCGATTGGGAGGTGGTAATGCTTCTACTAAGTATCTCGAGTAGCTGGATATCTCAATTTTTAAGGAATAAATAGTTGTCTGTCAGCTTTATATCAAAAAGTGTGTGGATGCTATTCACTTTTTTCTGCAAGGAAAACACAAATTGGGAAATTAAATCAAACTCGATGCTATACAAATTTACACACGCTCACATATCGCGTATGGTGAAACCTCCGAAAAAGGAATGGTGGAATTATGTTCGTATATTTTTTTGTTTATGGTTCTTGCTCATGGGTATTCTATGTTATGCGGAAGCCCAAAATCAAATACTTGGATTAAAATTTGATACTTATAGAGGTAATGAAAGATTTGGCTTGATAGAAGCTGATGATTTCATTCACCCAGGCTTGGTTACTGCTACTGACTCAGCAACGGCTATTGTGAGTCGGTCTTCTGGTATCACTCGGAATGCCATAGAAGCATTTGAGCCAGAAAGCTATGCAGCATGTTCATGGTCCACAGATAATACGATAGATGCCCACAACTACTTCAACATCCGTATCACACCGGATACTGGTAATGTGATGAACCTCACAAGGTTCAAACTTTTTCTTCAGCGTAATCAGTATGGTCCCACTAAGATCGCGATACGTAGTGATGTTACCGGAGATGCGGATCTGCTGACACAGATATTATATTTCGATGGTACTTATGAATTAAACATTGATCTGACATCATTTGGCACTGATTTTCAAAGCCTGTCCAGACCAGTGAATTTCCATGTCTACGGTTGGGAAGGGAGTGAAGCTCCGGATCAGGAAAATTGTCTTAGAATTGAAAATGCCGATGAAGACGGGTATGATCTGGAAGTAGAGGGTTGTGTAAGTTATCTTGCTATTGCAAGCTTTGTGAATCCTCTTGAAAGACCTACTGTGGTTTACAAGCACCCAATTGCCAACGGTGATACAATCTGTAGTGGGGATACAATTAACCTGGACTTTGAACTTCCTGAAAGTTTGTCAGACTTCTTTGCAGGTGAATATGAGTTTGTGTTGAGCGACATTAGGTATGAAGCATCAGATGATCTTGGCAACGGAGGCACCATAAATGGATATGGAAATATCATTACCAGTAGAAATTATCAGGTAGGTGATACTGTTACCCATGGTTTGCAAACAGTATTAACCAACCCAACCGATCATTTGGTGAAAATTATGTATCAAGTGAGTACTGTTCCCGATGCTTATCCGACATGTGAAGCTGAGCCATACAGGTGGATAAGTCTAATAATTATGCCATCTGCACCTCAACTCGGTATCAGCTGGGTGGTAAATGAAGACACGTTGGATAATGATACTATTACAGTTTGTGTCAACGACATGCTTACCAAAATGATGGTCAACCTTTCCGAAGGACTAGACATGATTTTTAGACAAATAACAGATGTCGCTACGTATGATATGAGTGTCTCTGCGGGGGATACCATCAATTCAATACCGATAATCATGAAAGAAGAAATAGCTGGTATGAACGACACAGTTGTGCTGGTTACCTATCCAGATATCAATAAAAATGGTAAGTTAGATCCTATCGAAATGGCTTGCCCTTCAGACACCATGATTTATATCATTAATGTACCAGAACCTATACTATTTACCCTGCAACCCATAAGCGCAAACACTTGTGCCGGAGACTCCGTCATCTTCACAGCTTCTGTAAGTGGGGAAAATGGTGGTGAATGGCAATACATGTTTGAGGAAGGCTGGACGAGTATGGGAGAGACCGATACGGTGCTTACATATCCGGATGTGGATGGATCAATGGGCGGAAGACAGATCAGATACGCTGCTTATAACGTATGTGATACGGTATACTCAGATACAGTTGCGCTAGGAGTAGATACGGATTGTAATCTGGAGATCACAGATTCAGCTACATTAAATGTAGATAGCGTAAGCGCAGGTACCCTGATACCTGAGACAATCACTTGTATGGATACTACATTAGATCTATCTGCATCACATGGTGATATGCCATTTGCACCAACAGGTTATGATACCCTGTATGTCTTGACAAAAGGTGATGAACTCATCATCATGCAGACAGACATTACTACCTCATTTACAGTAACCGATACTGGAACCTACACCATTCATACCCTGGTTGGAGAACTCGTAGATGAATCTGATCCCAATTATATAGATCTGGAAGGGATGGTAGATTTAGGCGTAACTCCTGCTTCGGATGTGGTGTCAGCCATACAGACTCAAGAACTCTGTGCAGATCTGGATGTTACAGGAGCGAGGTTTGAAGTAAAGCGCTGTAATACGATCGGTACATGTGAGAATCTCACAATTATTTGGGAAATCACAGACTGGGATGCTGATAATGCAGGAGCTGATCCATACAATCATGTGCTAAACTTCAATGAAAAATTCATTGATGATACACAGGAGGATCATCCACTTCTGAGCCGATTTACACTGGATGGAACAGGGCAGATTATCATGAGAAATGATACGGCAATCGTTACAGGGGTAGTTACTAGTCAGGCTGATTCTACGGCAAAGCTGGATATGATGCTGGTATTGACTAGCCCCAGAAACTATGACGAATGGTCGGAGAGCGGAAGAACATGGCTGGTACAACTGCCAGAGGCAAACGCAGCTGCTTTCTCTGATTATCCCAACTGGACATACTGGATTGTAGATACGACCAGTAGACTCACCGGACTGGGAAGTCTTACTGGAACACAGCTTAGCTTAAGTCATGCACCTGCGGATTCGACCAAAGGTATGCAGCAGGGTCTGGGAGCCAATGACAAAGATGGTGATCTTGGTTTCGGTGGCTGGTTTATGTATGAGGGGGATGTGATATACAATGGTAATACGACTTATATCTACTCACAGGGTAATTTGAATAGCGACCTTGTAAGTAGTGATACAATCTGCGGCCTTCCTATCATCGGACCAATTATCAACAACTTTACAGTACAGGCTGTGTCTGATGATGCTGTACAGATTGTCTGGAGTACTCTTACGGATGGTAATGGAGGTTACATCGTAGTCGAAAAATCAGTAGATGGTCAGATCTTTGAACAGGTAACTGTAATGGAGGGAACAAATGGGCACTTCAATCCTGAAGTTCACTCACTGACCGATATACAGGATGGTGGTGAGGGTAAATTCTACTATCGACTCAAGGTCGTAAAACCTAGCGGAACATTTGCTTATACAAATGTGGTAGAGGTAACATTAGATGGAATACTAAGACAGGCTTATATGATTTATCCCAATCCAGTAGTGCAGGGAAGCCTGAATATACAGGTTATGCATCCCGAAAATGGAGTATACTTCTACGAGGTATATCAACTTGATGGAAGAAGGCTGATATGTGAAGAACTAGATGCTTCTGGTGTACAGATAGATGTAGATCATCTATCGTCTGGTATGTATCTATTGAGGATCATTGATCCAGATGGATCGGAGCATACACAGCGAATATCTGTAAATCCGTAAGCAGTTAAGTCCATAATGCAGTAGGGGCTGTCCAGACGACAGCCCCTCTTTATCTTTCTACTGCAGCACGAATATTCCAGTTAATACTTATGGAAGCGCGTTGTCTGAGAGAAAGCCACCTGCCATCAGATTCATCGAGCAACCAATCTCCATTGGTATTTGCAGGTCCCGGATCGCAACCCAGTGTACGCTGATCAACATCGTGAGAGAATCTCACAGCAATCCATAGATCATCCGTATTCAAAGGTATAGGATTCACAAGGGTATGTTTATTCCAGGCATCGGCTGAAATTGTACGGATAACTTCGCGTTGATAGATCAGCCGCTCAGGCGTATTGCCGCCTTTAGAGGTATATACCCTTACCTCACAATTTTGGGGAGGTATGCTTATGAAATAATGAATCTCTTTGAGTTTTCCTCCCACGGCTATTCCAACCTCTGATGCGGTAAATCGCACTGCTGCTTCATAAGTCTGAGCAGGTAGCAAGGGAGCGTCCACATTAGGACCATCGTGGCTTAATACGATGAGGTTCTCATCAATTGTGGGTTCCAGAAATCTCTGCTCATCATTATTACAGCTCACTGCCAACACCAGTATACTTGCCAACATCCAGGCAATCCCTTTACATTTTATACACATACTTGTTTATTGAATGGATTTAATAAATGTTTCACCCAAATTAACATCTACCCCTATTCACTCCTATACCAATACTGAGTCCTTCCCAACAGCGAAAAACCCATAAATCCTCTTAATTTTAATTTGTCCTCCGATTCCATTTCTATGTAACAGTCATACACCCTACCGTTTTGAGGGTCCAGAACTTTTCCGTTGTTCCATTCATTTCCATCCTTTTTCAGTCCCCAAAGAATCTCCATACCCAGTACTTTCTGATCTTTCTTGTCTCCGGAGCATTTATCGCAGATGGGATCAGGATCTTCATCAGGAAGACGAAACAGTTTGACCACTTTACCGTGTAACTTTCCATTTTTCTCATGAATTTCAACAATAGACTTTTCACGATTTTCAACATCGTCGATGGTTTTCCACTTTCCGATGGGAGATTGTGCTATAGAAGAGGCACTTAATGCCACAAAAACTATAAAAATAATCAGGTTCTTCATGCGATATGTTTATTTTTAATAGGTGAAAGATTAAATAAGTGATATGAATATACATTTAAACGATAAACGCACGTTGGTGTGTGGAAGTTCACAGGGGATCGGAAAAGCGGCAGCCCTGCAACTGGCAGAATTGGGAGCATCCGTCACATTACTGGCTAGAAAAAAAGAAGCCTTAAGCGCTCTAAAGGATGAACTTGATACTTCTCAGGGCCAGTTACATCATGTGCTTGTAGCAGATTTTGAGCAACCTGATCAGGTAAAAGAGGTGATAGAAGCAGATCTGGCAAAAGGAAATACTTATCACGTGCTGATCAATAATACGGGTGGTCCACCTCCTGGACCTATTACTGAAGCGACTCCCCAACAGTTTCAAAGAGCAATGAACATGCATCTGATTTGCAATCAATTGCTGGTTCAGGCCTTAGTGCCTGGAATGAAAACTGCGATGTACGGAAGAATCATCCAGATTATCTCAACCTCTGTCAAAGAACCTATTCCCGGGCTGGGAGTCTCCAATACGACTCGTGGTGCAGTTGCCTCTTGGGCAAAAACGCTATCTGGTGAACTAGGAGCTTTTGGTATCACTGTCAACAACGTACTGCCAGGATTTACAGAAACGGAGCGTTTGTTCAGTCTGATCCGTAACAATGCTGAAAAAGCAGGTAAAGAAGTAGATGAGGTCCGAAAAAGTATGGAAGATTCAGTACCCATGAAGCGCTTCGGGACTCCGGCAGAGATTGCAAATATCATTGCTTTTCTGGCATCACCTGCTGCTTCTTATGTGAATGGTGTGAGCATACAGGTTGATGGAGGGAGGACCAGGGCGATCTGACTATTTGAGTCTCCACAACATCCACCAAGGTGTCATCGGAGAGTCGTGGTGCTCGTAATGATATCCAAAAAAGTAACAACTCACAAAAGCCCATAAGTGATTTTTGCGCTGTGAACTGGAGTGATGTGGGTTCTCATGTTCGCCCATGTGTGGAACAAACGTGCCAAAATAAAAGAGTTGAAAAGTACTAAGTAGAGATGGAACTACCCAAAAGAGAATAAGATTTACCTCGGGAAACGCCAGTTTCAACAAGTTAAAAGTAATGGCAGCAAATATGATCTGTCTGAAGGAAATATATTCGGTCAAAAAATCGTAATACCACCGAAAAAAATTGGGATTTCCATTGTGAAAATCTGGATCATCTGCTGTACCAGCATGTTTGTGATGATCGTAGTGCTTGGGACGCATTTTTTGATAGCTGTTGAAAAGGAACAGAAAAGAACATACTTTGCCAATTGCGTGGTTGATACGGGGATCTCTCCGGTACACGATACCATGCATGGCATCATGTGCTGTGATAAATAGCCCTGTAAATAAATGAGCTTGGATGAGTATCCGTAGTAGGACCAGCGGATCAGACCATGAGACCGTTTGTGTAAAATTGAATAGTAGCATCCCCGTCCAACTTAACATGATAATTACTGCGATCCATATACCAGTATAAGACTTTTTTGATAATGTAGCGGTGAGCTGTTTCATATTCGAATTAGAAACCTTGTTTTTTGATAAAAGTTTAAAAACTATTCTATTTTTCCATGCATACAGCTATATTTGTAGCCACGTTTTCAGAGTCTATCTACTATGCGGATGTGGCGGAATTGGTAGACGCGCTAGATTCAGGTTCTAGTGGTGGCAACACTGTGGAGGTTCGAGTCCTCTCATCCGCACCCTCCTTCCCTATATAATCCCCGCTAGTATTAGCCCTAAAAAATTACCTACTGCATATCCAATAACTGAAACGGACATTCCCGGCGCTATGATTTCCTTATTACCCAAAGATTTGGCAATGGGAGCTATGAATACAGGGCTAAAAATTCCTGCAGCAGAAGTGATCAAAAAGGTATCAGCATCGATTTTAAATATGTAAGCTAATAGAAGATGAAGCCCGATGGTTAGGTAAGCTCCTAACCCAAAAAAAAGTACCAGATACCCCATATCCTGAGTTATAGCATCCCATCTAATTTGAGTACCTACTGCTACACAAAATACCAGTAATAAATAGTTACCCGTTTCGTACGAGCCAGGCAACTGACGCACAGGTTTGACAAGGGAAAATGCTAATCCTGTGAGCGTTACAATAGAAACGATCAAAGCTCCTTTTTCTGTAATTGGAAATAGTTCAGCTATACCTAACCCGGTAGCCAGGCATACTATTCCAAGGCCCAGTATAGCTCCAATGTTCCGGAATTTATGGAATGTATCCAATTCTGAAAATGTATGCTGAGGCAATTCAGTTCGATAAGTAACAATCTTTGATTTGCTCAGCAACTTTTTCAACAGTTTTGGTAACAGGGATAATGCGAAAAAAAGATAGGGAACACTCACAATCGTATCTGCTATATTGGTCTTAGCAATGAGAGAGGGTTCTGCTCCAAGGGCTATTCCTACAGCTGTTAGATTAGGGGTACCACCTGTATAAACTGCCAAAGACATGCCGGCTAGTATATTGGAAGCTGGTAGCAAAGAGCCTATCAGGTAGTAAACAGTCGTAACACTTATCAGTGCTGCGAGGATACAAAGACCAAAAGAAAGTAACATTTTTTGGGCCATTTTGATCCAAACCCCAAAATCGGAAGAAAACAGTACCAATGCGATGGCTAGTAATGCAGTAACCTGATAGGTGTAAGTGGTAAATGGAGAATCTGGATTCCATATTTCCAGATTGCCTAGTACCATTCCTGCCAGATAACTCAGGATGACCGTTCCGATCCATGCTACGAAAGTATACTTTCGTTCCAGCAAAATCAAAAGCATCGGAAGGGTAAGATAAATAGGTAGTTGCAAGATCCCCATTAGCATGGTCTCAAAGTTTCACAAATTAATTTTTCAAAGAAAGCACCTGTTCCCAGATCGAGTTATTTACAGGAATTCCTTCACGGAGATATGCTTGACGCGTTTTGAGTGTTCTCTCACCCGGGTAAAGTACAGCCCTTTCTGCATCTACCCTCGTAGCATTGTGCAGTGAATCTACGATACCATCCATGATCTGATCACCGATATTTGTCAGTTGTGAAAGGTCGAAGCAGATAAAAACCTGGCTTAGACCATATTCTATAGGTTCTTTACCAATTTCCTGTACGGACTTCCCTTCAGACAGGACAGCTGCCATGACGTCCAGCATGATCGATAACCCCGATCCTTTCCAGAACCCTACCGGGAGGCTTCGTTCGGTTTTGATGATTGCAGAAGGATCTTTGGTCAGGTTACCTGCTACGTCATATCCTCCCTCAAAAGGCAATTCCTCTCCATTGAGTTGATAGGTTTCCATTTTTCCATATGAAAAAAGCGACATAGACATATCGAGTACGATGGGTCCATCAGCGCGGGGTACTGCAATGATCAAAGGATTATTACCCACCGAAGGAGCCTTTGAACCCCAGGCTGGCATATTGGGTTTGGTATTGGTAAAACAGATTGCTGCACATCCGGCATCCACAGCCTGCCATCCATAAGTACCGCCCCGCATCCAGTGGTTGTTATTGCGTAGGGCAATGCAACTCATTCCGTGTTCTTTGGAGAGCGTGATGGCTCGGTCCATGCATACATTTGCATTGAGCATTCCTGCTCCTAACTGGCCATCCCAGCGTTCAAAAGCTCCATGCGACCATACCTTTTCAGGCTCTGTATTCAATCTGATATATCCTTCACGCATTAACCCTACAAATAAAGGAAAACGGTTAATACCATGAGAGAATACGCCGTCCAGTGTAGATTGCGTGAAAATATTTGCACAGATCGTTGCGTGATGTTCATTCATCCCCTCTTTTTCCAGTATGCTTTTGAGCGTAAGTTGCAATTCCTCAGAAGTAATTCGCGTAGAAGTCTGGTTATTCATTTTTATATTAAATTCTCATTTTGGGTAAAAATACAAATGCTAGCTTAGATACCTAAATTAAAGCTATACACATCAATCGATAGTTCATGGATAATGTTATACCGGTGATCATACTAGCTGCTGGGGCTTCTACCCGTATGGGTGAACCTAAGCAGTTATTGGTATACCAGGGAAAGACCTTGCTTCAGCATGCAATAGATACCGTAAAATCTGCTGGATTTTTTCCTGTCGTCGTCGTATTGGGAGCCTTTTATGATAAAATTGTTCATACCATAGCTCAGAAAGTCATCGTTGTGGATAACAAACTTTGGGAGCAGGGGATGGCATCCTCCCTGAAGGCAGGATTAGCAACTGTAAAAGAGCAATTTCCCCATACTCAGGCAGTACTATGTATGCTATGTGATCAGCCGTTGATCACCCCAGCACATCTGCAAGCTCTGAAACAGGCCAGAGGGAAGAAGCCTATTGTTGCGACAAGGTACCATGATATAGATGGAGTACCCGTAATCTTCGAACGCGTATATTTTGAAAGACTGCTGGAGATGGAAGGTGCTACAGGAGCCAGGAAACTGATAAAAAAATATCATAAGGATGTGTATGCGATCTCATTCGAACCGGCATCACGCGATGTTGATACGCCAGAAGCTTACAGGAGGCTGTTAGAGGAAGATGAGGATAAGGATAAATATTGAAATCAAAGTTTACACAATCTTAACATCAGCAGGCTATTTTACAGCTGTAAACCCAATTAACATTTAATCACATGAATCGAATTATTTTCTTGCTTGCCATTACCTGTATCAATTGTGCATTTGCACAAATTTCAGAAGAGGATCGGAAAATTGAATTTCCAGATGTTCCCGGATATAAAACCCTCAAAGTGGATTTACACCAGCATACCGTATTCTCAGACGGAAATGTCTGGCCTTCCATTCGCGTTGAGGAATCGTGGAAAGATGGTTTGGATGCTATCGCGATGACTGATCATCTAGAGTATCAACCCCACACAGCGGATATTCCGCATCCCGACCACAATCGCTCTTACGAGATCGCTTCGATGACCGCAGAAAATGGTCCTGCCGACCTCTTGGTAATCAGAGGAGCTGAGATCACTCGCTCCATGCCTCCCGGACACAGCAATGCAATATTTCTCCAAGATGTCAACAAGCTGTTGCAGGATGACCCTCTTCCCGTTTTCCGTGAAGCTAAAAGCCAGGGAGCTTTCATCTTCTGGAATCACCCCGCTTGGACGGCTCAGCGACCCGATGGCGTCGCCACACTGACCGACCTCCACAGACAACTGATAGAAGAAGACTTGCTTCACGGTATTGAAGTGGTCAATGAATTAACCTATTCAGAAGAAGCCTTACAAATCGCACTCGACCATGATCTGGTCATCCTGGGGACATCTGACATACACGGATTGATCGACTGGGAATATGATGTAGCATATGGAGGACATCGTCCCGTAACCTTGGTATTTGCCACCGAAAATTCGCTGGATGCTATTCAGGATGCCCTGGAAAACAGCCGTACCGTAGTATGGTATAACAACATTCTGATTGGAAGACCCGCTCAGCTCATACCTCTGGTCAATGCTTGCCTGTCTATTGAAAAAGCAGAATATCAGGGAAATTCTACCGTAGCCACAGTTTCCATCCGCAATAACTCTGATGTGGAATTTATCCTGGAAAACCTCACGGATTATACATTTCAAACCGACACCGACATGATCAGCATAAAGCCTCATGGAGTAACTGATATTGAGGTGAGAACAACCGATAAGTTCGATGAATTTGAATTGAATTTCAGAGTTTGGAATGCGCTGACAGCACCCAAGACTCATCCAGAAATGACACTGGAAGTTGAGATGAAATAACTGTTGACTGTAGACCTCTGGTTGTAGTCCTTAGATGGTGGACAGTAGATCAATCGTAAATACATAGCATCTACATTACTGTCCACCATTCATCATCTACCATACGCTGTCTTCCTTTATCTTTTTATTTCAAAAATGCGTATATTGCAGGATAATACTAGGTGTGAATATTTGAGATAATGCAATGTGTAATACTTTGACCAACAAAGATAAGTCCGACCTTAATAATAAAATTACCTATGCTTCTGAATATGATCCCAGGGCGAGACAATTATTGATGAAAACCATCGAAAACCTGACAGGAAGGAAAAAGATTCAAAAGCTGTATAACGAATTGCAGGCAATGGATATTACGCCCCGTGAGGTATGGGAAGTAGCTCTCAGAAAATTATCTGTAACGCCCGTGTATGATCAAAAGCAGATGGAAAAGGTTCCGGAGGAAGGTCCGGTGCTTTTTATTTCCAATCATCCATTCGGTGTACTGGACGGATTGATTTTGGGATATCTGGTATCCCGCAAGAGGACAGAATTTGTTGTGCTGGTCAATGAGGTACTGTGCAGGCAGGATGAGCGGCTCAATCAGTTTCTGCTCCCTATTGATTTTAGGGAAACCAAAGATGCTTTACAAACCAACATTAACTCCCGGAATATTGCTCTGGGCAGGCTTCAGCAGGGTCATGCTGTCGCGATTTTTCCCTCAGGTGGCGTGGCCACCTCACCCAAAGGCCTGGGTAAGGCTGAAGATCTGGAATGGAAGCGTTTTACTGCAAAACTGGTTCAGAAATCCGGGGCTACAGTTGTGCCTGTATATTTCCAAGGACAAAACAGCCGGCTGTTTCAACTCGTAAGTCAGGTCAGTGCCATGTTGAGACTAAGCATGCTACTTTACGAAGTGCGAAACAAGATGGGCACACAGATCCTGATCAATATCGGAGATCCTATTCTCTATGAGCAACTCGGTCATTTTAAGGGTCAGCAATTGATCGATTACCTGAGAGAGAAGACCTTTGCTTTGGCCGAAGCCTAGCCGGATAATTATCTTGTCTGGGGTCTTCCAGGACCCCGATACCATCATACACTTTCTACTAATAAGGTTGAAAAAGTTCTTGGCCAGTTTTTCATCCAGTCTGCCTGAAATATTCTGTAAATACATGTATTTGAGTTGTTTCCAGACCTGATGCGACCGGTGTTGATTCCCGATCTTTCTTTTTACTTTTCTTACTAAGGTACCTACCAGCGATTTATATAGCGTAATCCGCTTTGGGCATTTTGCTGAACTCCTTGCCAGTCTCGCTGTTCGAAAAGTAGCCTGGCAAGTGCTTTTGATCTGTCGAAATATGCGGAGTTAGTTTTTGTACCCTTTTAAGATTACGGAATGTATGTCAGATAGCATTACATCAAGGAATTTGATTAATTTTGGTGCATGAAATTAACAGATATTTACATATATCCAGTCAAGTCTCTGGGAGGGATCAGACTGGAACAAGCCAGGGTGGAACCACAAGGCCTTGCTCATGACAGAAAATGGATGATCGTAGATGCGGAAGAATACAAGCATCTCACTCAGCGGCAAGTACCTCAAATGTCACTGCTTCAACCCTATCTTTTTGAGGATCGTTTGGAAATTAGGCACAAACACAAGAACATTAGTCCACTCCAGATACCCCTTACACTAGATGGAAGCGAAATACTGGAAATCAGTGTCTGGAATGATGTAGTGCCTTCCTTGAGAGTGGGGGAAGTCGCAGATCATTGGCTGGAAGAGACGCTTGGGAGACCCTGCAGGTTGGTGTATATGTACAATGATCACTCCAGAACAGTAAAGCCTAAATACGCTCCTGGAGGGTCATGGGTGAGCTATGCTGATCGTACGCCTTTCCTGATTATAGGGCAGGAGAGTTTGCAAGATCTTAACAACAGGCTTCAAGAGCCCCTCCCAATGAATCGTTTCAGACCCAATTTGGTATTTGAAGGAGGCAAGCCTTATACAGAGGACCATTGGAAGCGTTTCTCCGTAGGTAAGGTTAACTTTCATGGCGTGGGACCATGTGGCAGATGCAAAGTGACCACAATTGACCAGGATACCGCAGAAAAAGGTGAAGAACCACTGGAAACCCTGCGAACATATCGCCGTCCGGAGAAAAGTGTGCTTTTTGGATTACTCGCTACCTGGGAAAAAGGTGAGGAAATAAGGGTTGAAGATAAAATTATTGTTCACTAAGACAGGTAAATTAAACGGTAGGAAATAAGTGATGTCTATGGTTTGTCTAATGAATAGGAATTCGAAAAAAAATTTAAACATTCAAATCAAGAAACATCATGAGGAAAGTATTGATAGCTACGATTACCCTGCTCACCATTACACTCGGAATATACGCTCAACGTAGCCCGGGTATGGGACGTGGACCCATGGCAGGTATTCAGGAATACATGGATATGGATCCTGAAAAAAATGCCGAGAAAACAACTAAGCGCTTGAGCCAGGAACTGGATCTGAGTGAAGAGCAGGAAACTCAGGTTCAGGATCTTTACGTAGGTCAATATACCAAGGTTCAGGTCATAGCTGTATCTTATGAACCTACCATAGCCGCTATGCGTGAAGAAGCTCAGGCAGCAAGAGATGTACACACTGGAGATCCTGAATCCATGCGTGCAGCTATGCAGGAAATAAGGAGCAAATACCGGGAAGATCTCAGTGGTATGCGGACAAAGATTCAGGAAGTCAATGCAGGAACAGACGAAGCATTGAAAGAAATTTTGGACGAATCTCAATACCAAAGTTATTTGGCCTTAAAGGAGGAAAGAAAGGAAAAAAGACAAGGTAGAGGTCGCAGTGGAGGCAGAGAGCGCAGAAATTCCAATTAACGTTGATTGATATAGAGATTTCTTAAAATTCAATGGTTACGGTATAGCGTTGAAAACAGTTATGATCTCAACAACAGAATAGGGCATTTTAGTTTCTTTAGAATGAGTGAAGCGTTTTTAGAGAGAAGAGCATGATGAGGAAGTCGAATCTTGAGACTTCCTCATCGCAATTCTGGCAGTAATACCCTATTAATTGCATGTACTACACCATTGAAGCCCTGTATATTGACGGCTATGACATTTGTTACCCTGTTTTGTTCATCCTCGATCAACAACCCTCCACTACCATCGGGCTGAATATCAATAATCGGTTTATCAGTAGCTAAGGTCTCATATGACTGTAGCATATCGAGGTTAGTAGAAAGAATATTCCGCCCGGGTATGATATGGTAACTCAGTATTTTTTGAAGGGTATCTGCGGGAATATCTTCGATGAGATTTAAGTTATTATTTGAATTAAAAAATTGGTCAAAGGCTTCATTATTTGGGGCAAATAGCGTAAAAGGGCCTTCACTGCTCAGCGTATCGATAAAATTGATAGCCATATCGGTCCTGGATAGAGCTTCTATAAAGATTGTGAAATTATCGCTATAAGATACGTGATCAATAACGGTTGGTATGGGAATTACACCATCTACAATGTGCACAATGCCATTGCTTACTTCATTGTCTGGTTCAATAATATTTGCATTGAGATTGAGATATGCTATGGCTCTTGAATCCACATACATATTCACTGAGTTGGTAGTCGAAAATCCTATCAGTAGGGTAGGAATATATCCATCGATGACTTGTCCACTTGTTAACCTGTCCTGCACCATGTGATGCAGAAGGGTTCTGGTAAGGGTAATCCCCTCAATATCATTAACACTATTGAGATCGTTATCTTCCAGAAATGTTTCAAAAGCATCGTTGGTAGGGGCAAATAGGGTAAATGGACCATTTCCTTCCAGGGTTTGTATAAGGTTACCAGTTTGCAGCGCTTCAGCCAGAGTCGTAAGCCTGGGATCATTCTGGACAAACGCCAGAATATCGTCCTGATCTTGGTCAGCGGGATTGTCCTCATCTTCGCAACTAGTATAGGTTAGTGTGGACAATACCATAATGATCAACAACCATATACGCTGGTTTAGCTTATTTTCTTGAGTCAAATTCATATCCTAATTTATGTGCTTGATTAAAATGGTCGTAAATACAAACAGCCTTGAGGCCAGAAGGTTGATAATTCAAGCGGGTAAATCTTTAATTCTTGATAGATTTATTTGAGAGAATAATAGATGCCAAAAAGAGAACAATTATAAATATAAAGCTGAATTTGAGACTGCTAAATTCGGCAATAAAACCCAGGATAACAGGTCCTAGTAACAGGCCGGCATATCCTACTCCAGCCACGGTGGCAATACCTTGTGCCGCTGCAACATCTGGTAATCTGGATGCTTCACGGAATAATACAGGTACCATTCCGGAAAGACCCAAACCCACTATTGTAAAACCTGTAACAGACCAAAATATGCTGGCACTAAGCACAATCAATAAGCCAATAGATGCCAGCAGGCCTCCAACTGTGATGATAAGACGTGTACTCAATCTTTCTTGAATCCAGTCTCCCATAAATCTTCCCAGAGCCATGGCAAATGAGTATCCGGCAAATCCCAATCCAACCTGTGAGGTAGGGGCCATAGCTATCTCTTTCATGTAGACCGTACTCCAGTCATGTATAGCTCCTTCCCCCATCATCAGCCACATTGCGATCAAGGCGATCCCAATCAGAGGAAATTGATTGATTTTAATCCGGGTAGAACCAGAATGGGTCTCATCTCTTACGTCGATGTAATATCGAAGGATGACAAACTGAAATGCACACAGGAATACGTTTACGAGGATCATATGATATACCGGTGAAATTCCCGTAGAAGCTATCCAGCCGCCTATCCCTCCAGCTATTGCAGCTCCAAGGCTGAAAAAGCCATGACAGCCGGACATAAAATAATTTTGGGATTTTCGCTCCATGACAGATGCAGTTGCATTCATGGATATATCCATAAGTCCCCCCGACAATCCTGCCAAAAACAAGGTGATACAGAGCCAAACCATACTTGTGGAAAAGAGAGGTATGGAGAAAACCAGACAATTCAACCATGTACTGAATGCTGTTGTCCTTCCATCTCCCATATATCTAATAATTTTACTGCTGAGTGGCATCATGATCACAGCACCGATAGCAAAGCTGAATAAGGCAATTCCCAATTGACCCTCAGAAAGTTTAAGGTTGTCTTTCATATACGGGATATATACGATCCAGGTCCCCAGCGGCAGGGAATGGATTAGGTATATTAAGCCGATCGAACCATATGATCGATTTTGCAGAAATGGAGCAAAAGGATTCAACCTTGAAGAAACGGGCATCTGTGTTATTATTTTGACAGTTAAAATAGAGATTTTTCTTCCACTTCAAAATTCGCACGTATTCACAAATTTTTAGGGAAAAAGGCTGTAGACAGTAGTAAAAACTGTTATTTTTACTTCCCAACGAAGTAAATCCCTGTTACATGCTGCTTTTTTTTATAGTGCTGTATCTCATGTTAACCCTGATGATAGGATGGTGGGCTTCCAGGAGGGTAAAAACTACACATGACTTTGTAGTGGCGGGGCGAAAACTTCCCATGCTGATTGCTGGTACAGCGCTCTTTGCGACATGGTTTGGATCGGAGACGATCATGGGAGCCTCTTCTGAATTTATCAGTCATGGTTTGATCGGTGTGGTAGAAGACCCTTTTGGTGCCGCATTGTGTCTATTGCTGATCGGATTATTCTATGCCAGGCCGCTTTACAGGCTCAATATTCTCACCTTCAACGATTTTTACAGAGACCGTTTTGGACGAAAAGCAGAACTGATCTCCTCAGTATTCAACGTACTTTCATACTTTGGGTGGATAGCTGCACAAATGGTAGCTCTTGCTATTTTGCTTGAAGTAATTGCTGATATTCCTCGCTTTGCAGGAGTGATTATTGTATCTGTGGTAGTTATGTTGTATACCTATATAGGCGGTATGTGGGCCGTATCTATAGCTGATGTTGTACAGACGATTGTCATCATATTGGGTCTCGCCATACTGGGTTATGTAGTAATCGCAGACGCAGGAGGAGTAGACAGGCTCATAAAAAGTACTCCACCGGGATTTTTCAATATAGTTCCTAAAAGTGATTTTTACAGTATAGTACATTATATCTCAGCATGGATCACAATAGGGCTGGGATCCATTCCGCAGCAAGACATTTTTCAACGAGTCAATTCTGCCAGATCCGAACGTGCTGCTGTATATGCGTCTTATTTTTCTGGTTTATTGTATTTATCGATTGCCTTTATCCCCCTGGGAATAGGCCTGGGAGCGAAACTGCTCTACCCTGAGCTATTGGAAGAAGATACTCAGATGGTTATACCGATCATGGTACTTCAACACGGAAACCTATCTATGCAGGTGCTGCTCTTAGGAGCCTTGCTTTCTGCCATTTTGAGTACTTCCAGTGGCGCCATTCTGGCTCCAGCTACAATTTTGGGCGAAAATATCATCCGACCTTTGATTCCTGGCTTAAAGGATGCACAGATGTTACGGATTATGAGATATGCAGTTGTTCTGATTACGTTGATTTCCGCTGTATTGGCGATGGTATCCAATAATATATATGACTTAGTTGCTCAGGCTTCTTCTTTAAGTCTGGTATCCTTATTTGTCCCACTTACAGCGGGTCTATACCTTAAATCTGCTAACAATATCGGTGCTTTATGGTCGATGATACTGGGAATGGGAGTCTGGATTTTTTTTGAAATCTATCCAGTTGAGATACCTGCTTTGATATTAGGTCTGGTGGCAAGTATGCTGGGTATGCTGATCGGAATCATCAAGGGACCAGAGACTGTATGGACTGAAAAAGGATAATAATTACAACTCAAATTTTACATTTTGGATGGTCTGTTTAAGAGTATTATCTTGAAATGTGTTAGATAAAATCTAACTTGAAATAGATATCATATGCTGTACAGATTCTTCATCCTAAAAATTTTATGTTTGACAGGGTATATGTCCTTTGCTCAGGAAGCCACATCGGATTCCATTCCATTACGATTGGGAATTGTAGGGTTGTCTCATGATCACGTTCATGGATTATTGAGACAAATGGATACAATAAGTGGGATTGAGATCGTGGGTATCTCCGAATCCGACCGGAGGCTTGTAGAGCGTTATGTAAAGCGATACAGTATTGATCCGGCAAAGGTCTATGAATCCATGGATGAAATGTTGTATGAAACACAGCCGGAGGCTGTAGTAGCTTTCAATAGCATATATGAACATTTGGAAGTGGTGAGAGCCTGTGCTCCTTTGGGAATTCATGTCATGGTGGAAAAGCCACTTGCAATTAATCTGGACCATGCCGAAGAAATGGCAAGACTTGCCAGGATATACGACATCCACTTGCTGACTAACTATGAAACAACATGGTATCAGACGCATTATCAGGCTTACAATATGATCCACAATAGCAAGGAAATCGGTAAAATCAGAAAGATCGTCGTCCATGATGGTCATAAAGGGCCTCTGGAGATAGGAGTAAGCAAAGAGTTTCTTTCCTGGTTGACCGATCCCAAACTCAATGGAGGAGGTGCCATCATGGATTTTGGATGTTATGGTGCAAATCTGGCTACCTGGTTATTGCAGGGGAAAGACCCAGTCAGTGTATTTGCTGTAACCCAGCAGCTCAAACCTAGCATTTATCCGCTTGTAGATGACGAAGCAACTATCGTATTGGCTTATCCAGGCTCACAAGTCATCATTCAGGCTTCCTGGAATTGGCCTTTTAACCGCAAAGATATTGAAGTATATGGACAAACAGGATACGTATTCGCTCTGAATAACAAAATGCTGCGATTCAGGCTTGATGAAGATCAGCCTGAATATGAGTACGAATTACCCTCCTTAACAGCACCCTATGACGGTCCATTTCAATATTTTAAAGCCGTTATCAGAGAGGATATCAAGCCTGATGCCTTCGATCTCTCTTCGCTGACCAATAACATTATGGTCATACAGATACTGGATGCAGCAAAAGAAAGTGCGCGTACTGGTGATGTCATATATTTTGATTAAAATCCATAGTTGATCTAATAGCTGCCATTTCATGGAGAACCTCTATCTCATTCAAGATATTAAAAGGGAAATGCATCATGTTTTTGATGAGATAACATTATTGTGTAGCTCTACCCCTGATCCTGCCTTTTTTTTTCAACCTGGTAATAAATGGTCTGCCGCTCAGAATCTTGAGCATCTTATTATGAGTACAAGACCTCTGGCTTCTGCGATGCGATTACCAAAGGTTACTTTCCGGGTATTTGGCAATCTTTCCAGGAACGTATATGAATATGATACACTGGTATCAAAATACCTGGAAAAGCTCAAGCAACAGGACGCTCAAGCACCAGCTCGCTATACTCCGCAAGGTACAAATGCACGGGAAAAAGAAGCACTTTACAGGGAATGGAAATCCGCAACACAGCGGTTAATTGACAGGATAGATAAATGGAGCGAAGAAGAGCTGAACGCTTATCTAATTCCTCATCCTCTGTTAGGGAGAATTGCAGTACGTGAGATGCTTTTTTTTACAATCTATCATACCCAGCATCATCTTTTTCAAATGATGGAGTGTATAAAGGCCTATCCGCAGTATTCAAAACCTACTTAAGATGATATCTTAAAAGACTCCTTCATGCATTGCCCTTCCATCATACCTTCACCATTGACTTTTTCGAGATACACTTGTCTAAGCTGGTTAGATAGTGAGGGATCAAAGGGTATAGCTACCTTTATATAATTATCTGTAAAGCCATACATTGTCCCGTCCTTTTGTTCTTGTTCGAATAAAACAGTCCGCTCTGAACCAGTGTACTGCTGATAGAAATATCTGCGTTTCATCTCAGACAGATTTCTCAGACGCTGATTGCGTTGATGACGTACTTTCAGAGGTGTTTTTCCATCCATGTATGCAGCGGGTGTGTTTTCCCGCTCGGAATAAGTAAACACATGCAGATATGATATATCCAACTCGTTGAGAAAACGGTAGGTATGTTCGAAATGCTTGTCTGTTTCTCCAGGAAAACCCACAATCACATCTACTCCTATACACGCATGTGGCATAATCGACTTAATAGTAGCTACTCTGTCAGCGTAAAGCTCACGGCGGTACCTTCTCCGCATGTGAGCTAGCATCTCATTGTCGCCGCTCTGTAAGGGTAGATGGAAATGTGGCATAAAACGACGGGATTGTCCCACGAAATGTATGATGCTATCATTCAGTAGATTAGGCTCAATAGAGGATATGCGAAACCGTTGGATACCTTCTACCTCATCCAGTGCCTGGATGACATCCCCCAAAGTTTCTGGCTGATCTTTGCCATAATCCCCAATATTTACTCCTGTGAGAATAATTTCCTGAATTCCTGCCTTAGCTATTGTTCGCGCATTTTCTAAAATGTGAGTCAGTGAATCGCTTCTGCTTTTTCCCCGTGCCAGAGGAATCGTACAAAAACTACACTTATAATCACATCCATCCTGGATTTTCAAAAATGTACGCGTACGATCTCCAATAGAATATGCATCTACAAAGTCATTGACTGATTTGATATCATTATTATAGACACAGGGATTACCGGACTTGCGGAAATCTTCAATGAGTTCCAAAATGCGGAACTTATCCCCAGCACCTACCACTAGATCTACGCCGGGTATCTCAGCGATTTCCTGTGGTTTGAGTTGTGCATAGCATCCTGTAACAATGACAAATCCATCAGGATTTTTTTTCATCGCCTGGCGTATGATATTACGGCATTTTCTGTTCGCCTGTTCTGTTACGGAGCAAGTATTGATCACATATATATCAGCAGCTTCCGAAAAATCCTTTTTCTCAAATCCCTGCTCGATAAACTGCCTGCCTATAGCAGAAGTCTCTGCAAAATTCAGCTTGCAACCCAACGTATGAAATGCTATACTCTTCATGCTTTGTACTATATACTATCCCATCTACAAAGATAAAGTTTTTATGGGAAATCAAGTAAGCGAATGCAGAAGACCCCCGTATCTATCATATCATGATGCGAATTTGAAAGGGTCTGTAGTTCAATATCACAATGTCTTCAGTTTATTCCATACCCTGAACAGGAAAAATATACCTCCTACTGCAAGACTTGTCAGCCCCGATGCTTCGATTAATTGTCCATATATCCATTGCCCTGTAGCAAACAAAGCTGAATACACAGTGACACAACCAATAATCATACACAGTATTTCTAAAGGTAACTGAGAAGGAGCTTCTTCAATATCGATTCCCTTTGCCTGTGCGCGGTCTATTACGGGTTTCCATCCAGGTCCTCCCGGGCGGATTTTTCTATAAAAACGGATCAGCGTATCGTCATCATCAGGGGGAGTGAAGAACGTTCCAATAATCCAGATTGTAGTAGTTAGAATTGCTCCCAAAACGATTTTTTCATGGGGCTTGAGCGGTAAAAAGCCCAGCTTATCATGAAAAAAGGTGAGATAACCAGCAATGACTAATGAAGCCACCATGGCTACGATTTCGGTTACTGCATTGATACGCCACCAAAACCAACGTAGAATGTAGATCAATCCAGTCCCCGCTCCCAGGAGCAATAGGAGGTTAAAAGCCTGCGTAGAGTCAGTAAGTAGCAATCCCAGACCAAGTCCCAAAACTGCTGTGAGGACACTGAATAATCTTCCCATCCAGACAAGATGTCTGCCGCTAGAATCTGGTCTGAGGAATCTGTGATAAAAGTCATTGACCAGATATGCTGCGCCCAGATTGAGCTGGGTAGACATAGTAGACATGAAAGCTGCGATCAGCGATGCTGCAACTAGTCCCAACAAGCCTTGAGGCAGGAAGCTCAGCATAGCTGGATACGCCACATCCTGACCGAGTTTATCTGCCGATAAGGTGGGAAATGCATCTCTTAGATCAGTAAGTTCTGGAAATACTACCAAAGAAGCAAGTGCGATGAGTATCCAGGGCCATGGACGTAAGGCATAGTGAGCGGCATTGAAGAATAAAGTAGCACCTATGGCATTCCGTTCGTCCTTGGCAGAAAACATTCGCTGAGAAATGTATCCGCCACCTCCAGGTTCTGAACCAGGATAGTAAGATGCCCACCATTGTACAGCTAAAGGAACCAATAATATAGGCACCCAGACAGCTGGATCTGTAAAATCTGGTAGCAAATTAAGCTTGGGGATTACATTAGGGTGTTGCATCATCTCAGTGAGTCCCCCTACCTGATCCATATTTACCAGATAGATGGCTGCCCATACCGAACCAATCATTGCCATGACAAATTGAACAAAGTCTGTAATGATCACTGCTTTTAACCCGCCAAGCACACTGTAAGCCAAGGTAATAGACCCGGCAATCAGTAATGTCTGCCAGCCGGGAATCCCCAGGATGATTTCTCCAAATTTTACCGCTGCCAAGGATACAGCCCCCATTACTACTACATTGAAAATCAATCCCAGATACAGAGCCCTGAACCCTCGCAAAAAGGTAGCAGCTTTTCCCGAGTAGCGCAACTCGTAAAATTCTACATCTGTCATCAATTCAGATCGCCTCCACAATTTTGCATATACGAAAACTGTTAGCATACCCGTCAGCAAAAATGCCCACCAACCCCAGTTTCCTGCTACACCATTTTCCCTCACCAAACCTGTGACAAGATTGGGTGTATCTGAAGAAAATGTAGTTGCAACCATAGAGACCCCTAGCAGCCACCAGGGCATATTTCTTCCCGATAAGAAATATTCTGTAGTACTGGAACCCGCTTTCCTCGACACCAACAATCCCACAATCAGCGATACAACAAAAAAGGCTATGATGATAGCCCAATCAAATGGAGTAAGATTCATATTGCCCAAGTAAGTAGTACAATAAAACAGAAAGACGTCTGACTAACACAAAGCGTCAGTATTTTTTCTCATTTCTAAAAACACAAGGCATCAAAGTAGAAAAATTTAATCTGGCAATCAAAGTGATCGATCCAAAAATGCTAAATTATATTGTAAAGTCTGACAAAAAATAATGCTGTTAATTGGGATAAATTAGAAACAACCTGATAAATTAGTTTTCTATTAATCAAGCGAATGAATAATATGACTAGATTGATGTTGACGAGTGTCCTGAAGTATGTGTTGCCTTGTATGATGATATGCTCTTTGAAGGGGCAGTCCTGGACAGTAACCCTGGATGATTTGGGAACTTTTTCTTCTCCCAGAGTGACAGATCTCAATGGGGATGGTATCATGGATCTTATCATGGGAGCTGGCAGGCAGGAATTTGTCAGGTGTGATACAGCGATTTTTGCGTTGGATGGGAAAAATGGTCAGATGATGTGGAAGATTGACGCAAGAGATCAGATATTTGGCTCTGCGGGATTATTAGATATAACGGGCGATAGTATAGATGATATCTTTATTGGTGGCAGATCTGCTGTCTTGAAAGCCATAGATGGGCACAATGGCGAACTTATATGGGAGTTTTTTCAGGAAGATGATACAGCTGCCTCCCGTGGTCAGCAACTCTATAATTTCTATAACCCTCAATTTATTCCCGATCAGGACCATGATGGATTACAAGATATCCTGATTTCAAATGGTGGTGATGTAATGGTCGAAGCTTATGACTCCCAACGTGCTGCAGGACATCTGATGGTCATCAGCAGTTTTTCTGGAAAACAACTGGCTAAAGCCAGAATGCCTGATGGAAAGGAAATCTATATGTCAGTCGTAGTAGATGATATTGATCGCGATGATACGCTGGAAGTTATTTATGGAACAGGGGGAGAGACAATCGGGGGCCATCTGTTTCTTACAACACTTGAGAGCATTATGAATGATGATCTGTCCCAGTCTGTTATCCTCGCTTCCAGTGAAGAAAAAGGCTTTATCTCTCCACCGGTGCTTGTTGATTTAGACCGGGATGGAATAAAAGATATTGTTGCTAATGCTGTTGCAGGAACTACACTGGCGCTCAATGGGATGGATTATTCGCTCATGTGGTATGTCAACAGACCCAATACGGAAATTTATGCCTCCATGGCTGTGGGAGATGTGAATGGTGATGAAATTCCAGATATATTTACCAGCTATGCAGTAGGTATATGGCCATTACTCATTAGTAACAAACCCTTGTTGATTAATGGGTCTAATGGGCAAATCATGATGGAAGATAGCATTGGATTTTATCAAACAAGCTCACCTATCATGGCAGATTTTAACAATGATGGACATGTAGATGGACTGATGAGCCTCAACTACAACAAGTTCAATGAATCAGGAGAACAAACAGTTCACAATACCTTGTTGATCTATGATTTCTATCAGGGGAAGAAGCATATACTCAAGGAACCAGTCATTGGAGCCAATGTATCATCAACGCCATGGATAGGCGATCTGGATCATGATGGCTGGCTGGATATTATACACTGTAACATGACCACCCCCAATAAGGCCTACACGTTTGGAGGGTTTAACATTCATAGAACATCTACTCATATACCAGCTCAGAAAACCATAATGTGGGGGGCATATATGGGGAGCAATTATGATGGCATTTACGTAGAAGAATATAAAGAATGATTTGTTTTACCAGGGAACCATTACCTGATCAATCGTATGTATAAATCCATTAGAACACCTGTCGTCAGCTATAGTTACCAAGGCTTCATGATCGCCAAAATAAATGCAGGTATTTGCATCCAGCTTAATGGGCATGCTCTCGTAATTCAGCGTTGTAGAACGCCTGCTTCCCGCTAGAACAGAGGAAAGTGAAAAAAAATCTACTAAAATGTGATGCTTTACAAAGCGCTCCAATGAATCACCCCTCAACACGATCTCTGGATTAAGGTTATAAAACTTCTTAAATGCATCATCGGAAGGTATGACCATAGAAAACTCTACATGATAAGGATATCTTTCATCTAGGCTTAATTGGGGATTTTGCTTTTCAAATTCCTTCAATAATCGTGCATATTCCTGAGCGTCTTCCTTGAGCATTGCAGCCTGAAATACTGATTTTGCAATGTTTTCTGTATCTCCCAATTTCGCGCATTTCAGGTCTTGTTCTGTAAGTAAGGGTCGTAAGGGTTTGGGTCCTGGGCCATTGTAAATGAGCGCATTTTCTGAGGATGAACTACCCGTGCATGCTGAAAAGATCAAAGCACTTAAAGCATATATTGCGAATAACCTTCTCATAATTATTTATGTATATGTATCGAAAGAACTACGTATCAAAGAGGTTAGTTATATTTTGTTCGTGAAAATAAATAATTAATGCGAGATACATAAAATGAGACCATAAAATGAGAACTTGTGTCCATGATGGAAATGATCCGGCGTCACGTAAATTTCCCTACATGGTCCAAGGTTTATAAAATTTCACTATATGAATATAACTAGTTGCATACTTCTGTCTTTACTTCTTGTATCTTCAATCCATGTGGCGAGTCAGAGATCTCAATTTACTTCAGAAAACTCCCGCTCAGATCTTGCTACAGAGCAAAGTAGACCAGGGGATTGGCTCATACATCATGCAAATGCTGAAGCGGAAGTATACCGGATAAATCAGCAAGAAATAGAATTGTCCAATGGACTGATCCGTAGGGTGTTCCGTATCATACCTAATGCAGCGACTATAGCATTTGATCAACTATATGGCGAGGAGTCTCTCCTTAGAGGGATTAAGCCAGAGGCTGAAGTAGTCCTGGACGGGATCACTTATCCCGTCGGAGGTTTGCTAGGACAGCCCAATTATGCATATCTTGATCCTAGCTGGATCGATACGTTAAGCACAGACCCAAGAGCCTTTCAATTGTCAAAGATCACTACGGGAGAGCCCAGATCCCATATGGATTGGAAGCGCGTACGCCACGCTGCTACAGATGTAGCCTGGCCACCCCGGGGAGCTTACCTCAGAATGGATTACGAGCTTCCTGATACGGCAGTTCATCGCGATATCATAGTATCGGTTCATTACGAACTCTACGATGGCGCCCCCGTGATGTGCAAGTGGCTAACCATTCATAATAATGATTCTAAAACCGTTCGCATAGACCATTTTAAAAGTGAAATACTTGCTGCTGTTGAATACACTAGTAGAGTAGAGGATAAGGGTGCCCATTTTCCTACACCTAATATTCACGTTGAAACAGATTATGCTATGGGAGGAGGGACGGTAGCCAATGCCTCCCAGTTTAGTGTTCATTGGAAGATAGATCCTGAGTACAATACTCAGGTGAGCTATCTGAAGCGTACACCCTGCCTTTTGGAAGTACACCCACAGATTGGACCGGGACAATATCTTGCTCCAGGTGATACCTTCGAGACTTTTAGAACCTATGTATTGCCTTTTGACAGTTATGACCGGGAACGAAATGGGCTGGCAGTGCGAAAAATGTATCGAACCATTGCTCCTTGGGTTACGGAAAATCCGCTCATGATGCATGTGAGATTTGCAGACTGGGAATCTGTCAAACTAGCCATAGATCAGGCAGCAGAGGTAGGGTTCGAAATGGTAATCCTTACTTTTGGGAGTGGATTTGATATGGAAAATGACAGCCTGGAATACTTAGAAAAGATGACGCAATATGCCGCTTATGCTCAGCGTAAAGGAGTGGAAATAGGTGGTTATTCATTGTTGGCGAGCCGGAGCATCGGCAAAGATCATGACGTCGTCTTGCCTCCGGAAGAAACCCCTACCTTTGGGAATTCTCCGTGTCTGGAAAGCAGATGGGGGAATATATATTTTGATAAGCTGTATCATTTCTTCAAAACAACAGGTTTCTCATTGCTGGAACACGATGGGAATTACCCTGGAGATGCGTGTATGTCTTCTAGTCATCCTGGCCACCGAGGATATGAGGATTCCCGGTGGAATCAATGGAGAAAGATTACAGATTTCTATAAATGGTGCCGTTCTCAGGGTATTTATCTCAATGTACCAGATTACTACTTTCTGGCTGGCTCAAATAAATGTGCGATGGGATACCGTGAAGTCAACTGGTCGCTACCTCGTGCACAGCAGGTGATTCACACCCGTCAAAACATTTATGATGGTACCTGGGAGAAGACGCCCACTATGGGATGGATGTTTGTTCCACTGACCGAATATCACGGCGGCGGAGCTGCTGCTACGATCGAACCCCTCAATGAACATCAAACTCATTACAGTCAAATGCTATATAGCAATCTCGCTGGAGGCGTTCAAGCATGCTACAGAGGCCCGCGTCTGTATGATACTGAAGAAACCAAAGTACTGGTCCAGCAGTGGGTAAACTGGTATAAGCAGCATCGCGAAGTGCTGGAAGGGGATATGATCCATCTTCGAAGAGCGGACGGCCGTAGGCCGGATTACTGGCTCCATGTCAATCCCAAAGGAAAGGAAAAAGGAATGGCATGTGTGTTTAATCCTACTGAAATACCTTTCAAACAGGACATTGAGATTCCATTATATTACACGGGCCTTTCAGATCAGGCAGTAGTAACTTCATTCACGGGTGAGGTTAATACGTATGAACTGGATCGGGACTATACCATCAAACTGGAAGTGAATATTCCGCCTAACGGTTTTATGTGGTATATTATTGAGTAGAGGAAGCAGTTATATTTCACCAATAAACGATACATGTTGGACTAGACTCATCTATAAATAATGTTTTGTGTTGAGTTCAGATATTGTGAACTAAAAAGGGAGATTCAGGGTAGCCATATGACTAGCTACCCTTGGTAATTCCTCTTTCAATGAGATTCCTCCAGTTTGGCGATTCTCTGGTCCAACTTATCCAGCTTTTGCTGAATTTCTTCCAGCATATGAATGATGATGATATGTGTCCTTTTTGCATCGATCCCTACCACGCTTTCACTGCTGGCGATACGTGCTTCAATCTTTTGATAGACTTCCTCTGGAATGTTGCTGTCCATGATATAAATATTTTTATGATTGATGATTGAAAATCGTTTATACGGTTCTGGTAGAGACGCGATGCGTCACGTCTCCCTGTAATACAGATGCATGATGTCTCTACTTGATCCTCAATATGCACCGCTTCTCTTTTATTGTAAAAATATTCTTTTCTCAGTTATGATCTAAAACCAATCAACACTACAACTACTAAAAAATGCTGTAGGATTCATTGCCCTGACATGTTATATTTACGAAGTTTTTATTATTGATATCACAGTGATGTTGGGTGAACCTCTTATCCCGGGTATGTTGCTCAGTGAGCAGCGTCTGGAGGCAATTGCCGGGCAGATTGCTGATAATGGTTATGCCCGGATTGATGATTTTATCCCCTTATCTGAAGTACGAAATCTCAGAAAGAAATTTGAGTTCCTTAAAGATTCGGGTAATCTCAACAAGGCAGGGATAGGTAAGCAACAAAAGTATCAGGTACAAAAACAGGTCAGAGGAGACTTCATTAAATGGATTTCACCAGATGAGGCAGATGATTATACCCAAAAGCTCCTGCAAAGCATTCATCAAGTGAGAGTGTATCTCAATAGAACTTGTTTTTTGGGATTGAAAGATCTGGAATCACACTTTGCGATGTATCCCGCTGGCACATTTTATAAGCGCCATGTGGATCGCTTTCAGCAAAATCCTCATCGCGTGATCTCATTTGTCTGCTATCTCAACGAAGCCTGGACTAAGACTGATGGGGGAGAACTGATCCTCTATTTAGCTGACAACACCAATGTTAACATATGGCCAATGGCTTGTAGAGCGGTCTTTTTCAAAAGTGAACTGGAACACGAAGTGAAGTTAGCACACCGGGAACGCTATAGTGTTACAGGCTGGCTATTGGATCAACTGAGCGAGTTAACATTCTTATAAAAGGATCGGTGATCACGGTTGGTAGCTTGTAATCAGGAAAAGGTTTTGGTAATCTTTCAATGTGAAAATTCATGAGCTACAAGCTACCATCTGACTGGCTGATTATTGAGAAATGCAGAGAGTGCCTGCTGAAATTCATCGGTACTGCGTATGTGAGCATTCATTTTGGCGGCCAATCGAAGAGAGTTTTCCAGCGGGAAGTCCTGGACATCTGCAATCATTTTCTTGGTCAGTTGCATAGATGCAGCTGAGTTGAGATGACACAGTTGCTGAGCAAATTCATAGACCGTCTGGACGATCTGATCTTTTTCGACTGTACGGTTGATAAGATTGTACTGTACAGCTTGGGATGCTGAGATCAGGTTACCAGACAAAAGTAGCTCTTTGGTGCGCGTCTCACCTACTTTTCTCAGGAGAAAGGCCATCACCATGGATGCAATAGAGCCTAGTCGCACTTCCGTAAATCCAAGCTGTGCTTCTGGCACGGCAAAAGCAAAATCACATGCAGTTACGATTCCACTTCCCCCAGAAATGGCATTACCTTCTATCTGGGCAATGAATACTTTAGTGGAGCGATAGATTCTTACCATAAGTTCAGCCAATTCACTGGCGTAGGCGATACTGTGATCCATAGACGCTTCCTGAAGCGCATTGAGGTAATTGGGGTCTTCCCCTCCGCAAAATGCAGTACCATGTGCATTGATAACAACAACCTTGACCGTAGCTTCATGTTCTGCCCTTAGAATGGAATCTTTTAGCTCTGCAATCAGGATATTATTGAGTGTGTTATAATGTTCTGGGCGATTGAGGGTGAGGTAGGCTACGCGATTTTGTTCTCTGTATTGTAGATGCTGATATATGTTCATTATGGTAAAGTCTATCGTTTTGTGGGGAATAAGATTGTTATTTTGGGTATAACATATATTGATGACAAATAGATATCAAAATATCAAATTCATTTTAGGATCGAATGGTTTTATTCATTCATATATTCAAATGCCCCAATGTCATAGGGAATGGTTCGCAGGCTGTCTGCACTTCCCCTAAAATCTAGCAAGTATCGGGCCGATAAATCCTTGCCAGCTCCGATCAGTGGACTTCCTTCCAGCAGGCGATAATTTCCTTCGAAGGGATCTGCAAAAAAGGGTTCTTCGTTGACTATACTGCTGTTCAGCAGTCCGGAAATATCAATTTCACTATCAGGGCTATACTTTATGAGGCTGTGATCAAAAAAAACTTCCTCAGTTGTATAGGGTCTGTCATCCAATTGATCTAGTTCTATTTCGCTGACATTTAGCCCCGTACTCCAAACCACGGAGTTGACCATCCTAAAGCGTGTCGGATAGATCAATAGATTTTCACCAAATTGTGCATAGTTGCTGATGAAAACCTGTGGATCACGTCTACCCCGGAAAGCCGAATTGTCAAACGTACAGTTATAAAAGGTCATATGCCCACCTCCACTCACTGCAATCGTGCGTCCACAGCGATGGACTACGCTGTTTTCCATAACTAAACTGGGTATGGTTCCAGGACCATCCTGTGAAAAACCCAGACCCAGGATGCCAAATGTAGACATATTGCGTATCTCAGATTGCTGGACCAGCAAACGAGGGATATTGCCAAAGCTTACGGAATCTACTTCCACCCCAATGATAGCATTTTTTACCACACAGTGCCTGAGCAGATTGTTTTCACTGGTCTGAGTAAATCGTATTCCCCGCCATTGTGCAGGATTTTCCTGATATTCCTGATCCAGTCGTGTACCCTGAAATACGACGGGATCTCCCGGATTACCCGCTGCCCTCAGGGTACCATTGATGATCAGGGTAGAGAAAAAGGAGAATACAGAGGTCCCATCACATTGATCTGTCTCAACTTTATAGGGAGTGAAAAATATCTGCGTTCCAGGCTGGATCGTAACCGTCACACCTGGTGGGATTAGGATGGGGCCATCAAAGATGATAGGCTTTTCTGGCGTAAGGACTGTATCTCGACGAAAAAAATATCCGCTAAGTTCCAGTGAGTCTACCTGGCATTCCGTATTGAGCGAATACAACCTTAGCCTGGATCTGAAATAATATGCATCTACAACAAAAGCTCTGATCAGGATGCGCTGGATATTATCTCCAGTCTGGAATACAATATAATCTTCAGCAAACTCATCCCGCATTTCTGAATTGAGATTGACAAAGATTCGTATGCTGTCGTCTTCTGCGATCACCACTTCTGTAACTTCGTTGGCAGAAATGCCATCTACTACAAGCGAAAATTCTGAATTTTCACCCCCCTCAAGCCAGATACGCTCGATCTGTATATCTTTGTTGTTGCGATTGTAAACAGATAGCCTTTCAGATGGAGTGAGAAAATTAACAAAGATGGAATCAAATTTCACCGTGTCAGCAGAAAAGGTCAGCGTACCTTCAGAAACCGGATTAATCGGTTGCTCACAGGCTTCAAAAGCAAGAAATATAACTATTATTATACTTACTGAGGATACAATGAATTTCATGAGCGCAAACTACATAGGCAAAGTCGAATTTTCCAGTGATAAAACAAGGTACATGTCCTTTGTTTGACGGTTATATTGTAAAACAATTACTTAATTTATACCTTAAACGTATAGTATATGCTGAATATGAGATTTATCTTCATCTTTTTCTTATCCCTATCCATGGGATCTCTTCATCTTACAGCTCAGGAGGATGAGTTTGGGGAGATGTTGGACAATCTTTACCATTGGACAGTACCGCTGATTACCCCGGCAGAACTCCAGGCAAACGGACTGGATCGGTATACATTACTGGATGCCCGGGAAGAGGAAGAGTTTAACGTAAGTCATATTAAAGGTGCTCATTACGTGGGATTTTCACATTTCGATCAGAAAAAAGTTAGTAAAATAGATAAAGATGAACCTGTGGTGGTCTATTGTTCGGTGGGTTATAGAAGTGAACGGATAGGCGAAAAACTGAAAAAAATGGGATTCGAAACGGTTTATAATCTATACGGGGGAATCTTTGAGTGGAAAAATCAAGGCTATCAAGTGGAAAATCAGGAAGGGAAGGAAACGCAAAAAGTACATGCTTACAGCAAAAAATGGGGTAAATGGCTGAAAGCGGGAGAAAAAGTATATGAAAAATGAAGCCTGAGGGGTTGTAAATTCCTATACATTTTCCCAAAAAAAACTTATTATTGTGTATGGCTAATCATTGAATACATCGCAACACAACTCAATTTTACATGAAAAAAATATACCTTTCCCTACATCTTTTAATGCCCGTCTTTTTGTTTTTTACCCTCTTGATATCCTACAGCCATGCACAGCAGGTGATATATTTCGAGGGCTTTGAACAGGGAATTCCAGAAGATTTCAATATTGTAGATGTAGACGGACAGATACCTGTAATAGACTCATCAGGAGCAGAAGCATTTGGATTTTTAAATGCATATGACAATGGCTGGGTTCTCCAGCTCAATCCGGATAATCTGGAGGACTCTATTGTTTCGAGTACATCCTGGTATGATCCCCTGGGCATTGCAGATGACTGGTTGATTACCCCTCAGATATCCATTCCTGATACAGGAGAGTTTTTCTTACAATGGCGTGCAAGTGCAGCAAACCCTAACTTCGCAGATGGATACGAAGTCTTGATATCCACAGGGGGAAATGAGATTGCAGATTTTACGGAATTGATCCTCGCCGTGGAAGAAGAGGAAGTTTTTTGGAAAACCTATCGCATCTCCCTGGCTGCTTATGCAAATGAAAATATCCATATTGCTTTTCGGAATAACTCCGATGATAAATTGGTTCTGTATCTAGATGATATTTACATCGCAGATTCGGCTGCTACAGTGGGGGTCGATATTTCTCTTATTCCCTGGCTTACGCCAGATATCTATGCTGCTATCCCCAATGGGCAGCAGGATACTACAGATCTTGGAATCATCGTCTCCAACGCGGGCGTAGATACGGCTGCAGAAGTAGGTGCTATTGTAGAAGTATTCGAAAGTCTGGACTTTAATAATGTGATTTTTAGCGACGACTTTGGAGGAACTTTTAACGATTTGAGTCCGTCAGACAGTATCTTATTTATTGCGGATCAGTTTTATGTTCCACAGGATACCGGCCTGAAAGTGGTTTTATACACCGGAGGAAGTGAACAGGAAAATCCTATCGTAGACAATGAGTTTACAGGGGAATTATTCGACAATAATTTTTCCATAGAGCTTCTGGCAATTACCGATACAGTCCTCGCACGCAGCGACGAATTTTTTACGGGGCAGGCCAACAGTATCTGGCCACTTCCCGTCGGAGAAGGTAATCGCACGATACTGGGATCGCTATTTGACTTCATCAATCCTGAAGTAGTTACCTCTGCCACGGGATTCATCCTGCCAGATTCCGCCAATGTTGGAGATGAAGTCTTTTTCTCAATCTATACGATTGATGATAATGATACATCATTCCAATTTGTAGAACAGGGAAGAAGCCTTTCATATACGATTCAGGAAGAAGACATAGACTTTATCATAGGGATTACCCTGCCATTTGTAGATGGTGGGATTACGACCAGAGCCAATAAGGCAGAAAATGGTGTTTCACTGGACGAAGGCGTATTTATGCTGGCTATGCAGGGAGCCGATTATCTTCCCTTGTTATCTACCCGGGAAATCTATGTTCCCGGTACCAACTGGTTTACCTGGGACTCCCTGGCGCAAGATGATGTCTGGCTAACGCTGGAAGATTGGCAGGCATTTCTGGCAGATAGCACAATCAATATTAATTTCAACCCTCAGCGGGTCTTCATGCTACGTGCTAATGTCTCTGGTTGTGGAACCTTCGATGGAGAACTGGTTACATCTGTGTCCGATACAGCAGGGGGGGTAGCGAGTGTGATTCCTCGTGGAGGAACCCCTCCATACACTTACGTGTGGGAAAGTTCTACTGGAGATACCCTGGCAATTGGAGCGGATTCTACCCTCTCAGGCTTAGAGGCGGGCCGCTATAATGTCGTACTACAAGATTCAAAAGGTTGTGAGGAGTTTTTTCTGGCTGTCATCGGACCAGCAACTTCTGCTAGCGATCCGCTTGCTGCTGGAATAAATTTATTGAATATATATCCTAATCCGGCTCGCGATTATTTGAATCTTCAGGTAAATTTGGTGCAACCAGACTATGTGCAAGTAAGATTCTATGATCTTAGAGGACGGACACAGTATGTAAGACGTAGTGATCTCTCTACGGGTTTACAGGAACTGATTACAGTTGGAGAATGGACACCTGGCATATACATCTTAGAGATCAGCACTTCGAAAGGGGCTGTGTATGAGCGTATGGTTATTGAATAAAACCTCAGTCCATGAGTTATTCTTCGACGTTGCTCCGCCTGGCATTATGCTTAATAAGCCTTTTGCCATATAGAACAATAGTCAAAGCACAATTAACAGATACATTATTTTTTGAAAATTTTCAGCAGGGCATGCCTGCTGATTTTTTATTGCTTGATCTGGATCAGTTGACCCCAGAGGCTCAGGTGGGCTTTGTCGATAATGCATGGACCGTACAATCTGGTGAAGCGCTGGGGGGAACACTAGATCTGCAACTAGCAGATCAGGTAGCTATCAGTACTTCATTTTATCTCGAAAACCAAGGAGCAGATGAGATCGAGCCAGCAAATGACTGGATGATCCTTCCTCCCTTAAGCTTACCCGATACCGGAATGTATGCTCTATCCTGGCGAGCCGGTACAGTATTGGCTACTTTTCCCGATCAATATCAGGTCAGAGTTAGCAGGACAGGGACAGAACCAGACGATTTTACGGAAATACTCTTTGAAACGGAAGGTGCTAATGACTTCCTCGCCAGACAGGTCGTTTCACTCAATAATTTCCAGGGGGAAACTATTCGCATTGCTTTTCGCAATCATTCTCTCGATAAGTTCCTGCTACTTGTAGATGACATTGCCGTTGTAAATGCACTGAACATCAACACTGCTGATTTGAAGGTTCTTCACATTCCCCCACCCGATGAATTTACACAGGTGCCAGTGGGACAGCAGTTACCTTTTAGGCTTGGGATCAGCACTTTCAATCTGGGCCCGGGACAGGTGAGAAATATATCGACAGACATTAGGATCTCTGATTCCCAGGATGTTGTCTTTCAATACAAACAAACAGATACTGTTTCATTCTCACCAGGAGATACGCTCAGCGTATCATTGGATAGGACATTTATGCCCCAAACCTCCGGAGTTTATTCATTATCATATAATGTTCAACCTGGTAAAGCAGATGTAGATTCTTCTAATAATAGGTTTTCTTATGCAGCGTATCTGCTTTCCGATACGACATGGGCCAGGGATAGGGTCTGGCTGGATGGCAGTTTTACCAATGCGACGGGATATGAAGGTTCTCCGAAAGAAAACATTGTACTGGCCCAACTTTTTGAGAACAGGAAACCTGATGTACTCACTTCTGCTTCTGCTTTATTGTATCTGCCAGACACGTTCAATCTGGGTGATCGGGTATTTTTTTCAGCTTATGACTGGGAAGGCGAACAGCCAGCAGAAATTGGCCGGACAGAATCTTATACAATCGTAGAGGAAGACATTTCAGATACGGAAGGGTTGCTGTTGACACTTAAATTCCAGGATGAAGTGCCGCTTGAAGATGAACTGTTTTTTATCGGGGTTCATCAAAACGGGGAAAATGCATTATTCCTGGCTTATACGGAAGAGAACTATGTACCTTTTACCAATTGGATTCGATCTGATTCGATACCTGAGGGAAACTGGGCTCCAATAGAGCTATTTGAAGACCGTGAAGGAGCACCTCTTCGTTTTGTCTGGTCTATACAAGCACATACCAAAGGTTGTGCTACACTGGATGCAGATATTATAACAACACCTTTCGATGAAATAAGCCCTGGAACAGCTGTTGCAAAACCTTTGGGAGGATTAGCTCCCTATCAGTATGTATGGAAGGGCCTCAATGGTCAGCTTGTTCAAGAAGGGGATACCATTTTGAAAGATCTTCCTATCGGTAGCTATGTACTACAACTTTCGGATAGCAGAGGCTGCGAACAAATCATTCCCTTTATCATACCAGGTCTTACTCATTCTGCAGATCCCGTTGCATGGATCAGGCAGCTTAATATTTATCCCAATCCATTTTCGGAGACTTTTACCCTAGATATTTCTTTTGGTCGCCCTCAACATTTTAACATAACCTTGCGTGATATAAGCGGGAAAACGATATTCCAAAGACCGTATCCCCCTTCGAGTCGTTTCAGAGAGTCTATAGAATTGGATAGTTCCCCCCGCTCAATTTATATAGTATTCATTACTACAGATTCTGGAGAAAAAGCCTCTAGGCTAATTTTGAAAAGGTGAAACCTTGGCTTATCATTTTACGCTATAAATTTGTATATTCATATTGATTAATAGATATGACAATTGTATTGAGCAAATAGATATAAGCGTGAGGATACTATCAGACAAAAAAGCAAAGATGACCGGATACAATTATAAAGGTAAAACATCTGGTATGAAGAAGATCAGAAATAACTTCCTCTACAAATCCTATCTAAAGTTACCCTTATGGGGTAAAATCGGATTGCCTGCAGTAGCCCTAATTTTGGGGATGATGTTGGTAAATACCATCATGAGTACATTCAAAATTGCTCTGGGATTGGCGGTCGTAGGAGGATTGATCTATCTGGTTTCCAGTGCCTGGATGCTATTCGAGAAACAGAAAAAGAAAAGCGGGAGACTTTAAGTCTAGAAAGAAAAGATATATCAGATTTTTCAAAAGCATTTCCTGCTGCTCAGCACTAGTAAATAGTGATTGATAGGGATGTTTATTCCACTTTGTAATAATTCTTTATCCTTTCGAGGTTTTCTGCTAATTTTGGATTCCGAAAAAGAAATATATGGAATCCTTATCCAAGAAATACTCACCTGCCGATATCGAAGATAAATGGTATGAAGCTTGGTTAAAAGCTAAAGCCTTTCGCTCGGTTCCTGATGAACGAGAACCCTATACCATTGTCATTCCTCCCCCCAATGTTACCGGAATCCTTCATATGGGCCATGTATTGGATAATACCATACAAGATGTATTGATCCGTCGTAAACGCATGGAAGGCTTCAATGCATGCTGGGTGCCTGGAATGGATCACGCCTCTATATCTACAGAAGCTAAGGTCGTAAAAATGCTGGCTGAGAGGGGGATTGATAAGCGGGATCTTACACGGGAAGAATTTCTGAAGCATGCATACGAGTGGAAGGAAAAATATGGTGGGATCATCTTGAAACAGCTTCAGAAGCTGGGTTGTAGCTGCGACTGGGACAGGACGCGTTTTACTATGGACGGGGAATATTCTCAATCTGTCGTTCAAGCATTTTGCATGCTATATGATAAAGGATTGATATACAGAGGAGTGCGAATGGTCAACTGGGACCCAAAAGCTCAGACAGCGCTTTCTGACGAAGAGGTGGAATATAAAACTGTACAGGGAAACCTGTATCACATTCGCTATCCTATCGAGGGAACCCAAAATGATTATGTCATCGTAGCTACGACCAGACCTGAAACCATGCTGGGAGACACTGCGGTTGCCATCAATCCGGAAGATGAAAGATATATGCATCTGCATGAGAAACGGGTTACTGTACCTTTGGTCAACCGGTCCGTGCCTATCATTCTGGACGAATACGTCAAAACTGATTTTGGCACGGGATGTCTCAAAGTTACCCCTGCTCATGATGTAAACGACTACGAATTGGGAGTTAAACACAACCTGGAGGCATTGGATGTCATCGATGATATGGGGCGGATCAGTGAGGCAGGAGAAATATTTATAGGAGAAGATCGCTTTGTTGTAAGGAATAAAATAGCCAAACTTCTTGATGAAGAAGGATACCTCGAAAAAATTGAACCTTATACGCATGAGGTTGGACACTCTCAGCGTACCGATGTGCCCATAGAGCCTAAATTATCCCTCCAGTGGTTTTTAAAAATGGAAGAGCTCGCCAGGCCTGCGCTGAAAGCTGTAATGGACGATGAAGTAAAGATCATTCCCGACAGGTTTATCAATACCTATAAGCACTGGATGGAAAATATAAGGGACTGGTGCCTTTCCCGTCAACTTTGGTGGGGACATCAAATCCCTGCTTATTATATCAGGGGGACTCATGAGACAGTAGTAGCTCCTACAAAGGCGGAGGCTTTGGAACTCGCCAGAAAGAAAACAGGTAACAAGAAATTAAAAGATACTGACCTTGAACAAGATCCTGATGTACTGGACACATGGGCATCCAGTTGGTTGTGGCCCATTTCAGTCTTTGATGGATTGACCCATCCAGATAATGAGGATATCAATTATTATTATCCTACCAATGATCTGGTTACTGGACCTGATATTATCTTTTTCTGGGTAGCCAGAATGATTATGGCTGGCTATGAATTCAAGGGACAAAGACCTTTCAAACATGTATATTTTCATGGTATTGTCCGTGATGAACAGCGGAGGAAAATGAGTAAATCGCTGGGAAATTCACCTGATCCCCTAGAGTTAATCGAGGAATATGGTGCAGATGGCGTACGTATGGGAATGCTCCGTAGTGCACCCGCCGGTAATGATTTGTTATTTTCGGAAAAAGAGGTAGAAGAGGGGCGTAACTTCTGTAATAAATTATGGAATTCGTTGAGATTGATCAGAAGCTGGGAGGTTAAAGATGTAGATTCATCCGAAATAGACCGTATTGCCGTCGCTTGGATGGAGTCCCGGATTGAGGAAGGTATGTGCGAAATACAGGATCATTTCAATAAATTCCGGATATCAGATGTGGCTATGACAGCTTTTAAACTGATTCGCGATGAATTCTCCCAATGGTATCTTGAAATGGTCAAGCCTCCTTATGGAGAGCCCGTATCGAAGAAGACGCTCGACAAGACTGTCAGCTTTTTTGAACGTTTTCTTCAGCTACTTCATCCCATGATGCCCTTTATTACGGAGGAAATATGGCAACAACTCCAACCCAGGAAGGATGGTGAATATATCAATCTCTCCTTATTGAAAACAAGTAAGAAGCCTGATCAGAAATTGCTGAGAGAATTTGCCTTGATCAAGGAAATGATCACGATGCTGCGTGCTTTTCGGACTTCAAATGGTTTTAGCCCGAAAGAAGAAATCGAGTTGTATATTCAAACTGACCAACCTGAGTTATTTACCAGATATCAAACGGTACTTAGTCGCTTCTTGAACACTTCCAGGATAGATTTTGTAAGGGAAAAAGTTGAAGGAGCAGGTAGTATCAGAGTACAGACCCACCAATGCTATATTCCTATTAAAAAAGTGGATGTGGAGGCAGAGCGGGAGAAAATTATCAAAGAGATCGACTACTATGAAGGATTTCTTAAAATGACTGAGAAGAAGCTTTCCAATGAAAAGTTTGTCAACAATGCACCTGAAAAAGTGGTTCAGCTTGAACTAAAGAAGAAAAATGATGCCTTGGCTAAATTGGAAGTTCTGAAGGGAAGTCTTGCTTCTCTGAAGTGAGGGGACCTCAAAAGTAGATTTTATCTCTTTTTGTATGGACTGTTTTTCACAGATGCTACACAGATGTTTAAAACAAATAAACTTCGCATACTTTCTGTGAGTAATGCCTCTTTTTTAACGATATGTCCTGGTAATTGTCTTGTAGAGATACGTTCACTTTGATGAAATTTTGTCAAAATCTTGAGATTTTGACAGTAAAAATAGATTAGACATAATTTTGTCAAAGCAAAATAATTTTTACCGGGTTTTTTTGATAGGAAAATTCCGAAAGTATCTTAAAAAGTGAGACTTATTACCGTAATATTTTCTATGCGATCTAAACAATTGCAATGCATAGATTGAATGCTGAGATATATTATGGATTATTATAGTTAATCTATCAGCTTAATAGATTTATGGGGAAATTATAGCGATAATTTAAAACCTGAGCGGTAAACTTGTACTTACACAACCTAATAATTATAGGAGCTAATGAGAATGAATACAAAGTAAAAGCTTATTTGGATCTCAATAGTATGACTTCTAACCATCCTGTAGCTTTTCCGTTATATTCAAAGAAAGACAACAATTTATTTTAATTTTGCTATCGCACAAAAAATCTTGTCAAATCATTGAGCTTTTTGTAATTTGTATCTTCATTGCAACAGTTCCAATCAATCTGGACTAGCACAAAGCATCAATGTATTGAATTATGTGAAATGGTTGAAATCACAGATTTAATGATAACATAGCTGTGGAACCCTGCACGTGAATACTCAAACTACTTGAACTGTATGAAAGAATCTGGACAATCGTCAAATGCAAAAGGTCTGTACTTACCCCAACTTGAGCACGATGCTTGTGGTATAGGGTTTGTGGCACATCTTAAAGGAAAAAAATCACATCAAATCATATCCGATGCGCTTCTCATGCTTGAAAATATGGAGCATAGAGGCGCTACAGGTTCAGATCCTAATACGGGTGATGGAGCCGGGATATTGTTACAGATCCCTCACGAATTTTATCAGGAGGAATGTGAGAAACTGGGTTTTATGCTCCCAGAAGAGGGTAAGTACGGTGTAGGAATGGTATTCTTTCCCCGCGACTATGACAGACAGATTCAGTGTAGAGCTGTGTTGAATGCAAGCATCTATCGAATGGGATTTGAGCTACTGGGATATAGAGAAGTACCTTATGATCAGACAGGAATCGGAAAGACGGCACTGAAGGTAGGGCCTAAAATAGAGTTGGTGTTCGTCAAACCCCGGCATACCTGGGAGCCTGATATCCTGGAGAAAAAACTGTTTATTCTCCGTAAAGTAGCAAGCCGGTTGATCTTGCGTAGTGTGGACCAGATTGGAGATGATTTCTACATCGCTACTTTTTCCAGAAAGACCGTCTGTTATAAAGGGCAGCTTCGTACCCATCAGGTCAAGTCATATTTTCCTGACCTGCAAGACGAGCGGGTCGAGTCTGCACTTGCATTGATTCATTCGCGTTTTTCTACCAATACGTTCCCTCAATGGAGGCTTGCACAGCCTTTTCGCTATATTGCCCATAATGGTGAGATCAATACCATACGCGGTAATATCAACTGGATGATCGCAAAAGAACAGCTCATGCAGAGTGAATTTTTCACTCAGGATGAACTGGATCTCATCCTCCCGATCTGCGATCCCAATAAATCAGACTCCAGAAACTTGGATGCCATCATCGAGATGCTGGTGATCTCAGGGAGATCACTCCCACATGCTTTGATGATGTTAATACCCGAAGCATGGCAGGAAAACGAAGATATACAAGATCCTAAAAGGGCTTTCTATGAGTATCATGCTACTTTGACAGAGCCTTGGGATGGTCCAGCATCTGTGTGTTTTACAGATGGTAAGATCGTAGGTGCTACCCTGGATCGAAACGGATTGCGTCCCTCGAGATACTGCCTTACGGATGACGACAGACTGATCATGGCATCAGAGGCTGGTGCGCTACCCGTAGAACCTCACAAAGTGATCATGAAGGGAAGATTGCAACCAGGCAGGATGTTTGTCGCGAATTTGGAAGAGGGAAAAATCATCAGCGATGAGGAACTCAAGTCAGATATCTGTTCTCAGGCTCCCTATCGCGAATGGCTCGATAAATACCGCATACATATCAATAAACTTCCGCAGAAAGTAGGAGAAGTTCCTCAAAGCGATGTTGAAGACCTTCTACAGCAACAGCAGTTGTTTGGGGTAACTTCAGAAGAGTTGAAGGTATTGATTGCACCTATGGCCGGCAAAGGTGCAGAACCTATAGGATCAATGGGGGCAGACACCCCTGTGGCTGTACTGTCTCATCAGAGCCAACACTTTTCACATTATTTCAAACAATTATTTGCCCAGGTAAGTAATCCACCTATAGATCCCATCCGCGAAAGGCTAATCATGTCCCTGAAGTCATGGATCGGTGGTTCGAGAAATATTCTTCATGAAGAACCAGAAGCAGCAAAGGTCATTACCATAGATCAGCCTGTATTATCCAACGAGGAACTGGCAAAGCTCAGAAATGTAGAATATGATGATTTCCGCAGTGCTACCGTACAAGCGGTATTACCTAAAGGAGAAACGCTTGAGCAAGCGTTGAAAAACCTCTGCAAGTCTGCTGCCGATGCTATACGCGATGGTGCCAATATTCTGATCATTAGCGATAGAACAGCAGGTTCTCGGGCTGCGCCTATTCCAGGCTTGTTGGCTACAGGCGCTGTGCATCATTACCTCATTCGCCATCGGATCAGATCTCAGGCAGCATTAATCATTGAAACGGGAGATGCTCGGGAGACTCATCATTTTGCTACCATGATCGGATATGGTGCACTGGCGATCAACCCCTATCTGGCATTTGAGTCGATCAAAGCCATGCTTAATACAAAACTGATGCCTGAGGGCTTAACCGCGGAAAAAGCAATTGACAACTATATCAAGGGAGTTAATAAAGGGTTGCTGAAGATATTCTCCAAAATGGGGATCTCTACGCTACAGTCGTATCATGGATCCCAGATTTTTGAAATCGTTGGCCTTCACAAAAGCGTTGTGGATAAATGCTTTACAGGAGGTATTTCACGCCTTTCAGGACTGAATTTTGAAGATATAGCTAGAGAAATTTGGGTAAGACATCAACGAGCATTTCCCGATGTGCCTGCCAAAAACCGTCAACTGGAAGTAGGAGGTTTGTATCAGTGGAAAAGAAATGGTGAAGCGCACTTGTTTAATCCTCAAACTATACATCTGTTACAAAAATCTACCCGCAAGAATGACTATCAGCTTTTCAAGCAGTATGCTGTGAAGATCAATGATCAGATGAAAAAGGCGATTACACTACGTAGTTTGCTAGAATTCACCAACCAGGATCCCATACCGCTTGAAGAAGTAGAACCTGTAGAGAATATCCTCAAGCGTTTTGCTACAGGTGCTATGTCCTTTGGGTCCATTTCACATGAAGCACACGCTACCCTGGCGATTGCGATGAACCGTATCGGAGCCAAAAGCAATAGTGGCGAAGGAGGAGAAGATGAAATACGTTTTGTTAAGAAAGAAAACGGAGATTGGGAGCGATCAGCAATCAAGCAGGTGGCTTCGGGACGCTTTGGAGTGACCAGTTACTATCTGACAAATGCGGAAGAGCTTCAGATCAAAATCGCTCAGGGAGCGAAGCCTGGAGAGGGTGGTCAGCTTCCTGGCTACAAAGTCGACGAATGGATCGGCCGTGTGAGACACTCCACACCGGGGGTAGGACTTATTTCCCCGCCTCCACACCACGATATCTATTCTATCGAAGACCTCGCTCAGCTCATATTTGATTTGAAGAATAGTAATCCTTCAGCCCGTATAAGCGTGAAGCTGGTGTCTGCCGCAGGTGTTGGTACGATTGCAGCTGGTGTAGCCAAAGCTCATTCAGATCACATACTGATTGCAGGACATGATGGTGGTACAGGAGCATCTCCATTGAGTTCCATCCGCCATGCGGGGCTGCCCTGGGAACTGGGCCTCGCAGATGCACATCAGACCCTGGTACTCAATAACCTTCGCAGCCGGGTAACCCTTCAGGTAGATGGGCAGATCCGTACGGCCAGAGATATGGCTATAGCCACGTTGCTCGGTGCGGAGGAATGGGGAGTCGCCACAGCTGCATTGATCGTAGAGGGGTGTATCATGATGCGTAAGTGCCATATGAACACCTGTCCTGTAGGAATTGCTACACAGGACCCTGAACTGAGAAAGCTGTTTACAGGAAGCCCCGATGATGTAGTGAACTTCTTCACCTTCCTGGCGATGGAACTCAGAGAGATCATGGCAGAACTCGGTTTCCGTACGATCAGTGAGATGGTAGGTCAGGTGGACAAACTGAAGGTGAGAGAGGACCTGGAGCATTGGAAATGGAAAACGCTGGATTTAAGCCCTATTCTACATAAAGCCCATGCCGACCCTTCCGTAGGATTATATAAGCAGATTCCTCAGGATCACGGTATAGACCAAGTTCTGGATCGTCAACTTATCGAATGTGCCCAGCCTGCATTGGAGCATCAGCAGGCTATTTCGGCGACTTTTCCTATCAGAAATGTTGACCGGGCAGTTGGGACCATGCTTTCACATGAAATATCCAGGCGCTATGAATCCAAAGGATTACCCAAAGGCACTATTCATTTTAAATTCAGGGGTTCAGCAGGTCAGAGTTTTGGGGCCTTTGCTGCCAAAGGGCTGAGGCTAGAACTGGAAGGAGAAGCAAATGATTACTTTGGTAAAGGCTTATCCGGAGCACAACTGATTGTTTATCCAGATAGAACAGCCCCATTTATTCCCCATGAAAATACGGTAATCGGGAATGTAGCTTTTTATGGAGCTACCTCAGGAGATGCATATATCCGGGGCATTGCTGGTGAGCGTTTTTGTGTGCGAAACTCGGGTGTGAGAGCAGTTGTAGAAGGCGTAGGAGATCATGGTTGTGAGTACATGACTGGTGGTAGAGTTGTGATTTTGGGTGAAACCGGGCGGAACTTTGCTGCTGGAATGAGTGGAGGAATAGCATTTGTGTACGACCCCGATTCGAGACTAGCTCATAATCTCAACACTGAACTGGTAGATCTCGATCCCATGGAAGAGGAAGATATAAAGCTGATTCGCAGTATGATCGAAAAGCACTATGCTTACACAGAAAGCAAAACCGCCTTAAAGCTTATCACAAACTGGGATGCGGAGCTTCTGCATTTTTGCAAAGTGATGCCCAGAAACTTCAAGGCTATCTTACTCAAGCGAAAAGAACAGCAAAAGCGCGAAGATCAGTTGGCATTCAAAAAAGCGATATAGATAATAATTTAAAAAGTATATAAGTTATGGGAAAACCCAGCGGATTTATGGAGTTCGATCGTGAACTCCCTTCATATAGAGATCCCGAGACACGTGTGAATGATTACCGGGAATTTGTAGAGGATTATAAAGATGAGAAAACAATTAATCAGGCTGCCAGATGTATGGATTGTGGAGTTCCATTCTGCCATAATGGATGTCCACTAGGGAATAATATACCTGAGTTTAATGACGCAGTATATCAGGAAGACTGGGAGATGGCGATTGACATTCTGCATTCGACCAATAATTTCCCGGAATTTACAGGAAGGATCTGTCCTGCTCCTTGTGAAGCCTCATGCGTGTTGGGCATCAACAAACCTCCTGTTGCCATTGAACATATAGAAAAGTCCATTGCAGAGAAAGCATGGGAGATGGGCCTTATACGTCCAGAACCACCTGTATCTCGCACCGGGAAAAAAGTAGCGATTATTGGTTCGGGACCTGCAGGGCTGGCAACTGCAGCACAACTCAATAAGGCTGGACACAATGTTACTGTATTTGAAAGAGATAAATACCTAGGTGGCTTGTTGCGATATGGAATTCCAGACTTTAAACTGGAAAAAACAGTCGTTGAAAGGAGAGTTTTCCTGATGAAGCAAGAGGGGGTGGACTTCAAAACAGGTGTACATGTGGGGAAAGACGTTTCTATGGAGTCGCTACAGGAAGCGTTTGATGCGCTGGTGATCTGTACAGGGTCTACAGTACCAAGAGATTTGAATATACCCGGCAGAGAATTAAAAGGGATACACTTTGCCATGGAATTCCTCACCAGGCAGAATAAAAAAGTGTCGGGTGAATGGACGGAAGATCTAGGAGAAATCAGTGCTGAAGGCAAACATGTCGTAGTCATAGGTGGCGGTGATACGGGTTCTGACTGTGTTGGTACCTCCAATCGTCATAAAGCAGCATCTATTACACAGATTGAGTTAATGAGTAAACCTCCATCCGGGCGTACAGAGGATAACCCATGGCCAGAATGGCCGATGGTCATGCGTACTTCTTCTTCCCATGAGGAAGGTTGTATGCGGGAATGGGCTATCATGACCAAGGCCTTTTTGGGAGATGAAGCAGGTAATCTGAGAGCACTAAAAACAGTAAAGTTGGAGTGGAAAAAAGATGAGAACGGTAGGTATGGCTTTCAGGAGATTCCCGGTACAGAGTCGGAAATACCCTGTGATCTTGCGCTGCTGGCTATAGGATTTCTTCATCCGGAAAAACGAGAATTGTTTCAAAGCATAGGACTAGAATTCGATAAACGCGGAAATATTAAGGCAGAAGATTATCAGACAAAGGTGCAAAATGTCTTTGTCGCAGGAGATGCGCACAAGGGTCAGTCGCTCGTAGTATGGGCTATTTCAGAAGGTCGTGAATGTGCTAGGGCTGTCGATACTTATTTGATGGGCAGTACTGTCCTTCCTTCGAGAGATCACTCTCTGGTAGAATTGGCATAGTAAATTGTAAGTTGGATTAAAGATAAAAGAGAGGAAGTCTGAGAAACAAACTTCCTCTCTATCTTTTACGAGAATGTACTTATTAATTGACTGCAGAGGCTCTCAACATCCAGGCCATCTTTTCATGAGCTTCCATAGTTGCGGTCAAATAATCTGCATTTCCCGCATCTCCCAATTGCTCGCAGGTTTCAATATCTTTTCTCAACTGGCGAATAATCGCTTCGTGATCTGAAAGTAGTTCCTTCAGCATATCCTGATCTTGTACATTTCTACCAGTATTTTCTGTTAATCTGGTATGTTCCAAATATTCTTCCATAGAACCTACTGAATGTACATTCAATGCACGTACGCGTTCTGCCGTATCATCGATGATCTCCTCTAGCATTTCAGCCTGATCATCTAAGAGCTTATGGTATTCGCTGAAATGTGGTCCTGTTACATTCCAGTGAAAATTCTTAGTCTTTAACCGCAAGTTGAATTCATCAGCCAGAATGGCATTCAGTAAACCTGCAATTTGTTGAACACCGTCTATCGAAATTCCGATGTTTATTTGTGATTGATTAATATCTGTTTGCATGGTATATAATAATTAAAAGTTTTGTTAAATGAATGTACTACTAAAACTATTTGCAATGACAAATGTTTTTGCATCCTTTCCCTTATCTACACGAGCTATCCAGATTCCTTAGGGCAATTTTCATCGTCCACCAGTAGAAACTTTCTCTAAGTCCCTGAAGCGAATATTTTTTGCGACTCAACAATACGTCATAATGCCCCAGATGATGCCATTCCCATAACACGGTATTGTATATTAGGAGTGTTTCTCCCACTTTTCCCCTGATCCCCTCTATTTCTACTTCCTTAATTTGGTTGGATATCAGAATTTGTTTGACCTGTTCTACCTGAGTAGATGGATGAATCGTATCCAGAAAAGGTTCATTGATCATCGCCCAAAGGTCTAATCTTTGAGATATGGGAACAGAACATGTACGACTCCATGCCAATAATTCTTCCTGATGCTGAACATCCAGAAAGATCACTTCATTCCCCCTAATCACCATCTCTGGCGGCGACCGGTCGGGTAGTACCTCTGTAATATCCGCGATGGGAATGCGCCCTCCATGTCCGATGGAACTCACGCGGAAAGGGTAATTTTCGATCTCTATATAGTCCTCTCCTGTAATCAGTTGCATGATAGATTCTACTTATAGCAAGTGAAGATAAGTAGCTATATTGGGATAGGCATGAGAAGTAGCTAATTTTGTGTATATTTTAGGAGTATGGGTAAGCATCCTTTCATGGGAAGAAATAAAGCGCAAATCGTAAAGAAAAATCGGGTTTTACTAGGGGGAGGATTTTTGCTGTTACTGGCCTGGTATTTCTGTCTCCCTGAGCCATTATTCAAAGAGCCTACTTCAACTGTAATGCTGGATCGCAATCGTGAATTGCTGGGCGCCAAGATCGCTGAGGACATGCAATGGCGCTTTCCAGCCCGTAAAACCGTTCCCTTAGCTTTTCAGCAGTCCATCACTACGTTCGAGGATCAACGCTTTTTCTATCATCCTGGAGTTGATCCATTTGCTTTACTCAGAGCCATTTATCAGAATATTTCCCGGGGGAAGGTCGTCAGCGGTGCGAGTACCCTAAGTATGCAGGTCATCCGGTTGTCGAGAAAAGGGCAATCAAGGACTTTCTGGGAAAAATGTATCGAGATCATCTGGGCTACGAGATTGGAATGGCGCTATTCCAAGCAAGATATTCTGGCATTATATGCTTCGAATGCCCCCTTTGGAGGCAATATTGTAGGATTGGATGCAGCTGCATGGAAATATTTCGGCAGATCTCCCGAGAAGCTAAGCTGGGCTGAGACCGCCACCCTGGCGGTACTTCCCAATGCACCGGGATTGATACACCCCGGTAGAAATCGCACAGCTCTAGAGGAAAAGAGAAACAGGCTCTTGTCTCGCTTAGTAGAAAAAAACGTCATAGACTCCCTTACCTGCTACCTGGCTCAGCAGGAACCTATTCCGGGAAGTCCTAAACCTTTACCATCATTGGCACCTCATTTATTAGAACGGTTGCATGCTAGACAAAATCCTGCTAAGTTAGAGATTTCCAGCATTCATTCCACGATTGATCTTCGAATCCAGCAACGCGCCAACCAGATTGTAGATCGCTACCATAGGTCTTTGAAAAGAAACAGCGTACACAATATTGCTGCGCTGATCGTAAGCGTGGAAACCGGTGAAGTTATTTCATATGTAGGTAATACTTCTCCTGTTGACCGGGTAGATCATGGGCATGCGGTCGACATTATTACTGCACCGCGCAGTAGTGGTAGTATTCTCAAGCCTTTGCTATATGCTTCGATGTTGCACGATGGCGAATTACTTCCACGCATGCTTATCCCAGATATTCCCTCTTTTTACAACGGGTATGTTCCGGTAAATTATAACCAAACTTATGCGGGTTCTATCCCTGCTGACCAGGCCCTGGCAAGGTCGCTCAACATACCTGCGGTACGTATGCTGCATGAATATGGTATTCCTCGCTTCTATGACAGGCTCAAGGATATGGGCCTGACTACGCTGCATCGCCCGCCGGGCGATTATGGGTTGACGCTGATCCTGGGCGGTGCAGAAGTCAATCTGGAAGATCTGTGTAAGGTCTATGCAGCGATGGCACGTACACTGGTCAATTACCAGGATCATGAGCGTCAGTATGATCTCCGTGAATATCGCCCGCTAAGATATATCTACGCTCAGGAAAAATCGCAGGTGAATGAAGATGCCTTACAGCTGCAGGGTAAGCTCAGCGCAGCAGCGATCTGGCTTACCTTCGAAGCCATGCTAGAGGTGAGCCGCCCAGAGACTGAACGCTACTGGCAGCATTTTAGCTCTTCCCAAAAGATAGCCTGGAAGACAGGCACCAGTTTTGGCGCCCGGGATGCCTGGGCTGTGGGCTGCACCCCCGAATATGTGGTCGGGGTATGGGTGGGGAACGCCGATGGCGAAGGCCGTCCGGGGCTTACAGGCATTCATGCCGCTGCACCCGTCATGTTTGACCTCTTCAACACGCTGCCAGCTAGCAATACGTGGTTTGATCAACCTCAGGATGAACTCTTAGCGGTAGATGTATGCAAACATAGCGGCTATCTCGCCAGTACCCTATGTCCGGAAATACAACAACTGATCCCCTACAGAGGACAGGAAACGCTCCCCTGTCCCTATCACAAAACCGTCTGGCTGGATCATACACATACGTACCGGGTACACAGTGAGTGTGAATCTCCTTCTCTGATGGAGCAAAAATCCTGGTTTGTTCTTCCCCCCGTAGAAGCTTATTATTACAAATCCAGACATCCAGATTACAAAGTTTTGCCGCCTTATCGTAGCGATTGTATGTATGAAGGACGCTCCCTCATCCAGGGGCAAAGTATGGAACTCATGTATCCCCGGCATGCTGCCAGGATATATGTACCAATCAACCTGGATGGTCAGCCCAGCAGTACAGTTTTCGAAGTCGCCCATCGACATGACGATACCCCTATTCATTGGCACCTAGACCAAACCTTTCTCGGCACAACCCGTGAAATACACCAGATGGCACTCAATCCCAACCCAGGCAAGCATATATTGACCTGGGTCGATCAGTGGGGAGAGACCCTCACACAAGAGTTTGAAGTGATTTCAGATAATAGATGATGGATTTCAGACAACAGACGATGGGGCCTGAACACGGTTGAAAGCGGACGAAGGGAAAAGCCTCTCAGCTGAGACGATTCATATTCTCTTTGATCCTGGTACGATTTTCGCACTTGTAGCCCAATCCTAATAAGCATCCGATATGAGTATCCGCAGTACCTGTTTGTATATTTTTATATTCACATTATCCTTATCCTTACGAGAGACCCAAGCTCAGGTATACCGCACCACAGGCGGGATACGGCTGGGAAATTATCCAGGGTTGACGATCAATCAGCGCATATTGGATAAGACTTCGCTTGAAGGTATTGTTTCCTCCAATCTCGAACAGGATGGTCGTGCACATGTGCTTATTCGCAAGCACAGTAGCATCATTTTTCGGAGGGTCAATCTCTATGCAGGAATAGGTCCTAATCTTAGCTGGTACGAAGAGGAGGAAAATCGTTGGGGCCTCACTGGCGTTGCGGGCTTTGAACTGACTTTTTTCCGTTTTAATGTCTCTTTTGACTACATGCCCGTGTATCAGGAGGGAGTCGAAAACACCACCCAACTCAGGCATACCAGTGCGCTGTCGATCCGCTATGTGATCGCCAAATCCAGCAATCAGAAGATTCGCAAACGCAAGCGCAGCAAGCGCAAGCGAAACCGCCACAGACGTAGGGCGGTAAGAGGTAGAAATAAGCTAAGACTTCCTTAAAATCATCGCATTGAGTGCTTCAGTCATGTATTAAGAGACCGCTGTCTTAACGTAATAGGACTAATCAGTCCTGATCAGTCAATAAACGTCAACTCATTCATACATTCACCCAAATTTCACCATTTATTAAACATTTATTCATGTTGAAGAGATTACTTAGAGGTAAAAGCTTGTAATTCAGTTTCCCATGTACCTTCACAACCTCAGTTCTCATAACCTAATTGCTTTACTAATCTGCTTATCCACTATCCAGAGCTACCAGGCACAGGATGTTGACCCCCATTACCAGTTAGTGTCCAGTGGCGATTGGGTGCAGGACAAAAATTTTTATCTGCTCACACTCATGGAGCAGTTGCCTGGCGTGTTTGAGATTATTCAGCAGGAGGAAGTACTGAAAGGAATATGGGGACATAAAATGAATGCCATCAGAGCAGCAGCAGACTCCTGTCAGATGGAAATTTCCTGCCATGCGAGTGCAGTACTGTGGACAGAGGGTGAAATAGCAGATATTGGTAATGCATTGACAAGATTATGGGAGGAGGAAGCTGTGATACGACAAATGGTTACGCGTCATATGCGTAGTTCGGGATGCTTTCAGCTACATGCGGACAAGACGGATGTAGCATTGCTGCGGGCAGCATGGGAAGATGCTGCGGCTGGCATCAATTACCTGATTCATACCTATGCACTGGACGGTGAGCAACGCTATCCACGGATCGATTCTGTAAGTTATGATATTCGCCAGCGCTTCTACAAAGTGCTAATCGACAGCATGACTGGATTGCTTGTAGAGCCTTCAGGCAATATGAAGTTATTCTTCCAGCCCAGTCTGGACTTTGGGTTGGGACTGCTTGATCTCAATGACCGAGATGAAGCAGCAAGATTTGAGCCTGTGGTATTTGGAGAGAATCGTGCTGCTTATGAAGCGATCTCTACAATACAATGGGACGAGTATCCCTATTCTATCATTTTGGTACCAGGTCATGGACCAGATGAGCCTAAGGTGGCGCTTAGCCCCCTGGCAAAGATTCGCGATGAACTCACGGCTATGCGATACAAGGCTGGGCAAGCTCCCCTGATTATCGTTTCTGGAGGATATGTACATCCCTTCCAGACCCCCTTCTGCGAAGCATTGGAAATGAAGCGAGACCTAATGGCTCGCCACAATATACCTGAGTATGCCATTCTCATCGAGCCGCATGCCAGACACACCACCACCAATTTCCGAAATGCGGCCAGACTCATTTACCGTTATGGGATTCCCGCTGATAAAAAGGCTTTGGTAACCACAGATAAATACCAGAGCTATTACATTACAGATATGAATCTTGACGAACGCTGCGAGCGAGAACTCGGTTATATACCCTATGAGCTATTCGAGCGCCTCAACCTCTATGATGTAGAATGGAAACCAAAACTAGAAGCATTGCATCAAGACGCTATCGATCCCCTGGACCCTTAACTGGGTATTTTACCAACATTTGTAGGAACGCACGGCAGTGCGTTCTGCCCGCTAGGCACCAAAAGCAACAATTGCCGGCGCACGGTTATATACCGAACTGATATACACTATCTTGAGTCGACGGCAACTTCATAGGCAAGTCCCACAATTTTCTTATTTTTAGGAGATTAAAAACTCCAATCCCCATCTAATGCCCGAATACATTCTTGTATACTAAACCGAATCAGGAGAAGAGATCCAATTTGAAGTCAAAGGTTTCAGCAGCGGGCCCAAACGAGGCGGAAATAAAGAACTTCCTGTGGAAAAAGCCGCAACTCGTTTTGAGCAGGCACTTGCTCCCCTTAAATCTGTTGCAGGCGCGGTGATGGATAAGATCCGCGAGATCAAGGAATCCCCGGAAGAAATTTCCCTGGAAATGGGGATCAAACTTACTGCAAAAGCTGGCATAGTGATAACCGAAGCTGCTGGAGAAGCCCACTTTCATCTGACGATTAAGTGGAAAAATTCACCTGACAGTAACATTCAAGCATAAATGACTGCATTGATTGTAAATCCCATTTTTGATACTGTTGAAGATCAAATGATCCGGGTAGAAAGAAGTACTTTCAGTATGGGAAGCGATCGGGAGAGTGATGAAAAGCCTATTCACGAGGTTACAGTGGATGATTACTACTTGGGTCGGTATCCGGTAACTCAGGTGCTATGGGAAGCAGTAATGGGAGAAAATCTTTCCAGATTTATAGGCAGTAAACGCCCTGTAGAATCTATCAATTGGTATAATGCAATTGAGTTCTGCAATAAACTCAGCGAACTGCAACATCTAACACCTGTGTATCAAATTGATAAGATCCGAAAAGATCCCAATAATCAAAATACTTCCGATAGGTATAACTGGTTGGTTACGCCTAACTGGCAGACCGATGGGTATCGGTTACCCACCGAAGCCGTAGGTCCAGGGCATGCCCTGGACCTACGGCATGCCCTGGACCTACGGCATGCCCTGGACCTACG
>CAYXVE010000002.1:0-178817 GCA_964468435.1 uncultured Bacteroidia bacterium | reverse complement strand
CGCCATACCAATCCTGACACCACTCATACACATTCCCGCTCATATCAAAAAGGCCCAGTTCATTGGCTTTTTTCTGGCCCACTGGATGCGTCGTCTGCCGTGTTCCAAAATTATTGTTTTCTCGGTAATTTTCACCATACCAAGCCACTTCATCAATCGTATTGCTACCGCTGTACAGGTAGCCCTGGCTTTGATTCCCGCCCCGAGCGGCAAATTCCCATTCGGCTTCAGTAGGCAGGCGATAGTTCCCCCCAGTCAGCTTATTGAGTTGCTGTAGGAAATCCTGGATGTCGCTCCATGAGACGCTTTCTACCGGACACGCATCGCAGCCTTGGTTGTATAATTCCGGCGGATCGCTGCCCATCACAGCCCGCCATTGCACCTGGGTCACCTCGTAGCGGCCGATGTAGAAGTCATCTAAAGTCACCTCGTGAGCCGGCTTTTCATCATCAAAACAACCTCCGTCCCGCTCTTTACTCAGGCAGCCCATCGTGAAGGCTCCGCCCTGTATCTGAACCATATCAGACTGCAATTGTTGAATGGGATCTTCAATAGTCGGCGGTTTCTCTTCAGTCGGGGGCGGGACAACTTCTCGTTCCAACTCAATTTGCATATTCTGATCACCAGCTTCCAACACTACCACCGTATCCCGATACCCTTCCGCCCGCACCCAGAAACGCAGCTGAGTAGCATCTTCCAGAACAGCTTCTAGCTGGAAGTTGCCTTGTGCATCCGTATTGGCCTGGAAAGTGGCTTCTCCGCTGCGGAGCCGGGCTTCGTCAAACGCATCTGCAGGCCCTGCGGAAATAGTCGCCCCGGAAAGGCCGCTGCCGTCGGCTATTACGGTTCCGCTTAGGGTAAACACCTTCCGGCATTCCGCTTCGGTGAGCACTTCCACCGCAGCGGATAATAATAACGTATCTACCCCACAGGCATTGGAGACGATCAGTTGCACATCGTACAAGCCCGGCGCTTCATAAGTGATCACCGGATTGGCTTCAGTGCTTTGTTGCCCATTGCCGAAATCCCAGAAATAGGCATCGGCATTGGAGGAAAGCGCTTCAACATCAACCTCCAAAGGCGGGCAGCCGCGTGCCTGTACTGGGCGCAGTTGCGCACGTGGGGCTGCGCCCAGTACTACAGGCATGGTGATGATATTATAGGCTTCGCCTACCTCCCCACATCTGCCGAAGGCCAGAAGGTCTACCTCGATGGTCCCGGCTGGCAGTTGATAAGTATGGGCCATGATGCCCTCCACCTGCAAGGTGTCAGCCTGCCCGTCGCCCCAGCGGATAAGGTAGTAGTCCACTGCCGCCGGTTCGAGGCGCAGGCGCAGGCTGTCGCCCTGACAGAGGGTATCCTTGCTCAGCAAGGTCGCCGCAGGTTGGGGAATGCAGTCCGATAGAACAGCCCTTCCTTCGCTGGGGAAGACCAAGGTCCGAAGATTCGGCTGCATCTGTAAGGTATCAAAATAGCCCTGTCCCTGTAGTTCAACAACTATGGTTCGAGCTGCCGTGAGTTCCTTGCGGTAGAAGTCGATCAGGCCCAGGGCATGCCGCGCATCGGCGCTCAGGCGATCATTCGCCTGGGCGATTTGGAAGAAATTTTCGGCCAGACTAAGTTGCTTGTCATGTTGGGTCTGTAGATAGTCGTGATAATAGAGCAACCCGCGATGATAATCGTTGGCGGCCGCATTGGCGGCTGCCAGGGGGTAGTCATTGTCGCGCAAGCGCTGGGCTCGTTCCAGGTCAGCGGCGATACCTTCGAGGTCTTCCGGGATCCATGCCACCGGCTGCTGAAGGAGGCTATCCCAGGCCGCCACGGCCCGGTTGTTGTAAAAGACGGCGCTGTCCTGCGTCGTACGGCTATCAAAGAATAATGCATTCGGCGGGGTGTCACCATCAAAGAGATCCTGCAAGGAGGGGCTGCCGTTGAATAATCCCAGCAAAATAGCTAGTAGTAAAAACAGCGCGGTGCTAAACAGCCCTCGATAAAAGTCGGCATTGAGGGATCGGCGGCGGGAAGCTTTTTCTTCCTTCTCACCCAGCCAAGCTTCGAGACTTAATGGGCGCTGGCTTTGCCGCTGCAAGCTTTCCTGTAAAGCGGCCTGTTCGCGTTTGTTCAAAACCCCGCCCTTCATCAGGTGGCGTAGTACGTTCTGGTTTTTTTCATTTTCGGGATCGAGCAGAAACTGCTGCACGGCCAGTTGGGTCTGCAATTCCCGCTGGACGTGGCTGTTCTCGACGGCCGGGGCCACGGCTTCCAGTTCTTCGGCCACCACCTGGCGGGCTTTACGTTCGGTTTCGGCGTCCAGTTCCGCCAGCAGACGTAGTAGCAGACGGGGCGACATGGGCTGTCCCTGCAGATAAGGGATGCGGGAGAGCAAGAGCAGGTTGTCAAAATCCACGGGCGCGCCTATCGCCTGCCCAATGGCCAGCGTCAGCGGCCAGGTGGGCGTGGGATAGACCATCAGCGCACAAAACCAGCGGTACAGTTCCGGGCGGCCGCCGAAGTAGGCCTTGTAGGTGGACAGCCGATTCCACTTCCGGTAATTAGTCTCCGGGGGCTGAGGGGGTTGATTATGTGCCGCCTGCCAATTGCGAAAGTCGGGCATGGCCTGTTCATCTTCCTCCTCCATCTCAGTTTCGAGATGGGCCATGGCGGCCTGCACCCCGGCAGTATCTCCGGGAAAAACGGCCAGCAGCTCGTACAGGGCGGCCTCCCGGTAAGTCCAGTCATGGGCCGGCAAGGGGGTGAGCAGTAAACGACTCTTCCAGCGGCGGTAAGTAGCTGCCAGCGCGGGCTGCACCCGGTGCTGTTCGCGAGCGAGTGGGTCGAGCAGGGCATGCGCATCGCCCAGCACGATCAGGCGGAAGTGCGGATACAGTCGCTGGACCTGGTCCAGGTTCAGTCCTTTGGGATGGCGGGCATTCCAGAAGCGATCAGGGGTCTTTTTGTACCAGAAGACTTCCAGGTGTACATCCTGCTCCTGCAAGAAATCGAGTAGATACCCGTAGAGCTGCGCCTGATGCGAGTGCGGTGCCTGCTCGTCGATCAGGAACAGGTAATTGGGCGGCACAGTCGTCCGGCGAACATGTATGCTGGGGAAGCCTGCTCGCTCTATCGTTTCTCGAATGGTGGTCGGCAGGTCTAATTCGCTGCGCAGTCCTTCCTGTCGCAACCGCAATACCTGGGCTAGCCGGTAGAGCTCAGCGCCGGGCCTCAAGGCTTTATCTTGGGGCCGAAAAGGAATGCGGTAGGGCGGCCGATCGGAATGGGCAAAGCGCTGTGCCAGGGCCTGGTGTTCATCGTCGGATGGGGGGGGTGGCTGCCGGAGCCAGCGGTACCAGAAATACAGCGCCGGGAGGAGAAGCAGCAAAAGTAGCAGCCAAACGCCTGCGCCAAAATATACGAACAGCGGTAGCGTGTCTTGTTCCAAAGACTTGAACGTCAAAAATACCCGCTCTTCACCGACCGACAACTGATGGGTCAGCACTTGCGTGCAATAGCCTTCCGCGCTCGGCCGGCTGATAGTCAGGCGCACCTCATATCCGCCGGCCTCCTCATAGGCATGCCTCACCGCATATCCCTCGGCTGTAGCTCCGTCGCCCCAAGACCATTCATACGTCAAGTCTTCCTGCTTGGCTTCCGGCAGGCGGAATCGGATCAGGGCACCTACAGAGGTATCTTGGGGGGCGATGATCTCGGAATAATCAGGTGCCGACGCACAGCGCAGGCGAAAATTAAGGGTAAGCGTATCATTATCCAGGGCAATGAGGCGTATGAGCTTATCCGGGCTGTCCCCTTCCGTATGCAGGGTCGTCGACCAGTGAAAATCATTGTCGTTGCGTTGTTCCAGGGTCCCGGTCTGTGCATCCAGCAATTCCCAGCGAAACTGGGCAGTCGTGCTGTCGTAGCCGTTACTGCGATTATACACCGTAAAGGTATCGCCGATGGTTATGGTTGAGTTTTGTAACTCAGCCCGGAGGATGGGGTCTGGTTCTGTTTCATTCAGCCAAAACCACAGCCCTAAGCCACTGCCGCCCAGGATCGATAAGATCAGCAGCCCCCATGCCCACGCCGGCATTTTTTCCCACCAGCGCAGCGGTGGCTCGGGAGGCTCTTCCTGCCGGTATTGTCGAATATCTTCGAGATAGCGGTCAAACAGGGCATAAAACTGCTTTTGCTCCGCCGCATCCGTGGCGATGATGGGGCAAAGTCGGTATTTGAGTTGCTTCGGCTGATCCAGGGCCTCCATCCCAAATTGGCTGAGCACCTGCCACAACTGTAGCTGCTGGCGGGTGCTGATGGAAAAGCCGGCCAGTTCGAGGCGCTGGAGAAGGCCATCGAGCGGGAAGGAAGGGTTGATATGTGGGAGCTTCTCTTGCAAATTATTTCAATACACTTTTCACAAACGCACTTACTGCTTCCAGATCCTCTTTCGTTTTGACCAACACTGACAGATTCTGAAGCATCAATTCCTTTTGTTCGAAAGCGCCCTTTTCCAGATAGCCTTGTAATTCCAGGATGCGCAGCCAGGCGATAAGCTCGGCCGTAGCTGGCGCCTTACGAACGGCCTGCTCCCGAATCTGCTCGAAGACATCAATCAGGGTGTTCAGGGCTGTTTGGGTATATTGCGTTTTTCCACCTAGTTGAGAGGTAGCAATTTGCAGCAGCAGCTCTGGGCTAGGGAAAGGAATGTGATAAAATACACAGCGCCTTAGGAAAGCATCCGGCAGGTTTTTTTCCGAATTGGAAGTCATCACCACTACGATCTGATGATCTTCGGCGGCACGGATCTCGTAATTATCCTGTTCCTTGATCCGGAAGGCATAATTTTCGATCTCGTTGAGAATATCGTTGGTAAAATCGCGGGGCGCCTTGTCGATCTCGTCAATCAGCACGACAGAGCTGGAAGCCGTTTCGGGCAATGTCGTTGACAGCTTACTAGCATCAATATTTTGGGGATTGGTCAAGGCAATGGCCTTGCCAAGGGCTTGTAATTCTATGAAATCGGCCGTGCCGGGCGTTTTTTCTCCTTCCTGCCGACGGATATTAGCGACCTGAAAGTGGGAAACCGCATCATACGTGTAGAACAGGTCGCGAGCCGTGGAGGTGGTTTTGGTGTTAAAAACCAAGGGTTGCGGCTGAAACCGGCTGTCGGCCACCTGACTTAGATCATGGGCGGCTTTCCAGGCCAGTTGGGTCTTACCGGTGCCCGGATCGCCGGTTAATAGCAGCGGTTGCCCCAGCGCAATGGCCACTTCCAGGGCATTGCGTAGCCCATCCTGCAGGATGTAAGACTTCGGGTCAAAACCGCGACGGATGGATCTTTTGTTGCTGATGCTCATATTATGAAGGATTGTTGAGTTCGTCAATCAGGCGATGCAGGTGGCGGATCACGTCTTCCATGTAAGCCTCTTCCTCCTCGCCAAAGTATTTTTGGTACAATTTATCCCGCTGGCTGCGGTCCGGCATAAATTTTCGGTAGGTGTTGAACCAGCGCTTCAGGTCGCGCTTTTTCACCACATTCAATTCGGGCAGCATTTGTATGCGGCCACCGGCCCGAATGGCGGCTTCCACCTCATCTCTCAGGCCGGTATCTTCCTCCTCGAATTCGATGCCGAAAAAGAAGTAGAAGGTCGGCGCTTCCTCGGGCAGGTGATCCCCGCAAAAAGTATCGATAAACCAGCGGACAACGGCGGGCGTGATCTCGCTGTCCCAGTCCATTTCGGGAATGCTCAGGTAGCAACAGACGTAGTCCTCCGCACGCAGGCGCTGCAGGCGTGGGCTGTCCTTCCACAGGTCTTTCAGGCTGGACTTTAGCAATGGCTCGTAAGCATCCGGGGCCAGTCCGAAAGCAAAAAACAGGTTGGCCAGGATTTCCGTCTGGTATTCTTCCAGGTCATCGTTGAAAATGAGGGAAAAGTTCAGCTCTTGTTCAACCTTGCAGGTGGGCGCCAACTCAGGATTCAGGTAAGAGCGCAAGACGCCCTGCAAATCATAAGCAAAACGCTCCACCAAGGCCTCATGCGCATGACGATCCAGGCCATACAGGTAAAAGAACCGCGTTTGGGGGCCCTCCTTTTCGCGTTTGATTTTTTGGAAATTAGTATTCTGGACGCTTCGGTCGCAAGTCAGCCGATGCCAGTCGTGGAGCAGTTCGTTAGCGCCGGAGCCGGTCGATCTAAGGTCTTCCGCTTCCAGTTTATCGATGAAATCCAGCACGGCAGTCGTTATCTGAGCTCGGGTCTGGTTCGCAACAGTTGTAGAGACCAAATTTTGTTGCTCCCGCATTTTCAGGTGTTCCAGTGCAGATTGCCGCTGGATCAGGTCATTACAGATAGGGCGGCCCGGCTGCACTTTTTCCAGCAAATACTCGATAGCTTCTGCCACCCGGCCACGGCCGACCATTTTACGGGCGTTATCTTTGATGTGCTCAGGCATACCTGCTGGGCGTTTTTTGAAAGGGCCTTGTACGGGGCATTGTCTGCTTAAGTACCCCGAAGTCGTGCCTTCAATCCCAAACCTCTTTTCGTATGGGTAAATTTGGCTAAATTTAAGCAAATTCTACAGAAATACATGGTTATCCGTTCACAATTCAGGATGAGTTGTATATCGATGAGAATGGAAAAATCCGCTTGCCTATTACTCCAAGTCATTTAGGATCATTGGGACCCTATCTATTCCTTATGCCACAAACATAAGCCAAAGCCTTTTGGATCTTCGGGTCTACATTGCGTGAGGATTTTACTTCCTCTTCAGACATTGACTTTCTCTATGAAATGGACGATAATCATATTCACGTATCGGGAATTTTGCAAATACTTTCCCCTCCCACCCACACTGGCTATCCACCGCAAAAAATCGTATCTTTTACCCAAATAACATCTATGTATCGTATCGTAATCTTCTTTTTGCTAGTACACATCTCTTGTGCGGATCTTTGGGCGCAAAATCGCGAAAGATCCAGGCCCAACATCATCTTGATCATGGCGGATGACCTGGGCTTCGGAGATCTGGGCTGTTACGGCCAGCAGGTGATCCAGACGCCCCGTATCGATCAGATGGCTCGGGAAGGGATCAGATTTGCGCAGTGCTATGCGGGCTCTCCGGTCTGTGCGCCGTCGCGCTCTGTGCTGATGACAGGTATGCATACGGGCCATACCACGGTGAGAGGTAATTTTGGGAAAACGGGCGTTGTAGGGTTGGGAGGTGGCAAAGGGCGTGTTCCCCTGAAAGCCGAAGACTATACACTGGCAGAGATGATGAAGGATGCCGGATATGTAACCGGGATGACCGGAAAATGGGGCCTGGGAGAACCTAACACTTCAGGACATCCCAATGTGCAGGGTTTTGATGAATTTATGGGGTTCCTGAATCAGCGGAGGGCTCACCACTATTTTGTGGAGTATCTATGGCACAATGAGGAGAGGGTCATGCTGGCGGGAAATATGAATGGGAAGGCAGAAACCTATGTACATGATCTGTTTACGGATTTTGCGCTGGATTTTATTGAGCAACATCAGGATACCAACTTTTTCCTATATCTTCCCTATACCGTACCGCATGATGAATACGAAATACAGGACACGCTCATGTATGAAGATCAGCCCTGGCACTGGGAGGAGAAAGTGCATGCGGCGATGGTGACGACAATGGATCGGGATGTTGGCAGAATGCTGGACCTGCTGGATTCGCTGGAACTAACGGATCATACGCTAGTATTTTTCTGCTCTGACAATGGCGCGGCGCGGCGCTGGGAGGGGCGTTTTGACAGCTCAGGCCCGTTGCGGGGGCGCAAGCGCGACCTGTATGAGGGAGGCATCCGCACCCCAATGATCGTGCGCTGGCCGGGACGTATCCCGGCAGATACCCTGAGCCACCAGCCCTGGTACTTTGCAGATATGCTGCCTACTCTGGCAGATCTGGTGGAGATGGATTTGCCTTATCCTGTAGATGGGGTCAGTGTATGGCCCACCATCCAGGGTAAAAATCAGGATCTGAAGGAACGCTACTTCTACTGGGAATTTCACGAAAGGGGATTCCAGCAGGCTGCGAGAAAAGGGGGCTGGAAAGCGATCAGGCTGGAAAAAAATGCCCCCCTGGAACTCTACCACTTGTCCCAGGACCCGATAGAGAAACGAAATGTAGCAGATCAATATCCAGATCGTGTAGAAGCTTTTGAGGTATATCTGGATACGGCCAGAACCACTTCTGTAGATTGGCCAGGGGAGTAGTAATCAGCTACTCCAGGCAGTCGTGAATTTTCGCATTGAAAAACGGGAAAATGTATTCAAGAGGCTATTGTGATCGCAGAGATTGAACATTGGGATACGGTAGCAAATAGACTGTATTATGCTTGTTTTCATGCTGTTTCTGCATATTTGATTTCAAAAAATATTCAAACATATACTCATAAAGGAACTAAAGCTAAATTTCACAAATTAATCAAGCAAAGCTTAATAGATATTAACTCAGGCAAACTTTACAATGATCTTTTCAATAAGAGATTTGAAGCAGATTATCAGGATTTTGTTGAATTTGATGAAGAAGCAATAGAACCTTTGATATCTGAAACTATTGATTTTGTCAAGAAATTCGTGGATTTAATCCCCTCAGACTATGATACAACTCAGTGAATTGTAGTATTTTGCTACAGAATTCTCATTCCCAAAGTGGTCCATTACACTTAATTTGATCTTTCGGGATATATTGCGAACTATTTCCCCAATTTCCAGTCACATGATTTAATAACTGTAAACATACCACCTATGGAACAAACCATCACCCTTGACGACATTTTCACCATGGAGAAGCGCCTACGCGCTACCTTTATCAACTCCCTGTCAGGCTTTAAGAACGGAAATCTCGTAGGCACGATCGATGTAAATGGCGTGTACAACCTGTCTATCTTCAATTCTATTGTGCACATTGGAGCTAATCCTCCCCACCTGGGGATGATCTCCCGGCCACTGACCGTTCCCCGGCACACGTATGAGAACCTGAAAGCCACTGGGTATTACACCCTCAATCTGATCAATAAAAATATTTATCAGGCTGCACACCAGACATCGGCAAAGTACGACGAATCAGTCTCGGAATTTGAAGCCTGTGGTCTGACACCTGAAGTCTTCGAACCTATCCATGCACCCTATGTAAAAGAATCCCCTGTAAAATTCGGCATGCAGTATGTAGAAGAACATCATATCCAGGCCAATGATACGCTTTTGATCGTTGGGAAAGTATTGGAAATACACTTGCCACAGGGCGTGATGGAATCTGCCCTGCAAGCTGATGGCTTTGTAGACCTGGCTAAGCTGGATATCATAGCTATTACAGGCCTGGATGCATACTACGAAGCAAACCTGCTCGCCAGACTGGGTTATGCACGCCCAGGAGAAGCGCCCAACATTATTTCCTGAATCCAAACACTTTCGAGGATCTTTAATTTTTGTGCATAGCCGTTGATGTGTAACTTAGCCAGGAGACAACCAGGCCTATATGTCAAAATCGAAACGCATTTTTATTATTAGCTCTCAGATCAATCAGAAATCTGTGTCTGAAATAATAGAATCTATATTTGAGATCAACCACGAAGATGATCATAAGCGTGAACAGTATAAAAATTACAAGCGTGAACCGGTCAAACTCCTGCTGAATACCTATGGTGGCTCCGTATATGATGGTCTGGGGTTGATCGGAGCCATCGAACAATCCACGACACCAGTTCATATTACTTGCCTGGGCAGTGCCATGAGTATGGGCCTTTTTATTTTGGTTTCCGGCCACAAGCGTTTCATACACAAATATTCTACGGTGATGTATCACCAGATATCCAACTTCGTATATGACAAACTGGAAGGCATTAAACTTGATCTGGAGGAAAGCCAACGCCTGGAAAAAGTCTGTGAAGAGATTTTACTACGCCACACCTTTATCACCAAAGAGCAACTGGATGACTTCAAAGAGCGAAAAGCAGAGTGGTTCATCCCTGCAGATGAAGCGTTTAAGCTGGGGATTGTAGATAAAATTTTATAGCTCTTATCTGGGACGGGTTTGAGAAATATATGAAACATCCATCTATCCTTACAAGCAATTAATTTTCTCTCAGCCTCCTCAAAGCTGCTTCCAGGATGGTATCGATACCTCTAGCTTCATCATTGGGACTCAGATCTACCCGCACATCGGGTGGAATCCCATCTTCCACGTTGAAGAGGGCTGGTTCGCCGTTTGGGGTGGTGTCGATGGTAAAATCCTGAGAAGAGGATACTCTGAGATTCCATCCATTGGCTAGCTCTGTATAAGAGGGGGTTCCCCCCCCTCCACCTGTCGTATCCCCCAGAATAGTTACCTGGGGAAGGCCTCTCATGAGCAATACAAAATCATTGGTAGCACTGTAGCAGTTGCGATTAGAGAGCACGATGACGGGTTGTGTATACGCAGTGCCTCCTTCAGGCTTGACTACTCGAGAAAACAATTCTGTATAATCTTCCCGTCCCGGACCATTCTTCAATCTGAATGCCCCAATCGTAACTTCCTCATCCGTAAACCTCCCCGCAATTCTGCTGGCAGTGTTGGAACTCCCCCCCCCATTATTTCTCACATCGATGATCAAGCCTTTTTTATCCAGGGCATTTTCAATGATATAATCGATATCCCTGTCTTCTACCCGTAATCCGAAACTACTGTAATAAAAATAAGATACATCCCCAAAATCCATATAGGTAAAAGGACCCACAAACTGTTGCTCGCGATTAAAGTAATTTCGCTCCAATACGTTAAAATTGAAATTGGAAGGAGAATTGAGATACCATTCCCAGTTTCTGGAACGGTCGAAAGGGGCAGTGAGGTTTACATGGCCATCTCGAAGTAAGAAAAGCATATCCGCAAGCACATCAAACAGTTCCTCATCGTTCATCTCTGGTGTTACCTGGGGGCGAAAATCCTGATAAGCAGCATCCCAATCTATCCCTTTGAATTCAAAAAAGGAATATTCACGATCGACAAACTCCCAGGCTTCATCAAAAATAGCTTCCGGATCTGTGGATGGGTCTGGCTTCATAAGTAATTCCTCACAGGAAACAGACACGAATATGATAAGTAATAGATATATCCAATTAAGGCGCATAGACATTACATCTTGATATAGATTGAAAACATTAATTGATGGTTGGCACTCCGCACTTTGAAAAAATCACTTTCATTGAAAGCATAGAAATCCCAGGTGTAAGACAACCGTATCAGATTCTGACTTTCGCGGCCCATGGTCTTACTTAACCCCAATTCTGACAGGATGCGGGTAAACCTCCCAATCGGAGCAAAAAAATGCTCTGTTTCACCGGTAAGCAGTCCAAATTCGGGAAAGCGATTGACGTAGGATGCTACGGGTACCGTAATCCGGTACTGCCAAACCCCATCCCGGAGAAATCCTACTTTTCCCTCCCATTCACTGCTGGGACCCAGTGAGGCAATTCCATCCCAGTTGACACTGCTATTGACCAGTTCTTCCACATATCTAAAGTTGAATATACCCGTAAGGGCTCCGCCCAGTCTCCATTGAACCCGTTGGGTTTCATCTATCTTCATGTTCCACAAATAGGTATAGTTGATATCCCCCCGGCCGTTGATCAGATTACTCTCATCATGAGATGCCGTTAGCCAGCCAAACTGACCTCCAGCCATATCGAAGTCATGTACTCCACGTGCTGTACGAGAAATATAACCTATATGCAGACGTGCACCCGGTCCCTCAAATGTACTCTGCTCCATTTTGGTGTCCTGCATTTGTGTATATAGCACCCCGTATTCAAAGATCAGATAACGGTCTTTCGCCAGCCGGCGATCGATTCGCCTTTGCTTCCGGGCTTCCTTACGCTCCCTCCTGTCCTGCTCCTCCTGAGCCTGTAGTGCGGCGACACCTACGAACATGCTCACGATCAAGCATACCATGTGGCGTGTGTATACGTTTAACATCAATTACCGGGGATTAATCTAAAAGCTACAAGATACATGATCAGGGGATAACGAGCAATGGAAATTTGTAGGGAGATTATCGTCGGTAGCCAGTAATCCGTCGCGTAAACAAAGTATTTAATACATTTGTAGTATTCTACGAACTATCACTGGAGGATCTGTAAATACTTAACTGCTAACTATCAACTCACAATCCAATGAATCAAGTAGCAATCATTACCGGAACTGCAGGCAATCTCGGTCATGCGGTGGCACGAACCCTGCTGGACAAAGGTTATGAAGTCCATGGAACCATGCTTCACGATCAGCAAACTCCTGAGCTCACAGCGATTGAATCATTCAGCCGATGGGAGCTAGACGTTACGGATGAGGAGGCTTGCAAAAACTTCGTAGAAAATATGCCACAGGAAGTCAACCTTGCGGCGCTGATCGTAGGTGGATTTGGAATGGGAAACCTGGAAAATACTTCTCAAAAGGATATTCAACACATGATCCGTCTCAATTTCGAGTCTACTTTTAATATGGGAAAAGCTTTATTTACGAAGATGAAGCAGCAACCCGGGGGCGGCAGGATTGTTATGATGGGTGCCAAGCCAGCATTCAACCCAGCAAGCGGTACTTTTGCTTTTGCCTATACGCTTTCCAAGACCTTGGTGCATCACTTTGCAGAAATGCTCAATGCAGAAGGAAAAGACCATGGTATCGTAGCTTCTGTCGTGGTACCCAGCATCATCGATACGTCTCTCAACCGTAAGGCTATGCCTGATACAGATTTCGATAAATGGGCTAAACCAGCTGAGATTGCAGAAATAATTGCCTTTTTGGGCTCCGACCCAGCAAGTATCTTGCGAAATCCCGTGATGAAGGTTTACAAAGATGCCTAACATATACCGATGAAAGAGGTGGAAATCAAGGTTTTGGAAGTAGACAAACTGCGTCTGGAGTCAATTCTGCAAAAAGTCCATGCCCAAAAGACTTTTGAGGGGGAACTTTATGCACGCTTTTTTGATGATCCGGAAAAATCTATCACCCAAAAAGGAGATGTATTACGTATACGTAGAGCGGGAACAGAAATCATTATGGCTTATAAAAAGCACATTTCCCGGGAAGGGGCAAAAGTCATGGAGGAATATGAGGTCATTTTACCTGATACAGATCCCATGATCCACATATTGGCATGCCTGGGGTTAACAGTGATCAAAGAAACGCGCAAATACCGGACAGAATATGTCTGGGATCAGATCAAATTTGTGTTTGACGAATACCTTGACAATATGCGTTTCATTCCACCTTTTCTGGAAATCGAGGCGGAGTCTATGGATGAGATAGAAAAAGGGCTAAAACTTCTCAAAATCGATAAAGAAATAGCCAACTCCTGGAGTACTTACGATTTAATCCAGCATTATGGCCGGTAAATAACCCACTGATACTAGTTGTGCAAGAAAGGCAGATAAATTAATTAATTTTATGTATATTATTCAAAAGAAACGTTAGGCTCTGTAAATTACGTACAAATAAAGTTATATAATCGTTAAAGAATACTCTTTATGGCTAAAATTCCAGATGCTCAATCATCATGAGATTATTTTCACGTTCTTAAGTTCCAAGTCATGCCAGGATTTATCCGTTATATCAACATTATCGCAAGTATTTGCCTACTACTGTATGTGGGCCGCGTAGGTGCTCAGGTAGAAAGGGGGGTGTCTCGTAGTGCACAACGGAAAACCCTGATCCTGAAAGAAACATCAATTGTCAACGACGAGTCTGTCGTCCTAAAGGATGTAGATTCAGGACTGGTATCGGGGATTACTTATCCTACTTATGCAAATCTCAATAGCGAGCCATATTTCGAAGATCCGCGTCTAAAGCGAAAGATCGAAAAAATCGATTTTGAAGATGACATCTTCAAACTAGAAGCATATCTCGACGAATATATCAACCAGTTTGGCATTGTCAACTTCCGCACAGATAGCAAAATGCTGTGGATGGCTGCTGAAGTCAAGGAGGCACTTCAGGACACTATAATGTCTTTATATTATTATTCGCTACTGTACAAACATCACCCTATGGGTATGTCCATGGCCAAGCTGGCGAGAGATAGCCTGTTGGAACCATACCATGTGGAGTGGATCAGTGTGGATAAATACATGGAACTTGCCCAACTTCTCAGCAAGATTGATACCCTTAGACCTCCGAGAATTGTGGAATCTATCGGAGGACAGATCAATACAGAGCATCCTGAGTATGCGCCGTACACACATGCCTCTGATCAAATATTGATTTTCACATCCAGAAGAGAGATCAAGGATTTCACAGATCCGCTCATGCGCAAAAATGAGGATCTCTTCATTTCCTATAGTCTGTATCAGGATGGGGTGATGGTGTGGGATACTGCCCAGAAGTTTACAGATCTTATCAATACTAAACACAACGAAGGCTCGGCCTGTCTGAGTCCGAATGGCAGTAAGCTGTATTTCACCCGCTGTGGGGATGAGACTAATGGTTTGGGAGACTGCGATATTTACCGGGCCAGACATTTGGGAAATAATGAATGGGGTGAGGTAGAAAATGTAGGAGAAACTGTAAATACCGTATACTGGGAATCCCAACCACATATTTCTCCCGATGGAAAAGTATTGTTTTTTACTTCCAACCGGAAAGGAGGATTCGGTGGAACCGATCTGTATTTTTCATTGTACGATCACAACAGGGACGCCTGGGGACCTGCCCAGAATATGGGGCCTGTCATCAATACCAGTCAGAATGAAGTCACCCCCTATTTTCACAAAATCAATCAGACCCTGTACTTCAGTTCTACAGGACAACTTACTTCTTTCGGGGGATTTGATATCTACAAGTCGCGCCGTCTCAACCAGCTATGGGACAATACCCATAATACCTGGGAAGAACCCCATAATCTAGGTCCCCTGATCAATACCCGGGGAAATGAATATTACTTTGCGATTGATGGCCAAGGACAAACCATCTTTTTCTCACGCTCGGATGGGAGGAAAAATCATCTGGAACAGAATTTTGACCTGTATTCCTTTCCCATGCCTATGGAAGCCAGACCTGATGCGGTTACTACCCTCAAGGGCTACCTGATTGATGAGGAGACAGGAAAACCTCTGGTGGGGACCGTGATGCTGTTTGATCTGGATAGGGAAATTGAGATACAACCTAAAAAAGTAAACGACCGGGGATACTTTGAATTTGATATTGTCAAAAACAATCGGTACCGCATTGTGGTGATGGGTCCCAACTATCTTACGATCAAAAAAGACCTAGACATTAAAAAAGATACTACCTTCAAAATATTCATTAAAAGTTTTGAACAAAACAAGCCTTTAGTATTTGAGTCATTAGAATTCAGTTCCAACAGTTATAAAATGCGCTCCAATATTAAACCCCAATTGGACGAATTGGTCCAATTTCTTACTAATTATCCCATGTTACAGCTCTTCGTGGAGGGCCATACAGACTCCAAGGGCGATGAGCGTGATAATCAAGTATTGTCTGAGCGCAGGGCCCGTAATATTACCGAATACCTCATGGAGAAAGGTGATTTCGAGTCTGGACGGATCATTGCGAAAGGATATGGGGAGACCCGGCCACTGGTTCCTAATGATACTGAGGAGCATAAAAAACAAAACCGGAGAGTGGAATTCAAGCTGATTTTGAACAAAGATTATGATGGAGATGGTATGTTACCGACGAAAGAAGAACTGTATTTCAAACAAAAACAGGATAGATCCAACAGGGATATACCGGAAAAAGCGGTGGAGAAGGGATACCCTTAGCATAGTATTTACGTAGTAGTTATAAGTTTCGAATACAAAAATAGATGAGCGTCAACAGTAAAGGGGTAGATTTAGATGTACAATCCTTGCCATTGCCTTCCTACTACATTGAACAGATGCGGAAGACTAAGCAAAATCCAAGGTATCACGGTGAAGGCAATGTACTCAATCATACATTATTAGTTCTGGACCAATTTAATTCTCTTAAGCAACAATATTCCCTGAGTACCGAAGATCAGGAAGTTTTGTACTGGGCGGCTTTGCTGCACGATATTGGTAAACCCAGGGTTACCCAGTGGATCGAAGATCGATGGAGTGCTGCCGGACACGAAAGAGCTGGTGTGCCCATTGCCAGAGATATCCTGCTCCAGCAATCCCAGATCACCGCCAGACAGCGCCGGCGTATTCTCGATTTGGTTAGATGGCATCATCTCCCGCTGAGGTTGGGCCTCAGGGCTGCTCCCTTTACAGCATATCATCATATCGCCGTCAAGACAGATATCCAACTACTAGGGTTGTTTTCGATGATGGACCTTCAAGGCAGGATATGTGAAAACCGATCACAGATAGCAGACATCACCTATCATTTTAATGAAGTCATTGTACCCTACATGATTGATTACTGGGGCACCTTTGATCAGCTCCAGCGTGCCTTTAGCCGAATAAGTGGTGCTGCCAAAAATTGTGTGTGGTATGCCCTTAAAGTAGAAAACTTCGACCTAATCAGATCGATTATTTATGATCATTCTTTTGAGCAGCCATGGTCGAATACTTGTTATATCACGATCGGAGCACCTAAATCCGGTAAATATACTTATGTAAAGGCAGCACTGCCTGAAAGCATTATTCCTGAAATTCTCTACGTTCAGTGTATTACAGAATCCGACTGTAGAACCTTGGAGAATTTCCTACACACGGGTATGACAACGGGAAAACCCATTATCATTACAGGAACCAATATAGATGAACAGAAAAGACAGGGATTGATCGACAAGATCAGAGAATACGATCTGGAGATACATTATCTCTTTTTTGAGCGCCAGTTGTCAGAGTTGCTTCGCGACAATCGCCTTTCTGACAGCCCCCTGGAAGAGCAAGTCCTGAGACATGCACATGGGCAATTGCAGTTTCCACATCCATGGGAAGCTCATAATACTTCGATTATATCACATCCATTCATGCAAACCAGATAATATCAGATCACGAATCTAGTATATCCGTCATTTCTTTTTTGCGGTATTCGTGAAGTTCCTCTTGCAGCTGTATGACTTTATCCTGGAGCTGGAGGACTTTATCTTTCTCAGCAATAATCTTTTCGTAGTCTTTCGTATCGACTGAAGCGCTCTGAAAAGTCATATCTCCCACTGAAACAGTGATTTCCAACTGGAGAAAATTAAGTATCTTCTGCAATTCATGCAGTTTTATATTGTTCTTGGATAACCTTTTCTGAAAGTTGCTGTAAGTGATTCCTAGTGTACTTCTGGCAACTTCTGCTAAGGTATAGGGCGATTTTTCTTTAATGTATTTCACTAATGTCTCTCCCAATTTATCCAATACTAACCTTGAGTCCATATCTTGTGCATTAAGGTTGAAAAGCTTTGTACTGAAATAAACAGCTAATTACATCAATGTATAAAGGCTGCGTCGTATTAGAATACATAAATATATCAAACGCGTATATACGCTCCAATAATATTAGCTATTGCAGGCGCATTTTTCCTGAACATCCTCCCCAGGAAACAGATTTTCTCTGAAATAAAACCCAAGATCCAAATACCTGGTCTCATAAAAATGGGGATTTATACAGGAGCAACTTCTTACATAAGAAACCCCTAAATCAGGATGAATTGCCTCGGCAAGACAAATACTTCCATTTTTGGCAAGTTTTTTGTAACAAATAATTAGAAAGCTATGTGGTAATTGAGGTCAAAATCTAAAAACATCAAAAAAGTTACTTTTAAAAGGGTATTTTTTTAATTTAATACCAATTGTTTGTATATTTAATGTAATTTTCCACTATCTAATTAATTGAATGTTGGCCAAAAATTTTACTAGTGTAATAAAATGGAAGCAGCAGAGGTATTTTACAGAAAAAATAAGACAGATGAATGCTTTTACAGGGTAATTCCTGAAAAAAAGTCTGTAGAAGTCGTACTTGCTTTTCATGACAGTTACAAGTCTATCCGGCAGATTAAGTGCAACCGTATATTCATGGACGAACTGATCGACGGATTAGAGCAGATCGATGAATACACTTATGAGTGTGTAAAGAATTATGTAAAGTGTATGACTGCGATGAGAAGGCATGACTCTGAAACCTACAGACCTGCCAGCAGTCATGTATAAAAGACAGGTTGGTTTTTTTAATCATATATTTTTGTTAATATGCTGATTGAATATTTAATCAGCAAAAAATGACCATTTCTCCCAAAAGTTCCGATAAGGAGCATGATCAGTAATTTCTTACTGATCTTCACCTTCCCGCTCCTCTTAAAATTTTTGAAAAAATCCAGCAATCTAGTTACATAGGCCAGGAACATGCACTCAGAACAGCATCTCTCATGGCTTTTCGGCATATCAACCGGTTAAAAAAAATCTGGATCAGGTTGCCCCTGGAGATACTTACCCAATACCGTAAGGAACTGAATCTCGAACGAGTAGATCTTATTGTTGATCAGAATGTTGTGACCAAAATTGTAAAGGAATCCGCAAGGCTTGAAACAGGAGCGAGAGCATTACACTATGCCCTGGATGAATACCTCGAACACCCACTGTTCGAGTTGTATTCTTCACCGTTCAAACCTGCTCCTTTGCGGTTAATGATGGAGAGTGATGAAATCGGATAATAATTTTCATAAATTTAACATTACATAAAATGATATTTACTTATTATGAATTACATGTTTCTCTCTCTCGCAGTAGTCGCGCAGGTTGTTGCAACGTTGGCTCTTAAGCCTGCGCAAGGATTTACTCGCCTATGGCCTTCTTTACTCGTATTAGGAGGATTCATAGTAGCCTTTTACTTCCTGTCTCAGGCAGTCAAGACGATGTCCGTAGGTGTGGTATATGCAACCTGGGCAGGTTTCGGGATACTGTCTCTGGCTATCGTCGGGATGCTGTTTCAAAATAAATTAGATATCCCCTCGCTAGTCGGAATCATCCTGATCGTGGCAGGAGTAATTATCATCAATCTTTTTTCCGGAACGATCCCAGTTAGATAATACCATAAACTGAGAAAGTCTCCGGAATCGACTTCCTCTAAATACTATTTATTGTTTTTAAAAATGCTCAGCCAGTTTTTAAAAACGCTTAAATTTTTTTCTTCTACAGTGCGCTATGTAAGTTTTTTTGCGGGATTTCGCAATAATCGGCTTTTGAGAAAGCTCCATCACTTTTCACTGATGGAGCTTTCTTCCAGATCAGCCTGAGATGTTTGATCTCCGGATACACCTTCGTGATGCTTTGCGGGTTTGTCATCATCTTTCGCTGGTGGGTCTTCTTGATTCTTTTTGTTACGAAATAATCTGAAAAGGTCTCTCATGATAGCTCTTAGTTCGTATAAAGGCCGATCAACCAATTTGATGGCAAGAGTAGAGGGTTGTATTTGCCGGCCTTTTTTAGTAGTGTAGACATAGATAAATTCCGCCCCCAGCAAAAAAATCTGTGCTGAATAGTAGACCCAAAGCAGCAGCACCACAATTGATCCCGCAGCACCATATGTACTACCAATATTGCTTTTACTGATGTACCATCCAATCAATACTTTACCAACATTAAATAAAATAGCTGTAAATAATGAACCAAGCAATACATCTCCCCACCGGGGATAGGCATCTGCCAGAAACTTGAAGATCATAGCAAAGGTGAGGGTAACAATCAGTAGTCCAATTACCGTATCAAGTAAATAAGCTATATAAAACATGAACTCAATCTGATCGGCAAAAGCTCCTGCCTCGTCTGATATTCCCCTAAGAAATTCTCTCACTTGCTCTCCAAATCGTTCTATGATGGTCTTAAGTGCAACAATAACTGCATGTAAAACCATGGATACGAGCAGAATAAACCCTAAGGTCAGTACCATGGTAAAAGATAGTAAGCGGTCAAAAAGAGTCTTGATAAAACTGCCTTTACGCATATGCTCCCTCAGATCCCAGACAGCATTCAGTGCGTCTCTCATTGAGTAAAATACGCCTGAAGCACCAAAAACCAGTGTCCCAATACTTAGCAAGGTTGCCCAGAAACTATTGCTTTCTCTGACGATATTTTCCATCATCTGATCAACCTGAACAGCAGCCTGAGCATTGAGATTTAATTCTATCTGAGACAGGACTTGGTTTTTCACTGCCACCTCTCCAAAAGCAACCCCTGCAAGTCGCACCACGATGATCAATACCGCAGGTAGAGAAAATAGGGTGTAAAAAGCAATGGCCGCTCCATGCCTGAAGGCCTTATCACGGCTAAATTCCTTGAAGATATCCCTGATTAGTTCATAATTAAACTGTAACCATTTCTTGGGATATAAAAGTATTTCGTTCATGTTCTAAGCTGTTGGCTTATCGTCTCTCAAGTTATCATCTGTCAAGTATGTATCCTAAGCATACGCATATTTTACGAGAAGTCTCTTATTGCTGTTAGAAGTCTTTCCATATCTTCCATAGAAAGTGATGGAAAGTTGGCTATTCGTATCTGTTTACCTTTCATTTTGCCATACCCATTCCCTACGATCATTCCTTTTTCACCAAGATAATCAATCAGTGTTTGAGATCCTTCCGGTATATCCACCACCACCACGGTCTGGGAGCGAAAAGCGGGATCTTTTACAAAGGGATACCATGAAGGATGCTGCTCGAAATACTGATATAACATCTCCGCACGCTGATCTGTTTCACTTCTCATTTGATCTATTCCTCTTTTCAGCATTTCCTGGCATACTTTCCCCAACAAAAATATTCCCAGCATATTTGGAGTCTCAACTGTTTGGTTTTTAAGATGTTTGTCATACTGTTTGATAAAACTATGATAAGTTCCCAGACTTTGTCCATCTTTCTCACGCTGCCTAGCACGTTCCATACAAGCCTCATTGAGTACCAGCACACCTAGTCCCGCAGGTAAACCAAAACATTTCTGCACTGAAAAATACATTGCATCCACTTTGCTCCAGTCCCAGCGAGCATAGGGTGCAGAGGATACAGTGTCCACTGTTACTAGCGCTTGAGGATTACCATCGCTAAATTGATGGACATAGTGCTCTGGGATCATTACTCCGGTACTGGTCTCATTATGGGTAAAATTGATCATTTCTATCTCTGCGGGTATTTGCACCTGATCAAATGCAAAGCCCTCACCCCATTCAGCCTTTTCTAGTGTGGGAGACAGTTGAAGACTTAAGGCTGCTTTGTAAAATCTATCCGAAAAGCTTCCATTGACAAAATGAAAGCTATGCTGATCCACAAGATTCTGTAGCAGTCTTTCCCAGATCTCCGTAGCTGATGCATGAAAAAACACATAAAAATGATCTGGAAGACCAAAAACAGCTCTCAGGCCTTCTACTGCTTCTGCATGGATAGCCTGATAAGCTTTGCTCCTGTGTGAAATGGATGGAACTTGTTGTGCTAATGCTTCCTGAATGAATGTGTCGACTTTGGGAAATAAATGAGTGGGACCAGGTGTAAAAAATGTCTTCATATGAAGTATTCGGTTTTATAGGTTTCTGTATAAAAACAGACTTGTAAAATTTGTTTCCGATTTTTGGGACCGATAGTCGTTGAGCAATACCTGACCGGCCCCAAAACATCCGTACTTTTTCTCCCGGTTTTTCAAGCGTTGAGAAATGTATTCCTCGCTTATTGAAAAAACTATTTCCCAACCAGCGAATCCGCTTCACTTCTCACACATACCCGGGCGAAATACGACAACTACAAGACCAAATATAAAGCTTTGCACAAGATAAAATACTATCTTACAACCTTCATGTATGAAGATTCTGCTGCTCACATCCAGGTTTCCTTATCCGATTGAAAAAGGTGATAAATTGCGAATTTATCATCAGATCAGACTTCTATCCCGCGACCACCGCATTATCCTGTTCTGTCTGAGTGATCTTCCAGTTCCAGATCCAGATTATCAGCAAATCGCTCGGTATTGCGAACAGATCTACCTTTTCAGGCTGCGAAAGCCAGGAATTTATATGGCTTTGCTGAAAGCGCTCTTTCAGCAAATACCCTTTCAAACTGCCTATTTTTTCCGGCCATTTCTCAAACGCAAGCTCCATAAAATCATCCAAAAGGAACAACCTGAACTGATTTATTGTCAACTTATCAGGATGGCTCCATATACCAAGGGCCTCCACGGAACCAAGACACTTGACTATATGGATGCTTTCTCTGCCGGGATGCTTCGCAGGGCCAAAGAGGAAAATGGATTAAAAAAGTGGTTATTTCACCAGGAAGCTCTGAGAGTATCTACCTACGAACGCAAGATTTACCCGGAATTTGATCATCACACCATCATCTCTCTCCCAGACCGTACATGTTTGTCTTTAGACAAAGCTCAACACATCACAGTTGTACCTAACGGGGTCGACACAGAATTTTTCTCCCCTCAACAAAATGCAATACCCAAATATGAAATATTCTTTGTGGGAAACATGCAATATTTCCCCAATATTACAGCTGTCAAGTATCTGGTTAGGAGGATTATGCCCCTTATTTGGAAGCAATATCCAACCTTAAAAGTCATGCTTGCGGGTGCTCAACCAGATCCTGAAGTACTGGAGCTGAAGCATGATGGAAAGGTATACGTCACAGGTTGGCTGGATGACATTCGTGATGCCTATCACAATGGTCAGATATTTGTTGCCCCTTTATTCACAGGTAGCGGCCAACAAAATAAGATACTCGAAGCCATGTCCATGCAGCGTGCAGTGATCACAACCTCTATGGTCAATGAAGCGATCAAGGCCTCAGCAGGATCGGAAGTATTGTTGGCTGAGCGACCAGAAGCTTTTGCTGACCACATCAGCCACTTACTGGAAAATCCCGGCAATCTCAAGTCTCTAGGGAAAAAAGCCCGGGAGTTTGTCAGACAACATTATTCCTGGGAAAGCTCTGTCAGAAAACTGGAAGCGCTTTTTATGACTTAATATCCAAAATCCATGGATTTGATGTCCAAATGAAATATTGTATTTTTCACTTACCCCTCCCCATCCTACCAGCAGCCAGCCTTATGCGACGCGCTAGCTAGTTAGGAGGGTGGAATAGGTGAATGTTTCACACATTTCTCAAACCTGCTCCCTCTTACATGGAATCTGCGGTATAGATACCCCACCTGTGAGTTTGGAAGATGAGATGGCTCCCTTTGCAAACGAGCGCCATCAACGTGGGTATGCTTACAACAGGTAGCCATGCAGAGCTTCCTGATGGTTTCATCATTGAAGCCATTGGAGACAATAGGACGATAATTGACATTTCAGATCTATCGGCTAATATGTATATTTACATACCTGAATATGACATGAAACGCTTACAGGGTAAATGGGTTGAATGAACGATCGTTATAATTGCTGAAATATGACTATTACCTGTACAAAAAACGCAAGCATAAGAGAGTTTTTACTCTTTTTTTCTTTTCTTTTACCAGTTGTCCATCTGTGGGCGCAATTGCCGGAAAATTTCAATGATCAGGCTGTAAGTGCAGGGTGGACTGAAGCCACGGGGCTGACTTTTGACGACCGGGGCAGGATGTTTGTGTGGGAAAAACGAGGAATGGTGCATATTGTAGAGCATGGTAACCGCCTACCAGAGCCCTTGATCGATATCAGTGAAGAGGTGGGAAATTGGCGGGACCACGGATTACTCGGATTTACCCTCCATCCCAACTTCCTTAATAATGGATACATATATCTTCTGTATGCCGTTGACCGTCATCATCTACTGTACTATGGTACGGATCAGTATGATCCCAATAGCAGTGTTGCCTTCCAGGCATCTATCGGTCGCCTGACGCGATATACCGCAGATCCTGCAAGTGATTTTACCCAGATTATCCCTGAGAGCCGAAAGGTGTTGATAGGTGAAACAAAAGATACTGGATTTCCTTTATTACACGAATCCCATGGTATGGGAAGTGTAATATTTGGTGAGGATGGAACCCTGCTTGTATCATGTGGGGATGCTGCAAGCTATCTGGAAGTGGACGTAGGTATGGGGAGGGATACTGGAACTTATGCCGTACAGGCACTCAATGACGGCATACTTGCTGCAGAAGAAAACATAGGAGCATTCCGTTCGCAATCTCTATTATCTTTGAATGGAAAAATACTGCGTATAAATCCGCTGACAGGTGATGGTATCTCTAGCAATCCATTTTATGATCCGAAAAACCCAAGATCTCCAGCCTCCAGGACCTGGGCACTGGGATTTAGAAATCCCTTCCGCATGACGATAAGACCTGAAACAGGAGCCCACACGCCCGAAGCAGGTAATCCCGGAACCATATTTGTCGGTGATGTGGGCTGGGCTGCCTGGGAAGAGTTAAATGTGGTAGATTCTCCCGGCATGAACTTTGGGTGGCCCATGTACGAAGGTATTCAAAGCAACTGGGCTTATCTCTCACGTCCAGTTCCCAACTATGCTGCCCCCATCACGGAAATTTCAGACCTGAATTGTGAACAGGAGTTCTTTCACTTCCAGGATCTCTTCTGGCAACTCCGCCAAGGAGAATCACCTACTTACCCCCATCCTTGCGATGAAACCATGGAAGTTACAGCAGAAAACCCCCGTTTTGTTCATGCTCCCCCTATAGTATCCTGGAGTAATCAATGGATCGAAACGTTTGGAGCTTATATTCCTGCATTTGACTCTACCGGACACCTCAATGGCAAGCTAATCGGAAACCCAGACACTCCTGTCAAGGGGCGCCCTTTTGGAGGAGGTTCCTCTATTGCCGGTACATTTTACAAGGGGGAAAAATTTCCCGAGGAATATCAGAATTCCTATTTCCACGCTGATTTTGCTTCCTATTGGATCAAGCGTTTTTCCTTTGACCAATCTGATAACCTCACAGAAATCGCGGACCTTCATACTAAAACCCTCGATATCGTACATCTGGAAATGAACAAAGAGGATGAATGTCTGTACTATGTTTTCTATCCAAGCCGTATTCGCAAGATTTGCTATGGAGGCAATATCCCGCCAACAGCAGTAATCGAGACCGATCAGAACTTTGGACCTAGCCCTCTGACTATCCAGTTTTCTGCAGCAGCATCCATAAATCCCAACGGAGACTCACTCTCGTATTCCTGGGAATTTGGTGATGGCGCAACCAGTACGCTCCCTAATCCTTCACATACCTTTGAAGGCAATGGCAATGAACCTGTAGGGTATGAAGTAAAGCTCATTGTGGAGGATAGTCAGGGTGATAGTTCCATTACCACACGTATAATTTCTCTCAACAATACACCTCCCAAGGTCAACATTACCAGTATCAAAGATAGCAGTTACTATGGTATGACAGAATCCTACGATTTACCGCTCGAGGCAGCGGTCAGTGATCTTGAACATGATACTTCTGAGTTAAGATACGAATGGCAAACCTTTTTGCATCATAATACACATTATCATCCCGAACCCATAGACGAAAATCCTGTATCATCTACATTTATCACGCCTGTAGGGTGCGGTACTGAGGTGTATTGGTACAGGTACAGATTGACGGTAACAGATCCGGCAGGGCTCTCTACGACTGATGAACGCATACTTTTCCCCGATTGTGGTCCACCGGCAGCCATCTTCGAAGAGTTCACCACTGAATCAGGTCGGGCAAGCGTATCACTCAACTGGCAGACCAGCCAGGAGGTGAAAAACGAAGTTTTTGAGATTCAGCGAGCACTCAAAGAAGATGGGGCATTTGAAACCCTTGCAACTATCCCAGCAAGTGGCGATTCCCAGCAATTACAGGAATACATACACCAGGATGAAAATCCTGTACATGGTCTGAATATATACCGACTCAGAAGTATCAATGAATATGGGAGCTTTGTGTTCTCCAGTGAAAAACAGGTGATATTTCCAGAAGGGAATTTTGTGCAGCTATATCCCAATCCAGCCGAATCCCAGATTCAGGTTCAATTTTATCCCATTGAATCTACCCCTACTACATTCAGCCTGATATCCCCTCTTGGACAGAAACGCTATCAACAAACATGGATACCCCAAAAAAATCGATTGCTAAAAGTAGATGTATCAGATTTTTTACCAGGTCTATATATTTATGAAGTAAGAAGTGGCTCAAGACAGGAAACAGGTAAACTGCTGATAAAAGAATAGGCAGACGATGCAATGACAGAAACCCCAACCAGACATAGATCAGGCTTTGTCAGTATCATTGGCAAACCCAATGCAGGGAAATCTACCCTGATCAATCGCCTTTTAGGCAGGAAACTCAGCATCATCACCCCCAAGGCACAAACTACCCGTCACCGGATCTTTGGGATAGATACAGGTAAAGACTATCAGATCATATATTCCGATACACCCGGCCTGATCCGTCCCAAGTATCGACTGCATCATTCGATGATGCAATCCGTTAACTTTGCAGCTGAGGATGCTGATCTGATCATCTTGCTGATTGCAGTCAATGAAACCTTTCCCGAGGAAGACCTGCTGAATCTAGCTGCGAAAAGCAATACTCCCAAGATACTAGCTATCAACAAAATAGATGCGGTCTCTAAAGATCAGGTCTTTTTGAGAATGGCAGAGCTGCAGGATAAAGTAAATTTCGTGGAAGCTATTCCCATTTCTGCCCTGGAAGGAACTAATGTGGATAAAATCAAAGAATTGATCCTCCAGTATTTACCAGAAGGACCTCAGTATTTCAACCCCGAACAAATCTCTGACCGGCCAGAACGATTCTTTGTTGCTGAGTTGATACGAGAAAAAATATTTCTCAGGCTACGCCAGGAACTTCCCTATAGCACCGAGGTAGAGATAGAAGAATTTCAAGAGGCCAGCAAGGAAGACCCTATTACAAGGATCGGTGCAACGATACATGTGGAAAGGCAATCACAAAAAGGAATATTGATCGGCAAGAAGGGAAATATGCTAAAACAGATTGGCACAGAAGCCAGAAAGGATATTGAGGCTTTTTTAGGTACCAAAGTTTTTCTCCAACTTTATGTAAGGGTAACAGCAAACTGGAAAGACAGCAGCAGTTATCTGCGAGATTTTGGCTATGATGAATCCTGAAGTATGAGGGAATAGTAACTATTTTTCACCTCATGCTTACCACTTTTGTATATGATAGCCTAGAAAATAAGTCAGCAAAACCTAAAAGAAAGTGCAATAATGACTTTTTATGGCTAAGTAATAGATATAATCCTTATTTTAATCTAAATAGTCCTGTCTTAAACTATTATTTAGTAATATTTCTTCCAAAATCATCAAATTAAGTTATCTACTACTGTCATAAAACTTAAATTTGATATTTAACATATGGCAATTGAGTAGCACTTTGCTCTTAAGCTTTATAAACAATAAATACTATGAAAAAACTATTTCTCTTTGCTGGAGCATGGCTCCTGGTAGGGGTGGGATCATTTGCACAGGAAACTTTTCCCGTGAATGATGTCAAGGACTCCCGACCTAAAGCATATGCTTTTAAAAACGCAAACATCTTTAAAGATTACCAAACACAGCTTTTGGATGCCACCCTCCTGATCCGGGATGGAAAAGTCGAAGCAATAGGGACCTATGTCAACATCCCAGCAGGTTATGTTACGGTAGATTTGAAAGGTAAATATATCTATCCATCCATGATCGATATGCATACAAACTATGGTATGCCTGAAGTAAAAAGGAGATCAGGAAGTCCCTATGCTGGGCGAGAGCAGATCCAACCTGATACGGAAGGCCCATATAATGCCAATGAAGCAATTAAATCACAGTTTGATGCAGCAGAAGCGTTTACCATGGATAAAAAAGCTGCGGCTACCTGGCGGGAAATGGGCTTCGGCTCTGTATTGTCATTCAGGCCCGATGGCATTGCACGGGGATCTTCAGCAATAGTTACCCTGGGCGAGACCAGCGATAATGAGGTGATGATCCACAGCAAAGTAGCTGCGCATTACTCATTCGATAAGGGAAGTTCCTCCCAAAGTTATCCCTCTTCCGCCATGGGGTACATTGCATTGTTGCGTCAGACATACATGGATGCCGAATGGTATCAGAAGCAGAACCCTAAACCATTTACCGATAAATCTCTTGATGCATGGCTGGCATTACAGGGTCTTCCTCAGATATTCGAAGTAAACAGTTGGATTAACCTCCTCAGAGCTGACCAAGTAGGAGATGAGTTTGGCGTACAATATATTATAAAGGGTGGGGGAAATGAATATCAGCGCATCGATGAGGTAAAAGCTACTAAGGCCCGGGTCATAGTTCCCATTAATTTTCCCAATGCATATAATGTAGAAGATCCGATCGACGCCTACAAAGTCTCATTGGCCAATATGAAACATTGGGAGCTTGCTCCTGCCAACCCCGGTGTACTCGAAGCTCAAGGGATAGAGTTTGCGCTTACAACAGATGGACTTAAAAACAAAAAGGACTTTTGGAAAAATCTGCGCAAAGCGCTCGATTATGGATTATCAGAAGCAGCAGCATTGAAAGCGCTCACACATACTCCAGCCAACATGCTTCAGATGCAAGATCAGCTTGGGGATTTGAACGAAGGAAAGATTGCAAACTTCATTATCACATCTAGTCCTATCTTTGAAGACGATGTCATTATCTATGAAAATTGGATTCAGGGAAAAAAGTATCAAATCGCAGATAAGGATTTGCCTGACCTGTCTGGGAAATACATGCTAAGTCTGGGGGATGAAACCTATGAATTGGAAATAACCGGAAAACCGGGAAAAGAAAAAGCTCAGTTGATCATCAATGATACCACAAAGCTAAAGGCGATGATCAAGACATCTGAAGAAATGCTTACCCTGAATGTGGAGATTGAAGAAACCCTATACAAGCTTTCGGGGTGGGTGGATGAAGAAAATTTATCGGGTCGAGGTACAGATGGAGAAGGCAAGTGGCTGGATTGGAAAGCCACCTACGAGGAAGCCATGGATCCTGATGATAAAGATGAAAATGATAGCCCTGGAGAGCTAGAACTTGGTCAAGTCATTTACCCATTTGTAGCATATGGAACAAGTGAGTTACCTGAGCAGAATAATATGCTCATCAAAAATGCAACCGTATGGACCATGGAAGAGGAAGGTAAGTTAGAAAATGCAGATGTACGGGTTGAAAATGGTAAGATAAGTCAGGTGGGACAGAATCTAAATGCAAATGGTGCTATAGTAATCGATGGAACGGGGAAGCATCTCACTCCAGGAATTATCGATGAACACTCACATATTGCCGCGGCTTCCATTAACGATGTCGCTACCAATTCTTCCATGGTGCGTATCAGCGATGTTATTGAGTCGGATGATCAGGAAATTTATCGCGCACTCTCCGGCGGTGTAACAGCAATTCAGATCCTGCATGGCTCTGCAAACCCCATAGGAGGGCAATCTGCCCTGATCAAGCTTCGTTGGGGCAAAGCCCCTGAAGATCTCAAGATCAAGGATGCTGATGGTTATATCAAATTTGCACTAGGTGAAAATGTTAAGCGTACCAGCAATAGCCAATCCATACGCTATCCACAGACACGAATGGGGGTAGAACAGGTATTGGTGGATGCGTTTACCGCGGCCCTGGACTATCAAAAAGAATGGGCAGCTTATAACGCACTCTCATTTGCAGAAAAAGGCAATACTGCTCCACCACGAAAAGATCTGGTGCATGAAGCTATGTTGGAAATCCTCAATGGCGAGCGATTTATTTCCTGTCATTCCTATGTACAATCCGAGATCAATATGCTGATGAAGGTTGCAGAGCGCTTTGGATTTAAGGTCAATACTTTTACGCACATCCTGGAAGGCTACAAAGTCGCAGATAAAATGGCTGAGCATGGTGCCGGAGGATCTACTTTTTCTGATTGGTGGGCATATAAGTGGGAAGTGCGCTATGCTATACCCTATAATGCTGCCATTATGCAACGTGAAGGGGTGGTGACAACCATCAACTCTGACGATGCAGAGATGATGCGCCGTCTGAATCAAGAAGCTGCCAAAAGCATCAAGTATGGAGATATCCCTGAAGAGGATGCTTTGGCTATGGTAACCATTAACTCAGCTAAACTCCTACACCTAGATGATCGTATGGGCAGCATTAAGAAGGGAAAAGATGCTGACCTTGTTCTTTGGTCTGATCATCCATTATCTATTTACGCTAGGGCAGAAAAGACCATTGTGGATGGTACAGTCTACTTCGACATCGAGGAAGACCAAAAACGCAAGTACGAGATTAAGCTCGAAAGAGCCAGACTGATAGAAAAGATGAAAGATGCGAAATCTAATGGAGTTCCAACGCAAATGGCGTCAAGGTCTTACAAGCATCACTGGGGTTGCGAAGATGTAGTGATTTACAGGAAATAGATAACGGGCGCCCCCAATTTATGCCATTATTTGGGATATCGGGAAAGGCAGACCACGGAAGACAAACCACCGTAGTGGATATTCTAAACACAATAAAACACATCAAATCAATGAAATATATACATATAACAATACTCATCATACTCTTTCCAGCATGTATGCTGGCTCAAACCCGGGTCATCCCGGCTGATCCTCAGGAATCACCTATCTTGCTTAAAGGAGCTACAGCTCATCTGGGCAATGGGGAAGTGATTGAAAATGCACAGATAGGCTTTGAAGCAGGTAAGCTTACCATTGTAGCTCAATCTGATGAGACCGTAGATGACGATGGCTACACGGTGATCGACCTTAGCGGAAAACATATCTATCCAGGATTCATCATGCCTACTACTAATCTGGGATTAGTGGAAGTAAGTGCCTTACGAGCAACCAGGGATGCGGGAGAGCAGGGAACCTACAATCCTAATGTCAGATCTATCATCGCCTATAACACAGACTCGGAATTGATCCCTACCATGCGCTTCAACGGAATCCTGATGGCTCAGATTACCCCCGAAAGTGGGGTCATTTCAGGTAGCTCCAGCATAGTACAACTGGATGCATGGAACTGGGAGGATGCAACCTACCAGACAGATGATGGTATACACCTTAACTGGCCTTCCAAGATGTATGGCCCTCGGTGGTGGCTAGGAGAGACAGAACCTCGCAAGAATGAAGACTATGATCCGATCGTTCAGGAACTCAACACGATGTTTGAGGAGGCTGCGACCTATGCCAATCTGGAAAACCGAGAGGAGACAAACCTCAAACTCGAAGCTATGCAGGGCTTTTATGACGGAAGTAAAACACTGTATATTCATACAGATCGTGCAAAGAGTATCGTCAGCAGTGTAAAAATGGCGAAATCGTATGGCGTCGAACGCGTAGTGGTCGTCGGTGGTTATGAGGCAATCCTTGTCAAAGATCTCTTGCTCAAGCATGATATACCCGTTATAATTGGAAACGTACACAGCCTCCCTGGGTACGATCACGAAGATACGGTATATCCATTTAAACAAGCAGCAGATCTGGATCGGGCTGGCATTACCTATTGTTTAGGAGTGAATATCGGGATGACTGCCCGTGCCAGAAACCTTCCTTTCCTCGCTGGGACCACCGTGGCCTATGGAGTAGATTATGAAAAAGCTGTTCAATCCATATCTCTTAGCACTGCTAAGATACTCGGTGTCGATGACCGAACCGGCTCACTTGAAGTAGGCAAAGATGCTACACTGTTTGTCAGTGAAGGAGATGCGCTGGACATGCGCACCAACAAATTGCTGCATGCATTTATTCAGGGCAGGGAAATACAGCTGGATGCTCGACAGCAATTTCTCTATGAGAAATATTCCCATAAATACGGGCACGATATTGATTAAAAAAAGCAGGGACCCCCGCACAACTTGGGGGCCCCATATACTAACAATACACCGTGCAATGGAAATATAGAAGGTTTTTATGAATAAGTGAAATAAAATGTCAATTGTTGATCTACTACAACCCATTTAGTTTCATTTCACTATATACTCTACCAACAACACTATCGTCCTTTCATTTTTTGCAACCCCGAAAATATAACCTACTATACGGGGTAAGTTTACGGTAGTTGGGAGGTTTTTTGTATTTGTTGGAAAAAGGTGCAACGCAGACAGATAGCTATGAACTGGTATTAGTGGCATTCTTTTCAGGAAACAGATCCAGCAATCGATCCGGATGATCAATCAGGTGCAGTGGATGATGGCCTTCCAACAATTGCTGGGTATGAAAACCCCAGGTAACAGCCACTGCATCCACATCTGCCTTGTGAGCAGCGTCGATATCCCGGGCTTCGTCTCCGATCATGACCATCTGTTTTTCCGCTAAGCGGTATTTTTTCTGGATTTCCCTGAGTCGTTTGGCTTTGCCAAATATGGAGTCTGGTGCATGAATAAACTCAAATAGTTGGAGATTATACATATCCAGAAATGCATTGACCCCTTCCTGAGTATTCGATGTCAGGATCCCCAGTAAGTATCCTCTTTGACGGAGTATATCAAGATTTTCAGGCATACCCGATACGGGAGGCACTTCTGCTAACCGGGACTTAAAATGATCGCGTGCTCTCCTGACCACGGAAGGTAACTGCCACCAGCTAAGTCCAGACATACGCAACAATTCGGGTATACTTTTCCCTCTGAGTTCTACAAACTCATCTTTTGTGATGGAAGGGAAGCCAAATTCAACGCTTAGTTCGTTGGCGATGTCCACTGCAACCTCTAGTGTATTGGCAATCGTGCCATCAAAATCAAATATGAGAAGGGTCTTCTCCATAATAAGTCTAACATAAGCAATTTATGACCTTATTGTCAAATACCCAATACCACTGTTAGTATGATCTTGGGCAGTTGCAGGTCAACTGTTACCTTTGCCAAAAACCCGTGGTATACATGCAAAGGATTATCGAGTGTGTCCCCAATATTAGTGAGGGAAGAGACTCATCTGTGTTAGCAGCAATCGCAGAGGCCATTGAATCTGTAGATCAGGTAAAATTGCTGCATACAGACCGAGGAGAAACAGCTCATCGCACCGTATTTACGTTTGCGGGCAGTCCTGAGAGCGTAGTGGAAGCTGCGTATCAGGCTATCAAAATTGCCAGTAAACGCATAGACATGCGTCTTCACAAAGGTATACACCCACGTATGGGTGCCACAGATGTATGTCCCCTGATCCCTATAAGAGGTATCAGCATGGCAGAGACAGTGATGTTGGCACATCAGCTGGGTCATCGAGTAGGTAACATGCTGAACATCCCTGTATATATGTACGAATACGCTGCCACGGCCCCACACCGTAAGAACCTGGCAGAAATTCGCTCAGGAGAGTATGAAGGTTTTACCCAGAAAATCTCACACCCTGATTGGAAACCTGACTATGGTCCCCAAATCTATCAGCCCAGGCAGGGGCAGACAGTCATCGGTGCACGTGATTTTCTAGTAGCGTATAATGTTAATTTAAATACTCAAAATGTTTCTATCGCCAAACGCATTGCTGCAGATGTAAGAGAAAGTGGAAAAGTACTGAGAAAACATGATAAGATTCTTAGGGATGAATACGGGATACCCATCCGAATACCAGGTATGTGTAAATCTGTCAAAGCGATCGGATGGTATATTCCTGAGTTTCAATGCACCCAGGTATCTACTAATCTAGTCAACATACGTGAAAGCCCCCCTCATATAGCCTATGAAGCCATCAAGACTGCTGCCAGACACTACGGTGTAAAGCCTACAGGCTCAGAACTGATTGGCCTGATTCCGATGGTGTGCCTGACCCGTGCAGGAAAATTTTATGCTCATAATCCCGACCTGCCAGATCGTGAAGCCATACATCTTGCCGTGGAAAAACTAGGACTTTCTGAACTTTCCCCCTTTGATCCTTCACAACGCATACTAGAATACCTCCTTTGATAAAAGTCACCCTGCGCAATGTTTTTATAATGTCTCTACCCCTGCAAAAAATCATTCCTGGACTGGTGAGCAGATTCTAATTTTAGAGCAAATAATTAACCATAACTATCAATCAAATCCCTCTAAAATGAATCAGCGTTTATCCCTACATGAGAACGTAAAATCCGCTATGGTAGCGGTTGTTTTTCCGCTATCCCTTATCGTAGCATATCTCATTTATACGTATATTCTGGGTGATCCAGCGAATTTTGAAGGTGGAAGCACTTTAAATGAGCCTGTTCAGGGGAATTATCTGGGTGTCGTCTACAAAGGCGGTTACATCGTCGTTTTGCTTCTGGCTTTTCAGATCATCCTACTCACATTTATTCTGGAACGATTTTTCACCATTACCTCTGCAAGGGGTAAACAAAAGAACCAGGTTTTCGTGAAGAGGATCAAATCCATGCTGGATAAGGGCCAGATCAGCGAAGCAATAGAAGCCTGCGATAAGCAGAAAGGCTCCCTGGCCAATGTCATCCGTAGTGGTCTGATCTCCTATCAGGAAGCAGAAGCAGATAAACAATCCAATAAGGATAAGAGACTGGCAAACATTGAAAAAGATCTGGAAGAAGCTACTCAGCTGGAAATTCCTTCTCTGGTCAACAATCTCATGATCATCTCTACCCTGGCATCCGTAGCTACGTTGATCGGTCTCCTCGGAACAGTAACTGGTATGATCAAAGCCTTTGCAGCCCTGGCACGTGCAGGTTCTCCCGACCCTATCGGCCTGGCAAATGGTATCTCACAGGCACTTGTAACTACTGCACTGGGTATCTCTACCGCAGCTGTAGCTATCGTATTTTACAATTATTTCACCAACCGCATAGACCGAATCTCTTATGCTATTGATGAGGCTGCATTTAGCATTCTTCACACATTTAAATCCCAAAATGGTGAGGAAGAAAGAAAACTCATCAAAGCCTAATCCGACAGGAACATAACAACATAAATCTTATGCCTAAGGTAAGCATCAAAAATCAGGTCCCTAAGCTTGATATGAACCCCATGGTGGATATGGCCTTCTTGTTGGTGTCATTCTTCATGCTTACAACTACCTTCAAAACCGAAGAGCCTGTAGACGTGACAACACCAGCCTCTCAAACGGAAGCCAAACTTCCTGATAAAGATATCATGACCATCACCGTGGCAGAAGACGGTAGACTATTTTTCAACATCGATAATAAGTTTACCCGGGAAAATCTGATCAAGCGGATGGGCCAGCGACATGATTTTGCCCTTACTGAGAAGCAAGCGAGAAACTTCTCACTAGCCTCTAGTTTTGGAGTTCCCGTAGCTGAACTTTCTGACTGGCTATCCAAGGGCGATTACGAGCGAAAGGCTTATCCGATGAGCGGTATACCCTGCGACTCTACACAGAATGAATTGCAGGAGTGGATCGTCATGGCACGTTCAGTAAATCCCAGACTCAGGGTTTCTATCAAAGGCGACCAACATACCCCCTTCCCGGTCATAGACCGGGTAATGGATGTCTTAGTCGAAAATAATATCACTCGTTTCAGCCTTGTAACCGAAATAGAATAAGAAATGAATGCTCAAAAATATAACGATAAATATAATAAGAAAAATGCCACAGACATCGATATGACGCCGATGACAGATCTGGCCTTTCTGCTTCTGACCTTCTTTATGTTGACAACTACTTTCAACAATCCCCAGGCAATGGAACTAGTGATGCCATTGAAACCGGATGAAGCAGACCAGGAAGAACAGATACAGGCTGTCAAGGAATCCAAGGCTATGTCTATTGTACTGTCTTCAGATGACCGGATCTTCTGGTATATGGGCCTCACAGATCCTGAAGTAAATGAAACCCATTTCAACATCAACGGAAATGACGATAATGGAGTTCGTGGTGTGCTTCTGGAGCAAAATCAATTGATCAATGACCTGGTAGTATTGATCAAGCCAGATGTAGATTCTAGATATAAAAATCTGGTGGACATTCTAGATGAAATGAACGTCAATGGCATACGGAGGTATGCTATTGTCGATATCCATAAGGAGGATCAGGAACTGATCGCACCCAATAAACAATCCGGCAGTGTGGACGGCGAATCTACTGCTTTCAATAACTGATATAACCTATCAACAACTATTGTCATGAGCGATAACATGTATCAGGATCAGGATTTTACAGATATCCTGTTTCAAAATAAAAACAAGGCTTACGGAGCGTATCAACTCCGGAAGGCCTATAAAAAATACTTAAGCAACTCTTTTGGAATAACGCTGACAGTGTATGTACTGGCTATATTTATCCCCTTCGCTATTAATAAGTTTAAAGCCAAGCCAGCAGACAACCAATCTTCCAAAAAGGTCAAGATCGTACAATATTCGCAACTTTCAGCACCTCCACCTATTGAACGTAAAAAACCGTCAGAGCCAAAGATTGAGAAACCTAAGCCCAAGACGGTCAAATACGTAGAACCTGTAGTCAAACCCGATGATGAGGTAATTGAAGAAGAGGAATTTGCTACACAGGATGAACTGATGGATGTAGACGCAGGCCTGGAAACACTTGAAGGAGAAGACTCAGTCGTAGTGGAAGATTTCGAGATGGAAGAACCACCAGAGCCGGAACCGGAACCAGAACCAAAGCCGGAACCTCATCAGCCTTTTGACTTTGTGGAGATGATGCCTACCTTCCCCGGTGGAGAATTGAAATTCATGAAATACTTAAATCAGAACATTGAATATCCCAGACTGGCCCGTGATAATGGCATTCAAGGTCGTGTGGTACTTCAGTTTGTCGTGGATGAAACCGGGTGTGTGAAGGATGTAAAGGTAGTCAAAGGCGTGGGTATGGGCTGTGATAAAGAAGCAATACGTGTATTGCTAGGTAGTCCCACCTGGGTAGCCGGTAAGCAGGGAGGTAACGATGTACCTGTACGTATGTATGTGAATGTAGATTTTAAGCTAGAGTGACATGCTGTTATAATGACTTGCCAATAATAATTTATGGGTTACGAAAAAAACTTCTGTCAGATGTAGTCCTTTAGCCTGGCAACAGTACCTCTGCAGGCACAAGGCATGCCTGTACCTACGGGGGTTATTACAATATGTAATGGCTCAGATCCTTCTGAGAAACCAGATGATCCAGTTTTTCCTTGACAAAATCATAGGTAATATGGAAGCTCTGTTTCGAATTGAGGTCGGGGACTTCGAAAAGTATTTCATCGAGGAGGTTGCTCATGATGGTATGCAGGCGTCTTGCGCCGATATTTTCCACTTCCTGGTTGACGCTGAAGGCGAGATTTGCAATCTCATCGATCGCCTGCTCATCAAAGCTAAGAGCCACACCTTCACTCTCCAGCAAAGCCTGGTATTGCTTGGTGAGGGCATTGCGGGGTTGGGTCAGGATTTTGACAAAATCTTCTTGTGTAAGGGAGTTGAGTTCCACACGTATGGGAAAACGGCCCTGTAGTTCTGGTATGAGATCAGAAGGCTTGGCAACGTGAAAAGCACCAGCTGTAATAAAAAGAATGTGATCTGTTTTGACGATACCGTGCTTGGTATTGACGGCGGAACCTTCTACAATCGGTAGCAGATCACGCTGTACACCTTGACGTGATACATCCGGACCTCCCCTGGCAGAACTGGAAACAGCTACCTTGTCAATCTCATCGATAAAGATGATTCCACTGTTCTCTGTACGGTTAACAGCTTCCCTGGCCACGTTATCCATATCGATCATTTTTTCCGCCTCCTCATTGGTGAGGTGCTCACGGGCTTCTGCGACGCTCATTTTGCGCTTTTTCTGGCGCTTGGGGATCATCCCACTCAGCATATCCTGAAGGCCATCCATGCCCTCCATTCCCATAGGCCCGACAATCTGAACATTGTGTGTAGGAACAGTAACCTCTACCTCAATCATGCGATCATCCAATTCTCCGTTTTTCAGTTTTTCCCTGAACTTCGAACGCGTGCGCTCATTTAGTTCATCGTCTGAATAAGCAGATGTTGTACTGTACCCTATTTTCTTCTTCTCATTGGAGTCTTCAGTAACTCCTGTAGGAGAGTACGTATTACGACCTCGGGGTTGAGTTACGGGTGGGATTAGAATATCCAGAATAACCTCTTCGGCACTTTCTCTTGCCTTCTCCCTGACCGACTCTTTTTGCTCTTCCAGCACCATATTTACTGCTTGCTCAGCCAGATCCCGCACCATGCTCTCCACATCTCTACCAACATAGCCCACCTCTGTGAACTTGGAAGCTTCTACCTTGACAAAAGGAGCCTGTGCGAGCTGTGCTAATCGTCTGGCGATCTCGGTCTTACCCACACCCGTCGGGCCGATCATCATGATGTTATTGGGAATAATTTCCTTGCGGATTTCGTCCTTGGCATTCAGTCTTCGCCAGCGATTGCGTAGTGCAATGGCTACAGATTTCTTGGCCTCTTGCTGGCCAATGATATATTTATCTAACTCTTGAACAATGCGTGCGGGTGTCAACGTGATTTCCATACAGAGTGTTAAAAAGCGTGTAAAATAGTAGCATAACAACAGCCAGCATCACCGAATTGTTAGTGAAAGACTAGAAGTTATGAAAAGCATTCTAGCTGTTTTGATCAAATATGATAAAGCTTTACGCATTTATGAACTGCAAAAATACTAATTTTTAATCTCCTGCTGCCATTCGTTTCAGAAATTCTGATTTCCTACGTGCAGACACATCCAGTGTTGTACCATCCGTTAACTCTACATAGCCTCCTCTACCCCTTGTATAGTTTTTGAGATATTTAAGATTGATGAGATGGGATTGATGTATGCGAAAGAAGTCGTAATCCTCCAGCAACTCTTCATATTCTTTGATGGTACGTGAAACCAGAATTTTACGGCCATCTGTCAAAAAGATAAAAGTATAATTGCGGTCAGACTCACAACGAATAATATCTTTGGGATTGACAACTGTAAAACCGTTGGAAGTGGGAAGCACAATACGTTTAAGTTCGGATTGCTTACCCCGGATATTTCTGAGTAGGGCTGCGATCTGATCATTTGTATCCTGCGAATGTCCTTCCTGGGTCTTTTTAATTGCGCGATTAACGGCTTCCTGCAATTCTTCTATGTCTACGGGCTTCAATAAATAGTCGATAGCAGAAAATTTGAATGCCCGCATTGCATACTGATCATATGCGGTTGTGAATATGATTTCAAAACCGGGTTGCTCAAAATATTCCAGCACCTGAAAACCATCGCCATCAGGCAACTCTATATCCAGAAATATAATCGAAGGTTTTTCTGTCTCGATAGCTTCTATTGCCTTCTTTACACTTCCAGCGATTGCTACTACTTCCAATTCTCCACAATATTGTTCGATCAACTCTTTCAAAAGTGCCTGACTGTTTTTCTCATCTTCTATGATAACGGCCGGGATCTGAGATTCATCCATATGCTTGGGTTAGGTTGTGAAAAATTATTCATATTTGAGCTTTTGGAGTAAGGACTCCCACTGGACAATTTTGGCTTCACTTTTATCCTTGGCCTGTCTGTAACAGGTGATCACCATGTTTACCAATTCGATAATCGTATCAACATTTGATACGGGATTGTAATATTTCTCATCTTCGACGACATTTACTTCTTTGAGGTATTTTTTCAAATCTTTACGGGTAAAGAATGCTCCTCTGTTGATCGGATCCATGAAGAACTCATTCCTGCTATCACGGTAGATCAAAATAAAATGACCTGGAATAGGAATACCTCGCACCGGAATTTTCAGATCCTGGCAGATGATCATGATTAGCATCGCTAGGGAGATAGGTCCACCTTTTTTGGAGTCTATCAGTCCATTGAGGAAATAGTTCTGAGGATCAAGTGGCTTGGAACGGTTTACACGAAATCGCTCGCGCTGGAAAATCATCCGGTTGATCACGTTGATTTTTTCGGGTAAGTTCATATGAGGACTGTGCTCCAGCCAGGCTTTGTGTATCAGGCGATTGATAGCATTGTAGTAAGTCTCATAAGAGATCTCGGGAAACTGGTATTTACTCACCAGATACCAGCCTTCCAACAAAGGGGTATGCGGTGAAGCCTTCCATTCAGTCAGTTCTTTTTCCGTTCTGTGGCTTTGTATGGTATGTATGATATCTTCTATCCTGTTCTGAACGATTTCATTGTTTTCTTTTTCCCAAGCTTCTTCCAATCTGGGGATAACAGAGTCGCCCATAGAAAGCAGAGTCTTTTCAATGTGAGACTCAATCCCTGGGTCATTATCATCCAGCAGACTGATGAGTGCTTTAAATTCTCTTTCTCTCATTTATGCAAAATATAAAACTTATTCAACTACGTCTGAATTATACCAGGGTTGAACAGGCTGATTTCAGCCTGGTGGTTGGCAGCTTCAATCCCTACAGAGATCAACTCACGGGTATCAGATGGATCTATGATATCATCCACCCACAATCGTGCCGCCCCATAATAAGGTGACACCTGTTCTTCGTATTTTGCCACGATTTCATCCAGTAATTGTTTCTTGGTTGCTTCATCTATTACTTCACCTTTCTTTTTCAAGGCTGAAACCTGTATCTGGAGTAAAGTTTTGGCTGCCTGCTCGCCTCCCATCACTGCAATCCTGGCTGATGGCCATGCATATATCAACCTTGGATCATAGGCCTTACCACACATCGCATAGTTTCCTGCCCCATAAGAATTACCCACAATAAAAGTAAACTTAGGTACGGTAGAATTAGCAACAACGTTCACCATTTTTGCGCCATCCTTAATTATGCCTCCATGTTCGGCTCTGGAACCCACCATGAATCCAGTAACATCCTGAAAGAAAACTAATGGAATGCGTTTTTGATTACAATTCATGATAAACCTTGCAGCTTTATCTGCTGCATCTCCATAAATTACCCCTCCCAATTGCATTTCACCTTCAGCCGATTTGATCACTTTGCGCTGATTTGCGACAATCCCTACAGCCCATCCATCGACCCGGGCATATCCACATATGATGGTCTTGCCATAATTTTCCTTATAGCTTTCGAAACTATGAGCATCCACAATACACTCCAATATTTCCATCATGTCATATGGACGAGTTCTGTCCCCGGGAAGTATCCCAATGATATCTTTGGGACTGCGTTTGGGTGCTACAGCTTTGGTGCGATTGAATCCTGCCAGCGGGAGATTGCCTATTTTACCGAGGATAGATTTTATCTTATCCAGACAGGCTTTATCATTGGGCACCTTATGGTCGGCTACTCCGGAAAGGGCTGTGGTGGTCTCTGCTCCTCCAAGGGTTTCTGAATCTGTGTCCTCTCCTATAGCAGATTTTACCAAATAGGGGCCAGCCAGATATACCGACCCTGTACCTTCTACAATTAGCGCTTCATCACTCATAATGGGTAAATAGGCACCCCCGGCTACACAGGGTCCCATAATCGCAGCAATCTGGGGTATTCCCTTGCTGCTCATGATCGCATTGTTCCTGAATATACGCCCAAAATGTTCTTTATCCGGAAATATCTCATCCTGTAATGGCAGGAATACCCCAGCACTGTCTACCAGATATATAATCGGCAGGTGATTGTCCATGGCGATTTCCTGTGCACGCAGATTTTTTTTCCCTGTAAGGGGAAACCATGCTCCTGCCTTCACAGTGGCATCATTGGCTACTATGACACATAAGCTCCCGGAGACTCTACCGATTCCGGAAACTACACCTGCGGAGGGTGCTCCCCCATAATCTTCATACATCCCATCAGCCGCCAGGGTACCAATTTCCCAAAATTCATCGCGGTCATTCAACAAATACTGTATTCGTTCACGGGCTGTCATTTTTCCTTTGTCCTTCTGCTTCTTGATCGCTCTTTCCCCACCTCCCTTATATATCTTCTTTTTTCGGTATACCAACTGACGTAATAATTCCCTATGAGTGTCCTCATTCATATTAAAGTTCAAATCAGTTGAAGTATTGTTGTTATTTTGTTCCACTTAGATGAAATTAGCTTATGGGAAGATAGAATAAAATCTAAGATATTAAAAGGTGATTCGTTACTGCCAGCGTAATTGTAGTACGGAGGAAGTAATACCGATAATTTTATACAAATAATGGAAATAAATATTAACGCAAAATCCATAAATGAAAGAATATCATTGATCTGGACTCTGATGTTGTGGGGTGGGATAGCTATTTCTCTCTATATCAACCTGGGAAAACAACCCTTGCGGATGGAAGAGCCCCGAAGAGCGCTGGTGGCACTGGAAATGGATCTCCATAAAAACTGGATAGTACCAACTATTTATGGTGAATATTACTATAAAAAACCTCCTGTATGGAACTGGATGATTCTTCTCTCCACAAAAATATTGGGTTCCTACAGCGAGTGGGCGATTCGATTTTTCTCTCCATTTTCGCTACTGTTAATGGGATTCATCATGTTTCGTATGGGGAAAAAGTATGTTCACAAAGACTTTGCAGAGCTTAGCGCATTACTATTCCTCGTTAGTATTGATCTGTTCCTGTTTTATTCCCAACTAGCAGAGATAGATCTTTTTTACTCCCTGATCACATTTACCAGCATTGTATCTATCTTTCATTTTGGCCCACGTGGTCAGTATTGGAAACTTTTTATGGTCAGCTATTTTCTGACAGCCATAGGATTCCTGACCAAGGGACTTCCCTCGCTGGCTTTTCAGGGGATCAGCTTACTGACTTTTTGCATTTATTATCAACAACTTGACAAACTATTTACCTTACGTCACTTCAATGCCATCGGAATGTTTATCCTGATTATTGCGGGATTCTTTATGCTATATGATCAGGACAACTCTCCTATGGGTTTCCTGGAAACCCTGTGGTCAGAATCCAGTGACAGAACGGTCCTTTCAAAGGGTATACATTCGTTCTTTGTGAATCTTGCCGTTTTTCCTGTAGAATTTCTCAAAAATATTCTTCCAGCCAGTCTGTTTGTCCCGTTTTTATTTCACAAAAAAGTATGGAAGCGCATACATCAAGATCCATTCATGCGCTTTTCCTTTTTTATGTTAATCAGTAATATCCTCATATACTGGTTTTCACCTGGAACAAGGCAGCGATATGTGTATATGTTATACCCTTTTATGATTTATTTGCTCGTATTTGCATATCTCGAGTACAGAGATGAAACACCCAAACTTGAAAAAATTATTCACTATATCTGGGGGAGTATCCTTCTTATTGCCGCATTGGGATGTCTCGCATTGCCTTTTATCCCAGAGCTGAAATCCTTATCGCATATTATTGGGGTATCTGTTTTTTCCAGCCTTTTGTTCGGAGGTTTATTTTTTATCCATATGCGATTTACAGTTTACCGTACAGCGGTACTTATTACTGCCCTGATCCTTTCTCGTGTGATCATTGACCTCACAATGTTTCCCGCCAGGTCTCTACCGAATAGTGATACGCAGATGGAAAAAGATCAGGCATTGGAAATAGCAAGACAAACCATGGATAAACCATTATATCTGTACCGGGATGTAGACCTTCCGCTCAGAATGGGGTTCTATCTTACCAGAGAGAAACAACAGATCCTCAATATTAAACAGGAAATAGACACTAATGCTTATTTTATTGTGAATGAACATCAACTTTCCGGCCTACAGGCGACGCCCAAAATTGAATTTACAAATAAGAATCAACGAACATACTACGTTATCGTAGAGTGATACACTTGATCTGACTAAAGATCCCGCTTCATGAGATAATCCTTCTGGATTTCATCCCCCATGGCAAAGTCATGTGTATCAAAAATGTCGAAGCCTTGTTTTTCATAGAATCTGATCGCTCGGGGGTTCTTTTCCCATACACCCAGCCAGAGGAATTTTTTTTGATGTGTTTGGGCCATTTCATTTGCATGGGCAATGAATAGGCTTCCCAAACCCTTGCCCTGGTAGTGTCTCAAGACATAAATACGCTCAATTTCTAGTCCCTCTTTTAAGCCTGATTCTGATTGTGCCTGGTCTACATTAAGTTTGAGATATCCTATAGGAATCTCATGATAACAACCCAGAATAAATGTGGTATCAGGATTTTCCAGTTCATTTTTCAGATGTTGAAGGCTAAACTTTTCGTCCAGATATTGTCTGAGATGTACTGGATTATTTTTAGCCGCATAAGAATCTATGAAAGTTTTTACACCCAGATGCTGGATTAATCTCAGATCATCTACTGTCGCAGTTCTTAGGGAAGTGTACATACTGATTTTTGACTCTATATAGAAAAGGCCTTACAATATGCAGAAACATATCACAAGGCCTTCATATATAAACGGGATAGTGCGATTAACCATTCATTGAGAGGAGGAATTCCTCATTGTTTTGCGTATTGCGCATTTTCCCACGCAAGAATTCCATACCCTCTACGGGATTCATATCTGCCATAAATTTTCGCAGTACCCAGATTCTGTTAATGTCATTAGGATCCAAGAGCAAATCTTCCCGACGTGTGCCCGAAGCTGTAACATCGATTGCCGGATATATACGGCGGTTGGCCAGTCTACGGTCGAGTTGAAGCTCCATGTTACCTGTACCTTTAAATTCTTCGAAGATCACCTCATCCATTTTACTACCCGTTTCTATGAGTGCTGTAGCCAGGATCGTGAGTGATCCACCATGCTCGATATTACGTGCTGCTCCGAAGAAACGCTTGGGTTTGTGTAATGCGTTGGCGTCTACACCACCTGAAAGGATCTTACCCGATGCGGGCATCGCGGTATTGTGGGCTCGAGCCAGACGAGTAATAGAGTCGAGCAGTATAACTACATCATGTCCGGATTCGACCATCCGTTTTGCTTTTTCCAGAACAATACCAGCAACCTGAACATGTCTCTCTGCAGGCTCATCAAAAGTAGAAGCGATAACTTCTGCTTTTACATTCCGGGCCATATCCGTAACCTCCTCAGGTCTTTCATCGATCAATAGGATAATAAGATAAGCTTCGGGATGAGTATCTGCGATGGCATTGGCTACCTTTTGCAGCAATACAGTTTTACCTGTTTTGGGCTGTGCCACAATCAGGCCGCGTTGTCCCTTACCGATAGGAGAGAATATATCTATAATTCTTAAAGATAAATCTTCGCTTTGAGCGAAGTTTGACTTAGAGAGCTTAAAGCGTTCCTCGGGAAATAAAGGCGTCAGGTGATCGAAGTAGATTCTGTCGCGTACTTTTTCCGGGTCTCTTCCATTAATACTCTCTACTTTCAGCAAGGCGAAGTAGCGCTCACCTTCTTTAGGAGGACGTATCTGACCAAAAACGGTGTCTCCCGTTTTCAAACCGAAAAGTTTGATCTGTGAAGGAGAAACGTATATATCATCCGGGGAAGGAAGATAGTTGTATTCAGAAGACCTTAAGAATCCATAACCCTCCGGGATTACCTCAAGTACCCCCTGGTTACTGACCACGCCCTCAAACTCGCTAGCGGCATCCGATCTGGAGTCGCTAGGGCCTCCATTTGAGCTTGGAATATCTTTGCGATAGTTATCACGAGTATCAGACTTAGTTCGCTTGCGGCGAGTCTTGGCAGGGTTATCATTGGATCTACTATCAGCAGAGGATTTATCTGATTGATCAGTACTGTCTTCATCCTGCTCTTTATCAGAAATTTTACGTCTCCTCCGTTTAGGCTTGGCAGTTTGATCCTCCTTTTCTTTTTCTGAGGTCTTCTCCGCAGCTTCTTCCTTCTTAGACGACTCCTTACCATTAGGGATAGGAGCAATATCTTCATAGGACGCTTTACCTTGTTCTTCGGTGAAAATATCTTCCTCTTCGATGGAAGTATCTTCTTCTTCGATGGAAGTATCTTCTTCTTCGGCGGAAGTATCTTCTTCTGGAGTGTCGGTAATTACTGGAATATCGTTGGGCGGCATGATTGCCTGTTTGTCCAGTATCTTGAAGATGAGGTCTTGTTTTGCAAGTTTTTCAAAATCCTTAATGTCCAACTTCTTCGCAATCTCCTGAAGATTTGAGAGATCGTTGTTGTTTAATTCAATTATGTCGTACATACAAAAGCCAAAATAAATTACTTTTTGAAGGTCACTATTAACCAATTATGAGCATATTTTTCACAGCTGGAAAAAATAAAGGGAGTATGAAATTGAGTGAAATACCGTAATGATCGAGAAAAACAGTGTAGGATATATGTATGCTTATTTTCTTCAGCAAAAGAAGGAAACAAAATGTAGAAATCCAAAAAATTGTTACCCCCTTAGCTCTTTTTGTTTATGGGTTTACATACGAAAATGATGATGATTTTGTTACTTAGTGCCTAATTAATCAAATACTAAATTATATAACAAATAGCGAGCCATGCTTGAAATACAACGATTGCGAACACAAAAAGACTGGGTTATCGAAAGGTTATCTACCCGTAATCTACCTGATGTTGCAGAGACTGTAGAGAGAATTATTCAGCAAGACGACCAGAGAAAGCAATCGATTACTTCTCTTGAATCTGTCAGAAGAGAGATGAACCAGGTATCCAAGTCAATCGGCAAGCTGATGAAAGAGGGTAGGAAGGCTGATGCTGAAGCAGCTAAACAGCAGGCTACTTCTATGCGTGCCGAAATCAAATCATTCGAACAAGCTGTACAGCAAATTGAACAGGATTTGTACGAATTACTCATTACACTTCCTAATATACCGCATGAAAGTGTACCTGCAGGTAAGGATGAGAAGGATAATGTCGTAGCATTTCAAAATAACCTGGAGGTAGCTTTTGACTTTGAGGCATTACCTCACTGGGAACTCGCAGCCCGGCACAATATTATAGATTGGGAGCTGGGGGTAAAACTTACTGGCTCAGGATTTCCAGTATATATAGGTAAGGGGGCAATACTACAAAGAGCCTTGATCACTTACTTCCTGGATCAGGCCTATCAGGCTGGATATATCGAAGTACAACCTCCCCTTATGGTCAACGAAGCATCTGGCTATGCTACAGGTCAGCTTCCGGATAAAGAGGGTCAAATGTATTATGTGGAAAAAGATGGCTTGTATTTGATTCCTACTGCCGAAGTACCTATCACGAATCTGTATCGTGATGTCATATTAAATAAAGCTGATCTACCTATCAAAAATTGTGGATATACACCATGTTTCCGGCGCGAAGCCGGATCTTATGGTAAAGATGTCAAAGGTCTCAACCGGCTCCATCAGTTTGACAAAGTAGAAATCGTACAGATTGTCCACCCAGATCAATCCTATGAAGTACTAGAAGAGATGGCAGATCACGTTGGGGGGTTGCTGGAGTCTTTAGTATTACCCTACAGGAAGCTGATATTATGTACAGGAGATGCAACGTTTACTTCGGCTAAGACTTACGATATGGAGGTTTATAGTGCAGGACAGGGAATGTGGCTAGAAGTCAGCTCAGTCAGTAATTTTGAAACCTTTCAGACTAACCGGCTTAAGCTTCGCTACCGAGATGAGCATAAAAAGGTTCATCTTGCACATTCTCTCAATGGAAGCGCGTTGGCATTACCACGCATTGTAGCAGCTTTACTAGAAAACAACCAACGAGAAAACGGTTCCATTGAAATACCTGAGGTGCTGAGAAGATATACGGGGTTTGAGAAAATCGGAGGATAGCTCGTAGTTCGAAATGATTAGCCTTTGAGGCAGTTTTTAAAGTTGATTATTGCAAAATTCCGTCAAAAAGCTCTGAAATAACACGATAACAAGGAAGAAAATTTTATGAGCTGTCAACTACAGTCAAAGGATCGTAAAAGAGATCCGTAATCGATTAGACGAGGTCGACTTTTGAGATTTCCTCTAAGACATATATAAGTAGGGTTTCCAATCCTCCCGAATGTTTCCAGCAAAATTGCTAAGAAACATGACAAAGCTAGGCCGAAAAGGCATGTATCTTAGTTCCATGCCCGCTTCCTCGGGAGTCATATTACCCTTCTTGGAGTTACATTTCTGACATGCAGTTACGAGATTATCCCAGGTATCGCGTCCACCCGATGATTTGGGGATCACATGATCCAGCGTTAATGCCTCTTTACTACCACAATATACACACTTCATGCGATCACGCTTGAAGATATTCTGCCTACTAAGGTTTACTTTCTTGTAAGGAATTTGCACATAGCGATAGAGACGAATAATGGAGGGAAATTTGTAATTTTCACGAACAGTCTTGAGCCTGCGAGAAGGCACGTCAGAAAGCATTTCTGCTTTGCGCATGTATACCAGAATAAAAGCCCTTTCTGCCGTGCAGACACCTATTGCCTGGTAATTCTGATTTAATACTAAAACGGTATCACGTACATGCACCTGGCTAAAATCTTTTTATAAAAACCAAGTTATGTGTCAATTGGTTATTGCGAGCGTTAATTATGCCATTTTCTCGCAAAAAGTCAAGTCTTACTTTCCCAGATGCATGAATAATCGACGCTTTTGACACAAGCATACCTACGTGGGTGATGCGATTTTGGTTTTCTTTCCGAAAAAATGCCAGATCGCCCGGCATGTGTTCTCCAAAAGGAACTTCTTCTCCATGAGAAGCCTGCAAGGAAGCATCACGTGGAATTTTCAATCCTACCATCCTGAAAAGTACCTGTATAAAGCCTGAGCAGTCTAATCCCCAGCCACTACGGCCTCCCCAAAGATAAGGAATATTCAGAAAATAGCGTGAAAGAGAAATCAGCTGAGTTTTTTCCTGCGCTACGATCATATGGAGGGAATCCAGTATACTCCATGATCTGTTTTCTATTTGAAAATTGACAGGCAGTTCTTCTGAGGAACGCAGGGGTATTCTCGCTCCCAGTGGAAGCCGCATTTCAGTCTGATCTTCCATCAGCAGTGCCCCATCCAGCACGAATCGATAATCGCAGATAGCTTCAACTGTTTCCGGATCTATTTCCAGAATCATTTTCCTGTCTACCCAACCTTCATAATCATCTTCTGCGCAGCGTATCTGGCACCACGAATCATGTGTGGTAAGGATTTCACCCTTTTCTCCAAAAAGTACCTGACTGACCATCTCAGCAGATTCTTTGGGTTCACCACGCATAGGTACGACTGCTTCGCTCGTAAAAAAATAGCTCATAACAGAATGTTACCGAAAATATTCCAAAATAAAAAACCACCCTTGCCTGGTGGTTTGGGTGGCTTGGATACTTCAAATCTGCTTAAACTTGAAAGTTGATGGCTAAATAATTAATTTATTTCAATATAGCCGATATCATTTTGCAATAATTACAATTCTATCACATATTCGTATAGATAGCGTCCTCCAGGATAGAACCCTTCAAAGCGTATATTACCTCTACTGCGTTCCAGCGTGCGCACCAACGCATCTACATTTCCTACTTCATCTCCATTTACACGGATAATGATGAAGTTTTCCTTCATCTCGGCCTGTCTTCTGATCTCACCCGCAACCAGTTTGGAGACGGCTACCCCGTGTTCAAAGCCATATTGCTTCAAGATGCTCTCATTAGCTTCCACAAATTCCACGCCAAGTTCAGACAATATCTCGCTTCTACCATTAGCTCTGAGTTCTGTATTTCCCCGGGTATCAGTCAGGGTAACTTTGAATGTCTTATAGTCCCCTCTCCTGTATACAGTAACGGAGACTTCGTCCCCAGGACGATTCCTGGCGATCAGTTCCAGGAGTTTAGCTTCGTTTTTCACATTGATACCATCTACACTAACGATAATATCATTCGGTCTGATTCCAGCTTTGGCAGCACCACTCAGTTCAGGTCCAGGCATACTCTTTATCAATACGCCTTCTGTAATATCCACGTCAAACTGTCTAGCTAAATTTGCGTTCAGGCTTTCCATATCTTCAATGCCAATGTAGCCACGTTGAACCTTCCCAAACTCCATCAAGTCTTCTACTACCTTTCTTACAATGTTGGCAGGTACGGCAAAAGCATATCCTGCATAAGTGCCTGTAGGAGATGCAATCGCAGTATTTATACCCAGGAGTTTACCCTCGAGATTGACCAGGGCTCCCCCGCTGTTACCAGGGTTAACTGCAGCGTCAGTCTGGATGAAGGATTCGATAGCAGTTTCGCCGACCTGTCTTCCCTGCTCATCCAGATATCTTTTTCCTTTAATGATATTTAGATCTCTTCCGATTGCACTGACTATTCCCGCTGTGGCCGTTGAGGATAAATTAAAAGGGTTACCCACTGCCAGTACCCATTCTCCTACAGTAGCTTCATCTGAGTTCGCGAGCTCTACAAAAGGCAGGTCAAGACCTTCAATTTTGATTAATCCCAGATCTGTTATGGGATAAGTACCGATCACCTTGGCACTGTAGCTTTGATTATCAAACAAGGTAACTTCTAGTTCATCTGCATTTTCGATAACGTGATTGTTAGTTACTATGTAGCCGTCAGCAGAAATGATCACACCAGATCCCGTTGAGACAGTGCGGCTTCCATTTCCTTCCCCTTCATATCCAAAAAACTGATCCCAGATACTGGAGCTTCTTCTGCGGCTATAGGTCTGATTGGATTTGATGTGTACTACTGCGGGCATTGTTTTCTGGGCTGCCATGCGAAAGTCCAACTCTGCTAGTGCTTTATCAGATACTGAGGAGGTAAGCTCTTCATTATCAGAATTATTATTGGTTAACATGGGTTTAGCATCATCGGCCTTCAAGAGAGATTCCTGAGATACTGTAGAGATGAGAATTTCTGCTTGCTGAGGTAAAATAGCATAGTGATAGATAGCTAGCATCATGCAGCTCACCAGCAGTGATACAAATGCAGTTGAAATAATTCGTTTCATGTTTATATAAAATTTACGTTTTCGCAAGAAAGATAGTTTTTTAACGGTAAAACACTCAATGGGGTTTCTTTGACCAGTTTTACGAATGTCTACGTAGATGGTTGTCGTAGTAGGAAGTCTCAAAAGTATACGTCCTCTGAATCCTTTTTTACGATTTTTATAATGCTTCGCCCATTGCTAATAACCCCTAAACTTTGACCCTCTTTTTAGCGATCAGTAGTTTATGTCTGACGATAATTCTCAACAGTCGACTGTTGAGACAATACCACCGCCATGTCTGTATAGGTAATTTAAAAATGTAGATTAAAATCTAATTTTTTAGTTGTATATCTATTTCATTAGATGTATCTTTGAGACAAGCTGACTTAATATTTATGAGTAAACCGCAAAAACCGCTAACCAAAGCCGAAGAGCAACTGATGCAGATCCTCTGGGATTTGGAGAAAGCTTTTCTGAGGGATATACTAAATGCTTACCCAAAGCCCAAGCCAAAGCAGAGTACGGTTTCCACTGTGTTGAAACTGCTAGAGGAGAAAGGATATGTGGATCACCATGTATTTGGCAAGATTCATCAATACTATCCCCTGGTACAAAAAGGTGAATACGCCCGGGAACAAATGGGAGGATTTCTAAACAAGTACTTTGACGGTTCATTCAGTAAGATGCTCAACTTTTTTTATCGAAAGGGCGATCTGGATATACAGGAGTTGGATGAAATTCTCACTAACATAAAAGATGATGAAGATCCCAAGGAATAGAATAGTGTACTTGATGTCATGGATGATGGCCTTTCTGGCTTATTCATGTACTTCATCCTTATATCAGGGTGCAGTCACCTATAAAATAAGTCGCAACGCTTTCCATACGCAAACAAAAATAACCAAGATATACTTTAATGAGCAATACATAAAGGTTCCCACAGCTCGCTATTTTTCTTTATCCAATAACTTATCATCACTTCCAGGATTTCATGCTTTTTTCATATACAAGTGGCCCACCGGGGACATGCTGGAATACAAAAACTACCTCAATCAATACTATGTTGTAGACCAGGCCTATAATCTCGTAGATTCTACTATCAAGATTGTTCCCATACATGGCAAAGACAAAATTATAAGATATAGGTGTAAGAAAGCGTATTTGATAACCCAATCTCAGCAATTAACTATAGATAGAGAACTGACTACACAAAACGATACCGTAACCATTTGGTATACAGATAAGATTAAAGCCCATTTCACACCCTTTTTTTTCCAAAATCCAGAAGCCTTTGTGTTGAGGATTGAAAAAAATGAACTTGTCAATGATTACCAATGGCTAAAGAATAAAAAGGCTATTGGAGAAATATATATAGACAGCACCTACAGATACAGATATACGAATGGAGATGAACTCATAGACATTCCTCAGATAAAAAGTCAGACAATAGTAGAAGCTTTAGAGGTCAAAGATACTACTTTTTCGTTTTCTGATCTGTTACCCATTCCAATTGATCCTGTATTATCGAGAGATGAATTTTATCAGATTGTAAAAGGCATTAGTTATGAACAGTTTTATCCTGGAGAGTTATTTCTTCCATATTCATCTCTCAAAAAGGATCTCACAACCCATCAAAAAATCCAATCCGACATACCTAAGGTGATATATTATTGGGAGACGGATCATCCGCTTCTATACGATAATTGGTTAGCCTTGCAGAAAGTGAGAACTATCTATGGAAGCGATAGCATAGATATAATCACCCTTGCCAGAAGAAAACGACCTGAAAAAAAGACTGCTCAGAAGTGGATCTCTGAATTTCCACTGGACGCTGTTCATATATTAAATGCCAACAATCACATAGAAAAACATTCCATTCGCCTGTTACCTGTGGCTGTAGTAATCGACACAAAAGGAAAAGTCGTAGAATCAGTATACAGCGGCAATGGCCAGTTTGAAAAAAGGCTGTTAAGCGCACTTAAACGAACCCTCAAAATAGAATGATATGAATACTACCTGGCTAATTTACATCATCTCCCTACTGATTATACAGGGATTGATGTACTTCAACTACCGGCTGTTTTTACGCCGGGAGACCTGGTTTCGCTTCAATCGGTTATATCTGTTGAGTATTCCAATTCTGTCATTGATCCTGCCTATGATCGAGATTCCGTTTGCTTCACCGGTTTCACTTACTGTCCATCAACTCGAGGAAGTATTGATCACTCCTAAAGAGAATCCTGGCACGACATCAAGCCGTATAGCCTGGCAACCAATCGCCTGGAATATCTACTTCACAGGTGTCATTGCGGCGCTGGGATTGTTTCTTTACCGTCTGAAAAAACTCCTTGACTTTATCGACTCCCAAAACCCCATCGAAAAAACCCCTATTTATACCTTATATCATACTGGAGGCGTTTTTCCGACTTCCTCATTTTTTCACTATATCTTCTGGGATGAAACCATGAACATGAATGAGGAAGCTCAGGAAAAAATCATTACCCACGAGTGTTATCACATTCGCCAAAAGCATAGCTGGGATATTCTGTTTATGGAATTATTCCAAATCGCTTTCTGGTTCAACCCAGTCATATACCTTATCCGTAAAGAACTGTTGCTGGTCCATGAATATCTCGCAGACCGTAGTACGGTAGCCAAATATTCCCGAAAGGCGTACGCAAATCTAATCCTGCAGGAAGCGGTAGGGGTACAACTACCCTTTATCCATCCCTTTTTCGAATCCCCTGCATTATCCCGGATCAAAATGCTACAGACCTTACCTAACCTGAAACGTGCATGGAAACACTACGCTTCTGTGATAATTTTATTCCTGAGCATCGTTCAGATCGTCTGTGTCGTTCCCCTTTCCCAACAGGTACTTGACACGCTTCCAGGAGGTACTACAGCAAAAACTGTACTTGGAGTCAATGACTTTATCGCTGTAGAACAAGCGCCAAAGCCCCTCAATTTGGGAGAGATCAGAAGTAAGATCGGCTATCCTCAAGTTGCACGAGATGCCGATATAGAGGGAGATGTAGTAGTACGTATACTGGTCGACAAAGAAGGAAGCTATGTAAGGCATGTTGTCTTAAAGGATGTGCATCCTACGCTGCAGGAAGCCGTAGAAGTTGAGATCTCCAATATAAGATTTGCCCCAGCAGTAAATCAGGGTGAGGAGGTTGCATTCTGGGTAAATGTACCGTTTGCATTCAGGTTAATTCAGTAGAATTATAAAATAACAGCTGTTCGATAATTTGCAAATTCATTATGTATTAGGTATTAGAAACATAAAAAGACAACCATTATCAATCCCACAATGATCCAATATAAATATGCTACAGATTATACGGATTTAAAATGAAACAATAACTAATTAATCATATATTATGAAAACTAGACTATTTACCTTAGCATGTATCTACATGCTTACACAGGGAATGTATGCCCAGAATCTTCCTTCTGTTTCAGACTACATAGTAGTCGATCAGGAGCCGCAGCCCCTAAATCTCATGGAGATCAAGCAAAAAGTCGGTTATCCACTCACCGCCAGAAATAATTGCGTTGAAGGAAGTGTCGTAGTGAGAATACTGCTTGATGAAGCTGGTAAATATGTACGACATGTGGTATTGAATGACCCCAATCCAGCATTGACACAGGCGGTTGAGATGCATTTGTCTGGATTAATGTTTTCTCCTGCACAGAATTCAGGCCAGGCAGTGAAATTCTGGGTAAATGTACCATTTGCTTTCAGGCTTGCGGGAGATTGTAATCAGGAAACCGATAGCCAGGCTATAGAACCTGAGATCAAAGGCAATGCGATCGTCGACAGTCCTCCCAAGCCTGAAAATATGGAGGAGATCTACAAACAGATTGGCTATCCTGTATTAGCGAAAGAAAACAGGCTCGAAGGGATGATCGTAGCCCGCATTCTGGTGAGTGAAGAAGGAGAATATATCCGTCATGAAATGGTCAAGACTGCGCATCCGGTGCTTGAGGAAGCTGTAGCCGAGACCTTACCAGAAATACGCTTCTCACCTGCCAAAAAAGATGGCAAGCCTGTTAGGTTCTGGGTTAATCTTCCTTTTAACTTTAAACTTATCGGTCAACCTGAGCCAGAGGATAAAACCGATACTGAACTGGTAATTTCTCAGGTAGGCACGCTTATGCTTTACCCCAATCCAGGCACACAATCTGTTCAACTAGAGCTACGCTCGAAGGAAGTACTGACTGAGACATTGCTGGAATTGACAGATCAGCAGGGAAAGGTTTTGATCCGGGAGACCTACCAGCCAGAGAGCTATCATTGGTCGCACCAACTCAAGGTGTCTGATATACCTGCTGGTATATATTTCTTTCGCGTTACGGTCGATGAGGAAGTGATGACCAAGCGTTGGATGAAGAGATAGAGAAATGCGATGCTGATAGGTGTAATAGGGTAAGTACGATTGTATTCAATTACCTTCCAGGAGCGATACTCGCTTGTAGTACAACATATCTTTCCCTACGTTTCGCACTTGGTCGAAGTAAAAATGTGTACTCAGAACGGGTGCGGGAACTCCGTAGCGAATGGACGTGCTACCCTGGTACATGTACAGTTCATCGTACATATGCTGGTCGATAAATTGTTGGAGTACGAGTGTTCCGCCTTCTATCAGGATACTACAAATGCCTAATTGCTGGTACAGTTCCTGTACCAGCTCTTTCATGTTGTTCCACTGTGTAGGCTGGTAATACTGAATTGGGCCTTCCTGGCCTGACTTGTACTCATTGAGCACAATGGTATCTCCCCCATCGGCGAAGACTTTCAAGTCTTGAGAGAGTCCAAGATTTCTGTCAAAGATAATGCGAATGGGATCTTTGCCAGGATGGAGCCGGGTAGTAAGCTGCGGATCATCGGCCTCCACTGTATTTTTTCCCACCATAATGCCATGGTGATAGGCTCTGAGCGCGTGAACCTGCTCTTTGACGACCCTTCCGGTAATTGCTATTGGAAAGGGGCGTCCCTGCTCATCCATACCTGCAATGTATCCATTGCGTGAAACGGCCCACTTAAGGACGATGTAAGGGCGATTTTCCATCTGGTTGACCCAGAATACTTTGTTGAGTAGCTGGAAAGGAACTTGTTCTTCAGCAAGTTTGACCTCTATACCTGCTTCACGTAGTCTATCGATACCTGAACCTGCTACCCGTGGGTTAGGATCTTTTGTACCTATGACTACGCGAGGTATCTGATGCTGGATGATCGCTTCGCTGCAAGGAGGCGTTTTCCCATAATAGTTACAAGGTTCAAGACTTACATAGAGTGTAGACTCAGCGAGTAACTCTTTTTTTCCTACAGATTCGATCGCAACTATTTCGGCATGGTGGCCGCCAGCCTGAGCATGATATCCCTCAGCGAGGATCCTTTCCTGATGTACGATCACCGCTCCTACGCGTGGGTTCGGATATACATCACTGCTAGCCCGCTGAGCGAGATAGATACATCTATCGAGATAATCATTATCTGTGAGCTTACTAGTTGTATTCAAGAGATAATTCTTTGGAAGAGCAAGTTAAAATATCTGTTCCTTTTTCATACTCTATCGGGCAAGAGATTGAAAAATATTGTACCAGCACGGGTAAACTGCCCATATATAATACTGAGGAAAATGTTTTTAACGAATCCACCAGTAAAATCTTACAGGAGCATACTATACATTTACCCCATTGCATGTAATTAATTAATTGAAATTAATTTGTTTATAAATTTTATATTTTGAAATTTTGTGCGAGGAATGGATATTCCAATAGATATTGAAACCTTTAATTAAAAAAATCATGTGGTCGCGTATTTTCTTCGCGTTGTCTGTTGTAACCTTGCTGGTATTATCTGCTTGTACGGATGAAGAAATCTTTGAGCCTGTAGAAAAAGATCGCACATATCTCCACTTTCTGAATGCCTACCCAGGAATCCAATCTGTGGATATCACGTTCGAAAGCAGTGGAGAGATCCAAAGTGTAGCCCGTAGGGTGAAGTTTCTCAACTCATGGCCCAACAGTGGTTATGCGTCGTTGCTGACTGCCCTGGATACGATCAATGGTCAAGGAGGCGTGGATATTCATGTTGCCAATCACGCTACTAGAGAGGAACTGGTTCCTGCCATCAATAACAACCTGAGGGGGGATGAAAGATATACTTTCATTCTGGTGGACAGTTTCAGCAAGCCGATCGTCGTGAGAGCGATTGACAATGTAGAGGCTGAAATACCTGCTGCCTATGTACGCATGATGAATGTAAATCGTTTTGTACAGTCAGCTAGCCTGGAGACCAAAGATGGACAGGGGATTATCCGTAGTCTGAATTTCCTGAATTATTCAGGCTATCAGCAGCTGCAACCTGGTACTTATACGTTCTATTTTGTCGATGACCGGAGTGGAAGAAGGCTGGATTCTATATCCAATGTGAATTTGAGATTTAACAAAACATATAGTTTTTATCTGACTCATGATCCCGAAGGAGGACCTGTAGGCGGGTTGAAAGTCATGGAGTCTACTGTAAGACCTTAAATGAACATAGCGGCTATCCCTTTAAGCTACTTCGATCAATTTCACGGATGCCTTAATTTCTATTCAAATTAAGATCCATTCAAACTCAGCATCTGTGACTGGAGTAGTGGGATAGCTGCTCATTTATTTTGTACAAGTTCCTTCAACTCTTCCACTTTTATCCTCGAAGGCCATAGAATCGCTCCTTTTTTATAGCTTCCTTCCACATCAAAAAAGGCATCGCTCGGAAATCCACGAAAGGAGAATGATTCCAACAGTTCATCTATGATAGGCTCATCGACAAAGATAGGAGTACCGGGAAGTTGATGTACTGCAATCGATCTCTTCCACATCTCAATACTAGACCTTTCCGAAGAGCGAAAATTGAAGTAAGGAGTGATGTCATAGCCGAATGTTTAAGGCATATATTTATAATAAGATATCATATTTTGTAAATCTAGCCAAATCCAATGCCCCCAATCAACTGTCTGTTAGGGATTACTCATACAATTTCGAATGCAACGTTGTCAACGCCTCCTGATCATATTTGATCACCTCCCGGTCATAGGTCATGAATCCATTGACCTCTGACTCAACGTCGGTCGTCTGAGTATACACAGCTGCAGCCAGCCCTTTTTCTTTAAAGGGCAGGAGTGCCTCAAGTTGTTCAGAGTAAGCATTGAACAGATCTTCCTGGGTACGGGAAGTCTTGAAATGCGTAGGCGCATGGGCGAAGTCATTGATCCAGAGGTGGTCTTCGATAGGCAGTGCCTGGCCGCCAAATTCTCCCAATACCACAGCCCGGTTGGGTTCGGGTTCGGGCATAGCTGGACCAGGATAGCGGTGCATGTCATGTACATCTCCTACATTCTTGTCTGTCCAGCCACTAGCATTGTTGACCAGACGTGTGGGATCATACTCCTGTGTCCAATGGGTGATTTCCTCCGTCTCAAACTGCCCCCAACCTTCGTTGAAAGGCACCCACATAACGATACTGGGATGATTGTAAAGCGCATCGATCATAGCCTGGTATTCTGTGCGGAAAATATGTTGGGATTCGGGAGTACGGTTGGGAAACTTACCTGGCATCATATCGCCACTGGGCATATCCTGCCATACGAGTATTCCCAGCACATCACACCAGTAGTAGAATCGCTGCGGTTCTACCTTGACGTGTTTACGGAGCATGTTGAAACCGAGATCCTTGGTTACCTGAATATCGTATTTTAGCGCATCATCTGTCGGAGCTGTATACAATCCATCCGGCCACCATCCCTGATCGAGTGGCCCCAGGTGAAATAAAGGTTCATCATTGAGCATCAAGCGGTTAAACCCATCTTCAGCTTTTTCCATTGTGATCTTCCGCATACCAAAGTAGCTACTCACTTTATCTAAGACATCATTGGCTTCATTTTGCAACTTTACCTCCAAATCATAGAGAAAAGGCATATCCGGAGACCAGAGCTGTGGATTTTCCAGATAAATATAGAATACTTGTTTGGGAATACCTGTTGAACTTCCTACTATTTCCCCATCAGACAGTGCTTCCAAAACCAAAGATTGATCATCCTGAACATTTTCCACATTTACTTCCACTTTGACTCGTTTTTCATCCACCTCAGGCGTAATTTTTAAAGACGAGAGGTATGAATTGGGTACTGTCTCCATCCAGACGCTCTGCCAGATACCTGTAACAGCTGTATACCAGATACTGCGGGGCTGTGAGCTTTGTTTTCCTACAGGTTGCTTACCCAGGTCTGTAGGGTCCCAGGCCGTAACAACAATGGTATTGGTTCCCGATTCCAGAAATTCTGTAATATCATATGAGAAGGGATCGTATCCTCCCTGATGTGTACCGACATGGTGGTCATTGACAAATACCTGCGACTCCCAGTCTACTGCACCAAAATGAAGAAGGATCCGCTCATCTTCCCGGGGTTCCAACTCTATGTCTTTTTTGTACCATACCCGTTTGAACGGACCCACCGTCTCTTTGATGCCTGAAAGGGCAGACTCTACAGGATAAGGAACCAGGATTTCCCGGTCAAATTCACGAGGGGTTCCCGCTTTATGGGTAATGGTAAAGTCCCATATACCATTGAGACTCTGCCAGTTGTCGCGGGCCATCAACGGGCGAGGATATTCGGGCAATGCATTATCCGGCCCAACTTCCTCAGCCCATCGAGTCATGATATGTCCTTCCACAGTTTTCCAGCTAGTCTGTGCAGGTGAACCCGATAAAATCGCAACTCCTATCAGGAGATATTGAGACAACGGTAGTAGTATGTGTTTCATTGTTGTATGGATGATTTGCTTTAAGTTTGGAAAAAATCGCACAGAATGCAACGCAACTTTATTAAAACCTGTAACAATTACTGATAGCTAATAGCAATGATGATGAAAGGAAGCATAGTTTGAGTTGATGTCGTTTCATCCTGATTTACATTTCATCATATCCTCGAAGAGATGTCCCATAGCTCACTTTGACATCAAGTTGAGCAAAGCGCAAAAGCAGATTACTTAAACTATAACAAATTATAAAAAATATTTTTAACAAAATATTATGTATGTGAACAAGCCTTTCTTTTACCAGGCTTTTTAATTAATTGGCAAATATTTTATCTAATGCTTCTCAGACAATTTTACCTACAGATCATTACACTTTGTCAATTTCTTTTGGCCTGTCAACCAAGTAAACCAGCACATAAATCATGGTAGGTCTACATGGGCGATAATGCCAGCACCAGTTATTCTTCTTGGGATCAAATCAACCTGTCGAATGTAGATCAATTGGAAGAGGCTTTCTCTTCTGTCAGTTACTTGATAATGCCCCTAAAAATATGTTATGGATAACTAAAAAAATAATATTTACTATTTTTTACAATTTTCGAATAATTTTAAAGCGAGTGAGGAACTCATTCCCTGGAAAATTTTCTTCCGACTACTCATGAATAATCTGATAAAAAGGATCACGAGCCAGATCTCCCGTATCTACTGTGGCAGGAAAATAGATTGGGAATAAAAAATAATGGGAATAGCTTGAGAGTTTTCAAAAAAATTGAGATGAAAGGGAATAAACAGAGAAAGACAAGTGTCTAAAGGACATAACGGCAAAAAAATATAATTAACATCTTTAATCATGAACAAGCGAACATTAATTTTCGCTTTGGGGATGATCTGTATCACTACGATCCTCATGGCACAACCTGGACCAAGAGGTCCGAAGGGGCACAAAAAACCTCATGGAGAAGCTGCTGAAGCAGTAAAAGAATACATGAACACAAATGTGTTACCTGTAGTCGCAGCGCAGCGAGAAAAACTGGATGCAGTACTTTCTCCTGCCGAACAGGCCAAAGTGGATGAGATCCGCAAAGGACTAGAAGCACTGAGCGTTGAAAGAAAAGAACTGGGAAAATCTCTGAAAGAATTCCGGGAGGAATACGACGGTGAAGGACGTCCAGAACTTCCTGAAGATTTACAGGAGTCTATGAAGGAGCAAAGAAAAGCGCGTCGTCAACTTATGACACAAGCCTGGGAAATCGCGGATGCTCATGAAGCGGATATAGAAGCCCTACTGGAAGAGATGAAAGATGATACAGAAACCTGGAAAGATGAAATCCACAGTATCCTGGAGCAGTATCGTCCTGAAAAAGAGGAATGGGAAGCGGGAGATACAGAAAGACCGCATCGAAAAGGACCTGGTATGGGTAGACCCGGCAGCGGGAAACGCGGAGGACCTGGGCATGTAATGAGAATGATCAGATTCCATGAACCTGTGAGATTCTTATTGTTTGATGGTACGCTGCCTGCGGAAGAAGCTGAATTTGACCAGGACCTCAATGTATTTCCCAACCCTGCCCAGCAGATCAATACATTGACATATTCCATCAATCGTGAGGGCCCTGTGGCCATCACACTAATAAATGATCAGGGGATACAAATCCGCCAGATCCTGAGTGAAGATAAAGGAATTGGAATCTATAGTGAGAAAGTAGATGTATCCGGTCTCAATCCGGGAGTCTATATCTACCGCATCGAAACAGGTACGGGCGTGAAGACTCAGAAGATGATTGTAGAGTAAATTTGAGACGCTGATTTAACTGAAAAGATTGATAATAGTTGAATTAATAATCCGCGCTAATTAGTAGCGTCAGTTAAATCAGCGTAAAACCTTTTGCCTTACTGATTCAACGATAGCGAGTCCAGCAATTCATGAAGTGCCTTACGGGCTTCGGGTTGAAGGACTCTATCTTTGTAGCGTTTCCAGAGTAGTGCTTCGATAAAGGTAGACTTTCTTTTCTCACCGAGATTCGTACCCAAAATAGCAAGATCAGGATCATTCTCTACCTGTAGGCGGTCAAATACCTGTGCCAGATGGCTATCGGATTCCAGTTCCTGTAGTAGCAGAGACTTCGTAGCTGCATCGTTTAGATTTAGGGCTGTGTACACCCCTAATTTGATCAAGGTATCCCCCGACTGAGCTTCTTCTTTTAATTCTTCCCAATCTATCATAAGATCCGGATGATCTGTCCGGATGATATTAAGTACCTGCTGAGCTGCTGCAATATCTGCATCAGTCCTACCTTGCCCTTCACCTATCCCTTTTATCTCTCTCCCATCCGGAAACGTAACGACGACTTTTGAACGGTGTCCGCCAGAGGGTGCCGCATCCATTTTGCTGAATACAGCTTCCTCTTCAAAACTTCCTAGGCTTTGGAGAAGTTCCATTAATTGATTTTTTGCGTTGAACGACATCTGTTTTTGAGGAAATATAGGGAAAAAGTTAGAATAGAGGGATAGATTATAGCTCATAGATCGTAGAAATTTTGTAAAAATCTACTCAACTTATGAAATTAGGCGTTTTTCTCGCCTCTGTTTGTATAAGAAGATTCGAGGTTGATTTTCAAGAGAAGAACATAGGAAGCTGCATGAAGCAACTTCCCCATCGATCTACTGGTGCATTATAGCCTGTGGGGGTAACAACTAAAAAAGCGGAGTCTCACTTCCGTGAGACTCCGCTCCCAGGAAGGTAAAAATATACCCCTTCTAATTCAACACCTCAATAATGCCAGCGACTCCTTGTCCGCCGCCTACACAGGCAGTTATCATACCATATTTCTGGCCGCGTTGCTCGAGTTCGTTGATAGTCTGGATCGTGAGTTTGGTACCAGTACATCCTAATGGATGTCCTAGAGCAATGGCTCCACCATTTACGTTGACCGTGTCAGGATCCATATCCAGTTCGCGGATACAAGCGATAGACTGAGAAGCAAAGGCTTCATTAAGTTCGATCACTGAGATATCGCTCAGTTTCATTCCCGTCTGCTTCAGTACCTTAGGTACTGCCTTGGTCGGCCCCATACCCATGATACGGGGATCTATTCCTTCTGTCGCATAGCCCACCAGCCTTGCTCGCGGTTCGATATTGAGTGCTTTGACCATTTCCTCTGACATGATCATGACAAAGGCAGCTCCATCCGAAGTCTGAGAGGAATTTGCTGCTGTCACCCTACCATTTTGACGAAATACGGGCTTGAGTTTAGCCATTAACTCTAGGTTTGTGTCTCTCCTGGGCCCCTCATCCGTATCAACTAACCATTGCTTCGTTTCCCTGCCTCCGGAACCATTAACATATATTTCTTCTACATCGATCGGAACGATCTGATCTTTAAACTTTCCTCCATCAATCGCTGCGATAGCTTTCATGTGAGACCGATAGGAAAATTCATCCATATCTTCCCGGGTGATCTTATAGTCGTCTGCAACCTCTTCTGCAGTAAGTCCCATACCCAGATACCATTCGGGGTGTTGCTCAGAGATCCAGTAGTTGAGGGCAATTTTGTGGCCCATCATAGGCACCATAGACATGCTTTCTATCCCGCCTGCAATGATGCAGTCTGCCATCCCACTCCTGATCTTTGCAACGCCTAAGGCGATAGTTTCCAAACCGGAACCACAATACCGGTTGACCACCATTCCTGGTACATTGATCGGCATAGCGAGTAGAGAGACGATACGGCCGATCTGCATACCTTGCTCTGCCTCAGGCACGGCACATCCAACGATGACGTCGTCTACGCTTGATGGATCAAAGTCAGGCACCTGCTTGATCAGGTGTTTGATAACTTCCGCTCCCATGTCATCGGAGCGCATATGACGAAAACCACCTTTAGAGGCTTTGCCTATAGCGGTTCGATATCCTGTTACGATATATGCTTCACGCATCTATGTTATAGTTTTTGAGTACTGAAATAGATCTTAAAAAAATTACGTTCAATTTTCTAGTCAAGTCATAAGTGATCCATACAGCTAGATAGCTGTTAACTGGAATCAGTAGCCAGCCCCATTCATCTACCCAGTATGACCCTATTATATGGCTCAAAGGCTTCACTAATGGCAACATCATCAATCCTTCTACCATTTGCCAGTAGGCAAGCTCCAATGTATCTGGACTATCTGTAAATATTTCACTCAATCCTAGTATCGTTGCATTCAGAGATGCATAGAAAGTAAGTACTATATGAAACAATACAATGAATGCGAACAGGATCTGGTTGTTAAGGGTATTGATGGGGTTTCTTTCCATTGCTTTTTTAGTTTATGTATTGATTCCGGCTAACAGATATATATTTCCTTTAAGATAATCATTATCATGGAAAGTTAATAACATAAATTAAGCTATTCCATCTGTTGCCATATCATGATTAATTTCTCAACGGTTTACCTGTCTTAAGCATATGCTCGATTCTTTTGAGGGTTTTCTCTTCACCCAGCAGGCTCAGGAATGCTTCCCTTTCCAGGTCCAACAGATACTGTTCCGATACGCGATTATCTTCCCCACTCAGATCACCTCCACACAGGACAAATGCTATTTTTTTAGCAATTTTGACATCGTGCTCCGATGCGTAATGTCCAAATTGCATTCCGGAAATGCCTGCATAAAATGTAGCGAGCATATTCCTACCCAGCACGCGAATATCGGTTCTGGGTTTGGGAGGAGTGTAACCATCCTCTGCTATAAATAGTACGGCCTCTTTGGCTTCTTTGATTCTTCTTTGCTCATTGACTACCACTCGGTCCTGAGATCTGAGGATATCCATTTCCCTGGCCTCTTCAGCAGACTTAGCTACCTTAGCAGTTGCCATGTTCATGAGGTACTTTTGCAAAATGATATTACCGGGTATATTATCCTCATCGTACTGATCTGATGCCCGAAGGGCAAACTCCTTGGTACCTCCGCCGCCCGGAATTACCCCTACACCCACTTCTACAAGTCCGATATAAGTTTCTGCAGCCGCAATAACCATGTCTGCGTGCATAGTAAATTCGCAACCACCTCCCAGCGCCATTTGATGGGGAGCCACGACTACCGGCACAGAACAATACCGTAGACGCATAGAAGTATCTTGAAATGTTTTGACCGCCAATTCCAGTTCTTCCCATTCGTCCTCATAGGCCAGCATTGAGATCAATGCCAGATTGGCACCCACAGAGAAGTTTTTGCCTTCATTGGCAACAACAATTCCGTTATATCCATGCTTTTCAGCGTAGTCGATGCTTTCGTGAATACCCCTGATTACACTTTCTCCCAGCGTATTCATTTTGGAGTGGAATTCGACATTTAAAACGCCATCTCCCAAGTCGATGAGCGATACACCATCATTGGACCAGAGAGTTTTGCTTTCACGCAAGGTCTCTAATAGAATTAGGGACTCTGTACCGGGTACAGGTTCATAAGACCGGGTGGATATATTGTAATACTTTTTCTGTCCATTTTCCACTCGATAAAAAGAATCTACACCTGCATCTACCATTTCATGCACCCACCCCGCCAGTTCTAAGCCTTCCTGTTCAAAAAGGGATAATGTTTCATTCAGGCTTGTCAAGTCCCACAGCTCAAAGGGTCCCTTATCCCAGTTGAAACCAGAGCGCATAGCATCATCGATCTGATAAAGTTGATCTGCGATTTCCGGGATACGATGTGTCACATAGGCAAATACGCCCAGATGAGACTTTCGAATGAATTCTCCCCCTTTGTCTTCAGCCTTAAAAAAGAAATGTTTCATACTGTCAGACAGGTCGTCTATCATTTTCACGGCATCTATGCTAGGAATTTTTACTTTTTGCCGTTCGCGATATTCCAGGGTATCCAAATCCAGCGACAGAATGACACGATTACCTTCCTCATCACGAGTCTTTTTATAAAATCCCTGTTTGGTCTTATCTCCCAGCCATTTTTTCTCCAGCATCTTCTCTACAAAGTCTGGCACCTTGAAAAAATCCCGCTGCTCATCTTCGGGACAATTGTCCTGAATACCTTTTAGTACATGCGCTGTGGTATCCAGTCCCACCAGATCACTTAGCCTGAAAGTTCCGGTTTTGGGTTTTCCGGTTGCAGGGCCGGTAAGTTTGTCCACCTCTTCGATAGTTAGTCCCATCTCCTGAACTAGTTGGTAAATCTTGGCCATGGAAAAAATCCCAACCCGGTTGGCGATAAAAGCCGGAGTATCTTTGGCGAGTACGGTCTGCTTACCCAGAAACAGATCCCCATAGTGCATCATAAAATCCACAAGTTTCGGATCGGTATCTGGTCCGGGAATGATCTCGAGTAGCCTGAGATAGCGAGGAGGATTGAAAAAGTGAGTACCAAAGAAGTGTTTGCGAAAATCCTCCGATCTTCCTTCAGCGATCATGTAGATGGGTATTCCCGAAGTATTGGTGGTAACGAGGGTACCATGCTTTCGGTGCAGTTCTACCTTTTCAAACATTTGCTGCTTGATGTCGAGGCGCTCTACGATAGCTTCCAGTATCCAGTCGCATTCTGCAATCTTAGGTAGATCATCATCAAAATTACCGGTTTTAATGAGTTTGGCGTTTTCTTTTGTATATAGTGGAGAAGGATCGGTCTTGATAGCTGTTTGTAAGGATGTATTTACGATCCGGTTGCGTACAGCCGGATGTTCCAGGGTCAAGCCCTTAGCTTGTTCCATGGGGTCCAGTTCCCGGGGAACAATATCGAGTAGTAGTACTTCCACGCCAATATTGGCAAAGTGGCAGGCGATGCGTGATCCCATCACGCCAGATCCCAACACAGCCACCTTTTTAATCGTGCGGTGCATTCTACCTGTAGCGTGGTCCGCTTGTTTTTCTACGGTAAGCATATGGATTGATTATTTCTTTTTGAAAGCTAAATATTATGCATGCATACAAATCTAATAAAATATACGAGGGAGTGCAATGAGGGTTATTGGGACTTTGTAAGATTGGGACATTATAGGATTGTGAAAAAGAGATTTAATAGCAGCTATGATTAAATATATAAGCTTTTCGTCCCTGTATTTAATCAACCTGCGAGTGTCAATTCTCAGCTTTACAAGTTCTTCAGAAATAGTTGTATACTGAATTTTTGAAATTAGATTCCTTTGATATGTTTTATTCGTTCGATCAATTGATTCAAGTATATATGCATACCTACTATCTATCAAATTTAATCTTATCTTTCTACGTGTATCTTCCAAATCCTTCTACAATATCGGCTGAAACAGAATCTATTGATCTGGTAAATTAAATTCTAGGATGATTTTCCCCAAAATAGTTCTATGCTGTTGCAATTTTCCAAACATGATTTGAAAGCCGATACGCAGTATTATATGCACTTATATCAGTTAATCCCAAGTAATTTTTGGGCATAAACAACAGTTTGAGCTAAATAAACAATTAATTTCTATTGTTTTAAGTATTTTACTAAGTTTATATCACATCTGTAATAACTCTGTTTCACAAGAAGCCTTGACGCAATGACCTAATCACACAATGCCCCACTTTGAAATCCCCACAATAAACCCTAAATTTTAACTTATTTCATCGTAAGTCATGCTAGACCAGCCAATCATTCTCCTCGCTTTCAATGATGACTTCGACGGTGATCGACTAAGGGATATTAGCAAGGAGCAACAGGAAATCTACACAGCCCTCAAGCCTGCCGAAGACGCAGGTTTGTGTAAGATCATACAGCTTGCTGCCGCCGGAGCCAACGATATTCTTCACTACTTCAGAGAATATCGGGATAGAATTCGAATATTTCACTTTGCGGGTCATGCCAATAGCTTTCAGTTGAAAACACGTGACGCTGAAATGCATGGAGAAAGCTTTGCCGCTTTTCTGGAATACCAAAAAGGGTTAGACCTTGTATTCCTTAATGCCTGTGCTACTTTTATGCAGGCTAAAGCCCTGACACAACATGGTGTAAGAGCTATAATTGCCACTTATGAAAAGATATATGATGAAGATGCCCGGGCATTTGCCAAGCAATACTATCAAAGCTTCGCTACAGGACTCGATATTTATCAGGCCTTTGAGGAAGCCCAGCAAGCTGTAATGGCTCAACACAACGGGAATACCCGAAGCATGTACTGGGAACAAAACCCGGAAAGAGATCCAAGATTACCTCCCTGGACCATTTCGCCCTCTCAGCCTGACTCCACAACCTGGTCTTTGTACAACCTAAGAGAAGTCAGATATTCACTTAAGACCCTTGAGGAAACTATTCAGGATCATCAGATCCTGAAAAATCAATTCCCATACGCCCCTCTCTCACTACAGGATCACGAATATGCAGTTATGCATGACTGGCTGAAATCGCAGTTGCGGCAGCTCAGCAATCAACCCGACAGGATGACCATCATGCAGGTGAAACAGTCTATCCAGACTAAATCAGCAGAACTCTCAGCCCTTAACAGAGACCTAAACACCTTAACCCGGGAATTGCTCAACCGTGAAGCCGAGAAATTAAATTACCAAAACGAAAAAGTTTTTTTTGATAAATATCTCCTGGAGTACGAAGAACCTATTGGCATATTTGTCATACATGGCCTGTGGAATTATGGTCATAAGTGGCTAATGGACAGGCTTTTGCTCAAAAGAAATAATATTGACAGCAAAGTAGCAGTGGTCGAAGGCAAAGTGGGAAGAACGAGAGAGAAAAACTGGTTGCACATCTTTTTGATTAGCATGGCAAGACAATTGTTCAAACAGAACAGCGATGACTTGTCTATATTTGAAAAGATCAAATCTAGCTCCCCTCTTCAGGAAAAGCTTGAGCTAATCACAAATCGCATTTGCCAGCGGCTTGAAAATGATGAGACCATTATCTTCCGGCTAAATAATTTCATCTACAACATTCCTGTAGAGGATGCAGATGTATTCCTGCATGAACTCGTCAACAATTTCTGGCAGGCTGCATACCCTAAACTTAAGCAAAGTGCAGAGATGGGCTTTGGTAAATTAATGATTTTCATGCTGGAAAAAACCGAGGAACCCATTGTGGATGAACTCAGCAGTTACCTGGAATTGACTCCCGAGGCCAGTAAAAATCGCAAAGCCCCACTCATCCTCGATATAAAAAAAATCCAATATCAGGACTTACACGGATGGTATACCACGCACATGACACATGTACCCATTACCAAAATCCGCCAAAAGCTCATAGAATTGAGCGATATAGATCACTGTAAAGCACTTGCGGAACAGGAAAACCAAACACATACAGGCATTTTCCAGCACATATATGAATGTTGCGAAACGACCTTTGAAGAAATAGATGATTTTTAAACCCAATATCTCACACATGTTGTACGAAGGTATTAAGTTACGGCAACCCTACAAAGTCAACGGCAAGGTAAAAGTACCTGCATACATTCCCTCTGATGAGCTTAAGGATGCTGTCAACCTGGCTATCATGCTCGAAAAGCCCTTGCTGATTATGGGTGAACCTGGATGTGGAAAGACCAGGCTGGCTGAGGCCGTGGCTTTTGAATTATATGAAGATCAATATGATCAGCACTATTTCCGCTGGGATGTCAAATCTACCAGCAAAGCCCAGGAGGGCCTATACCAGTATGATGCCTTGCGGCATCTGCGGGATGTGAACCTGATCAGGCAGGGACAAGATTCGAAATCACCGAAAGAGATTCAAACTAGAAACTACATTTCCAAAGGAGAATTGGGTAAAGCATTTGAGCACTCCAACCCTGGCAGGCCTGCAATCATTTTGATCGACGAGGTAGACAAAGCAGGCATTGATTTTCCCAATGATCTGCTCCTGGAACTCGACCGTGGAGAGTACGTGATTCAGGAAACGATGGAACGTATTCCTCCTCCCAGGCAAAAGCCTATCATGTTTATCACTAGCAACCGGGAAAAAGAACTGCCTCCTGCATTTCTGCGCCGTTGTATCTATTATTTCATCAAGTTTCCGGACGATACACAAATGAAGGAGATCCTCCACAGCCACTTTAGGACTGAACAGGATGATTTGATTGACCAAACTGTAACGGCTTTTTATGAGATCAGGAATAAAATGGAGGATAAGATAAGTGGGAAAAAGGTTTCTACCAGCGAGTTGATCGACTGGTACAGGGTGCTCGATCAATGTAGGAAGCTCAGGGATTCGGGAGAAATCCTTTCAGATGGCGAAAAGCGTTTAGTAGACCAACTGGAATTACTGGGCACGGACCAGATTCCCTTTCACCAGGTATTACTCAAGGGGTGGTCTTCTCACTTGCAACACATAAAACAACCTTTATGAATATAGCGTATCCCCTGTATGGTTTTTTTCAGAGCTTGCTGAATAGCGGGGCTGCTTTGGGTATAGATGATTATGAACTTATGCTTACTGCACTCCAGAAGGGCTGGGGAATATCCTCCAAAGCGGAACTCTACGCATTGTGTAAGCTGTTATGGCTGAAGCCACTATTCAGTGAACTACTCTTTGAAGAAGCATTTAACAACTACTTCGAATATACCGGCTTACCTGAAGAACTAGCATCTGTAGATCCCTCCTTACCAAATCAATCAAAAGAGCCCAAAATCATCCCAGAAGCAACAGAAACACAACGCGGGACATCTTCCCCCACTTCTGAAAACCTTTCCAGAAGACCCAGAAAAAGGACGAGCAGCAATAGACACGGGGTCATGCGGGAAGTAGAAATTGCCATTGGAATGAATACGGGAGAACGCTTAACAGCTATTGACCTGCATTCGGGAATTGAGGAACTGGATTTTATTTTTTATCCTCATCATTTGCCTTTATTGCCCCGTCAGATCCGGCAGAGCTGGCGTTTTCTACGGGAACTACATCCAGAAGGCTATACATCTAAAATCAATATCCCACAGACTGTACAAGAGATAGCTCGTAAAGGATTTATCGAAATGCCACGCTTCAACCCTGGTTATGTCAACAAAGTCCACCTGACAGTCATGGTGGATTATGACGGATCAATGGTACCCTTTCAACAGGAAATGGATATATTGATAGCTTTAATGAAAGAGGAAATGGGAGCAGGATTGGAAACTTTTTATTTCTACAATCTTCCCAATGACCAACTACTATTTCACAATCCAGCACATACAGCTGTAACAAAACTTGTAGATTGGCATAGACAACAAATCAGCTATAAGGGAAAATTTTCACTGCTCATCATCAGTGACGCTGGAGCTGCACGAGGCAGACTCCAGCTGGAGAGAATTCGTCAAACAGATACCTGGCTCAGGCAGCTATATTCACTTACACCCAAAATTGCATGGCTCAATCCTGTCCCCTCCTGGCGGTGGGCTGGTAGCAGTGCAAAACATATTTCACGAATGGTACCGATGTATGAGTTTTCCGAAACAGGTCTTCAGCATATTGTAAATGTACTCAGGGGAAAACAAATGGAATAATGATGAAAAATGTTTTCATATCCAGTCAACAACTTACCAAGCTTGGTAGCTTTCGCAAAAAATACACCGAGTTGTACGAAAATTGGGGGCATTACCTGTTTGCCTGCCATGCTGCATTTCCTATGGTTTACACACCAGACTTACTGTACCAATTGTGGTTCAATTTTCAGGTGGTACCGGATGAAGCAGACCGCAATAAATATGTGACTATAGATCGCATGGCTGTATCCGATCTGATCCTCTCAGATCTAAGCCAGGAAATCGGGTCCGATCTTTACCAGATGGACAAATCTCTACGGGATTTTCTACTCTCCGAGCTACGTCGTATCCTCGGAAATGAACGTGTAAATCACATCGCGTCCTTCCTCTACCACTACGCAGACTGGGCTTACCAGCTTACACATGATGCTGATATCCGTGAAATCCATCAATGGACGGCCATGGCTACGCTGAATCCACAGCAACTTGCCCGGGAACTGGGCCAGGCACTAAGTGAGGCTATCACACATGAGTATACAGGGGATCAGATCCATCTACATGAGATGCTTCAGAAGCTGGAAGTGCAGGATGAGAAAAATGTATTGAAACAGCTTACACAGGTCTCTGAAGGCATTCAACAACAGTTGTATGGGAATCTCAAACCCGGGATTATCCTCGATCCTGTTGCAGGAGAGGGTGTTCAGCGTATCAAGATAGCTATTCCCGATCTGCAAATTCAGCGCAAGGAGCGTGCTAATCAATTCTATACACCCAATCTGAAATGGAATCTGGTGTATTTTGAAGCGGGCAAATGGTGGATTGATTTCGGGGCAACGGTGGACTTGCTTCAGGTGCCTCTATTCTATCTCAATATTGATATATTATTAATCGTTGACGACGAGCAGAAACAAAATTCATACCACGAAGGACTTCCTGACCCGCATACCCGATTAATCGGCAAGGCACGCACCCGGCGAATTGAAATCGACCGGAGCGAACTGGAAATTCTCAACTGGGACGAAGAACCTGATTCGGAAAGGTCGCTGAAGCCTCGTACCGGTGCTGAAGCTTTTCATCTACTCAGAGGAGAAATTACCGGATCATCGATACCATTGATGGAGGTATGGTTGAATATGGAAGACGAAGAAATGAAAGGGGAGTTCCAAAGAATCATTTCAGATTTTACTTTGGGTTCGCCCTTTTACTTACTATTCACAGATCAACTTAACAGCCGGGTAAAGTATAGCCTGGAAGTGAAAGAAAACCAGATTCTCATCCTTGAATATCCTGAGGGTACCCTAATTCATGGCGTAGAGGGCCTCGAAAGAATGGATATGTGGTATATTCTGACCAAACTGGAACAAATTGCCCGCTGGGAGAGAATTTTAGGAATCTATAATGATGATGAACGCCTTGATCCAGAGAAATTTCCCTACTATGTAAAGGAATGGATGCATACAGAACCTGATGCATACAATGTCAGTCTGGAAGAACCCAGCATTATACATGAGGGACCTATGGTAAAACTGGTGTTTGAACCAGGGAAAGAAACTTCTTCTACCACTAAAAAGCAGCTCTCTACACATCTGGACAATCAGGACGAAATTCCTGTCTATGTCTACCTCATTGCCCTTACCCCAAAGTATGGGATACAAATTCTACCCCATGAATATCCTGTGGTTGAACCTGGACAGACATACAGCTTCAACATCACCTATACCAAAGATGAAGATATAGAATCCGCTACAGAACATATTAAAGCCATCATTTCCAGCGATCCACTGGACCTTTTACTGCTGGAACAGGAATCCCTGAATACCGGTGAGGTCCTGCCTGCCAAAGTCGAACGAAATGTCAAACGCAACCTGGAAAATTTCCCCGAACTTCCCGAACACTGGCTGACCAAAACGCTGACCATTTACCAGGAAGAGCGCCCTGCCTCATTTCCCATACAGATCCAGGTATATCCCTATCCAGAGGATAAGGCCGAAACATGGAAAATCGTACGGCAATCCGTGGGACTGGTCCGCATGTACAGCAAAGGAGAAGAAGCCCCCATCGTCCATCAAGGCTTTTTGATATCAAAAACAGGGTATTTCCTAACTTCAGAATTACCATCCAACTATCAACGGGTAACCTTCCAGACTTCCGCCATGTCTGAACCGGTTAAAGCCAAACACACCTATGACTTTAAATCAGGCCCCAGTAACAATATCTGGTTTTCTCTATTTAAACTCACAGAAGAAATAGAATGGCCTTTTTTGAGGCTTTTTGAAAGGGAAATAACAACTGTAGAACAGGTCACCCGAATTTCGGTGCATGGTCCAGCTTCTATACACACAGAAGTGGAGGATTCTTCCTTTCATCCAGAACTCAATTCAGCCATGCCTTTTGAGGTGTACTACAGTAAACTAGACTATCCGGTTCAGATCGGACTACTGATGGCTCCTGTTCTGGATCATCAAACCCTGCGGGTCATTGCTGCGATGAATGAACCCATAGCTGGTAGTTCGACACAAAGAAGCGATTGCTACACCTTAAGCCGGCTTTTCAATGAGCCAGATATTCTGCAAATTGAGTTTTTGCAGGAATTTCCTCGACCGGAGCCAGCAGGTCCCAAACTCAAACTGGAAGTGCCCCGGCCTACCATCAAGGGGATCAACTATCGTGATCTGCTTAAGGCAATCGGTAAGAACCTAATCAAAAACTTCGGTCGCCCCTGGGCGTCTGTAGAAGATATTTCCCAGCAAACCCGGGATCTATTACTTTCTTCTCGCAGAGCCGCCAATGATGGGCAAGATGCCTATCTGCTGATTTTCGAATCATTGGTCAATACCTGCCTGCAAATCATTGACATGTTTGCAGCAGAAGAAAGTATTCAGGCGGATGAGTCCCAAATAGATATACTAGTTCAGGATCTGGATGCTTACCTGCAATCCCGTAACCTGGAAATTGATCGACATTTTTTCCATGACCCTTCCCCGATCGCTTCTCTCTTTGAATTGACCTTCCAGAATTGGCTCATGGATACCTTGAATATGCCATACAGCAAGGCAAGAGAAATTGCAGGGCGTATTCCGGGTTTGTTTAAAAGCGCAATGGTGGAAGAATTTCAGGAAAAACAGGATTATTACCTGAGATTGGAGGCATTTTTCGGGGCGACATTTTTTGATTATCAAGAGATTAGGGATGCCTACACCAAAGCACTTCAGACGAATCCCAATAATGCTCATGCCCATGTTCAGCGAGCCAAAGCAAGAAAGCAATCTCCTGGTAATTATGCCAGAATTCTGGAAGACTACAAAAGGGCCGTAGAGCTGGAACCCAATAATTTTGACTACCTCCGGGAATATGCTAACTGGCTGGAGAAATTCGAAGAATATGAGTTGGCATATGAGACTTATCAGAACGCCTTACAGCGAGTTCCCAACTGGGAATATGGCTTGGAGATTGAGCATAAAATCAGTCAACTGAGAAGCAAACTGGCTGAGATTAACCCTTCTTATAATCCTTTTGAAGCCTTTAGCGTCATGAAGGATCAGGTAGATAGGCTTTTCCAAAATAACAATCTCCGCCGGGCTGTCGATGTAGTCTATCAGTTCTTCCGGAAGCTACAGGATCAGGAGTATTTCAATGAAATTCAGGAAATTCGCAACCGGTTCAGAGATGGGGAAAAAGCAGGGAAATTGCGTGAAAAACAGGAATCCTTCACTAATGATGCTTTTTATGATGAAATAGAAAAATCACTCGGGATATTACTAGAGGATTATGAGTGGACCTTGCAACAGCAGGAGGATGCTGTAGAAAAGCCTATTCAAACGCAGAGAAGTGAATCCATTAATGTTGATGAACTTACAACTCCCATTAATTCTTTTAGAGAAGAAATCGTCGGTCTCATCCGGAGAAACCAGCATGGACAAGCAATAGAACGTATGGTCAAACAAACAAATAGTCTGGGAATTCGCGAATTGAATGATCGGGCAAGATTTTTAGCAGAAGACTGGCAAAGTATTCAACGTTCCCGTTCACAAAATGTACTTTCGCAAAGCTATGTCAAGGATATGTTGGATCAATTTGAGAATCAGCTATTGGAGTTGATAGATGAATTGGGTAATAAGATGATGGAAAAAGGCATTGATGAGCGCATCGAATGGCTCAGTAATTCCATTTCTGAGTTGCGCTTACATGAAACATTGCTGGAAGATATGCCTGATGATATGAGCTACAAGGAAATCGAAGAATTGATTGAGAAGCTTCACAAGATGTCTTATGATACATTCAAAGAGGAGTGGTTAGCTGAGATACACAGTGAAGTTGAAGAAGCCCTTGAGATTATCAGCACTACCTCAGATTTCGCACAGGATATGCGAATCCCGGAAGGGGCTTTCCCGGAAGAAATATACTATGACCTAAAAAAAGGATTTACTATCGTTTTAAATATCATTGAAATACTCGAACGGAAATTCACTGAGATGATCACTGAATAGTGAGCAAAAAAGGATATTGATGGGGTCATATTTATTGCCATGGATTATGCGGATTCTAACAGATGATGCGTTTCATATGTAATAGGTCTAAACGTTAATTGATGATCTTATTTATTGCCACGGATTACGCAGATTCTCACAGATGATGTGTTTCATCTGTATGAAATTCGTTAATCCCATTAATTCGGTCCAATTATCATGCACACCACACTCGAACTCCTCAGAATAAACCAACGTACGCAAAGCCGCTTTCTCGACCTGGGAAACTGTGGACTTACAGGCACGAGCTATGAAGTATGGTCAGAACTATCATATATGACCTGGATTGAGTACCTTAATCTGGGAGAGTGGTTCTGGAGTGAATGGGGTTATCGCGACAGTACCCAAAATCGTGGGATGAAAAACACGCTGAACCGTATACCCAGCGAAATCACACGCCTCTGGAACCTCAAAGGACTTTACCTTTATGACAACCCCATTCACGACATCTTTCCCTTGCTCAGAATCCAGCAACTCACCTTCCTGGATCTCAGCTATACCCGTATTCACCATTTACAACATTTGGGCAATTTGCACCGCTTAAAAAAGTTATCCTTAATGGGGTTGGAGCTTACCGATATGTCTCATTTGAAAATGCTGAACCACTTGGAAGAACTCCTCCTCGCATACACCCGTATTGAAGATCTTTCTTGCATTTCTGCCTTGAAAAACCTTTTCCTCCTTTCCCTTAATGAATCTAACGTACAAGAAATCGACGCCCTTCGCTCCCTTCAAAAACTTACTCACTTATACTTGCGCAATATCCGTACACAAGATTTTTCTCCACTCACTGACCTCCAAGCCCTGGTCGAACTGGACCTCTCAGAAAATAAATCTATTGACCTATCCTGCATCCAACATCTCCCCAATCTACTACGCTTGGGCTTAAACCGAATGGAAATCGAGCAATATCCAGATAGTTTTTTTTTCCATACCTCCATCAAAGAACTTTACACCACAGGAACCACGATTGCTGAAGTACCTCCAGAGTTGCTCAGTAAACGCGAAGGAGAAAACTGTTTTCCCAGGATCAGAGATTATCACCTGAGCAGGCAGCAAGGAAGTGAAAAAGTTTTGGAAGCCAAACTAATCTTGGTGGGCAATGGACGGGTTGGAAAAACCTGTATAGTGGATGCCATGTTGGGTAATGAATTTGAAGAAAATGAAAAAAGCACGCATGGAATTCAATTATCTATATGGGAGGAGATCGAAATAGATGGAAACAAAGTCAAGATCAATATATGGGATTTTGCTGGACAGGATATCTACCATAGTACCCATCAGCTATTTATGCGTACTAGAGCACTTTACTTATTGGTCTGGGACCTAGAAACGGAAAACAGCACATCTCACGAATACGAAGGTTACTCATATCAAAACCATCCAATCCTGTACTGGCTCGAATACATCAACCGGATATCAGGCTGTGCTCCCATTATTCTGGTACAGAATAAGATCGACCGGGATGGTAAGCAGTCCCCACCAGGTATCAATCTTTTACAGCAAAAATATCCCATTGTAGATATTCTGGAAGTCAGCGCCAGAACCCAAGTAGGTATAAGAAGACTTAAGCTGGCACTAGAAGAAGCTTTCGCTGAACTTCCCGAAGTCCGCCAGGCTCCCACCATTCCTCAATCCTGGTCAATAGTCAGTAAACGTCTCGCTGCAATCGATAAACCTGCGATTGAACTACATGAATATCATCAAATCTGTGATGAATCAGGGATTAATCTGCAAGCAGGTACTATCAGTAAGAGTTTGCTAGAATATCTCCACCATACGGGATTCCTCTTTTATCAGGAAGGTATGCTCAAGGATCAGATTATTCTCGACCAGTCATGGATGATCAAGGCTATTTATACCTTGTTTGATCGCGAAGAAATTTATCACGACTTGTTGGTTGCCCAAAAAGGCTCATTTCATCGCGATGACCTCTCCAAAATCTGGTCTCAGCACCCGGAAAATGAACAGTCTTTATTTCTCTCATTTATGGAGCAGTGCGAGATCTGCTTTCGCCTGGACTGGAACATATATCTGATCCCTCAGTTGCTACCCAGAGAACCGGCCCAGTTAATCAATCGATTCTGGGAATCTGGTACCAAGGACGATATCTATGTCAAATTAACCTTCTCATTTCTGCATCGATCAATCGTAGACCGTTTTCTGGTACGGATAGGAAGCATGGCTAAAGAAGAGGAGATCTGGAGAAATGGAATCTGGTGGCAGGATCCCTGGCTGGAGACGGATGCACTGGTAAATTTCCATATTGCTCAACATCCTAAGCTATCGCAGGTTCATCCATACCAGGGAAATGTCCACATAAGATTGAGAGGAATAAAGATCAAAGCTATGCTGGACAGGATTCTCAGAGAATTTAACCGCATCGAACCAGATCAGGTACCGGACATAAAAGTATCTTTGGATCATGCGAACTTTATCAGGCTCGATCTTCTTAAGGATGCGTACAAAGCAGAGCTACAGACGCTTCTTTCCGAGGAAGGTAACAAAGTTCATATCGGGAAATTTGTACCACTTATCATCGAACCCCAAAAGCCTCAGTCATCTGCGCCTCTAAATGAATCCATCAATGCCCATATGCTCAGAGAACAGCTAGAAGCTGCACAGCTTCGTGAGGTATTAACCCAACTCAAACCCAAGGCCATCAATAGCGCATATAACAATCAGATTTATCAGCTACTGGGTAGATTGAGCAATCTCGAACATGAAAGAGATCTCATTGATTCCCGCGATTATCGAGTTGAGTGGAATCGCATTTCTTATACCTGTCTGATGATCATTGAGGGATTAGCGGAGGAGGGTAAGTTAGCCGCAGATTATACGGATTAGCACAGATGTGAATTAACACAATATTGTCTATAGATATGTTCAGGTTGACTTTCATTAATACCTACTACGGGCTATTTCTTTTTTCACTTCCTTCATACAGCTTGCACAGAGACACTCATCGTCATAAAGGGTGTAAATAAAATGTGCCTCTTCCTGTGTAAGAGTAACGGTATTGCATTGACAGTTGATAACATCACCGACCTTACATTCAAATTTAGTCTGGCACCTGGGACAATATTTTTCTTCGTGTTTAGGCATCTATCATGTTGAATATAAAATGGGAGCAGGTAGATAAATGCTCCCATTACTCAGAATCATTTACCTTTTAACGAATTTCCATACCAGGTGTTTAGCGTCTGCCTGGATGAACACTACATATATCCCCGGAGCATAGTCGCTAACATTGAAAGAATTATGCCCAGCTGTCAGATCTAGCGATTGCATCATTTTCCCATCTGTAGACAGAATTTTTCCTTCATAAGTTCTAGTTGCCCCTGATTCAATGTGCAACTCTTCAGTTACAGGGTTGGGATACACATTAAAGGACAGAGTCTCATTAAGGTCTTGGGTTGAAGTAAATATCTGATTTACACTTAGATTATCTACACAGAAATAGGCCGGAGTATTCATTCCAAATTGGCCTACATCACTGGAAGACAGGGAAAATAACAGGCTATCAACCATTCCCAGACTAGACAGATTCAGGTACTCCCAGGTGTTGATGATGTAATCTTGGCTGTTATCCTCGAAGCGGAAATCTGCAAGATAGAAATCTACACTGTCTGAACTTAACTCTCCATCGACGTAAGCCTTGACGGTCAGCAGAAAAAAATCAGGATCATCTCCCGTTTCACCTCCAAAGCGTTTGGCGAAATCATCGCCCTCCAACATACTGAGGTATGCGTAAGTATTATTTGTGACATACATTCCCTGTATGATGTATTGAGCAGTGTCGACAAACTTTAACACACTTCCTCCTGACGCAAAGGAGACAGCATAAGTTAGAGAGCTATCTACACCACTTCCCACGGACGCACTGTATTGATTCATAAAGCCAGGCGTAATGGTATCAGTGTCTGTAGAAATTGCCCACCCTGACCAGGATTCAAATGCTGTATTGTAAGAATTGGGAAGAGATACAGCTCCGATGGTAAATCCACCAGACAGATCGCTACCATTCAGAAAGGTATCGACCGTAAGCTCAAAATTTTCAAATGTAATAACGGTACTGTCTGGATTTTCGCTTTGTGCAAAAGTAAATAGGCACGTAAATCCTATCAGCATAATGATTGTGAAAAGTTTTTTCATAAAATGGAGTTTATTAGATATTTAGTTTTTGGAATTTGTATACAAACTGATGCCTGCCAGGAAGTTTCTTCTAGGCATTGCACGATACTCGATGACCCGGTAATGTTGATCCCAGAGGTTATTAATCCGGAAGAAAATGTCCATGTTAACAGGTAGATATTTCAGGTCATAAGAAAGGTTAAGTGCACCAAGATGATAGCTGGGCAGGATATTTTTATTAAGTGTACCTACCTCTCCTCTAAAAGCATGACGATAGGATGCCTTCCAGGATTTGTGTTTGAGGGAAAGGGTTAGAAACGCCTGCTGCTTTGGCACATATACCAATTGCTCCCCTGCTCCAAGATCCGGTGATGAGATTTCGACTTCATTGGTGGACCAAATAAGATCATATCCCGCTCGAATCTTTCCCAATATTCCGGGAAACTGTTTTTGAAGACATGCTCTTTGTTCGATCCCTCTACTCCACACCTTAGTCAGATTATGTGCCGACCAGAAATTATCTCCTTCCAGCATCGCCCATAAAATCCAGTCATGTATGTTGCGATTAAAACCTGTAATGGTATAGGAATGAAAAAAAGTGCCCGGAGTTCCAGCAAATTGAAGCGTAAGTTCCTGGCTCCAACCGTGTTCCGGCTTTAGGTTGGAATTGCCTCCGGGCTTCCAATATAGATCGTTGAGCGTAGGTATGCGATAATTTCTGGATAGCTTAGCCTGAATAGATATTGCTGGAGTTAATTTTCCTTTCAGCCCTATATTGGCCACCCATGGGACGCGTTTTCCATCTACAAGTTCCTGCCTTACATTTACTTGTAAGTTCCAGGTTCCGATTGTTCGTTTCAGGGAAGCAAATAACGCACTTAGATGTTGGCTGCGTGTGGTGCCATATCCATCAGAACGTGCTTTCATCCACGCATGTGTAAGACCGACATGTAGAAATTGTTGCTCGCGGAGATACTGTTGCCAATTCCATTCCCCTGTTATGGTCTCAAACTGACTTTGCGAATTGACGCCAGCCAGCGGATTCATATAATCCAGAGATTCATGTGCATATCCTACTTTTCCAGTCATGATGTATTGATCTCCCAAATGTTCCCATTGCAGAGAGGATCTAATAAATTCATCTATTTGCTGGGCTTCACTTCGATTCTGTACAGTAGTTGGAGGAATTTCTCTATCAGCCTTTTGCAGCCAGGTGTGTAGTGAGAGCCTATTTTGTGGGTTGACTGTCCAATATAGCTCCTGCATAGCTCCATGCTGAAGGATAGATGCATGTCGCTGCCTTTGAGGTTCTCGGTCCGGGCTAAGTTGAAAAGAAAAATCATTTAGTGCTTGTTGGTGAAACAGGCGTATGGAGGCTGTTACGTCTGAATTGCCCCAGTTTACAGTAGCAAGCTGATTCCACAACCCAAAGCTGCCTACTTGTGTTTCTATACCGGCTTTCAACCCCTGAATCTGCTTCCGACGGTTGTTCAATTGTATAATCCCTCCTATGGCTCCACTACCCCAGGCAGAGGTATTTCCGCCATAACTTAGCTGTAATTCATCTATAAAGCTTACGGGAATCAGCGAAAAATCAAGCTGCCCCAGCATAGGGCTTCTTAACGGGATACCGTTCCATACGACCTGGGTATGACCAGCACTTCCCCCCCGGATCGAGGTGGTCGCCAGGCTTCCGTTTCCGTAACTTTTAACAAAAACTCCGGTTTCTTGTGCTAATAATTCACCAATGTGAACACCTCGATATACTGCCAGTTGAGAGGAGTCCCAGGATGCTACCCGATCACCAGCAAACTCTTCGCGTAAAGCAGGAGCCTGAATCTTAACCTTCGGCAAGTAGCTAATGGTATCATTTTGCGCCTGGACAACTAAAGTCGTCAGTAGAATCCACCCTGTAATGTATAGTAACCTAATAAATCTCATCCATCCTGTAACTTATGATCTAAGCTCAGGAGAAAAGTGATGACGAAACGTACAGATGAATTACTTGAAGTCTATAAAGACTCCGACCATTAAGCATGTCTGAACAAGCAATGATAGCGGTCAATCTTACGTTTCAGACAAACTTTTCCTCCGAAAGCCTGAATGAATACATGACATCGGCAGGTCTTCTGGCTTACTCCGGTCTTTCAGCACCTTCCCACTCCATGAGGAGCAGTGGCATTTTGCTGATACCATAATGGAGCTTACAGCAGCGGGGACTGCCCCGGATTCACACCGGGTTCCCTTTTAAGCTATTTGAATTCAACAAATAGACACCTATGTAAAATTAAAATTAGACAAATAATTGGAATTATAAAAACCTAGTTAGAGTCAAGAATTCTTTTTCCCTAAGAAGGTTGATGTTTATGCTCAATTAAGATGGACAATAGATACTAAGGATAAAAAAACTTTAGACAACTTCATATATAAATCTTTTTTGTAAAAAATTTTGGGCAATTAAACTTTTGGTCTAACTACATCACTTTAGATATTTGATAGTTTAAACATAAGATCTGTTTTCTTAGAGTGATTTCTGCGATATTGATATTTTTACATGAACTGTAATAGCACATTAACCTTTTATGGACGGGAATTAACAATGATTTAATATTCTGTATATAATTCATACACATTACTATTTTAGTTTTGTTTTAAGGCTGCTAAACTATAAAGTAAAATAATTTTATCAAGATGGAAAGGTATTTACTTGTCATTATAGATGACGAGCAGGATATATTAGACTTACTGCGGTACAATTTTGTACGTAAGGGCTTTGAAGTTGAGACTTTTGAAAGTGCCCATACAGCATGGAACTTTATCAGTCAAAAACGACCTGACGTAATTTTGTGTGACTGGATGATGCCCGGAATGAATGGCCTGGATTTTTGCAAAAAAATCAAAGCAGATCATGCCTTATCATCGATTCCCTTTATCATGGTGACTTGCAAAAATGAGCGATCAGCTATCAATCAGGCATATGCTGCTGGAGTAGCCGAATATGTAGTAAAACCTGTTAAGTTGCTAGATCTTATCTCAAAAGTAAAGGACTTACTTTCACAGAGGTCATCTCAGAGTGCTCAGGCATAAATCAGCTAAAGAGTAGCTCTTGCTTCCCATGAAGAACCCCCCACTCATGATGTATTAGCCATCTTTTTCTTCTCAATCCACCAGCATAACCTGTGAGTTGCCCATTGCTACCTATAACTCTATGGCATGGTATCAGCAACCAGTGTTTATTCTTTCCACAAGCCCCCCCCACAGCCCTTACTGCATCAGGAGAATGTATCTTTTTAGCAAGTTGTAAATAAGTAAGGGTAGTACCCATCGGGATATCCATCAAAACTCTCCATACTCTTTGTTGGAACTCTGTTCCTTGCATATCCAGAAATACTGAAAAATTTGTTCGTTTCCCCTCAAAGTATTCATCCAACTGCTCGATACAGTCCAACAGGTAATCATGTGCAGGGTTAATCTCGTGGGTGGGCTGCTCGGTGAAATACATAGAAGAGATCCCACTTTCGCTTGCCGTAAGAGCTAAGGTACCTATAGGAGTATCGTAATATGTTTTAGCAATCATTTTCATTTTATTCACTTTGATTGACTATTCACCTGCTTTCTAATATAACGATTTTGCCTATCTGCTATTGGGCAAACGAGGCTCTATACTGCTAAAATACGCAATTTCTTAAGGTTATCAAATCTGTACTGCCAATATCTTTGTCAAGATAAGCATCTCCGGTACCTAGGAATTTCTGGGCTTATGATTCCAGACCATGATGATGCCTGTTTAAGCTGCTCTTCAAAAAAAGAGGAAGTTGATTTTTCAAACTTCCTCTCGTAGTGATTGCTTGGTTTTGTCGTATGAGCGTCAAGGCATGATGTTCATTCTTACTAGTGGTAACTGATCATACCTCAATAGCGTTGCCTGTGTAGATTCAGAAGGTTCATACTTTAATAGAACCTGAAATGGCTGATCACTAGAAGGTCTTGCTGTATGATCAAGCATATACTGATCAATATGAGTTACTGCATAAGAAGTTTCCAGCACTTGCTCGACCTGAACTGGCGGCTCGAGCCTACCCATCTCATTATTGCTTTGAGCGGCTAGTGTTGGAGCGATCACCAGAGCTACAACAGCCATCAGTTTTAACAAGATATTGAGTGAAGGTCCAGAAGTATCCTTGAAGGGATCTCCGACAGTATCACCTACTACAGCAGCTTTATGTGGCTCTGATCCTTTATAGTATGTCTGGCCTTCTATATCCACACCCTCTTCAAACATTTTTTTAGCATTATCCCATGCACCTCCAGCATTGGATTGAAAAATTGCCATCAATACCCCACTGGATGTTACCCCAGCCAGCAAGCCTCCCAACATCTCCGCACCTCCCAGAAAGCCTACGAGCACAGGAGTAACAATAGCCAGCAGTCCGGGAAGAACCATCTCTCTAAGGGAAGCGGTGGTAGAAATCGCTACACACTTTGCATATTCGGCTTTTCCATCTGCAGCATTGAATATTTCCATCTCTTCGGGTGTAGCCTTGCTTACGTCTGAATCGTACTTTTTCATCACCTCAAGTGCTGCTTTCAGCTCGGGTATGGACCGAAACTGTCTGCGAACTTCCTGTATCATATTCATAGCTGCACGGCCGACAGCATTCATCGCCAATGCTGAAAAGACAAAGGGTAGCATAGCACCGACCAGCAATCCAGCCATAACTTGCGGCTCAGAGATATCTATCTTTGTGATTTTTGCCTGCTGCATAAATGCAGCAAATAATGCAAGTGCTGTCAATGCAGCTGAGGCGATTGCAAACCCTTTACCGATTGCAGCGGTTGTGTTCCCTACCGCATCAAGCTTGTCTGTTCTTTTACGCACTTCTTTGGGAAGATCTGCCATTTCGGCAATTCCTCCCGCATTATCCGATATGGGCCCATATGCATCTACTGCCAATTGTATACCTGTATTGGCGAGCATGCCTACTGCTGCAATTGCGATACCGTATAACCCTGCAAAGGAGTAAGAGATCAGAATCGCCGCGGCAATCAGCAGGATCGGAATAGCTGTAGACATCATTCCCACTCCTAGACCTGCTATGATGTTAGTGGCTGATCCAGTAAGCGATTGTTTCACAATATTCAACACTGGTCGCTTCCCTGTACCTGTGTAGTACTCTGTAATCTGTCCGACAGCTAGTCCTGCGATAAGTCCTGACAGCACAGCCCAGAAGACTCCTGTAGCAGTATAAGTTGTTCCTTCGTGAATCCACTGTGGGGGCATCATTGCAGTGATGATTAGATAAGAAAGGATCAGCATGATCCCCCCGGATACAAATTCACCCATATTCAAAGCGCGATGGGGACTTCCTCCTTCACCGACTCTGACAAAAAAGGTACCTATGATAGAGACTATGATACCTACTGCAGCCAATGTGATGGGAAGTAATAAAGCTCCCAACCCCCCTAACTGAGATTGAAATTCAGGCAGCATCACAAAAGCCCCCCCCAGTACCATCGTTCCTATTATCGATCCTATATAAGATTCAAAAAGGTCTGCTCCCATACCTGCTACATCTCCTACATTATCTCCTACATTATCAGCAATCGTTGCTGGATTTAAGGGATGATCCTCTGGAATACCTGCTTCTACTTTTCCCACCAGATCAGCTCCCACATCTGCTGCCTTGGTATAAATACCTCCCCCTACACGGGCAAAGAGTGCTATAGATGAAGCCCCCAGTGAAAATCCTGAAATGATATTCAGTACTACATTTATCTCGCTTAACTCATCTCCGAATGTCATATTTCTGTACAAAAGAAACAGCACACTCAGACCCAGCACACCCAGACCTACTACTCCAAGCCCCATCACAGAACCACCTGTGAAAGCTACTTGTAAAGCTTTGGCAAGCGAAGTCTGCGCGGCATGGGTGGTTCTGACATTTGCTTTCGTAGCTACCCGCATTCCAATAAAGCCGGCAAGTCCAGAACAAATTGCCCCTAGAATAAAAGAGAGCGCAACAAAATAGTTAGAGTCTGCCTCAGCCTCACCCTTGATGGCTAGCAGGATAGCAACCGCCACGACAAAAATAGCCAGTATGCGATATTCAGCCTTGAGAAAAGCCATTGCCCCATCAGAAATATTTTTGGCGATCCGGGCCATTTTATCATTCCCTGCCTCCTGCCTATTGACCCAGGAGGAGCGTATAAAGGTGAATAGCAAGCCAGCGACACCCGCTAAGGGTAGCAAGTAAACCAAGGTTGTGTAGTCCATTATCCGTTATTATGGTAATTTATAATATATTTACTTCCTTTTAGGAGAGAAAAGCTCAAAATTAGGATATAGGAAGCAAAAAACAAATATTCAACTATCTATAAAGCTTAATGTTAGCAAGTCAATTCTTAATCTGAACATAATATCCATGAGACTAGCGGAACCTGTAACCCTATCTGAAGTTGCAAATATACTGAATTGCAGATACATAGGAGATGACAATCATCTGATTTATGGAATAAATGAGATACATCTGGTAGAATCTGGGGATTTGACCTTCGTGGATGTAGAAAAATATTATAAAAAAGCGCTGTCAAGTCCTGCCACAACTATCCTGATCAATGAAGAGGTAGATCCACCCGAGGGTAAAGGGCTACTGATCCACGATGAGCCATTTACCGGTTTCAATTATCTGACAGAGCATTTTAGGCCTATGCTCAGTCTGGATATCTTCGGTTCGCCTATTTTGGGGAAAAATGTAAAGACCGGTCAAGGAGTTGTTTTTGGCAAAGGTGTAACAATAGGAGAAGGCACTGAAATTGGTCACAATGTCGTGATTGGTTCTCACGTAAAGATCGGCAGGCATTGTAAAATTCACGCCAATGCGACAATATACGACCATGTGCAGATCGGCAATGAAGTATGTATCAACTCCGGTACCATCATCGGGAGTGAGGCATTTTATTTCAAATCTCGTGCTGAAAGCAAAGAAAAAATGCTTTCCAAAGGAAGTGTTGTGATCGAAGATCACGTAGATATCGGGGCTAACTGCACCATTGATCGCGGTGTGACAGGTAACACTGTCATCGGCGAATGGACTAAACTAGACAACCTGATCCAGATCGGGCATGAAACTGTAATCGGTAAGCGATGCATTATTGCTTCACAAGTGGGAATTGCAGGCGTATGCACGATAGAAGATGATGTAATATTATGGGGACAGGTAGGAGTTTCCAAAGATCTGACAATCGGAAAAAAAGCAGTACTGTTTGCCAAAACTGGTGTCATGTCCACGCTAGAAGGGGGAAAACAGTATTTTGGATACATTGCTACGCCTGCTAGACAGATGTTCCGTGAATTTGCAGCATTGAAAAAATTACCGGATCTATTAAAAAAGTGGGGTGATTAATCAGAACCCACTTTCTTTTATCGCTTTGTGGATCATATCCATTTCTGTATCGGAGAGATCAATCTCTCCAGCGGCAGCGTTCTCCGTAGCCTGTTTGATATTTCTGGCTCCTACAAGGGCAATTACAGCGGGCTGACGTATAGTCCACTGTATGACCAGCTGAGCTAGTGTAGCATGATGATCCTCTGCAATAGGGCGAATTTTATCAAGCATTTCATGGGTCTTGCGAATAAAATCCGGCTGGAAATGAGGGGTTTTGGGTCTGTGATCTCCCTTGGCAAATTCGTAGTCAAGAGTGATCTTGCCAGTCAGTAATCCTCGCTGCAAAGGGCTATATGCCAGAATATTCATATTCTTTTCCTGAGCCTGAGGTATGACGTCTTTTTCAATTCTCCGATGTACCATGCTATAAGGTACCTGATTGGATACGATGGGCACCACTTTCAAAGCCTCCTTTACTTGCTCCGTATCGTAGTTACAGACACCTGCAGCGCGAATTTTTCCCTCCCTAAGTAGCTGGTCTACTGCTTCCATAGACTCTGAAATAGGGGTATCGGGATCAGGCCAGTGAATCTGCAGCAGATCGATGTAATCGGTCCCCAATCTTTTTAGGCTATCCTCACATTCCTGTATGACACTCTCCTTCTTGGAATGTCTTCTCACATAGGTTGTGGTTCCATCGGGATTTTGAGTCTCCACCTGTATTTTTCCTTCATTTACATCCCATCTCAAGCCAAATTTGGTCAGCAGTTGTAGATGGGATCTGTCCTTTCCCTTAATCGCTTCACCTACCAGTTCTTCACTCAATCCAAAGCCATATACCGGAGCTGTGTCTATGGAAGTAATCCCATGATCTATAGATGCCTGTATAGCTTCAATAGCATCTTTTTTATCCGTTCCCCCCCACATCCAGCCGCCTATAGCCCATGCCCCAAACGCAATCGGGGTGACTTTCACAGCACTATAGCCTAGTTGTATGTATTGCATGATAAAATCTTTTGTTTGTAATTAAATGAATGACCAGGTAAGTGCCAAACTTCTCATCATCTTTTAGGATTTCCTCCCCTCATCATCAATCTGCATCAACCCGGCTACTTAGTGGATATACTGACGAGGGATACCTTGTATACCACTGGAATACATGAAGCATATGATTTAGACAGGCGATCACTGATACTCCACTTCCACTCCGTCTTCCAGGGGAAATGCCTGGCATGTAAGAACATAAGCTTCAGCTTTATCATTCTCAGACAAGCCAAGATCGACTTTCATGCCTACTTTCCCCGAAATACAAAGTGCCTTACACGTTGTACAGATTCCTCCTTTACAGGAATATGGAACATCCAATCCATGATCAAGTGCAGCATCCAGGATGGATTGGTCAGGTTTGACTTCGATCTGATGCTGTTCGTCATTCAGATGTATTTTGACGCGATGAGGATCAGAAGATATCCCAGTCCCAGTACGCTCATACACGTCTTCGGGGGCTTCCTGGTGGGAAAGCCGTTCCAGCATACGATCGAGCGGGGTATGATAATATTCCTGAAACACATGAAGTGGATCGATCGCATGCTTATCCATGGCTTTGCATACAGCTTCCATCATCCCTTCAGGTCCACATATATAGTAGCGCTTTTTATACTCATCGATCATAAACAGATCTAGGATGAGCTCGTATACCTGTTTTTCATCAAGCCTTCCTATCAAGCCTTTCCAGCCAGCACGGGGACGGGAGAGCACGTGAATGACTGTTAAACGATCCTGATATTTGTCTTTCAGATAGATGAGTTCATCCTTGAAGATAATATCATCTTCCCTCCGATTGCCGTACCATAAACTAACCTTACTTTCGGGTTCCTGCGCCAGAGCGGTCTTCAGCATAGACATCAGTGGTGTGATACCGCTACCCGCACCGATCAGGATATAATGCCTGCGATGTGCCGGATCAATTGGCAAAACAAAATTACCCATGGGAGGCAGTGCCATCAACTGATCTCCCGGTCGAAGGCTTGACCACAAGTAACCCGATACTTTACCTTGTGGTATTCGCTTGATTGTAACGCGGAGTTCAGTGTCTATTATTGGAGAACTGGAAAGTGAGAAGGCCCTTCGATAGATTTCTCCATCTATGACTGTCTCCAGCGTCAGAAACTGACCGGGTTGATAATTCCAAGGCGTATCATCTGGCTGTTCAAATGATATAGTAAATGCTTCTTCTGTTTCAGCCTGTATGTGCTTCACAGTAAGCGGATAACGTTTCATCAACATAAACACATATTTGAGTCATTCTCAACAACTACATGATACTTTTGAATGCCTCTTCTTGTTACTACACATAACTGCAATTAACAAATTACGTTAGAAATAGCGTAAGAACATTTTAAAATCACTTATGAGTGCAAACATTCCCAGTACAGAATTAGAACGTATTTTGATTATTGGAGCCGGATTTGGGGGCATAACATTAGCCAGGAAACTAGCAGATATGCCTTATCAGGTCGTATTAATCGATAAAAACAATTATCATACCTTTCAGCCTTTGCTGTATCAGGTAGCAACAGGGGGACTGGAGCCCGATTCAATCGCATTCCCCATGCGAAAATTATTTTCCGGAAAGGAAAATGTAGTCATACGTGTAGCAGAGGTAACGCATGTGGACCCCGCGCTTCAAACGGTGCAAACCACTGTTGGGCCGATTGAGTACGACTACCTGGTAATAGCTACAGGCAGTACAAACAATTATTTTGGCAATGAAGCTGTTGCCAAAAATGCTTTTGCATTGAAATCTGTACCTGAGGCATTGAACCTTCGGAGCATGATCCTGCAAAATTTTGAAAAAGCTGTGAGAACCACCGATGATCTTGAGAAGAGAAGACTGATGCAGTTTGTCATCGTAGGGGGAGGTCCTACAGGTGTGGAAACAGCAGGTGCACTGGCTGAATTACAGCGGCATGTCTTACCCAATGACTATCCAGAACTGGACTTAAGCCAGATGCGGGTGCATCTCATTGAGGCTGTAGATCGATTACTAGTAGGAATGTCGGATAAATCGGGTAAAGAAGCTAAAAAGGCACTAGAGAAACTGGGCGTGAATGTATGGCTTAACAGTATGGTAGCAAACTATGATGGAGAGGTTGTAAAGACTCAGGATGAACTGGAATTAGAAGCATATACCGTTCTATGGGCAGCAGGTGTAAAAGGAAATTATCCCTCAGGAATACCTGTAGAATCCATCGGAAAAGGGAGTCGTATCCTAGTGAATCGATTCAATCAGGTAGAAGGCGTGAAAAATATTTATGCTATTGGCGATATTGCACTGATGCAAAGCGAAGAATACCCAGAGGGACATCCTCAAGTGGCCCCCGTTGCGATGCAGCAGGCTAAACACGTGGCCAAGAATTTTAAACATAAGTTGAAATCCCCAGAACTGACTCCCTTTTCTTATTTCGACAAAGGATCTATGGCAACCATTGGCAGAAATAAAGCTGTAGCTGATTTTGCCCAGTTTCATCTCAAGGGATGGATCGCCTGGATGGCATGGATGTTTGTGCATCTGATGTTTTTGATGGGTTTCAGAAATAAACTGGTAGTCTTTATCAATTGGTTTTGGAGTTATCTGACATATGACAAAGGGGCACGCCTGATTATTCGACCGTTTAAAAAAGAAGAGGTTCAAACATTAGCTTCTAGTCAAAGAAAATATTAGTATATAATTGCGAAATAGCTGATGTTTACGTTTATCTTGATAATGATGTATAGAAAACGCGAGTGGATGAAAGGGTGATAGCTGGAATAGTTTAGGAAAAATGGAAGTTTAGATGTCTATAGAAAAGTTAAAAGATATAGAAGAAGCATTAGTAGAGTCTTTACCCATCAAGCTATTTTTAATACAGATTCAGCGGCATTTATACATTATTCTCCTATGGCTAGTATTGTTAGGAGTAATCAGTGGAGTTATAGGAGGGGACTTGGGGGGAGCGTATTTGTTGCTAGAACCAGAGTACCTGGGTAGGGAAAATTTCTGGAGCGTTTTTCTGGTAGGATCAGCGCTGGGTGGTTTTCTGTTTGCCTACATGATCACCATTTACATCAGTGAGAGCCATTGGTTTCAGTTTATAGCACTCAGCGAACATCCTTTTTTCATTTTTTCCTACAATAACCTGATCATACCTGGCATCTTCCTGGGACTTTATTTCTACCGCTTTATTGAATTTCACATGGTAGGAGTTGGAGGAATGAACTGGGCAGTATTTGAAAAGATCATGGGGCTGATTATGGGGATAAGCATCTTTTTTGTTTTTTCAGCCAGCTTTTTCTTTGCCCGGCGCACGATCACCCAGATTGTAGAGCGTTTTCTTTCCAAGAGTTGGGTAAAAGGCCAGGGAAAACGCAATAGGCGTGTCATACTGGAGAAAGCACGCGAAAGCTTCAATACCCCAGCGAAGGCTAACAGTTATATCGGTTTTCCCTTCAAGATTAAAGAGGTAGGAAAGCTACCTCATGTTGGATTTCGAACAATCGTGACCAGCCTTAATCAACACCATGAGCGTCTCCTATTAATTCAGATCGTAACTTTTCTCATCATTGCTACATTAGGTCTTCTGGAGGAACATCCTGCTCTGCAAATCCCTGCAGGAGCCAGTATGTTGCTAGTCTTTTCATTGTTTTTGATGATCTCCGGAGCATTGTCATTCTGGTATAGAAGGATAGGCATATTGATCGTATTGATATTGTTTTCCATTATCTTTATTTTCCCGCAGATAGATGCCCTTTCAGAACAGCATCAGGCTTTTGGGCTGGATTATCAGACAACTCCTGTAGCGTATACGAATAAGCAACTCAAAGATATTGTACATCCTGATACCATTGCTAAGGACAGGTTATCCACCCTCAGAAACCTGAATACCTGGAAAATGCACCAGCAAAAAGAATATGGGCTTTCCCGCCCACGAGCTGTATTTGTTACAGCATCAGGAGGGGGACTTAGGTCTGCATTCTGGACACTAAGTATCCTTCAGCATATGGATAGTATCTGTAATGGCCGCATAGCAGATAATATCCGACTTATGACAGGGGCTTCTGGCGGGATGCTAGGACTTGCCTATTATCGTGAACTGCATTTCCGACGGGCAATGGGAGATAGCATCAATATTCAAGATCACCAATATCTGGACAATATCTCAAAGGATCTGCTTAACCGGGTTTTTTTCAAGTCCTTTACGGATATGTTCCTCCCCAATCTTAAGGTGAAATATGGAGATCAGTTGTATGACAAAGAGAGTGGATACGCTTTTGACCAACAACTCATGGTCAACATCCCAGAATTCCAGGACAGGCTTCTAGGGGATTACACACAGGCCGTTCAAAATGGAGTCGTTCCTTCTGTTGTCATAACCCCTACCATACTTAACCAGGGGAGGAAATTATATATTTCTGCGGCACCGATTTCCTATCTCACACGTCCTAATTACGTTACTTCTTTTTACCGGACCCGGTCTTCAGGTGTAGAATTCCGCAGAATGTTTTCAACACATTGCTCAGACAGCCTCTTATTTGCAACTGCTTTGCGCATGAATGCAACCTTTCCCTTTATATTACCCATGATTACCCTTCCCAGCAGCCCTCCTATGGAGGTTATCGACGCAGGAGCCATAGATAATTACGGTACCCAACCCGCTGTTAAATACTTATTTGAGTTCCGTGAATGGTTTTCCCAAAACACCTCCCGAGTGATCTTCATCCAGATACGAGACAATGACAGAGAAGATCCCATTGAGGACCTGACTGATATGGGGTACTTTAATCGCAAGTTTGCGCCCCTGGGAGGGGGGTACTATTCTATGACAGAGGCCAAAGATATGACCAGTGAGTACCTGCTATCTTTTATGAATGAGTGGTACAGTGGCCCTGTTGAAATTATTTCGTTTGAATACCCTAGAGAGAGACTTGACGAACCAGCCTCTCTCAGCTGGCACCTTACCCAACGCGAAAAAGATAACATACTTTCAAGTATCTACACAGAACACAATCAGCGTGGATTTCAATTACTTAAGGAATTCTATCAGCAGGATTTACTGGTAAAGGGTGATTGAAGAAATAAACCGTAATAGGTCATTGTTTGTAATGATTGGGTTTTATATCTTTATGAAAATAATCCCTGTGAAGAGGAGACAAGTTTGTGGAATATTTTTCTTATGGATTTATGTACTAGGCTCTATTGCACCATTTAGTCCATGGATTGATTATGTTATTAACAAAAATTACATCTCTAATTATCTCTGTATTAACAAAGACCTTCCGGAATTGAACTGTGACGGTAAGTGCTATCTCAGCCAGCAGCTAACAGAACAATACAATCAACAGAATGAGCCGCAAGCCCCTCCAAACTTAGAACCCACGTTTTTCTGGGGAGAATGTCCCATATATACTTACCTTTTTTATCGTTCCCATTTGTCCACACGTATGATAGGCAATGAGACATTGCCTTCCTTTGAATTCTTTCCCCGGATATTCCGGCCACCGATTGTCTGGTAGAGACACGATGCATCGTGTCTCTACGGTGTTTCGGAGACACTTCGTGTCGCCACCGGGTTATGGGAACACATCGTGTTACTACCGTATTTAGAAGATGCACTGTGTCTTTGCTGATCCGGGTATGACGCATCACGTCCCAATTACCCAGGTTATTACACCTCCTGTCGTTATCGACCGGTAGCGATCTGTTGTGACTCCGCCAATCAGATTAAGAAAATTCCCCATACTAATTAATTTAAATAAATCAATTAATCAGCAACACAAATATAATCATGAGAAAATATATATTATATATCTATCTATCTATCATCCCGATCGTCCATATTTCAGCCCAGAACGGTGAAAATTTCTGGACCTCTGACCGTCCTGACGGCCATGCCCCTGTCAGCATTATGGGAGAACATACGCATAGCAAGGGCGAATTTATGGTTTCATACCGGTATATGCGCATGGGCATGGAAGGCATGCGAGACGGCACTAATAGTCTAACAAATAGTGAAGTATTGAGTACCGATGAATACAACTATCGCGTATCACCACTTGAGATGCCCATGGATATGCACATGCTAGGGGCTATGTATGCAATCAGCGACAACTTAACACTGGTGGCAATGGTAAATTTCCTCGATATTTCGATGGATCATCAGACCCGTATGGGCGGAATGTTTACGACTGAAGCCAGCGGTCTGGGTGATACACGCGTTTCGGCACTGATCAAATTCTTTGACAAAAACCGCCAGCGCATGCATTTCAATCTGGGATTGAGTATTCCTACGGGTAGCATTGAAGAAATGGATATCACCCCTGCTTCTGCACCTAATGAGACACAACTTCCCTATCCCATGCAATTGGGTTCAGGATCTTTTGACCTGTTACCGGGAATCACCTATCTTGGGCAGAGCGATGCATTTTCTTGGGGGGCTCAGATCATGGGAAACATCCGTCTCGGAGAAAACGACCATGACTACCGCTGGGGTCATCAGGTGAATCCTTCAATATGGGGGGCAGTAAAATTTGCCAATTGGGTGAGTACTTCTTTGCAGACCAGAGGTCAGTTTATGGGTGAAATCGAAGGAGCCGATCCTGCGTACATGATGGCAAGAAACACGCGGATGGTACCTACTGTATTCTCCGAAAATTTTGGAGGTAGTCAGATATTTTCTGGATTGGGATTAAACCTGTATGCACCTTCAGGTGCTCTGAAGGGTATACGCCTGGGTGCAACGATAGAACTTCCAGTACTCCGGAACCTCAACGGTCCACAGCTTGAAACAGATTATATGCTTACAATGGGTATCCAGTACACATTTTAGTCATGTAACCATTTTGACACTATCAATTGAATATGTTTATTAATATCTTGCAATTACTAAAAAATATCTATCATGAAACGTTTATTTCATTTATTCTTTCCTCTCTTGATGATGTTCGCCCTGATAATTGGGTGTGAAGAAGAATCAACTGAACCTGTTGTAGATGGTGTTTTACAGGAACTCACATCAACAGATTTGGCTGATATGAATCTGAAGGTAACAGTCTTTGCAGATCAAGAACTTCAGGTAGGCTACAACCGAGTACAGATCAAGCTGAGTAGGCTCGATTCTGATGCATCCATAACAGATGCCAACCTCAGGCTCATACCCATGATGCACATGACCAACATGATACATACTACTCCAGTAAATATTCCGGATGAAGCTATTGCGGATAATATGTATCAACGCGACGTAGTATTTATCATGCCCAGTGGTGATATGGGCTATTGGGAACTGATGATAGAAGTAGATATGCCATCTCAAGGTATGAAAGATACTGCAACAGTGGGAATCGAGGTAAATGTACCTCAGGAATCAACCTTGCAATCCCTGATTTCCAAAACAGATAGCTCCAGCTTATTTGTTTCGCTGGTAGAACCTCGGAATCCAGAAGTAGGTGCCAATGATTTCAGGGTCATGGTCCATCGACGAGTGAGTATGATGTCATTTCCACCTGTAGAGGACCTTCAAATAGAAATAGAACCTGAAATGCCGACCATGGGTCATGGGTCAGAAGGGAATGCCAATCCCACCCATAGGCGCAATGGCCAGTATGAAGGAACTGTCAGCTTTAATATGACTGGATTTTGGCGAATTAACGTAACCCTAATGGACGGAGAAAATCGTGAGGTAGGGAAGACCGCATTTGAGATGACTTTTTAATTTTTGGACCGACGTATGAAGGAAGAAAGGGGAAATTGACGAACCACAGTTGATTGCCTGTCATTCAGGATATCTCATATTTTCCCCTTCTTTCCAAACATGAATGTCTCTGCTTCGAATACTATAAAAGTATTACTTAAACAAAAACCCATACTTGTATTTTATGGAAAAGCAGAACGTCAGCCAGAAATTAATATATAGTCATTTAGTAGATGGAGAAATGAAACCGGGCACGGAGATCGGCATAACTATCGATCACGTTTTACAGCAGGATGCTACAGGAACGCTGGTTATGCTGGAACTGGAAGCCTTTGGCCTGGAAAAGACACATGCCGAAGTGGCCGTGCAGTATGTTGATCATAACCTCTTGCAGACAGATTTTAAAAACATGGACGACCATGTGTTTCTTCAATCTGCAGCTGAGCGGTTTGGCTATTGGTATAGCCGTTCAGGTAATGGAATCAGTCATGTGGTACACATGGAGCGATTTGGTAAGCCAGGCAAGACCATGGTGGGATCAGATAGCCATACCCCTGCAGGGGGAGGGATCGGGATGCTGGCTATTGGCACAGGAGGCCTGGATGTTGCACTGGCTTCTGCCGGAGAACCCTACTATGTCAAGATGCCTAAGATTATGGGCATCAAATTGACCGGAGAACTATCTCCCTGGGTAAGTGCCAAGGACGTGGTGCTGGAGATGCTTCGCCGCTATGATGTCAAGGGAGGACGGGGATACATCCTGGAATACTATGGACCTGGCCTGAAACATCTCAGTGCCTGGGATCGCCATGTCATCGCCAATATGGGAACAGAACTCGGTGCAACTACGTCTGTATTCCCTTCAGATGAAGTAACCCGTGAATATTTTCGTCAGCAGGGTAGAGAAGATGAATGGATAGAACTCAAGGCAGATGAGGGTGCAACCTACGATCACAATGAAGAGATTCATCTTGCTGAAGTAGAACCTCTGATTGCACTGCCCAGCAGCCCGGGTAATGTGGTTCCCGTGCGTGAAGTCAGTGGAAGACCTGTGGCTCAGGTCGTGGTGGGTTCCAGTGCCAATCCAGGTCTGAGAGATTTCTGGATTGTATCTCAAATTGTCAAAGGACAATTTTCAGCTCCTACCGTCTCATTTGATGTAAATCCTTCCTCGAGGCAGGTATTGCAAAACCTGACTGAAATGGATGCGTTGCAGGATCTGATTGCAGCCGGAGCACGCATACACCAATCCGGCTGTATGGGATGTATCGGTATGGGACAGGCTCCTGCAACCGATACCATTAGTCTCCGTACCATGCCCCGTAACTTCAAGGGACGTTCAGGGACCTTGGAAGATCAGGTGTATCTTTGTAGTCCAGAAACTGCTGCAGCTGCGGCACTTACAGGTGAGATCACAGATCCCAGGGAGCTGGAAGATCGCTTGGGTATTACCTATCCTACCTGGACAGAACCCGATCATATCTCTCAAAACAGCCGGATGCTTATTTCTCCCAACGGAAAATCTTCCGAATTGATCAAAGGTCCCAATATCAAAACCCTTCCGGAATTTGAGGAATTACAGGACGAATGGAAAGTACCTATCCTGCTCAAAATGGAAGACAACATTTCTACTGATGAGATCCTGATGGCAGGCGCGGAAGTACTACCCCTCAGATCCAACATTGAGGAGATCAGTAAATATGCCTATTACGTGGTGGATCAGGGTTTTTACGATCGTGCTGTGGAAAACCAGCAAAAATATGAGGGATTTTGCGTGGTAGCAGGAGAAAATTATGCACAGGGTTCCAGCCGTGAGCATGCAGCCTTGGCACCCAGATATCTGGGGCAAAAATTTACGATTGCCAAATTTTATGCCCGCATCGGTTGGCAAAACCTGATCAACTTCGGGATGATTCCCTTTGAATTCGAAAAACCCGAAGACTGGGATCGCCTGGAGCAGGGGGACACCCTGAAACTGGAAAGAATCCGTGATTGTATTACAAATAATCTCCCGGTACTGGCAGAAGTAGTCAACAAAGGGTATGATATTCCACTCACTTACCATATAAGCGATCGCCAAAGAGAGATTTTGCTGAAAGGGGGAATTATTAATTATATGAAGGAGCGGAAGCTCAGTTAGTACCACATCTTGCAGATATATTGGGTACTATTTATTGAAATACGGAATGTAGGAGCTATTCAGTTATTTAGGATAATTTGAAAGACTATCTGAAACACGGAAAGATGAGCTTTGTACAGTTTTAGTTACCAAAAAGCTAACTTTAAAATCCTATCTGGTGAGACCAGGAGATATTTAGAAGTTGGAATAATCGGAGGATCATATCTATAAGAAAAGTGGATCTTATTTCCTATCTTCATAGAATATGATACTAACTCGATCAGGAGGAATAGGTATTCTGTTATTAATTTCCTGTTTTCTCCAAAGACTATCCAGCCAACCCGTATCGATAGATTCGACAGATTCGAGGGATGAATCGTTTTTTGCCGTCTATCCGCTACTGTTTTATTTTCCCGAAACTCGACTAGGGTTTGGTGCCGCGGGGGTGTTTAACCATTATCCAGGTAAGATTAAAAGTTCCCGCCCTTCTCAGTGGCAGGTCGGTGCAGCTTACACGCTAAATAAACAACTATTGATATATGGTTCCTTTCAATATTTTTTGAGGCAAAATCGTACGGAACTTTTTGGCGAAATTGGATACTATGATTATTTCTATTTTTACTATGGGATAGGAAATGCGACGCAGTTCGAAGCAGAAGAGACTTACTTTGTGAAGTTTCCAAGACTTAGGATTAATGCCTTGGAACAGATTGTTCCCAATGTACGTGCTGGCATCTCCTATAAATTTGACCGGTATGATATATTTGAGGTAGAGAAAGATGGATTATTGGAAGAAGAAATGCCTACAGGATTTGAAGGGGGAATCATTTCTACCTTAGGAGCCATTCTTCGCTATGATACCCGGGACAATGTAAACCTTCCATTGGAAGGGGAGCTGATTACCTTTACATTGGAGCATACTGCAAAGTGGATAGGAAGTGATTTTGAGTATGGTAGGGTAGTGTTGGATGCGATCAAATATGTCCCTCTTGGACAAAAGAAGACCCAGTTATTAGCCCTAAACCTCTTTACAGGAGTTATGAGTGGCAAACCTCCTTTTCAAGAATTGTTTTTTATGGGGGGAAGTAAAAAAGCCAGGGGAATTGTGGAGGGGAGATATAGGGAAAGAACGATCGCTATAGGACAAATTGCTTATCGATTTCCTTTATTTTGGAGGTTAAGAGGAAGCGTATTTGCCAGCAGTGGCCGTGTAGGGAGTGAATACAGATCCCTTTGGAAGGGAGCCCTACACTACAATTATGGAGCTGGAATACGATTCTTGCTGGACCCGATGGAAAAAATCCAGATTAGACTTGATGTAGGCTTGGGAAGTGATCAGCCTGGATATTATCTTACCATTGGAGAAGCCTTTTAAAGTTCGATATAGTTATCGATGTTGAGGGTCCAGTCGTAACTATCAAATTCAAGCGTGATATCCTTTTGTTTATCAATAATGCCATAGTTTTTCAGCATTTTTTCCACTCCCGATATACCCCCAAAATCCCCCCTAAACCAACTGAATAGTGGTGTAGTGATTACCTTTACTCCTTTGATGGTGGTTTTGTGTTCCAAATACTGCTGGGTACTTATGTCTAACTGTTGATCCACTGTTTGGGCATCATAGATCGCCACTGGTGGGCAACTATTTGCCCCACAATTCAGGGCAAAGTGAATGCGAGGTTCCCTTTTTTGTATGGCAAGGTCGCTGATATAATCGGGTACAAACCATTTTTTCAAATATCCCAAAGACCATTTGATCCGAGAGTTCCTGATGATCCCATGCTCAATATTGTCAAAACTGTAGTCATATCCAGCGATATGAATTTGCTTATTGGAGAAAAAAGATCCCCTTTCATCAAACTTTGACGGATCATCTTTGAGAGTATAAATGATAAAGCCATTATAGGTGTTGATCCAGAAAGCCAGCTTTTCTTCTTGGGTTTCCAATCCCTGTTTTAATTCTTCAAAAGATAAACTCTCATATTTCTGCACGATATGCGCTACGTCTTGGCCGTGTTTTAGGCTGTTCAAAAAAGACTTCGAAAGGTCTACATAGTCATTGGCTTGTACCATTATTATCGATCCAGTTAACACAAAACCCATTGAAAAAACCCTCGATATGCATTTCAAAATCAAAAATATACCGCTTATGTCAGACATCCACTGTTTCATCTTTTTCCTTAATTAAGTTATATTTCCTCTAATTTTACTAAATACGAGGAAACGCATTGTCTTGGATGTTACATTTTACCTGTTACCTAATATATGTCCATAAGTGTTATTATCCCAACTTATAATGAAGCAGATAGAATTTTACCCTTACTCAATTCATTACAATCCTCTTCCCAGGGGCATCTCGAAGAAATTATTGTAGCTAATGCTGCGAATTCCGAAGATCGAATATCGGAGGTAGTTTCTGAAATGGAATACGTTACCTGTCTTGACTGTATGTGTACTTCTAGGGCTTCACAAATGAACGAAGCTGCAAAATTAGCCAAAGGAGATATTTTGTATTTCGTACATGCAGATGTACTCCCTCCTCGGGGATGTCTCACAGATGTATGTACTGCGATTGATGGAGGTGTGGATTATGGGCTATTTAGCTATCAATTTGACTCAAATCACCCTTTACTGAAAATCAACAGTTATTTTACTCGGTTTGATGGGATTTTTACTGGAGGAGGAGATCAAACGTTTTTTATCAAGAAAGAGGTATTTGAAGCCATGGGTGGGTATATGGAGAAACTGGCGATCATGGAAGACTTTGACTTATTCTGGAAACTTCGAAAAGCAGGCTATAAGTACAAGATTATCGATAATTGCGTGAAAGTATCTGCGAGGAAATACGAAAATAACAGCTATTTCAAAGTGAATCTGGTCAATTTGATCACGATCGGTCTATTTCGGGTAGGAGTTAGCTCCAAGAGACTAAAAAAATTTTATCAAAGGATCTTGAAATGACTTTTATGAAACCCAATTTTTTTTCAAACCTAATCATCCAACACTTCCGACTGCAATTTTTCCGCTACTAATTCCCCATTTTTCAAGCTGATATTGTATCCTTCGCTTTCAGGGCCTGTACATACTATTTTTTTGCTTTTGTTCCTTCAAAATACAATCCAAACTGATCATCCAGTGCGTAATCTCCCATCCCAAAACTATTGTAAAGCTGGTGCCACCTCTCACTGGTTGGCTCTCCCTGAACTAACTTCTATTTATGTCTTTCATAAAGTGGATAAATATCAATTTTACACCCGAAATGACGTATTGAAAGATGAAGTCTTAGGGGTAGAAGTGAATCTGAAGGAGATATTCAAATGACCACCCATGAGATCCTATATTTTTAGTATTCTCTCTTAGCCCCAGTAAAAAAAACATCTAGCCAAATAAATTAGCAAATATTTTGTTTCTTGTTATTCATATCGGTATATTAACGACATCATGAAAGCTCCTGACTCAAAATCCCAACAGTTTGATAAGATCTTTGGTGAAAACCGGGACAAGATCTATCATGCCTTGGCATCGAAAATGCTGGGAATTGAAATTGTTCAAAATATATCCCTGGAAGATGGGACAAAGCTGCATACGACCATTAAGCGTGAGCCAGACTTTCTCAAAATTGTGAAAGACCAAGTAGGCAATCGATTTATTCTTCATTTGGAATTTCAGACACAAGACCAGTCAGATATGGTATACCGGATGGCAGAATATCAGGCTATCATTCAACGAAAATACAAGTTACCAGTCAAACAAGTAGTCATCTTTCTTGGAAGTAACGTTTCAAAGATGAGGGCACATTTAAATGAAGAAGAGATATTTAGAGGCTTTACTATAAAGTCGATGATGGAATTGGATTATAATGAAATGGTAAATGCTGACCTCCCTGAAGAGATCATCTTAACGATCTTATGCAATTTGAAAGGCCAAAGACCGGAAATCGTTATTTCGAAGATTCATCTTCGGCTTAAAGAAATATGTCCTGATCAGGAAACACTGAAAAAATATCTTTCACAGTTAAACATTTTGAGTAAATTACGTAACTTAGATGGAGAAGTATTTCAATTACAGAAGCATATGCCTATATCTATTGACATCCGAGAAGTTGAACTCTACAAGGTCGCTCAGAAAGAGGGACTCGCTGAGGGACTCGCTGAGGGACTCGCTGAGGGGCTCGCTGAGGGGCTCGCTAAAGGGCATGCTGAAGGGCATGCTGAGGAACAAATTATGGCAGCTAAAAGAGGATTAACATCTAGAGATTTTCTCAACGGAAAGATAAGTTATGAGAGTATTGCAATAATATCTGGTCTTTCTGTGGAAAAAGTCAAAGAAATTTATGAGCAGTTGAAATCAGAGGAGCAGGATATTGATTAGTAGCATATCAGTAATACTTAAAAATATTCATAAATGTCTGCTTCAGGCGATTTGTGGGACCCTATAGTGTATAAAGCCTTCTGTAAGTAGCATTTAAAAAGGGATTTAAGCTGGGAATTGAAGATACTGAAATGATCAGACATCGATTAATTCTTGGATATACCATGATATGAGCATAATGAAATCCTTGTTTACTTCTCTCTTTTTAATCAGTGCTTTTCTCACTATTCAATCTCAAGAAACTTTGGCAAAGAAACATCTATTGAAAATTATACTGCTTCTTGAATAGGATTGCTCAATAGTCCGTTACTAAGGGTAAAAAGATGAAGCATTAGAACTGATTAATCCTATAATGATAATTTTCAAAACATGAGAAGCAATAGGTCGCTAAAAGCCGTAGGGCCAGAAAAATATCAAGTTCCGTGTTGGTTTGTGTCTTATTCTCTGAGAATAAACGACAAAATTTCTCGCTCCTTAGGAACATATACTTACATATTGCTTGCTCTTTCAAAACGGATAGCCAATCGCCAGATGCCAAACCAAATTTTCGGCTCGCCAATTTTTGTCCAATAGATCGATGTCATCGAATACCCATTGAAATCCTTCCCCAAATATGGGCTTACGAAGCGGAAAAGCTGCATCCAAACGGATCACAAAGTAGCTCACATCCAATCTCAGACCTAACCCTGCTCCTACGGCAATCTCATTCCCAAAGGTGTCAAACTGGAATCTCCCCTCTCCATGTTCCCCAATCGTCTCATTCAACAACCAGATATTTCCCGCATCGATAAATGCTGCTCCCTTGAAATAAGACGCCAGGTCAAAACGGTATTCCGCATTCAGTTCGAGTTTGATATCTCCTGTCTGATCGAAAAAATTCTGCTGCTCAATCTCTGGGTTGACAAAACTTCCTGGACCTAACTGGCGGAGGCGGAAAGCTCTCAAACTGGTAGATCCCCCGATGAAAAACTGCTCACTATACGGAGCTACCTCCGAATTTCCATAGGGTACAACGATTCCCGTTGCTACACGAAACGCCCAGGTATGATTCCTCCGCTGAAGGTAATATCGAGCATCTGCTTGTATTTTGCCAAACTGGCTAAAAGGAGTTCCTAAAATCTGATAGGGCGCCTCGCTATTACTTAGGGAACTTATGACTATATTAGGAAGATTACCTGCCAGTTTTATATTCCCACCTAAGAAAAAATAGGGCTTAATCTCATCTACTTCCTGGGTTGAATACGTCAGGCGGTAATGACCTCCCAAAATCAGGACATTTTCCAGGCTATTTTTCAAGCGGCTATTCTGATCGAGTTCAACCTGAAAAGCAGAATCCAGGTTGGAAGTTTGATTTAAACTCATGGAAATGGGAGCAAAGACATGCCTCAACCTGCGATTCGTTCGCCAATCATAAGTCATTTCTGCCGTTAACCGGTTGATGGTAAAGAAATTTGCCCGGATCTGAAAGGCATTGGTCAGGTTGAAATGGGTACGAGCTACATAATCCTGATATCTGGGTTGAAATTTGATGGGAGACAAGATCCTGGGAACGGATAGGGATGCCCCGGCTGTAATCTCAAGGGTATTGATGAAATTTGTGGTATTGCCTAGCTGAGTTTCAGCACCTACAGAGAGATTAAGATCCAGACGCTCCGCCGCTGAAAAAAAATTCCGGTCGGTGTAATTCACCGAGGATAAAATTCCCAGGTAACTCCCGGAACGGGTATTGGTCTCAAAATCTACTCGTACCTCTCGCACTTGAGCAGGGGTTAAATAGAAGTTCCGGTCCAGAAAAAGCTTACCATCTTCTTCCCGTTTCGAGGATCTGACATTGATAAACTTAAAGATGTCCAAATCCTGAAGATAGCTAATCGTACTGCGTTGCAATCTTCCGTCGTACAGATCTCCACGTAGCCCTTTTATCGCCTTGTTCAGCAATTTTTCCTTGACAAAAAAATCGCTCTCTATAATGCTGAGGTGATCATAACGGAAGGTGTCGGTGGGAGCAGACTGATTTTGGGAGAGTGAATAGGAAGGGAATACAGTAGTCCTGCCGAGATAATGCTGCTGTAGTTCTGTACTATCATTGGCGGGTTTCCATCGAAGATAAAGATCCAGAGAATCCAGTGTCTGGTTTGTCGTATCGATATAATAATAGATATCATGCTGACTCACGCCATAATATCCATTTTGTGTAGCCAGGGTAGCTAATCTGGAACGTTCATTCCTAAGATTTTCCACCAAATAGGTTTGCCCTGCTTTGAGAAAGGACTGTGTGACATTATTTCGGGTTAATTCAGCGAGGACTTCCGGTTGATCAGGCAGATGGACCTCTCTGATACGATATCTTTTGGGAGCTTTTACCGTATAAAAGGCCGTTACTTCCTGACCGTTACGTAGGGTATCTAGTGAAACGATGGAATTCAGGTAGCCCTGATCTTCCAGGTATTTTTGCATGACAAGTCTGCTACGGTCAGCCAGAGCAGCATCGTACAATACAGGTGGCTCACCAATTTTGTATTTCAGAAAATATATGAAACCCTTTTGCTTCTTGGGTTCCTTGAACTGATTGAAAATCCAGAGATTTAAGGCACTATTGGGACGAGGACGTACCTTGCTGAGTAGTTCATCACGAACCAGCCCTTTATTATTGAGTGCCCTCGAACCGCTAAATTCTATGTTTGCCCCTTTAAACCATAACTCACCTCCAGCTAGTCGCCGGGTTGGATTACAAGCGCCAAGCACAAAGAGCATGAGAAAAAAATATCTCACTCCTAGACTACGTCCAAATTTAGCCCTGTTGCTCATTCTTTGCGTTCTTTTTGCTTGTTTTTCAACGTCTTCCGGATCGATATTCCTGCACCAGTTCTCGTGACATTTCCCTCATTCAACGCATCATAATCACTACGCCGATACACACGGAGTAAATAATTCCCACCTGGGGTAAGCCTGTATTCCAGTACAAAATCTCCCGTAAAGGCAGTGAGTGTAGTAGGTTCATCACCTGCGGCACCTACATTGAGGTTGCCACCGACCTGAACTTTCAGTCTGTCGTTGAAGAGGCGTTTGGATACGCCTAACTGCACCTCAGTGGTAACTCCATTTTCTCCAGCTACTCCTGGTTTATACGCGTCCACACCCAGATTAAATTCAAATCCTTTGAGTACACTCCCCGCCAGCTTATTCAGCTGATTACTGATCAGTTTACTTACGCTGGATAATACTACGCTTTGTCCGGTGCTGGCCAGCGACTGACCACCAGATTGCCCTCCAATAAAACTATTGAATAGCAACAGGCCAAATACCTGGGTATTTAGCTCAGTCTCATTGCTGCGAAGCTGCTGCAAACGTGTGCGGGCTGCATCTGCCGTCGCGCCTTGCGGATTACCCAAGAGGACAATATCAAAGGTCAATGCAGGATCTGCCAGATCGCCTTTGATGTTCATCTGTACTTGTACATCAGCACGAAATCCTGCCAGAGAGGCTGTACTTCCCGCTACCTGATCACTGACCAGGTCGGCCAAAGGAACCCGGGTCTGATACCCGGCAGTGATATCCATCTGAGCCTGAAGCGGATCACCACTGAAACTGATCTTACTGTTAGGTAAGATGCTGAATTCCCGCTTTACCAATTGCTCGTAGTTGAGAGCGTACTGTCCTTCGGTGATTTCATATGTTCCAATAATACTCAGTTCCCCGGAAGGATCCATATCTACGGTAAGGTTGGAACTTCCCTTACAGAACAGTTTATCCCCTGTCAATGGGTCCATCATGATTTCCAACCCTGCATCTGGTGTCATGATCAGGTTCAATAACAGATCCAAGCCTGGTGAAGTAACTTGATATCTATTCAGATAAGCTGTATCCCTTCCCGCACTATCCAGTCGAGGCTTTCCATAGAGGATAAAATCATTCTCGGTAATGGCTTGTTCATCTGAAAGCGGCACAACATAGAATTTAGTATTGGGTTGGGTCTTCGCATTGATCATAATGCTGGGCTGCGTTGCAGGGCCTTCCAATGAAAGATCCGTCTGCATGATCAGGGTTCCGTAAAATAACTCATTGTCTTTTGAGGTTGTATTGAGAAATTGAAAGCGATCCGTATTAAAGTCAAGATCTAGAACAATGTCATTAAAGTACTGATGCCTGACTTCACCTGATAATGTAGCTTGCCTGTTTTCCTCATCACGCATCAAAATATTGTTGAAGCCAATCTTCTTTTCCGTAAATGACAAGTTACCCGATTCTATTTCATAAGGAGTTCCAGCATAATCCACTATGGTCTTCACCCCATCAAAAGTAAGGCTACCCGTCAGTAAAGGCTGCGATGCAGATCCTTTTAAATCAAAAGTTCCTGTTAGTGCTCCTTCACTATCATGGATAAAGCCTTTAAGGAAGGGATCAAGACTTTTCATTTGAAAGGCACTTACATCAGCATATGCTTCGAAAGTCTGTTCATCAACCTGATAAACACCCGTAATTTCCAGTTCATTACCGCTTCCCTGAAGTTGGCTCATCAAACTGATTAGAGATCGATTTTGCATTTGTTCTGCCTGTAAAGTCAGAGTTCCGATCGTTACAGAATCAACGATCCAGTTATCAAGGGTTAGATCAGAAGTAAAACTCAGACTCGTGAGTAAATCCTGAGCGTTAGCACGGCCGTTGAAGGTTCCAGTGAGATAGTTAGGTTTATAGTTTAACAAGGCATTTAGATTTCCGATTTCAAATTGCGTAAAATCTATTTGTGCATTACTGGTGCTATCCACAAAGTTTCCCTGACTAAGTAGTGTAACCTTAGAGCCATTATTGGAAAAAGTCAAGGGACTCATCTGCCATCTTTTCTCGGGAAGATATACGACAGGCGCTTCATGACGGACTTCCCAATCCTGGTTGTCCAGACGTATTACAGGATCAAATGTATAGTGAAACATTGAGTCTATATAAGCCAGTGTCCCTCCTAATTCCCATATGGGATGGTCGATGGTATCGTATGATACCAGGTCAAATTGCAGGCTATCATGTCTGAAGATACTGGTAAATGTGGGATTCGGCAAGTGGATATTGGAATCTTGGGTAACATTTCTAGCAGTAAGATGCGTCCTTAGTCTCCGCTGATTAGCAGAAGATAGTAGCTTCAAACTATCGATCCGGTAGGGTCCATATTCAATAATCGGTAGAGAGGCATCCAACATCCAGAGGTCTTTCCGGTTATCAAAAGAAAAATTAAAAAAAAAAGTATCCAGTCTGCTGAGGTCTTTGAGGACGATATCTGTCAAAGCAGTGGGATCATCGAGGTGGATAAAAGCCTGTAGGAATGTTGAATCATTTTCAATCAGGAGCGAATCATTGACTGAAGTGAGTTGGTCCACGGGAAAATAGCGGGTCATCCATTGTTGGATGACAGAAGGTACTTCACTTAAGGTAAAACGCCCATTGATTCCCATGCGAATCAACTCACTTTCTACTGCAAGCCGGTTATCCTGATTTTTCCCTACATCACTTACCACCAACAGGGAATCCAAATGGTAAGATTGGATACGGTCGCTAATAATAAAGTCCCTGATCAATAGGTTTCCGTCAAGATCATCAGGCCTGTAATCCCTGACATCAGATGTCAGATTCAAACTCAAACCGAGGGGTGTCTCATGTAGACCTAAAGGCATAAAATTGAGTGTATCGAGCTGAAGAGAAAATGCAAAAGCATTACTAGTATCATCCAGCGGCAGACGCCCCTCCCAGTACAATTTCAGATTGGGATCATCTGTAGAGATATTCCCTTCAAAAGCAAAAGGCACCAATTGACCGTGGATCTCCAGGTTATCATAGGTGTAATCCTCGAAGGAGAACTGACTGAGTACAGCATCAAGTTCTGTATCCCAGTCCTTTGCTTGAACGCCTTTTCCATCCAAAGTAGCATCTATACTCGCTTTACCCAATCGCCGATCATCCAGGACCTTTCCCAGATCAAACTGCTTGAGTTTGATAGATGATGAATAGATACCATTAGAATAGGCTGAGTCAAAATCTCCGATAAGACCGATGTCCAGTTCACCCACATCTGAATCGAGATCCCATCCCGATTCAAAGTCATATCGAGTCCCTTCAAATGAACCCTTTAAGGTAAGCAGCCCTATATTTTCCAGTTTTACAGGGAGAGGCTCATAGGTTAGTCCTATCAAATCTTTCCCTTGACTGATCAGAGAATCGATCACCAACTGATAGCGACTCTTTTCTGTGTCAAATACACTTGTAGCACCCGCCTGCATATAAAGCCTGGGGCCATTGGCCGTTAATAACTGGAGGGCCGGTAATGCCAGGCTATCAGCATTCCCTTTGAGAGAACCCTTGAGTAGGATTTTTCCCCATGACCTTACCCCTTCAGGGAGACTTCCTTGTGGCAATATTGCCGCGAGCCCTTCATAATCTGTATTCACAGAATCCAGAGATAGGTCTATCCCTGTCTGTCTGATATCTGGCAGATCTTCCAATTGACCTGAGAGAGACATATACGCCAACTGACCTTGTCTTACGGAAATGGTATTCAGATACAGTTGATCGTAATTGCCTTTCGCCTCCAAATCCAGGGTAATGAATTCATTGAGCGTATCAGGGAAGGTTCCCGGAGCAAAGCGATTGATATCCTGGGGAGAGATGGCACTTTCCTTCATCAGTAAGGCCAGGGTAATCTCTCTTTGTTGGGTCAAGGAGGGTTCCAATAGAGCTGAGAGGGTAGGATACGTCAACTCGGCATCAAGTCTCAGGCTTGATTGAGCGGTTTGTAGGGAAAAGTTACGCACATAGGAGAGAGAATCACTAAAAGCAGTTTCCGTTTTCAGAGCATTGAGGACTAAGCCCGAATGGTCGGAAAGAGAAAGGGAGTCAATCGCAAGTTGCATATTGACACTATCCAGAGTTATTTCCCTTATTCCCCAGTGAAGTTCAGAGAGGGAAATGTTATTGGGATTGAATGCACTTGCAGATAGCGTATCGGTTGAAACAGCCTGATAGATAATATTTCCTTCTTTCAATTGAGTCTTTTTCAGGGAAATATTCCATCCCAGATCAGGGAAGGCCAAAGGGGTAGGATTGGATGGACCAGAAGGGGTTGAAGCAGAAACATTACGAGAAGTATACTCGACGTATGGTTCTGATAAGTTCAATTCATTAATATCCAACGTCTGCCTCATAAGATCCAGGCGACTGCTGGTTAGGGATAACGCACCCAAAGAAGTAATAAGGTCAGATTGGTTGGTAGCATCGGAATACGTAAAATAAATGTTTTGCAGATACAATCGATCGGCCTGAATATTCCATGCTGCAGGAGGGGTTGATTCCTGGGTAGAGGGAGTGTCACGGGCAAATGCTTCAGTGATAAACCCATAATTCCAGGAACTATCTGCTGATCTACGTAGATTTATCCATACATCTTTTAGGATCAATTCTTCTACAATCACCTGATTTCGAAGTAAGGGCATAAGAAAAGCATCGAGGGAAAGATCCCCAATTACAGCTAAGGTATCCTTTTCAGGAGTCATGAATCGTACCGCTCCGAGTTCCAGCTGATTTAATCCCACCCAACGAAATTTACCGATACTCACTTCTGCATGGAGGGTATCAGATAGCCATTGTGTGGCGCGATTTACTCCATATTGTTGCACCGGAGGGAGCTGAATCAGGATAATAAGCAAGAGCAACAGACCCGCTAACCCCATTCCCACCCACCTGAACAACCGTACAATTTTCCTCCTTATCATATTTTCCGATTACTCCACTTAGACGTTTTATATTAAACAAAGCAATGAATATGTACTAATGTTTGAGATAAATTGAAGGATCATCATAGCCCTTTTTTCTCTGCAATCTGAGGTCCTGGGTCAGGGCATACAGGTGTATGAGAAGGGTTATAAGCATCTGGAAAGCGAGTACGAAGCATCTGGTTACAACGCGAGAATTGCCAAATACTATCAATTTAAGGAGCAAGAGGTCCGCAGACCTATCTACCATGTTATGGCATTTATGGCAATGAATCACCGTAGCCAGCAAGCCTACCTTGAAAGCAGTTGTAATCAGCTCATTTCTCAGGGACTGCTTAATGGCAATGAGAAGTCCATGGTGATGAATATGCTTACTAGCTATCATCGCAGAAATATGCTGGATTATTATCGTGTGTTGCAGAATTTCATTGACATGCCTGACAACAGACACTCGAATATCGGGAAGCTGATTATGGCACAACTCAATGCCAATGCTCAGGCAACAGGATTTCAGAATATCCAGGCATATATCAAGTCTATTACAGACTTTATGAAACAAAACGGACCGCCTGAATCCTTTAACAACGAAGGAGGGGGAGTATTTGCGATGGTGCCAGACATGCTCAAAGAATCGTTTTTTGATAGCCAACTCAACAGCACTCAGGTAAGCTTTCAGAACTTTTCCGGGTTACTTGCATCGACTTCTTCTACGTCACATGCATCCCAGAGAAAGTCTTCTGCTGGAGGTCGTCCAGCAGGAGGCAATAATCCTGGGGGTAATAATCCCGGGGGCAATAATCCTACTGACAATTTCCCAGGAGGAAATGTACCTGTAGATGGTAATCCAGGAATATAAAAAGTCTGGGAAAGATAGTGATTAGGCAAATTCTGATGATAGTGATAAACCAGGTTATGAAGATATTATTATAGCTGGAGCTGAATTTTGGGGAACGCGACAGGTCTTATTTTTGGAGCCTTTACAGGTGGAGTTCAAGGAACACTGACTGCGCATTAGTAGGAAAAAAGGTTGGAAAAAAAATGGGTAAGGCTATTGTAAATGCTGCAGAAACATTTGTAGTACTTTTCAAGAAAAAAGACAAGGATGGTGAAGAAGAGAAAGTCGATAAACCGGACAATAATGAGTTCATGGCTCCAGAATGCCCCAATCCTCCCTGTGAGGATGATCTGGCTACCATCTTCGGACCGAGGTATTGACGCAGTTTGGAAAAGCGTCTTTCAGCTTCATGAATGATCGCAGGCTTATTTTTAGAGGAAGTCGACTTCTAAGACTTCCTCTTAGCTTTGGGTAATACTTATCATTACAGCGCTTTTCTCATCCATGCTCTCTAGCATGCGAAGTCTAGGTAGGACTTTTTCATACTAACAAAGAGTACTGATAATCAAAAACGCCTATAATACCCCCTATCCGCCCACTCAATCAGTTCCCGGTCCCCACTCGAATCCCCGTAGGCATACGTAAGATCAGGAACCTGATCTCCCAGGGCTAAGGTTAGACGCCGGACTTTTTCCGGCCCACGACAGTTTTTCCCTGCGATTTTGCCAGTGAAGATTCCATTATTTATTTCTGGAAGTGAACTTACCAATGTTAAATGGTATTGTTGGGCAAATGCTTTGACCCAGATATCCAACGATGCAGTTACAATAAAACAACGATGACCTTCTTCCCTGTGCCACAATAATTTCTCGAGTGCATTCGTCCTCAACATTTCCGGTAATTTTTCTGCAACAAACTTTTCACCCGATTGGTATAATTCTTCTACGTCCATCCCACCTAAAAAATATGTGAGCACCCCTTCTTTTGCAGTCTGATTGTCTATTTTCCCTAATTTAAACCATACCAGCATAGGTAGCAAACGCATGATACCTACCATCCATTTCCTAGTTCCGACTACAAAGCGAACAAATTCCCAAAGGGTATCTTTACGAGTAAGGGTACCGTCGAAGTCAAAGGCTACTATAGTCATGTGATGTCAACTATTTAATCCCCTTTATCTAGAAATAGTCGCCCACAGGTGGGGGTAAATACCTAAACCTGTGCTCTTTGGGAGCGGATGGGGTAAATTCCAATCAATATGTATATTAAATACTGCTGACCTCAGTTGCAAACTAATGCCAGCATGTGAAAAAGTAACCATACTAAATTGCTTACGCACTTCTGTCTAAAATCTCAGAAAGCTCCTGAGAGATCAATTCAAAATGTGCCAGTGAGACAAATTCTTTCACCCTTTTATCTATTGCTTTGGGTGTGAGATCCATAAGCTTTTCCGGACCAAACTTTTCCACACAATAGCTAGCCATCGCACTGCCGTAGACTACGGCCCGTTTCATGTTGTTGAAAGAAATGTCATCGCTCTGTGCGAGGTAGCCTATAAATCCACCTGCAAAGGTGTCTCCAGCACCTGTGGGATCAAACACTTCTTCTAGCGGTAATCCGGGGGCAGAGAAGACCTCGCCATGATTAAATAGCAACGCGCCGTGTTCACCTTTTTTGATGACCAGATATTTAGGACCCATTTTCTGTATAGCCTGCGCAGCTCTTAACAGAGAGTATTCTTTGGAAAGCTGGCGAGCCTCTTCATCATTAATAACCAGTACGTCGATCATCTTGATAGCCTCCATCAGGCTATCCCAGGCGATATCCATCCAGAAATTCATCGTATCCATTACGATGAGCTTTGGACGCTGTTCCATCCGCTCGATCACTTTGCGCTGTACATCCGGTGCAAGATTACCCAGCATCAGATACTGGCAATCCTGATAAGAAGCCGGAACAATAGGATCAAATGATCCCAATACATTGAGTTGCGTATCTAGGGTGTCACGAGTGTTCATATCATTGTGATAGCGACCAGACCAGAAAAAGGATTTTTCATCCTCTTTGCGCTGAACGCCCTCCAGATCTACTCCATGTCTTTCTAGCATCTGGATATCCTCTGCCTCAAAATCATATCCTACCACGGAAATTGCCTTCACAGGTTTTCTGAAGTATGATGATGCAAGGGTAATGTAGGTGGCTGCTCCTCCTAAAATCTTATCTACTTTTCCAAAAGGTGTTTCTATCGCATCAAAGGCCATAGATCCAACTGCTACTAAGCTCATAAACAGGTTACTTTATCTGATTAAAATTACAAAATAAAAACAAACATATCGTTCGACTAGTCATATATAGCACATTCAAGCAAAAACCCAAATATAAAAGACATTATCTACTCAAATGTATCTCTTTTACCCTCAAAACCCAATCACTTCGCCCCCCAAAAACTACTACTAATGCAGAACTTTGTATAGTAAGGTTACTTGTCTGATATGTGACAACAAGTCTCTGATTTTGATTGAAATTTGAGTGTTCATAACGTAACTTAGATATATATGCCGTATATAAATCTATCTTCAGAAGATAATAGATCGGCTATCAGATTACAAAAAATCTCTTCATGCATATTATCATTATAGGTAATGGGATCGCAGGAATTTCTACCGCAAGACATGTCAGAAAACTCAGCGATCACCATGTTACAGTCATTTCCGCAGAAACACCCTACTTCTGGTCTCGCCCTGCACTCATGTATGTGTATATGGGCCATATGAAGTATGAACACACCAAACCCTACGAGGACTGGTTCTGGGAAAAAAACAACATCCATCTTATCCATCAATATGTTCAACGCATCGATCCCGCAACCAAAAGCCTTTTTTTTTCAGACGGAACTCAAATGCATTACGATAAACTCGTTCTGGCTACTGGTTCGGAATACAATAAATTTGGATGGCCGGGTCAGGACCTGGATGGTGTACAGGGCATGGTGTCTAAACAAGATCTGGACAGCATGGAAGAGCGATCGAAAAATATCCAGCACGCAGTGATTGTAGGGGGAGGACTGATCGGGATAGAAATGGCCGAGATGTTTCATTCCCGGCATATCCCTGTAACCTTCCTGGTCAGGGAATTAAATTTCTGGAACGGTGTATTACCTCCTGAAGAATCAGCCATGATTTCCCGAGAAATCCAGGATACAGATGGCATCGACCTTCGTCTATCAACAGAACTCAAGGAGATTCTTCCCGATGATCAGGGTAAAGTTCGTGCTGTAAGGACGAACCACGGCGAGGAAATCACCTGCGAATTTGTCGGCCTAACTGCTGGTGTACATGCCAATATAGCATTGGCGGAGGGTACGGATATTGAGACAGGAAGAGGATTTCTCGTGGATGAATATCTGGAAACCTCGGTGAAGGATATTTATGCAGCAGGAGACTGTGCAGAACTCAGACAGCCGGAACCTGGAAGACGAGGAATAGAGGCTGTTTGGTATACGGGAAAACTGATGGGTCCCATACTGGCAAAAACACTTTGCGACCAACCCACTTCTTACAAGCAGGATGTATGGTTTAATTCTGCCAAATTTCTCGACATAGAATATCAGGTATATGGGTCGGTAAGCAATGAGATCAGAGAAGGCGAACAGCACATTTATTGGGAGCATCCGGATGGACGAAAAGCTATCCGGTTGATCTATGATGCTGTTGATGGAAAAATACTGGGATTCAATCTGATGGGAGTACGATACCGGCAGGAACTCTGCCAGGAGTGGATCAGAACCAGCACTCACATTGAAGATGTGTTGCAAAACCTCGGAGCCGCCAATTTTGATCCCGAGTTTTTTAAAGAATATGAAAAGGAAGTAGTAAAGATCTATAATAATCAAAATCCGGGCAAAAACATAGCCCTGAAACGCAAACGCGGGTTGAAGAATTTGTTTGCGGTTTTCAATGAGTTGAACCATCAAGAACGTGAATTAGCTCGTAAAGAGTAGTTCCTGATAATTTTATCTTAGCTACGCATCACAATAATCTACGAGCCATACACCAAACTATTTTCAAAATAACATCCTATGAAATATATCAAATATACCGGATTGGCAATTTTCCTGGGGGCAATGACCCTTTTTATAGGACTGCTATTTATGAGCAGTTACCAGATCAATGATGAGATATTGGAAGAAGTTTCCAGTCAAATACAGGAAAAACATCAGCCATATATTCTGGCTAAATTGAGAGCACTTCAGGGTCAGAGACTCGGAGGAAAGCTTTCATTCCTTCCGAAGGCCCAGCAAGCAATAGACCAAAGCAATCAGGCAATCTCTCAAGAATTTGGAATCAGCGAAGAGGCGATCACTGATTATGTACAAACGGCTCAGGTCGCACAAAACGGAGCGTTTACCATGACCGATGAATCGAGAGCAGAAGCCAATAATCTGCTTCCAGCATATATCCGCCAGACTGTAGCTGACTACAGCGGTTGGTTGATCGGGAAGGAATTCAGCTCTGAGGCAGACTACCAAAATAATGTACGCAATGTAGTTCAGGGGGCTGTAGATGGCTTTCTTGCTGATAAGCAGATTAACAGTGAGGATAAAAAGAACTATTCATACACAATTCTCAAATCTACGGCTACCGGTCATTTTTGGGACAACAAATTCCTGTACTTCTTCATCATTATCGTTATGGGATGTGTAGGCGGTTTGATGTATATCTACCCAGCCTTCTTCGATGGAATGCCAGGTATCAAGCACAACCACATATATCACAACTCAGCCACCAACCGTGGACTGGTAGGGATCATGATTGGCGTTTTTTTGATAGGGTTTTATGTTTTGTTGTATTTCAGGCATTACTGGATTGCAGAATGGATCTCATTGACAGATCCTATCGCCTTTACCTTAAGAGGAGAACCTGCCAGCCGGTGGTTCATGTATGGTCTACTGTATACGTTAGCCATTCTTGTGATGGGAGTAAAGATGTTTACCAAATATAGACATAGCAACTATCATCTGATCAGAACCGGTTCTGTAATGTTTTTTCAGTTAGCCTTTGCCTTTTTGATCCCACAGTTGCTATATCAACTCAATCTACCGGATGCTGACCTGAAAAATGCCTGGCCGCTCAACTATTATCTCTTTTTTGACTGGAATATTGAAAACCACATTAACTCGGGCACTTTTGGGATCTTCATGCTGGTTTGGGGAATTGTCTTATCCCTTGTGATTATCCCGCTGTTTTCTTACTTATTTGGAAAACGCTGGTATTGTTCCTGGGTGTGTGGTTGTGGTGGATTAGCAGAAACACTTGGAGACCCTTTCAGACAATTATCCGACAAGACTACTGAGTCCTGGCAGATTGAGCGTTTTGTCATTCATGGGGTATTGGTCTTTGCGGTAATCATGACAGTTATCGTATTGTATACGTATCTTGGAGACACTTCCTTCAATGTAGGTTCCAACCGCTGGCTGCTGACGGGGCTGATCGCAGCGGCTAGTGCAGGACTGGTCTATTGGCACAAGCGCAAGTATCCAAGTATGGGTCGCAAGAAGATCATTGCATGGGTAGGTGTTATTGGCGGAGCAATGATTATGGGGTTGATCTGGGGTTTTTCAAATACGGGCAATAGCTATGTCAACTTTTCCAGCTATGATATACGTGGAGTATATGGGATAGCAATTGGCTCTATCTTTGCTGGAGTAGTGGGTACAGGATTTTATCCGTTAATGGGTAATCGCGTCTGGTGTCGTTTTGGTTGCCCACTGGCAGCGATCCTGGGCTTGCAGCAGCGCTTTCGCTCCCGCTTTCGCATCACCACCAATGGTGGTCAGTGTATCTCCTGCGGAAATTGCTCCACCTATTGTGAGCAGGGGATTGACGTGCGCTGGTATGCTCAGCGCGGTCAAAATATCGTCCGCTCCTCCTGTGTAGGCTGTGGCGTATGCTCAGCCGTATGTCCCCGGGGCGTACTCGCCCTCGAAAACGGTCCCAACACTGGTAAAAGCCGGATGGAAACAGTGAAATATTGAGGGGTCTAGTTATGAACATCCTATATTCACAAGGAATTATGAAAAACTAATCCCTCTGTCAAATAGTTGATGTCAGTATGTTTAGATACGTTTTCACCTTACTGTTCCACATTGCAGTATACAATTTAGCTTTTCCCCAATCTACAAACTGGGAAAAAGTCAAGGAATCTAATAGAGTTACTGTCTACACCTGCTCTGTACCGGGTTCTGACTTCAAAGCTTTCAAAGCAATCACCGAAGTTAATGCACCGATAGATCGCGTCGAAGCAGCACTCAGAGATATCAATACCTATGATGAATGGTACGACCAGGTCTCACATGGAGAAAAACTTTCTGAGACACGACCTAATGCTGGCTATTGCTATGTCATCGTAGACCTACCCTGGCCTGCCAAGGACCGAGATAATATTTTTAAATATAAGTGGATCATTGATAACCAGAATGGAACTCGCACCCTGACCTCACATGCTGTGCCTGACTATTTGCCACGTAAGGAGGATTGTATTCGCATTGAGCAAACTGATAGCATCTGGCGTCTGACGCTCAAAGGGCCCAATCGAGTGGAGATTTATCATGAAGCTCACGCAGACCCCGGAGGACAGTTGCCAGCCTGGATTGTAAATAGCTTTCTCGTAGATGGCCCTGTCCGTTCATTATCAAGACTACGGGAGCGGGTGGAAAAGTGAAGGTTTTGCCACTTACTATTTTGGTAGCAATTCATCCAGCCCTATGAATATATCTTCCCAGATGTCTTCACCATCAAAATATGTACCTTGATTCAACGATGAACTTAATACATAGGTACTGTCGCTGGCAGGAAATGCTTTAACTTCCATGGGACCAGAGGCCGTTGTGATTTCTACTGACATCTGTGCTGTAGTACCTGGCGCATCCACAAACTCGCGTCCTTTCAGATTTGTAATACGGTTTAAGTATCGATTTACCTTAGTTACGTCCAGTTCCATAGAGTCAGGTAGCATCCAGCGGTTGTTGACTCCACGTAACATACTGAACGAGCTATCTGCAGGATAGTTGAAACGCATTGCTGTCCACTGACTATTGGGACCTTTCAGCAGGATTTTGTCCCGCCATTCATTAACATCTTTATTAAAATTACTATTAATGAATCCCCCAACCAGAAATACTTCATAATTGTCTGTCGGACGCACATAAGTCATCATTCCATTTTGCTGATATTGAGAACGTCCAAACGTAATATCGGCTTCTTGGGAATCGCCTTCATACACTTCTACCCGTACACCCGTACTATCTGTTACCTCATAGTTGCTCAAGGTCTCTTCGCGCTTTGAGACCAATTGCGTTGCTGTAAGATTTACTAGCGTATTGAGAGCCGTTTCCAGTAAGGATGCCGAGGCAGGATAGGTTTCTCCACCAGGGGTACTCACCTGCCAGTCTCCGGAGACCTTCGAGAGTTGGATAGGAGTATCCTCTCCAGGGCGATGAATCACTAGACGATCTACTCGAGACGTATCTACGACGACGAGATTTTTCTCGAAAGAGCTATTGGAAGGGCGGTCTACAGCCCAAGATACGAGATACAGTAATGCTAATACTGCCAGGGTAATACTGAGTTGACGATTGTTGAATCTTCTGAACATAGTTGTGATCCCGTTACTGAGTCAAATAATTTATGCTGAGTATTCTTCCTGAATCCATTGCATTCGCTGCTTTTTACGTTGGGTATTACGATAGATTCCTACGCCAATGGCGATCAACAGTGGAAGCAAAAACACACTGTATTTGACCAGATTTCTGGTACTATCGGACAATTGCTTTTCAATAAGTCTGTTCTCCACTGTACGGGTACGTAGTTCGATCAATCCCGTGTCATCTGTCAGCCAGTCAATCGCATTGACCAGTAGGTTGAGGTTGTTGGGAGGGAGCATGCCTTGCTGTGCCTGACCCACGGCGAAGTCGCCGTCTCCGATCACGACCATGCGGCTTTCCGCATCTCCAGAAATCTTTCCGCTAAGCCATATCCCAACAGGTCTAGGTCCAGCAGGGAAATCGCTCTCCGACCATTCTCTATTGGCATCTATCATTGCGGGTGCAGGTTGGGTGCCTGTCCGTTGGGAAGTATAGGCCAGTGTGCCATATGCCAGTGTAGAGTCTTCGGCAGCGACTTCTACCGGAGAGACAAAAAGCATATTAACAGCTTCAAGGCCTTGTGTAATAGGGTGATCTTCATAGCTGGTGATCAGAGGCATGTAGGGAAACTGTATCGCCTGCTGGATTACACCAAATGGCGTCTGCTGCTGAGCCGTCACCTGACCACATTGTGCATCTGTCAACATTGTCGGTTCTATCATCACGCCTTTTTCACTAAACCAGGTTTCCAGGCCGGTTGTGAGTTCTGGAACCATCGGTTGTCTCAGGTCGCTTGCTACCCGGTCAACGCCTGCCAGTAAACCGCCTCCATTGGCCAGAAACTCATCCAGTATATCCAATTCCGCTATGGTGAATGAATCCTTAGGCGCAATAATAGCAAGGGTCTTAAATTCCGCCCATCTATCGGAATTACTTAGGGATACCGTGTCGACATCATACAATGCACTCAGCTCTTCGATTGCCTGTGCCAGTTGTTGCCTAGATGGCTCACCATGCCCCTGGACAAATCCAATTTTGGATTTGTCCGTTGCGGAAAGTTTCTTGATACTTCTGGAAAGATTATATTCCATTTGAGCACCCTCCCCCACAAAAGGTATTGCCTCTTGTTGATCTCCCATTTTTACAACCGCTCCCATGTAAGCACGCATTTGTTCGGACTTGTCGCGTTCCCTGACAGCTAATACCATAGGAGCTATCCCCTGTTGTTGGGTTTCCTGCTCTTTCGCTTCGTTTTCATTGGGATTTACAAACCCAAATACCACATTCTGATCCGAAACGCTCCGGTATTCATACAACAAATCCCGGAAATCGCGTCGGATTGCGGCTACACTGGGAGGCAGATCTTCCGAAAAATGTGCAGTTACTGTAATGGGGTCTTCCAGTTCTTTCAGCATAGTACGGGTAGTTTTGCTAAGTGTGTAGCGTTTATCTGCCGTGAAATCCAAGCGAAAGTAATACCGGTATATTAGCAGGTTTAGCAGGATGAATATTCCCGCAAATAAAAATAGTCTTATGCTAACCGTAGATTGTGTGAGTTTCATGGATCTATCGATTATAATTCTATGCTATCACGTTTCGTTTGACCAGTTGCATCTCAGCCAGCATGAGTCCCAACAAGGTAATGGTCAGAAAGAAGACAATATCTCTCAGGTCAATTACTCCTCTGGAAATAGACTGAAAGTGTGTATTAAAACTCAGATAATTAAATATTTCTCCCAAAGTTCCTGGAAAAGTACTGGACAGTACATCAAAAAGAATCTGAAAAAACACGCCAATCGTGAGTGCCAGCAAAAATGCAACGATCTGGTTGTTAGAGATGCTGCTGGCAAAAATACCAATTCCTATGTATGCTGAACTCAATAATACGAGACCCAGATACCCGCACCATACTGCTCCGTGATCTACAGGCCCCAACCATGCTACGACAAAGTAGTAAGGCAAGGTCAATGCAAGTGCGATGAGGATTAACAACAGGCAAGCCAGATACTTTCCCACAATAAACTCCCAGTCGCTCACGGCACGTGTCAACATGATTTCCAGAGTTCCTGCTCTTTTTTCCTCTGCTATCATTCGCATGGTAATGGCCGGAATAAAGAAAAACAGAGACCAGTAAGCTACCGGGTTAAAAAAAGGCTGTAAAGTTGCCTGATTGATATAAAATATGTCAAAAGAACCGCTGAGCCAAACAAAAAAACCGCTGAATCCCAGAAAAAGAATCAGGAGTATATAGGCTACCAATGAATCAAAGAACGATTGCAGTTCTCTCTTTGCGATAATCCATATATTTTTCATAATCAGTTGAGCGTTAAATCTCTAAAAATATCTTCCAGGCGTGTTTCCACAGGGGTGAGTTCGGTGAGTACCCAGCCTTTATCTACACATAGCCTAAAGACTGCCTCGCGGGCAGACATACTTTCTTTACTGATGAGTTCAAATCTTCCATGGTTGTTCAGAGGATCTACGGATCGTACGGAAGGTAGGGACAGCAGGTCATCAAATAAATTAGCTTCCTGTGGCGCTTTGATCTCTACTCGAAGCATCTCTTTGCCCTGGGCCTGATTGCGGAGGCTCTCGGAGGTTCCATCAGCTACTATTTTGCCTCGATTAATAATCAAGATTCTGCTACATGTCGCTTCAACCTCAGGTAATATATGTGTACTGAGAATCACCGTTTTTTCCTGGCCGATTTCACGTATCAGGTTACGTATTTCCACGATCTGATTGGGGTCCAAACCCGTCGTAGGTTCATCCAAGATTAGTATTTCCGGATCGTGGATCAGCGCCTGCGCGAGTCCGACACGCTGGCGGTATCCCTTAGATAGTTCATCAATTTTTTTGTGTTTTTCCCTATTGAGACCACATAACCCCACAATTTTTCGCATGCGAGAAGGGATATGACTTTTTTCTACTCCCTGCATTTCCGCTGCGAAATACAGGTAATCCATCACTGGCATATCGAGATACAGAGGATTATTTTCAGGAAGATACCCTATATAACGCTTGATCTTGTCCGCATGGTCATAGATGTTATTATCACCAATCTCTACCTCTCCATCAGAAGGAGCCATGTAGCAGGTTAGTATTTTCATGGTAGTAGTCTTTCCAGCCCCATTGGGACCGAGAAAGCCAAGGATTTCTCCTGTCTTAACCTGAAAAGAAATATCATCTATCGCTTTTTGCGGACCATAGGTTTTAGTCAGATTATTTACCCTGATATCCATGATTATGGAATTCTATTGCGTATATGATCTTAGAAACAAATTTATGACTTGATTAAATACCTGTCAATATGTCTATATCTTTTTTCTGGTAATCCGGATCAAAATCATCCCAGTGCATAATGGCCTAAGTCAGCATGGGTAGATCAATAAGGTGTTGCTCAGCAGCATTTATACTACCAAAACCCATAATTCCTCCGCTTGCCTCAGCAACTTTTTTGGCCAGGCTACGCCAGCTTTTTTTAATCATCTCGGCATATTCATCATCTAGTTTTTCCAGAATAGGTTCAGCAGTTGCAAGTTCCTGACTTAAAAATTCTTGTGTGTCTGATGGATTCCATTTTTCAAGTAGCTCAGAAAGATTTTCCTCGAAATGTTCTTCTACTCTTCGATAATATTCGTTGAGCAATGGATCTGAAGTAAATGTCCGGTAGTGTACTAACTTGAATGCTCCGTTTTTCTCACTTTTATCTATCTGCTTATCTGCCCCAGCAATCAGTACAGTAACCAAGGCGGGACATTTGACTAAAAAGTAAACTTCTGCTTCAGATAGTCGTTCCAGTGGAGTAATCATAATTTTGGACTTTTATTTTATCCTGTAAATTAAGTAAAAAAACGCGATGATGAAGGACTCCTTACACTAATATTCTATTTATCCTACTCAATGGGACTTGGTATCCATCTGACATAGCTGGCTAGCAACAATTCGAGTTTATATTAGGTTTATACTGGCGTGTAAAAGAATATGGAAGAGTCTAAGGTAGGATGTATTTTTGTTTAATCGTTTACATATAAAGATTGAACAAATTTGATCAGTAGGAGACAGCCTTAATGCTAAATTTTGCTTAACATTTCGCTTTTATAAGTTTATTATCTGCTATTTATCTTTTGAAAATGGAATGCTAGGTTAAGTGTAAATACATGAAAAAAACACCAATTCTATTATGTGGTTTAATTTTACTTTGTAACCTGCTATATGCACAATATGATGCTCAAAACTTGCAAAGTTCCAGGCAATCCATTCCCCATGAAAAAGGAGAACTGATCATCGAATATACCCTTACCTCATCTCCTCTCAGATCTGAAATTCCAGTAATATTACCCAAGGGTCAGGAAATCAAGCAAGAGCATAAAAAATTCTTACAGTTATTAAATCAGACAATCCCTATAAGAATAAATGCCTACAGGCCGGTATATCAACATGTTATTGACCGCATGATCAATGCAGACCTGAGTGAACCTGATGTGTACAGGCTATCAAAAACTGCCACTACTCCTGATACAGCATTTACTACACGGGATCCGATTTACTACAATTTTTCAAGGGTTGTAAGGATTTTCGTAGATACCGAAACAGACATCCCATCACTGGTCCGGGAAGTGGAATCAATGAAAGATCGCTTTGCGGTACTGGGCTACAACCTATTAAATGTATCTATCAATCCTATTGTAAAGCTCAATTCAACGACAAACGATGTACTGCTACCAAGACAATTTGCACATCAGCTTACAAGAATAACAGAAGCCTGGGAAATAGAGCGTGGGGAACGTGATGTGGTCATCGGTATTATCGATACAGGTATAGACTTTGACCATGAGGATCTCAGAGATAAAATTGTCGCTGGCTATGATTTCGTACATCGAACTCAGATTGCCGAATGGCAAAAACTTCCTGGTGAAGATTATCTCGATGAAGACAATGATCCATCTGATTTTAATGGACATGGAACACATGTGGCTGGAATAGCGGCTGCACAGGGCGATAATGGAAGTGGCATCAGTGGCGTTTGTCAAAATTGTAGCATAATGCCCTTGCGTAACTTTGCCGCATTCAGACATGAAGAGACCGTAAATGGGGTAAAAGATACGATCGTTAGTATTGGAGGTAATGTAGCCGAATCTGCCGATGCGGTCATTTGGGCGACAGATCACGGAGCAGATATCATCAATATGAGTTTTGCCGGAAATGGCCCATGGCCTCAGGCTTTCCGCAATGCGTTGTTGTATGCAGAAAATCATCAGGTTGTCTTGATCGGGAGTGCAGCGAATGACACCACATCTGAGCGGCGATATCCAGCCGCCCATGAAGAAGTAATCGCTGTAGCTAGTACTTCTCCTGATGACAAAAAGTCATTTTTTTCCAATTATGGTCCCTGGGTAGATGTTTCTGCACCTGGTGAAGGCATCCTGAGTACTGTGCCGGCCGAAGCAGGATATGCTCCGGAAGGCTTGGTTCATCTGGCTTTCGGAGATATAGAAATTGAGGCGCTCGCCATGATTTTCTCCGGTGAGACCGATCAGAATGGTATCTCGGGCCCTATATCCTTCGTAGGACTTGCCCGGGAATCTGATATTTCCAATGAAATGTATGATTGGAATCTAGAGGGAAAAATTGCACTAATTAAAAGGGGTGAAATTACTTTTAGTGAAAAAGTCGAGAGAGTACAGGTATTTGGCGCTGTAGGGGCTGTAATTTTTAATAATGAACCAGGAGAATTTATAGGTACCCTGGAAAAAGAACTTCCGGAACCTATCCCTGTTTTCAGCATTAGCGGAGAAGATGGGCAGGTGATTCTAAATCACGCTAAGCAGCAACCAGACTTAATTTTCAACCTCATTTATTCCACTTTTCCAGGATATTCCCGGTTGAGTGGTACCTCATTCTCTGCCCCATATGTAGCAGGAATGGCGGGATTACTCCTGTCTCATGAACCCGGGATGACCCCTGCTCAGGTACGTGAGAGAATTCGTGCTGCAGTTGATGATATTGATGCTACAAATCCACAGTTCGCTGGTCAGTTGGGAACTGGAAGGGTCAATCTCGCCAAACTGTTCCCGCAAATTTTCACTTCCATGGAAGAGGAAATAGGAATTACGCCTGTATTATTTCCTAATCCAGTCAGTGATCAATTGTATATCAAAGGTCTCAATCCTGCTCGCGCCAGGGATATACGTATTTGCGACCTCAGTGGAAGGGAAATTCAAGATATCCATATACAATATGACAGCATGACACTTGCTATCGCCTTAGACCTGAGTGGTACTCCCAAAGGATGGTACGTAATATCGGGGCTTACTTCGAAACAACGGGAATGGTCAACGAAAATTTATAAACAAAATTGAAAAGTAGAGAGACTGTAATTTGAGCTTGTCTTTACTCTACCGACAGCTGCAGATATCATCCCGATCCGGCAATATGACCTGAACCAGGATATCACATGGAAGGGGGAAGAATTTCCCCATCACAACTGCCATCAGAAGAGAGAAATAAATGGAAAGAAGAACTCATACAAAAATTAAATCCTTCCTGGACAGACTTATATGAAAATCTTACTTAACACTCATCTCACATAATTGAACATATCCCAAAATCCTGGATCTGTATTCCCATCCCAATTGTAAAAGGGCCTATACTTATCCATTCGCATTTCTTCTGGAATCTGTGTGGGATTCTGCGTTTCAATATCATTGACAAAAAAACTCCGGTTTTGATACAGAAATGTTTGGGGAGTAAGTCCAAATCCATTGCCATATATATCTGATACCTCTTCAGAGATACTCAACCTGAGTGTCTGACTTCCCAGCAGCTTGCTAAGTAGCTGTGATTCTCCTGACTTATTGGCATTGGTTTCATATCTGCGGATTTTACGATCAAAATCAGGTATGTAAACAATTAACTCCTTTTCAGAATATATTTTAACACTGTTGACTGTCAAATCCACACCCGCTAATTCTACACCCACCAAATCTGCCCGGGTGGGAAAATTTTCAGACAAGAACTCACTGAATTCCAGAATCAGATAATCGTTGCCCTTCCTCCATTTAATCTTATCCAGGAAAAAAGGAGGCTGAGTGGAATCATTGACAGTAAGTAGGTTATTAAACTCCACACGAGAAGGATACCATTTGTCCTGATAAGGCTGATAGGAGACGTCAATGTGATACCGCTTGATACGATCTACTGAACCATAATTTTCATACATAAATCGTATGATGGCAAAATTTTCCTCCTCGATAAATATATCTCCCTGGATAAGATTAAACTTAGGGTCAAAAGAGGAATCTTTTTTACTCCTAGGCGTATTAATATATTTCAGTCCAATCTGGTAAACAGTAAGCCCCTTCCACAAAAAAATATCCTTTAGAAAAAATGAATGATTGCTGATAAATTCATCTCTAAATTCGAATACAAACGCAAACAACTCTTCATCCGGATTGCGAATGGGATCATTGTATTTCATTGCAACAAATCCATTTCCACCAGACTCCCACAAGTTATAATCAGGAATAGATTGGAGTTCATAATTCTCATGAAAAATATTCAGTCTTGAAGCAAAATCCTCACCCATGATGTTTCTAAATTCCAGGATTTCTATCTGGCTGTCTCTGATATCACTATACTGATAACCTTTTTCATATATTCGCAAGGCTGATTCGTACGCTCCCCATAATTTTTCCTTTTCATCCCAGATATCATATCGATAATGACCTGTATATTCAAAAGGCGCTAAAGGATAGTTGCGATACATGCTATTGATAGCTTGTTTGACAAACCTTTTGAGATTCAATTCAGCGCTTTCGACCTGTAACGCTTCCTGCCTCAGGAGGCTTTCTGCCACTTCCAGCTCTATAAACAGGTAACTAGAATCACTCAAAGTGGATAGGGGAAAAACGTGATCCTGATAACCCAATACCGAAAAACACAATAAATTCTCACCTCGATCTTCAGGTATGTACATGGTAAACTCTCCCCTAACATTAGTCATGGATGCAAACGCTGTTTCACACAATGCGACTTGTACATATGGCAGGGGATAGGCTGTTCCCATTTCTACGACTTTTCCTGTAATGGAAAGCTGCGCTTGCAAAAAGCCAGAAAATATAAATACGACCCAACAGAACAGATAATTTTTGAAAGTTTTGATTCTAGACATACTCCTCATAGCAAGATGAAATTTAACGAAATTCTACTATTTATTCATCCTTATGATTGTTACATCTCTTTTACCATTTATACTTAAATACAGCTTTTTCTTCATTTGTCTTGTTTGGCCATTCCGCTTTCCACTTTTTGCGCTTTTTGTATGCCATTTTACCCTAATGAGGAAGCCTGCCCTATGGTATTGGGTGCTGCTGAAAGGGTCCCTTTGCCCAATGAAGATCCCAAGATTGCTGATAGTACTCCCCGACAAGCAGAGACCTACCTGGAAAGATGCCATCAGATTACTCAAAAGCTGATGTATGCATTGTCAAGGGTAAGATAAACAGAGAGGGGTAGACAGTAGAGGATGAAAAGGAGTTAGTATGAAAGAAATGAGCCACATACTTGGTTAGTTTGTAGCCTAAAGTCTAAGGTTCGTAAATTACTCCATTTTCAATACTTTGAATGCTTCTAAATCATAGGATTTGTCTTTGTAAGTCATGCTGATATTCCGGTCCACTTCCACTGCTATAGCTTTGCCTTGATCATGTTGAACAATGAAATGACAAATCCGATCAAACAGGAGATCATCCTTACCGTCTTCATTGAGGTCGATTGATTTACCTAATCCTCCTGCACTAAAACGACCGCGATAAAGCGTGCCCGAAACGGTCCCGAGTACAGAGGAGAATCCCCCATCTCTCAGGTTAAAACTTTCTTTAACCCTTGTAGCTTCTGGATCGCCTGCACTCCTTGGATATACAAATACATCGATGGTACTATCCTGGGTGGTATATCGTACAGACATGAGTTTTCCATAAGTACTCTGGATCAATGAGTCATTGGAATTAAGGGCGATATCGCTGTTCAGTCCAATAAAATGCTGCTGATCGGAGGCTGCGGGATATTGGGTACTGGCTATTCCAGCTTCCACGGTATGTTGAAGTGGACGACCATCATCTACAAGCAAAGGCACTGTAAGCCCTAATTCACGAGGTTGAAGGCAGCGCAAGCGAGTCAAAACGCCGTCGGGTGAAACCGTAAAAGTCTGCTCGAAATAGGGGCCACCAGCACCAGTAACATACGTATAAACTATTTTAAATTTTATCAGTAAAGGATGCACAAACTCCGTGCGAACGATTCCCCGGTAATGCCTAGCCATATCTGCCAATCGAATCCAATGATCCCCCTCTTTCCATGCGGGGCCTAAAGTCAATCCATTGAGATGATCCGGTGTATCGGGATCGATATCAGGATTAGAGTATATATTGACCCTACCCCCATCTGAAGGGCCTAACCGATCATCCCAGCCTGTGCGAGAAAAGCGGACTGTACCCAATGGAGACCAGTATATGCCGTACTTGGGTACTTCATCGCCACGCAGATTGACAAATACCTGCATTCCACCTGCATTGGCCACAAGGGTTGAAAAACGGGGATCGGTCTTCAGCACATAGCCTCCTATCTCGACTGGTGAAGGGACTTCTGGTATATCAGTTTGGTGGGCACGATAAGCCTCTGCAAGATGAAACATCATGGCTCCACTATAATTTCCCCATTGGCTGGCAGGCTGGTATCCAACCCGCTGGCCAGGATCGTAGTAATTTTTGGTGATGTAAAAAGACCCTTCCCAGGGTTCATCTGCTCTCTTCCAGCGTTGTATGCTTTGAAATGCAAGCAAAGCTGCGCGCCGGTACTGACCGGCCAGTTGTCTATCGCCATTTGACCATACATATTCTGCCAGTGCTTCGAAGATTAACTGGTACAGGATATCGTTGAAAATATGGTTATCGGTACGACCATTGGGGGGGCACTGCCCGGCAGGACTTTGAAGTAGAAGGGCCGTCTGCCCGCCTCGGAGGATCATCCGGCGGATTTCCGTTGATGAGGGGCCATTATAACCACTCAGGGCAAGCGCGGTAAGATTTCCACGGCCCACGGCCTCTACTGCATGCGATTGTGGATCGCTACTCCAGTCCTGATAGAGATTCCAGGCATCATTGGCCATACGCTCTCGCTGCGTGTTTTGATGCCAGTTGTATTCGATAAAATCGATCGCAGATTGGATATCAACCAGCCCTCTCTCTGCCCGAAGCCATTCTCCTTTCATAGCATAGGTTCGCCAGTTGTTGAGCCGTCCCGTCTGATCACGCATAATAGTTGCCAGGGGAGTAGCTGCCTGCCCGTTCCATCTTGTATATTTTTCAGCTGAAATAAACGGCTGATAGAGATCGATGGCTTCCGCTATTGCCGCGAGGTAAAACTCCCCGTGTGCATCGGGGATTTGGGTATAACCCGTCGCCAGATCATCTAAAGATTTATCCATAGATGCAACTCCGGATGCTAGCAAATCTTTACACCTGCCTGCATCCAGCAATGTTCCTAATGCATGCGCATAATAAGGCGTGGAGTATTGGTGCTCGCGATTTAGGTAAGGATCGAAAATCGCCCCACTGCTGTCCTGATGCTGAACAGCAACTCTTACAATCCCTTCTATCGCATCTAGATAGGTGGATTTATCTGTTTCCAAAGGCTCCCAGGGTCGAGCTGTGAGATGAAAACCGGGGAGGGGAGATGATGGTTGAGATAACACAGAAAAAATCAGACACCAACAGCTTATTCCCGAAAGGAGGGTTGCTTTATATCCCATAATTAGATCCTTGATATTAAACGTATATTTTCAGGCAACTAGATTATTCTGTTTCAAGCCAAAGAATCGCTTGCAATTTTTTCAATTCCTGTACCGTGATAAGCTCAAAGCTATGACTCGAATCAGGGATGGTGATGATCTGGTTTCGTAGGTCATTATGTTCCTGGGCAGAGCTAAGTATATAACCCATGATTATCAAGATCATAACATCAGCTTGTGTGTATTCATGTTTTATTGCAGTTTGCATATTCCTGGGCTGTCAGTCGATACTGGATCATGGTAAAATAGGCTCCATCCTTCCTGATATGATCTACTAGTTCTCCTTCTTTGATCATGCCGTTTTTGATCATGACCTTTCCTGATGCCGGATTATCTATTTGATGACATGCATATATTTTATGTAGTTTCAAATGGTCAAATCCATATTCAAGCATTTTTCCTACTGCTTCACTTATATAACCCCGGTTCCAGAAAGACTCTGCCATCCAGTAACCTAGCTCGGCGTGATTGTGTCTTTGATTAATTTGAAGCCCTATACCCCCTATCAATTCCCGGTCCTCACGCTTTCTGATAGCTAGTTTTAATGACTTACCATCCTGAAACTGTTGATGGGAAGCAATAATAAAAGATACTGCGTCCTCCTTGGTGTAGGGATGTGGCATATTTAAGGTATGACGGGAAACGTTGATATTCCCAGCATGCTCGGCGATTTGGGGTATATCCTGGGATGTCAGTTCACTAAGGATTAATCTTTCCGAATGTAATTCGGGGAAGGTTCTCATGTATCAACTAATTATGGATGATATAGACGATTGCGTGTGCGAAAATAGTGTATTTTCGATTTCCCGTCAATTTTGACAAAAAAGGATTTTAACAGCCAAACATTTCTGGTCTTCACTTATCTCTCAGGATGGGGAATAACGCCATTTTCACTCGCCCAGTTCAACCACAAAGTAGATAATTCTGCTACTTTCTCAGGATAATCAGCTGACAGATTATTGAGTTCGGAGCGGTCGGCCTCAAGGTCATACAATCCCCATTGATTTTCTGGGATTTCCTCTGTCCCCCACCAGTAAAAAGGATTGAAATCCGCAGAAGATATCAGCTTCCATTTTCCCTGACGAATGGCTCTGTTACCTTCGTGCTCCCAGTAGATAGCGGTACGGTCGATCGTCTGATCGTTAAAAGCTGGTACCAGGCTTTTGCCTTCCATAGGTTTGATGGGATTACCATATAATTTTTCCGGATAGGTCGCTTCAGCTAAATCCACACAAGACGCCATAATATCTATCAAATGGCCAGGCTGGTTACGCAACTCACCTTGAGACTGAATTCCGGCAGGCCAGTGTACAATCAAGGGAGTAGATATGCCGCCTTCATGGACCCAATGCTTATACATTCTGAATGGCGTATTAGATACATTGGCCCAGCCCTTACCATATGCTACATAAGTATCAGCCGGTCCAGGCGTGATTCCTTTTCCATATTTTACGGGTTTGCCATCACGGGTGAATTGAGGGATCATATCCATTTGAAGTTCCTCAGCCTCCATAGGCTGCAAGGCTATTGTCGTATCTACAGGCGGATACGGCTCTCCATTTTCACGCATCCCCTCTGCACAACCCCCATTGTCCTGAAGGTACATGATGACAGTGTTATCCAGATTTCCCGTTTCTTCCAACGCTGATACGATCTTCCCAATACCCTGGTCCATCCTGTCCACCATAGCTGCATATACTTCCATTCTGGCTACTTCCCATTCGGGTAGTTCAGCTTCCTCCCAGATGGGTAACCTTTCGTCGCGAGGTGTCATCGGCCAATCCGGGCTGATCAGTCCCATATCCATCATCTTTTGGTAGCGTTCTGCTCTTATGGTATCCCAGCCCTCATCATATCTGCCTTCGTATTTGGCGATATCTTCTGGCAAGGCGTGCATGGGCCAGTGTGCAGCCGTATAAGCTACATACATGAAGAAAGGTTGATCCGCTGGATTCTGCTGAATAAAGTAGACAGCCGTATCGCTAATGGCATCCGTATAATAAAATCCCTCATGGGGAACAATTAATTCGTTGCCACTAGTAAGAGAATTGGGGTCATAAAAGCTTCCTGCACCGTGTATGGTACCAAAAAAACGGTCAAAGCCTCGCTGCAAAGGCCAGTTGTACTGTGGATCACCTGGATCTTTATGCGGTGTTACATGCCATTTACCACTCATGTATGTCCGGTATCCGGTCATTTTAAGTACTTCTGCAATCGTTGCAGCATGCTGACTCAGATCACCCGAGTAGCTATCAGTCCCATGATCTTCCATCATGTGACCTACACCAGCCTGATGTGGATAAAGGCCTGTCAAAAGAGAAGCGCGTGCCGGACAACAGCGAGCCGTATTGTAAAACTGGGTAAATCGGAGCCCGTTAGCAGCAAGTCCATCTAATACCGGGGTATTTATTTCACCTCCATAACAACCAATATCCGAGTAGCCCATATCGTCTGACAGGATCACGATGATATTGGGACGTTGGGTGGATTCTCTTTCCTGAACAGGCTGCTGGCAAGATATAATGGAAACTAAAACCAGTAAAATCAGCAAGCGTAGTATTGACAATTGCATAGATGTGATAGAAAAATGGTATAAATCGTGTATGATTACTTATCAGAATATAGCAAATATTCATCTCACATTACAACAATTCTCCAATAAAATAATGACCGCTTTGATCTCCATGGCCCAAATACCCCACAAACTCTTATATAAAAACCGCGTAAATGAATTCTGTATGTTAGTCAACTCTTATGCATTATCACCTGATTACATTTGCCCTGCACTTTTTATTACTCGTTTTTACCTATATCCTGCATGCACAGGTTCCTGAGGTACTGGCCAAGGCTCGGGAAGATGTCAATATATTGTGTTCAGAGGAATTTGCTGGTAGGGGATACGTGGACAGTGGCGCAGTCAAAGCAGCTCATTTCCTCGCTGAAGAGTTTGAGAAAATGGGATTAAAATCATTGGAGGAAAGGTCTGTCAATACTGCTTCGTATTTATTTACCTTTCCCTTGAAGGTCAATGTTGTTAAAGATGCGGAACTGGTTATCAATGAAAAAAAGCTATCGCTGGGAACAGATTTTATTACTTCAAGACTATCAGGTAGCGGTGAAGTAAATGGAAATATTGTAGATGCAGGATATGGCCTGTCGGATACCCTGGTAGATGCAACGGGGCAGACTCTTTTAGTACGTGATGGTTTTCCGGAAGCAATAGCTAGTAATGATTCCCTGAAAGCACTATATAGAGATAAGCAGCGCATCTGGGACCGGTTAACCCCCTATTTACAAAATCGTCCTACTGCGATACTAATTTTACAGGAAAAACTAACCGCGGGATTTTCCCTGGACCCATACCCTTTCCCCATACTGGAAATACAGCAGGACAGTTTTCCCAGTGACTTTGAGTCAGTATCGCTCAGGGTAGATGGAGGTGTAGAAATCCTGACATCATACAATGTGCTAGGTTATGTACCCGGGAGTCAGTATCAAGATTCATTTATTGTCATAACTGCCCATTACGATCATCTAGGGCGTATAGGTACCGCTATTTTTCCCGGAGCCAATGACAATGCTTCTGGAACTGCCATGCTACTTTCGATGGCCAGATATTTTAGTAAACCCGCCAATCGATTACCTTATAGTATTCTATTTATCGCATTTGGAGGAGAGGAAACCGGGCTTCAAGGATCAAGATATTTTGTAACAGAAGATCCTATCATCCCTTTATCTCAGATGAAATTTCTCCTTAACCTGGATCTGATGGGCAATGGGACGAAAGGAATGATGACTGTAGGAGGAAGGGATTATCCAGAATATTATGAATCCCTGAAAGCACTAAATGAACGGATGGAAGCTGTTCCGGTAGTAAGTGCCCGGCCAAATGCTCCTAACAGCGATCATTATTTTTTCCTGGAAGCGGGTGTACCTGGATTTTTTGTCTTTAGCATGGGGGGACCTCCGCATTATCACGACGTGAATGACAATCCCGAAAATCTGTTGTTATCAAAATTTGTTGAAATTCGTGAATTATTGATTGGCTTTCTCGAGTCTTTTTAAAGTCTCCCGAATTTCCAGCCAGCCGTAGCCTTTCTGATTGAGATAAAAAGATATTTTTTGTTTACTATCCAGAGAAAGCTGACCGCCGATTTGATGCAGTTTACTCTCTGCTAGCATAAATACGGTATAATAGTATTGTTGGTCATCTATCTCTGCTTCAATCGCCTTAAGTATCAAGTCAGGGTCTACTTGCCTGGATTTTAATTCAGACGTGATTTTGTATTTGCCCCATTTTTTCAAATTGAACTTGCTTCTCACGTAGGTGTGTACAAATCTAGTTTCATCCAGAAATCGTTCATCTTCCAGGTGTACAATCCAGCTTTCTATGTCACTGTGATCCACTCCCAGATCTGCGAGCTTCTGCCGCACTTCGCTCTTGCATCGCTCCTGATAAGCGCAATAACGATAGATTTTCCTTAGTATATCTTTATCTACATCCAAGTGAGACTAATTTCGTGATAATATTTTGGGTCGATGAATGTTAGAACTAATCTTTAATTTGAACTTGTTTTAATCTAACTAGCACGGTTTTTGACAAGTTTTATTGACAATTATAAGACATATGCAGATAAATCATTCTATCAGATATTTGTTTTGGATCGTATTGTTAAGTGGAGTATTGCTGAGCTGTCGCCGATATGAAGATGGCCCACTTTTCAGCATCCGTTCGGCAGAGGGACGTGTTGAAAACAACTGGACAGCTGAACTGATCTCCAGAAACAATATAGATGAGACCAATCGCTACGATCTCTTTGACATGAATTTTGATAAGGACAGTGATTTTGACTGGACCCTGAAGTTAGAGACTGATACGGTAGAAAGATTCTGGGAGGGGGACTGGATATTTTTGAGTAATAAAGAACGGATGCGGCTGACCTACCTTGATCCTACAGATACCACAGAAACCCAATTTCGTCTGGATGTGGAGATATTGAGGTTAAAAAATGACGAAATGTGGATCAGGTATCTGCAGGAGGGGGATCAGTTTTATATACGGCTAGTACCAAGATAATTACAGCCCAGGGCCTATCCCATAAAGCTATCACAAACAAACGAGAAGTCCCGGAGAACGACCTAAAATGAAGTTTCATAAATTATATATGGGATTCTGACTTGTAGATTTTATTACAATAGAATCCCGCAGAAATTTCCATCAAGAACTTTCCGGATAATTCAAAGCAATGGGAGCAGCAATACAAGAATGAGGGATGCGGAAGGCATCCACCAATCCTTCCAGTTCTGGCAACAGTTCCTGACAGAGATTATCCACTTCGCTCCTGATGGCTTTGCTCTTACTACTTTCGATATATCCCTTTTCTAAATACCAACCGCTATTCACCTCAATTTCACTCAATGCATACAGGGTGCAAAGTTTTTGAAGGATCTCCTGAACTTCGGGATTTGTAGTCTCTTCTACCCCTTTGATAAATTTCTCCAGGATTATGCTGTCTATGTAGGCTTCTGCCATCATAACCAGGTGAGTCTGAGTCTCCATAAATGCATCAAAGGAATCCATACCCTGATCAAGACGATGTTTGAGTCTTCGTGCAGCGGAACTTACCAGGCTGGTTTCACGGTATGTAAATGCATTTAACAAGAACTCAAAGGATCTCAGGTGAGCCGAATCCGTCTTACGTATAATGACAGGATTTAACTCCGCAATGGCAGTGGCAGCTTGTTGGCCAACATAACGCACAAAGCCAAAGAAGTTCATCGAACTAAAGCGCTGTTTAAATTCAGACAGGCGACCTTTGGCTACCAACTGCAATAAGACCATGTTGTCTCCTTCGAAAGTAGTAAATATATCGGTATCTCCTTTAAGGTCTGCAAGTCGGTTTACGGCCAGGTACCCATTTCCCCCACAGGCTTCACGGCAGGTCTGTAGGGTATCTGTAGTATGCCAGGTTGCAATAGACTTGATACCTGCTGCTAGTGCCTCTATCTCGCGTATGTCTTCTTTGGTGTGATTGAGGTATCTGGATTTGACATATTTTAGCGCGAAATCCAAGGCATAAGTCTTTGCCAGTCGAGGAATCAACCTGCGTTGGTGAGTCGGATAATTCATGATCGGTATCTCAGGCCGACCCTCCGGACCAAATTGTCGCCGCTGGTTTGCATACTTGATCGATATAGTCAGCGCATTTTTGGCTGCACTGAGTGCAGCGAGCGGTACACTCACCCTGCCGCCGACCAAGGTGCTCAGCATCGTAAAAAACCTGCGGGATTCACTTGCAATGGGACTGCTGTATGCTCCTTCCGGACTCACAGATGCAAAGCGGTCCAGTAGATTTTCCCTGGGAATATGTACCTGATGAAACCATAGCCTGCCGTTATCTACGCCATTTAACCCAAGCTTATCACCACTATCTGCAATGGTTACCCCTGGCATAGGCTGCCCCTCAGCATCTCTGATGGGCACCAAAAAAGCATGTACACCATAACATTCTCCTTCCGTATATAGCTGTGCAAAAACGGTCGCCATACGTCCATGAAGAGCAGCATTCCCAATATATTCCTTGAATGCCGATGGGGATGGGGTATGAATGATAAAGGTCTCGGTTTCTGGATCGTAGGTAGCCGTGGTCTCCAAGTCTCGGACATTGGAGCCGTGTCCTGCTTCTGTCATGGCAAAACAGCCCGGAAGGTCCAGAGTACCTATATCAGGCAAAAATGCCTTGTGATGATACGCAGATCCGAGATTGTATACACTACCCCCCCAGAGGCCAAACTGTACCCCAAACTTGATTACAAGACTTAGGTCATGGTATGCAAGCGTCTCAAATGCTGCGATATAACTGCCCATATCACCTTTACCTCCATAGGATTCAGGGTATGCCAGCGATCCAAGTCCCTGATCTGCAAGCAACTTACACCACTCATACACTTTCCGGCGATACGCTTCTTTATTCTCATAATGCTTAATCTTGAAAATGGGATCAGATATCAGACTTCTTACACGTCTTTTCAGGTCAGGCGCATCCCGGTCAAGTATATCCCCCAGTACTTCATGATCAAAAGATGGTTTCAATACAGGCTCCAGAGACTCTTCCTCCCGAGTCTCCTGCATGATCATCTCATCAATAATATCCGGATCGGTAACATCCAGAATCTCTTCAATGTCCTTGAGTGCCTTTAAGGCATCTTCGTGTATGTTTACCCGGACTCCACCATTTTGTCCCATAAAGGCCATTTCCAGACCAATATCTACCAGGGATTGTTTTTTACGTGCGGGAAAGTTATGAGCTGTCTGGCGTATGAGTCCCAACCAGCGTCTTAACTCCCTGGCAGAAGGCGGGTGTACCGGATCAGTCCATCCACACAAAATATGCCTATCCTCATCTGTAAGCCATGTCTGCTGTTTGATTTTATCGTGTATCAGTTGTATCTCACTAGGCGATAGTACCTCGTCTGCCCATGCTACATACAACATAGGCAAAAAGGTAAGCAACGCATATGATTCGTGAATCTGTTGCTCTTGTATAGGTGGGCTAGTCATTTCTTCCTTCATATCAACTCGTATTTATAATTTATATCCCCGTGAACGTATTCTTCCTTTTCAAATTCATCGTCCATATTAAACCAAAACGTATCTCGTTCGATATTGGTTCAATCTCTATTTGAAAAGCGTCTTTCTTCCAATCTTACTGCAAATAGGACATTCTGTAGGTATATGACCCCGTGCCGGGCAATACGCTCTTCCAAAATAGATAATCTGCAGATGTAATTTATTCCACAATTCCTCGGGAAATATTCTTTTTGCATCTTTCTCTGTTTGCACAACGTTTTTTCCAGTTGAAAGTGTCCAGCGATACATCAGCCTGTGAATATGTGTGTCAACCGGAAATGCAGCATGTCCAAAAGCCTGAGACATAACAACAGAGGCTGTTTTGTGTCCGACTCCAGGCAATGCTTCCAGTTCTTCAAAGGTTTGGGGCACCTTACCACCATACTTCTCTACGAGGAGATGAGATAACTGGGATATGGCCTTAGATTTACGTGGAGAAAGGCCACATGGCCTGATAATGTCCCGGATCTCGTCAACAGGTAAGTTTTTCATTTCAAAGGGATCGTCTGCTTTTGCAAATAAATAGGGGGTGACCTGATTGACGCGTTCATCTGTACACTGGGCAGAAAGTAAAACTGCTATCAATAATGTGTAGGGGTCCTGGTGTTGAAGGGGAATAGGAGTAGTGGGGTATAATCTTTCTAGTGTGTCAATCACAAATTCAACTTTCTCTTTTTTGGTCATTCTTACTGGTATTGTTGGACAGGTATTCAGGAAAATGAGAATCGTAAGATCGAAATTTTTTCTACAATAAAGAAGAAGGGGTAAATCGTAGTTTTGAAAGGGTGAATGGTCATAATATTGGGATGTGTTGTCTCATTTTATTCATAGACTGTAATATTCTAGTATAAAATAAATATTGGTTAAAATATTGATTATCATTGTTTTAAAATCATAAATCATTCATAAACATCCCAAATCTCAATTTATTTCGATTTTTGGGATAATCTAACAAGCAACCTTGGCTGCAATTTTGCCATATATATATAAAAGATTTGTGAGCAACTCATCTAAGTTTTTTTAGTAAAAATCAGGAAGGCAACTGTAAATTGATGAAAAGAATTGTTTACATATCATTCTATATCTGGCTAGGACTATACATAGCTTGGGATAGTACCGTGCTTTTGGAATTCAAGCCCTTTAAACGTGCAAAATTCAGGCCTGAGACAAAAAAGCTGGAATATGACAAGCAATATAATCCTCAACTGTTCCATGCTAAAGAAGATGAGATCAATCAACTGGCTGCCTATGAAAGTGCCGTTAATCAGATTAGCCTGATGGACAACAGGCATGGGATTATCCCATTTCAAGAACTGGACATCCAAAGATTATATTTGCTGACAATCGGTCCTGAACTCCCTGTATTCGAGGAATACCTAAGCTATTACGCGGAAATTCTTACAGATGAGGTCGTATCTGTAACTGAGACGAACCCCAATTATCTGGGTTATTTCAGTCCCATCATACTTGCCATCAATGGTGAAGTAAAAGATTCTGTAATACAGTCTTTCATTCAAAAACTCCAGACTAAAACCGAAGTAGTAGTTGTTAATTTCAGAAATTTGGATGTCCTACAGAAGACAGGTAGATCTAGCACATGGCTTCAGGTCTACAATAACGATCCGATCAGTCAGTCTTTAGCAGCGCAGATCCTTTTTGGAGGGATTGTTGCAAAAGGAGTCGTTCCCATGCTCACAGGACTGGAAGAATTGGAAGAGGTGGGAGATATGACTTCTATCACCCGGCTTTCATACGGCTTCCCTGAACTGGTGGGAATTCCCTCCAGATCACTCTCTATGATTGATAGCATTGTATATGAGGGAATTGCAGATTCTGCCATGCCTGGTTGTCAGGTGCTACTTGCCAGAAAAGGCAAGGTAATCTATCAAAAGGCATTTGGGACACATACCTACAGTCAGGATTCCCAAGTCGTATCGATTAATCATTTGTACGACATCGCTTCCGTAACTAAAGTAGCAGCTACCACCCTGGCAGCTATGAAATTATACGAAAACGGGAACTTAAAACTCAATCAGCCTCTCAGGAAGTATTTTCGCTACCAGCTGGTACCTGAATCTATCAGGGTATGGGATACCCTCAGTTATAAAGATCTAATTACGCAGATAGAGTCCTCACCCAATCCAGTTGTTCTGAGCGAGGATGATACCCTGAGATATCGGGATACCCTTATGCTATTGGGAAGATGGGAAAATAAGGGTAATCCCAGGGTTCCTGCAATATTTGATGTTACTCCGCTAGAATTACTTACACATACATCAGGCTTACAGCCTTCCTTATCGCTCTCGGGCTTTTACAACTTTGCCAAGCAATCCTCAGTTTTGAGCAGTTCATACCGTCGTACCCACTCGACATACTTTATGGACTACACCGAAGAAACCGGTAATATGGTATGGAAAGCCACCATGCAACTGCCTTTAAGTCCATCACGCTATCAGTATAGCGATGTAAATATGATGCTTATGCGCAGGCTGATAGACTCTCTATCCCAACAGAATTTCTCATTGTATCTAAGCGATCAGTTTTACCGGAAGTTGGGACTGCAGTATCTGTGTTTCAATCCGCTGGATCAATTTGATAAAGAGCAAATTGTCCCCACTGAATATAATTCCAAGCTTGATACCTTGATACACGGCATTGTTCACGACCCTGTTGCTGCCCTGATGGGCGGCGAGGCTGGACACGCAGGGCTATTTTCCAATGCAAACGATCTGGCTGTCATATTCCAGATGCTACTCAACGGAGGTTCTTATGGAGGTTATCAGTACCTCCGTCCGGAAACTATATCAAAATTTACGGCCAACTATGGCTATACCCGTGGATTAGGATTTGACAAGCCTCCATTGGACAGGCCCTATATCATAGCCCGAAGTGCTTCTCCACAAACATTTGGGCACACTGGATTTACAGGTACTTGTGTATGGGCTGACCCGGAACACGACATTGTCTATGTATTCCTGTCAAACCGTGTACATCCCAGCGCCAAAAACCGTAGGTTGCAGGTTTTGAGGATACGCGAGCGCATACATCAGGTCATTTATGATGCCCTCGAGATTCCTCCCCGGAAATACGAAAGAAGGACTGAATATCCTACATACTTTACCAGGGCAAATAGCCAGGCGAGTGATAACACAGCTACCAAGCTTGATGATTCAAGATGAGATTATTTGACAGAAGATCCTGGATTAACATTTTCTGCCGGATTGAGTAGATGAAGAACCCCTTCACTATCTTCTGCAAACAAAATCATCCCCTGTGATTCTACTCCACGAATTTTACGTGGCTTGAGGTTGATCAGTATAGTAACCTGTTTGCCAATCAGATCTTCAGGATTGAAAAACTGTGCCACCCCCGATACAATTGTACGGGTATCTACACCTGTATCTACTACAAACTTCATAAGTTTATCCGCTTTTTTAACTTTTTCAGCTTCCAGTATTGTTCCGATGCGAATATCCATCTGCTGAAAATCATCAAAGGTAATTTCATCCTTCTGGGGAACGATATTTTTTCCCGCTTCTTGTCCCCCACCCAGTTTAGCGAGTTGCTGCTCGATCACTTCATCTTCCACTTTTTCGAAAAGTAAATCAGGTTTACCCTGAAGAATCTCATGTCCTGGAACCAGATAATATGATTGGTTCAGGGATTCCCAGGTAAGCTGTTCTATCGGGATATTCAGCAGCTTAGCAATTTTTGCTGAAGTATTGGGTAAAAATGGTCTGGATAACACACCTAGTTGATAAATAATCTGAAGACAGGTATTCAAAATCGGTTCAACGACTTCAGGTTCTGTTTTCCATTTTTTCCAGGGTTCCTCATCAGTGAGATATTTGTTCCCCACGCGGGCCACGTTCATAAATTCGCTTTGCGCTTCGCGAAAGCGAAAGTTTTCCAGACTATCCTCAGCTTTCTGAATATGTGTTCTGATTTCATCCATCGCAGCCTTTCCAACTGGGAGTTCGCTCCAGTCCTTTGTGGAAGGGACTACTCCTTTGAAGTACTTGTTGGTCAGGACAATAACCCGGTTTACAAAGTTACCGAGGATCGCTACCAACTCATTGTTGTTACGAGCCTGATAATCTTTCCAGATAAACTCACTATCTTTTGTCTCTGGCGAAATGGCAGTCAACACATAACGCAGTACATCCTGCTTTCCAGGGAAGTCATCGAGGTATTCGTGGAGCCATACTGCCCAATTGCGTGAAGTAGATAGCTTATCACCCTCCAGATTGAGAAACTCATTGGCGGGCACGTTATCCGGAAGCACATACTGTCCAGTAGCATGTAGGATTGAGGGAAAAATGATACAGTGAAATACAATATTATCTTTTCCGATAAAGTGAATCAAACGGGCATTATCCGCTTCCTGATCCTGCAATTTCCAGTACTTTTCCCAGTCTTTCCCATGATCCAGTGCCCATTGCTTTGTAGCAGAGATATAGCCAATGGGTGCATCCAGCCATACGTAGAGCTTTTTACCCTCAGCATCATCCAAAGGCACATCTACCCCCCAGTCCAGATCCCGGGTCATCGAGCGGGGTTGTAGCCCTTGTTTAAGCCATGATACGCATTGCCCATATACATTATTTTTCCATTTACCCTTCTTCCCCTTTTGCAACCACTCCTCCAGCCAGGGTTGATATTTATCTAAAGGTAAGTACCAATGTTTGGTAGTCTTTAGTACAGGCTTCTTTCCACTCAATGTAGAGACTGGATCTATCAGATCGGTAGGACTCAGCGAAGAACCACATTTTTCACACTGATCTCCATACGCCTTATCATGTCCACAGACTGGACAGGTTCCCATGACATAGCGGTCTGCGAGAAATTGGTCGAATTCTTCATCGTAATATTGCTCTGATTCCTGCTCCACAAATTCTCCTTGATCGTATAAAATCTTAAATATTTCCTGGGAAGTCTCGTGATGTATCTGCTCAGAGGTGCGGTGATAAATGTCAAAGGCAATTCCAAAGCGCTCAAAGGTTTCTTTGATCATAGCGTGGTACTTATCTACAATCGCTCGGGGGGTGGTACCTTCTTTCTTAGCGCGGAGTGTAATAGCAGCACCATGCTCGTCACTTCCACATACATAGACCACATCGCAATGTCTCAAACGAAGATAACGCACGTAAATGTCTGCCGGCAGGTAGGCTCCAGCTATATGTCCGATGTGGAGCGGTCCATTGGCATAGGGAAGTGCTGATGTTACGGTGTATCTTTTGTACTGGTTATTCATAAGGGCAAAGATAGGAAAATGATAGAGTATGAAAGGCACGTAAGAATGGATTAATGGTTATTTTCGCAGATGTAGGTATGGAACGATTTGAATTGACATTCCTGAACCAGAAGCTGATGGACAATGATGAATTCTTCGCATTCTGTGTAGCTAATAGTAATCTGAGGATCGAATGGGAGGCCAATAGACCCATAATTATTATGACACCCATGAGGGGCAACACAGAAAATAAAAATAGCGAAATCCTTGATTTCTTAGCCCATTGGAATTGCTTGAAACGGCTTTGATACCTATTGGATTCTTCTACAGGTTTCAGAATCCAGCGATCAAATCAATCCTCAAAAAGCGAAAATCGAAGAATAGATGCAGGAAGGATCCTTAGAGGGTTGGCTCATTGACTCGCATCGTGAACAGGTACATATCTGCAGGACAGATGTTAACATACAGATTGTCAAATCCTTTGAGGAAAAATTATCTGGCGAGGGTGTGTTAAAGGGAGTCGAGTTGGAACACAAGGAGTCATATTAACTTGTAGCTGGTAGCTCGTAGAATAAATGGGGTGTATTGAAATTCCATTACTACAAAGTATCGCTAAAGAAACCTATATAAAACTCCAGAAAAGAAAAACAGGTTACGAGTTGAAACTTATACTCCTTCCGGCATATCAAACAGCGATTTTGGGGGAGGAGCCTTGGAAAACTCTACGTTGGAAAACTCTTTTTGTCCCTGACGTTCACCTAGTTCCTGGCTTTCCTGATCCCACACATAATTGGCCATACGCAGAGGCATGAGTAATCCCTGCTCAGTTTGCCACGCTTCGTACAAGAGTGCATTGTATTTTTCAGTATTTTCTGCGTTAAAGTACGTTACGGAGTATAGCAAAAGATGTAGTTGATAGGTTTCCGGATCAATATATAGCACATACTGATCCTTAGGAGCTACCCCTATGTCTTCACGATAACTCACTTTGAGTATCTCATAGGTTTTCCCGTCAAGTGTACGAGGCTCCAGTACTTCATAATTGGTACCTGGATCAGCGATGACGAAGGGCAATGCAAAAAAATAGAATTGCAGGTTGATGTAAAATTTGGGGTCGGGATGGTCCTTCGGAATGGAATCCGCATGATACCAATAGGTACCTCCATTATAGCCCATTTCATATTCTGCATATCTGATCCGCTCGTAGCGGTTTTTCAGATCTACTACTGAATGCTGGCTGGAAGATTTGTCTCCCAGTTCAGAATTCAGGTCAAACTCCAGGCTCTGGTATTGCTTCCAGGTAGAAAGTCCTCCATGTGCCCCCAATAACTTTTGAAGGAGTAGTGGATAATCTCTGGCGGGTTCCAATGTTTTTTCATCCATCAATCCATGAGCAGCATCCTGGTTTTGACTATCAGGAGCAATACATCCCAGTAGCAGTAGAAATAGTGATAAGTACCAGTAGGATTTCATTGATTTATATGTTGTGATTCAAAGCTAATATCTCTGGTGTATACCATGATGTCAGCTAAGCGTCTTTGTATCTCAGTCCTTTCTTCTGGCTTTGTTGAATTCGGAAACTACCTCCAACAATCCTTCTTCTTTGTAAATCCTGTTTCCAACTAATACCTCATTTACACCTATTTCCTCAAGTTTTTCGATATCTTCAAATGTATTGATCTTACCTGCTGCGCCTACCGTTGCTCCACTAAATTGACCAATCAGTTCCCGGTAAAAATCAAAGTTAGGACCTTTGGATGCACGCTCTACATCTGTTACGATAAACCTATGAAAGCCTGCATTCATACATTTCCACATCAATTCCTTGGGTGTAACACCCGTTACTGGCTGAGTCCAGCCATGAAAGAATAACTGCCCGTCCAGAACATCGAGAGATATGAGAATGCGTTCATTCTTGACATGATCTGCTACGGCAATTTCGTACAGAAAATCAAAATGATCATACACCACCGAACCCAGTACAAAGTAATCCACTCCAGCATATTGAAGCGACTTAATATAGTCCATATTATTAATTCCCCCTCCAACTTCCAGATCGACCACACAGGTATTAGCTAGTGAACCAACCAGTCCTGTATTGGACTTTCCATCTGGAACATATGCATCTACATCCGTGAGATGTATACGTTGGATGTGATGATTGCCAATTTCCTGGATTAGATCATAAGGGTCTTTGTCAATGTATTGTATATCTTCTATTTTCCCTGCGATATACACACAGGGTTTTCCATTGTGGATATTGAGAGCGGGTACGATTTGCATATATATGAATTAATTTTTGATGCGGTGGTTAAATTAAAAAAAAAATGGATTGAATGATAAAAGCTCGATTCTATAAACTTTCCTAAACCCATCCAAGAAAGTTTAAAGTAAAGAATGCTAGTTTCTCAGACAGCAGCACACATAAATGCTTCGTTTTTCTATCTTTGTGGTCAAATCTATCGCAAATTGATAATCTCAGAATGAAACTATCGTACAACTGGCTGAAGGATTTTATCGATTTTGATTATACCCCTGAAAAATTGTGTGAAATACTGACGGGACTCGGGCTAGAAGTAGGGGGGATGGAACAGGTAGGAGGCATTCCGGGCAATCTGGAAGGTGTCGTTGTCGGTCATGTACTCACAGCAGAGCAACACCCAAATGCTGACCGTCTTAGGGTATGTCAGGTCGATGTTGGTGAAGCAGAACCACTCCATATCGTTTGTGGTGCACCTAATGTGGCTGCGGGACAAAAGGTACCCGTTGCAACAGTAGGTACTACCCTGCATCCTACTGGTGGTGAACCCTTCAAAATCAAAAAAAGTAAGATTAGGGGGGAGTTGTCCATAGGCATGATTTGTGCTGAGGATGAATTGGGATTGGGAGACGATCATGATGGAATTATTGTACTGGAGGATACGTGGAATGTGGGTATGCCCTTTCGAGACACCCTGAATCTGGAGCAGGACTATGTCATCGAAATTGATCTGACACCCAACCGTATCGATGGGGGATCTCACTACGGTGCTGCTAGAGATCTGGGGGCTTACATGCGAAAACAAGCACATATACCCAGGATCAAAATAGACCCTTCCAAACTTACTAAACCCAATCCCATCCGAGTAACGATTCAGGATGAGGATAAATGTATGCGCTTTGCAGCCATTCATATTGAAGGAGTAAGCGTCAAAGACAGTCCTGACTGGATGAAACAGCGCCTGAGTGCCGTAGGTCTTCGACCTATCAACAATATTGTAGACATCACCAATTATGTGATGATGGAACTGGGCCAGCCTTTACACGCCTATGATGCGGATAAACTCAAGGGACAGCAGATCACTGCCAGAACAATGCAACAGGATACCACGTTCACCACCCTGGATGAAATAGCGCGACACATTATCGCCGGAGAAGATCTGATGATCTGCGATGCTGAAGGCATGCTGGGAATCGGTGGGATTATGGGTGGTCTGGGCTCTGGCATCACATCGGCAACCCAAAATATCCTGCTCGAAGCGGCCTACTTTGATCCCACAACCGTAAGAAAAACCTCATCCCGTATGGGATTGAAGACAGATGCTGCTTACCGCTTTGAGCGAGGAGCAGACCCGCATATGAATGTCCCTGCTATTCTGCGTGCTGCCACGCTGGTTTTGGATCTGGCAGGAGGTGAACCTTCCCAACTGGACGACCTGCAAGTTTGCGACTTTCCCCCTTTTGAGATAGAATTCTCACTGCGTCGTGCACGTACCTTGTTTGGCAAGCGAATCTCCAAAGCCAAGCAAGTCGAGATCCTAAAAGCCCTAGATATCGACGTGACAGAAGATCCCGGAGACCGGGATAAGCTTTACCTCAAGGTGCCACCATATCGTGTAGATGTACAACGTCCACAGGACGTGATGGAGGAGATCCTTCGTGTCTATGGCTACAACAATGTAGAGATTCCAGAGCGGGTCAACATGTCGCTGGATTTCCGTCAGTATCAGGATATATTCCAGTTGAAGCAAAGATATGCAGACCATCTCTCGGCCAACGGCTTTTATGAGATCATGAACAACTCCCTCGTTAACGAGGAGTTGGGTGACGATCAGGCAGTTCACATGCTCAATCCCCTGAGCGAAGATCTGGGTATCATGCGGCAGTCCATGCTCCCCCCAGTATTACAGACCATCCAGTACAATCAAAACCGTCAGAATGAAGATTTGAAATTTTATGAGTTTGGGAAAACATACTGGCAGGACGATTCGGGTTATCACGAACAGGAATGGATGGTGGTGGCCGTTACCGGAAAGCAGTACCCCACGCACTGGCGGGCTAATGACGAACGGGTCAGCCTGTTTACGCTGACCCGCGAGGTCGAGCGCCTTCAGGCATGGTTCAATCTTACCGGCGAGCTGCGCGAGACGCAGCATGAATACTATGACTTCGGTCTCGAACTCATCGTGCAGGACAAGACGCTGCTCACTTATGGGAAGGTCATTGCTGACTGGATTCAAAAATACGATCTTCGCAATGATGTATATTATATGGAGGTGAACTGGCCCATGCTGACGAGTTTATATGTTGATACAGAGGTCACGTTCCAGGATATCCCACAATTTCCTGCCATACGCAGAGACCTTAGCCTACTGATTCGGGAGAGCGATACTTTCGCTCACATACAGGATGTTGTCTATCAAGCCAATCCTAAGTTGATTCGTAACGTAGAACTACACGATGTATATATGGGAGAGGGTATTCCCGAAGGCAAAAAGAGCTATCTGATCTCCATCGAACTTCGCGATGACAAAAAGACACTGGCTGATCAGGCTGCGGATAAAGTAACCCAGCGTGTCATGCAATTGCTGAAACAGGAGATTGATGCAGAATTGCGCGGGTAGTTTATAGGGGTATTTATAAAAAACCTTCCCCACCTTGTAAGGTCTGGGAGTTTTTTATCTCAATAGTTTCTGTACAGACTTATCATCTCAATACCATTATCCTGCAACTAATTCGACCTCAGAAAAGTAACCAGCGCGCCACTCTTTCCAGATAAACTCATCATCGACGTCAAAGCCATCTTTCTCAGAAGTCTCTGTATCTTCTCCAAAAGCAGCAATCGCAACATTTTCTCCTGTCCACTGAATTTTACTTCCACATACCAGTTCCCCTTCCACTTCAAAGAATACCCCGAGGAAATCTCCAGGCTGAAAAGTCGTATCGGCAATACTATTCTCAATAGACGCTTCAATGATGATGGTGTGATTGTCCCCGGACTATGTAACAGACCAGTTGGGTTCTGCGGCAAAGGCACGCTTTACGGATCTGGGCTGTGGAATATTTACACCCGCAGGGGTTGTATAAGTCAAAGGCACATCTTCCCTGAGCTTGATCTGATATCCCTGTCCAGGTCTGAGTTCTCCAATCTGATTGATGCTGGCATCGGGGAAGTAGATATTGCCTTTAATGTCCTTGACCAGAATGATCTGATCCTGGATCGATGTCAGTGAAGCTACTACCTCCTGAGAAGTACTCAGCAGATAGCCCATGATATTCCAACCTGTTGTCAGATTGGGTGGAGTAGCAGGATTGACCTATTGACCATTGATTTGAAGCAACTGGCTGCGGCCACTGATATTTTTCAGCTTATATCCCTTGGTTAGATGTATAGCTCCGATGTATTTTGTCTGCTTTGAGGCAGATCATGACACTTTTATATCCTGAAGAACAGCAGAGGAATAAAAGGGAGATTCTGAAGCTAAATGGAAAAAACTGCTTGAGTGATCAGTTATGTGAGGGTCTACTCCCCGTACTGCTCAATAATTTCCAATACTAATGAATCCTTCTTCAGCTCGGGAACGTGGTGAAACAATGTGTAATGGTTGGGATAATCGATCAGCAAGGCATTTTCCAGGTAGGTCATACCTTGCTGTTCATGGCCTGCGCTGAGCAGGTAAGCTGCACACTGGTAATACAGTGAATAGTTATCCGGATTAATCTTGATCCCTTCTTCTAAGTATGTTACAGCTCCCTGAACACTACCATATTCGAACAATAGCTCAGCCCAGTCCTGCCAGATCTGTGAATCATGAGGGTCTAGTTGAATGGCCTTTTCAAGAAATTGATAGGAGCCCAGTTTGTTACCCAGTTTATATTCACAAACGGCAATAGCCAGACATATTTCGGTGTTTTCCTGATCAAGGTTGTAGGCCTTGCGATAGAAGTGTACGGCTTCCAGGTATTTTTCACAACGCTCCATACAAAATCCCAGTCCCATCCAGGCATCGACAAATGAGTCATCTTCCCGGGTTGCCAGCTTGTAATATCTTACTGCATCGCGGTACATGTTGAGGTTCTCATAGCATTCAGCGATATGATAGAGAATTGGTACATCTGTGGGATCGATAGCATTGGCTTCGAGGAAGGTGCGAAGTGCATCTTCATAGCGATCCTGCTCTGAAAAGAGGAGACCCTTATTGAAATAAGCAGACAGAAAATCATCCTTGATGACGATGGCAAAGTCAAAGGCTTCTATCGATTTATAAGCATTGTCCAGTGAACGATACAGCATACCCATATTATACCACACATTATGTGAATATGGGTACCGGTCCAGGTATTCTTCATATAATTTGATGCCTTCCTGATGACGTGCCTGAGATTCTAGGAAAAAAACCAATTCGTAAAGAGCTTCCTCAAAGTCAGGCGCTACTTCCAGGGCTTCACGATAATAAGACTCGCAAACCTCATTTTTCCCGCATGCTTGTGCAATGTTTCCCATCTGTATCAGTACCTCTTCAGGATGGTGATGGATTCCCTGAAGTCTTTTCAAGACTTCTAGTGCCTCCTGATAATCCTCGATTTGTGTGAGTATATCTGCCTTAAAAAAGAGATACTCTGAATTCATGGGACTGAATTGTAGCGCTTTGTCTATCTCCTGTAAAGAGAGTTGATATTTATCGGCATCGAAATATAGCTTTGACTGTTTGTAATAAAGTTCTGAGCTTGAGGGGTGACTTTTCAAGGCAAATTCTAGAAGTGTATGAGCTTTTTTCCATTGACGATTCCCAACATAATAGTTAAAAATATCGTCAATCGTTCCCAAATCCATAAAGTAGAAGGATTGTTCCCGCAACATTTTTTCGAACGCTCTGGCGCTACTCCTTGCGTGATGTTCTTCGTATTCGCTATGCCCAAATGGATCTTGCATGTCATCTGTAAATCTAGTGAAAAATTAATCAAATCCTACCAATCTACCGAATCGTTTTTTATCGAACGGAAGATATTCCTTCATCATCTGTCTTGCAGAAAAGGGTAGCGATAATCAGTAGGAGCAGCAAAGGTTTCTTTGATGGTTCTAGCTGATACCCAGCGCATTAAGTTCATATAACTCCCCGCCTTGTCGTTTGTCCCCGATCCTCTGGCTCCTCCAAATGGCTGCTGCCCCACGATAGAGCCTGTCGGCTTATCATTGATATAAAAATTCCCAGCAGTATGCCTTAGCTGTTGCATAGCGTGGGCAATCACATAGCGGTCTTTGGCAAATATTGCTCCTGTCAATGCATAGGGGCTGGTCTCATCTACTAGGGTTAGCACTTGGTCAAAATCACTATTATCAAATTTATAGATCGTAATAACGGGGCCAAATATCTCTTCTTCCATGGTCAGAGATTTAGGATTGCTAGTCAATACTACGGTAGGCTCTACAAAGTAGCCTGTAGATTTATCATAATTTCCCCCTATGATAACCTCAGTATCATCAGATGCTTTAACCTCCTCTATATATCCTGTGATCTTGTCAAAAGCCCTCTCATCGATCACCGCATTGATAAAGTTAGAAAAATCCTGAGGATCTCCCATTTTAAAAGAGGCGAGATCTGCCTTAACCATATCCATCACCTGATCGAAAATCGTATCACTGATATATGCCCTGGATGCAGCAGAACATTTCTGCCCCTGAAACTCAAAGGCTCCACGAGAGATCGCTGTTGCTACCTGTCCGGGATTGCTGCTCCCGTGTGCTACAATATAATCTTTACCTCCTGTCTCTCCCACAATACGGGGATAAGAGCGGTACTTATCTATATTGTTTCCAATAATTTTCCATAACTGCTTGAAAACTGCTGTTGAGCCTGTAAAATGTAAGCCTCCAAATTCTGGGTGATTGAAGATAACATCCCCGGCTTCAGGACCATCTGTGTAGATCAAATTGATCACACCCTCAGGCAGTCCGGCTTCCAAAAAGATCTTCATGATCAGATTGGCCGAATAAATCTGGCTATCTGCTGGTTTCCATATACATACATTTCCCATCATGGCTGGCGCAGAAGGAAGATTACCCGCTATGGCAGTGAAATTGAAAGGCGTAATGCAGAAAATGAACCCTTCCAATGCACGATATTCTATGCGATTCCACACGCCTGGAGGCGATATGGGCTGATTTGTATAGATCTGTCGCATATAATGTGCATTAAAACGCAGAAAATCTACGAGTTCTACCACCGCATCTATTTCGGCCTGATGGATATTTTTGGACTGAGCCAACATGGTTGCTGCGTTCATCTGAGCACGGTATGGCCCCGCAATAAGGTCTGCTGCTTTCAGGAATACAGATGCACGGTGTTCCCATGAAGTGTTTTCCCAGGCGTATCTGGCATTGAGGGCTGCATCTATAGCCTGCTGCACATGTACAGCATTCCCACGGGAATGGTAACCTATCACATGTTGATGATTATGCGGGGGAGTAAGTGCCACACGGTTGTCGGTATATACTTCCTTCCCATCTATGTACATAGGTACCTGTATCTCTTGTGCATAGAGCTCCGCAAGTACCCTTTTAACTTCCTCTCTTTCAACAGACCCAGGAGCATAGCTGAAAGCTTCCTCATTTCTAGGACCTGGTACGTTAGCAATTGCGTTATGCATGTAATATCGTTTGCTTTGGGTTTAAATCTTTTGCGCACAATTTATAAGTACTATGTGCTTTTTCAAAATCGTATAATTGCTTTGTAAACGAATGATCTCAGGGAAGGTTATAAGAGATCCTCTAACAGTCTCAAGTATCTCTGCAACCAATTTTATCGAGCTATAAGGAGGGCTTGCCAGGCTGATTGATCTAAGATTACTTTCAAGAACAAAAAGTTTTTTTCCGGATCCCTATTTATCTTGAAAATTTTTAGGCTGTATCCAGTCTTTCAAATCTGATTGAGTCACCAGGTTTTACGCCATACTTCTCACAAAACCCCGCTACAACTTCTAGCACATACTGAGCGGGGCGCTTTGAAGGTAGAGATTGATCGCTGAGTGGTACGAGACGTTTGTAAATCGATACGATTTTCCTGTCGCTGTTGATATACAGGATATCAAGAGACAGGTAAGTGTTTCGCATCCAAAAAGCACGAGGAGCATCTTGGTCAAATGCAAACAACATTCCCTGCGTATCAGCCATCCTTTTCCGGTACATCAATCCTCGGGACATCTCTGCCCGGGATTCTGCTATCTCTATGTCGATGCTTGCGAGTACCTGGCTCGTATCTTCACGAAATATTTGAAGAATACCTTCTTTGACAAACACAGGTTCTTGCATAGGAGGTGGCGGTATGTCTGTTGCAGGGGGATTTCCACAAGCACAGCAGAGGATAGCCAGCCACAGATACCAGGGACCCCCTTTCTCTTTATTTACCAGATTTACCCGTTTTCTTGCCATGCCTGGGTGTTTCTTGATCAGGTTCTACTGGTGGTCTATTGAGGGAAAAAATGAGCAGACCGACCCCTAAAAGGACAAGTGGAATACTGAGATATTGTCCCATGTTGAGCACCAGTTGATCTTCAAAGGGCACCTGATTTTCCTTGAGAAATTCAATCAGAATCCTTGCGCCAAATACTCCGATAAAAAATACCCCGCTGAGCAGTCCCAGTCTATTGCGGGCATTGGTACGGAAAAACAAATACGCCAGAATACCAAATATAGCGAGATAAGCGAGGGCTTCGTAGATCTGGGTAGGGTGTCTGGGTATGGTATCTACCCGGGTAAACACAAATGCCCAGGGTACATCAGCAGATCTACCTATGATCTCACTATTCATCAGATTTCCAGTGCGAATAAATGCCCCTGCCATTGCTACTCCCAGGGTAGCCCTGTCAATGATCCAAAGCATAGACTTTTTAGTCACATTCCTCGAAAACAACCACAGGGCTATGATAATAGCGATCGCTGCGCCATGACTGGCCAGACCGCCTTTCCAGATTTGGGGAATTTCAATAATATGATCCTTGTAATAATCCCATTCATAGAAAAAAACATGACCGAGCCTTGCACCGATCAATGTGGCGATAAAAATGTATAGAAATGCCAGATCCAGCCATTCCTGGGACAATTTTTCTACCTTAAACATCTTTTGAGACACCTGATATGCCAGAAAAAACCCTGTAGCAAAGAGCAGTCCATACCAGCGGATACCGCGGTTGAGAAACTCTATGTAAAAGATTTCAGGGTCTACATCCCATGTGATTGCTGCCAGTATATGTTCCAAAGTAATTTGATTTGTTTCTGGATTGTAAATATTTTGCTTTTCATCTATTGATTCAAATATACATGGGTTCAGCATAAACCGCAATTCCATTTCATGTAGTACCAGGATTAAACATCTCACAACATATGGCAACGAACTTTTTCAGGAAAAATTTTTTATTCTTTACATTATGTGCAATAGGATCTTTGATGGGATGTGAAGAGGAGAAGAACCCGATGACTATCGATCATTTAGCATTGCCCTCCATGTCCATGGAGGCTGCAGAGAATTTGGCTGATCTGGCGATCAATTGCATTCAAACAGCGTACCCCAACAAGCTGAGCCACATTATGCAAAACGAAACTGAAGTACAGTCGCCCAAGGTCTTACATCCCGCATTTTATGGGTGTTTTGACTGGCACTCTTCGGTACACGGACACTGGATGCTAGTGAAACTACTAAAAAAATTTCCATCATTACCACAGGGAGAAACGATCAGACAAATGATATCAGCTAATCTGACGGCAGAAAATATTGCCCAGGAAGTATCTTACATCAACCTACCACATCAGAAATCCTTCGAAAGGATGTATGGCTGGGCCTGGTTGCTAAAACTGGCACAGGAATTAGGGACCTGGGAAGACGTACAGGCTAGAGTGTGGTATAAAACCCTTTCTCCCCTGACTCAAGCCATTGTAAACCGCTACAAAGAGTTTTTACCCAGGCAGACATATCCCGTACGTACGGGTCTGCATTCCAACACAGCTTTTGGGTTGTCATATGCCTGGGACTATGCCCTGGAGATAAAAGATGATTCTCTGGCCAATCTGATCTCTTCTGTGGGAAAACTGTATTACTTCAAAGACAAGGATTGCCCAGCTGACTGGGAGCCCAGTGGTTCTGATTTCCTTTCTCCTTGTCTGGAGGAAGCCAATCTGATGAGACGCATACTCGAACCGGATACCTTCCGGGTTTGGCTGCAAGACTTTTTACCTGGGTTGAAGTCTGGCAAACCCCATCAACTGCTTAACCCTGCTGAAGTAGCCGATCGCAATGATCCACAGATCGTACATCTTGATGGCCTCAATCTCAGTAGGGCCTGGTGTATGATGGGAATAGCCTCTGTCTTACATCCACAATCTCAGGAATATAACCTTCTCTTGCATGCTGCAGAAAAACATATCAAGGCTACAATGCCCCATGTAGCCAGTGGCAATTATGAGGGTGAACACTGGCTAGGGTCATTTGCGGTATATGCATTATCAGTAGGAGAAGATTTAGCACATTGAGATTTACAGCTTTATTAATATAACAAAATTGCTTAAATCCCTACATGATACTTTTCTATGTAACAATAAAGATATATCGAATAAAGAGCTTGATTATCATCCCCTTATTTTCATCTAACTTCGTCCTTTTCCAATAAATCTTCCGCAATTTGTTTCCACTCCTCCTCTAATGAACACTGCGGAAACGCCTTACCAGCCCTTCTATACCAGTAACCAGCATTCCACTTATCCCCTTCTTTGCGGTGTAAATAAGCATGTACCCAAGCTCCATCTCCTTGTCGATCGTCCTGCACAAGGTCATGCGCAGTATCCCAGTCTCCTTTTCCTTCCGCCCACATAGCTTGTAGGGGCCTGCTAAGGTGAGTAGAAGGCTGTGAAGACTGAAGCGACTCTATAAATTCAGAAATATTCATTGTGCTGCAAAATTTAAAATACTCTTACAAGTGTTACGCATTTGTCTGATTGAATAATTTATGGTCTGTTTATAACTTTTAAAAATAAAATCTTCATCCTATTGTAAAACCTATCCGCTCATTCCGTTATGCTTCAGTACCAGGCCGCCCCATATCATTTTTTCAAAAAATTCTGTTTGCTTGCTTGTATATACACATGTGTATTACCCGTTTTTGGAAGGTATGCATCCTGCCCCGCAGAGGCAGACACCACAGACCATATCCTGGATCGAAGGCTACAAGGAGCCTGGAAAATGATCATTGAGAGTGTTGACCCATTTGATAATCCGACGGGCTATCAAATAAAAGTCTTCTCAGAGGGATACTTTATGTTGGCTGTGTATGACTCCCGGCAGAAGGAGTATTATGTATCTGCCGGAGGTACTTACACCATTCGCAACGGAGTCTATTCTGAATATGTGATCTTCCATGATTATGACCCGGATCTGGTGGGCAAGACATTTACCTTTAAGCTTGATGTAAGTCGGGACTGGTTTCGGCAACAGGGATATGTAACGTATCAGGATATACAGGTAGAACTCGACGAAGAATACGAAAGGATCGACTATGGTGTGGAAACCCCTTTAGTGGGAGTATGGCGACTGGAATATCCCAATAATCCCTCTACGACCGTGCTGAGACTCATGGCGGGAACAGTATTTCAGGAAGTGGAATACGACAATCGTAGCCGGGAAATTATTTCTGCTCTGGGAGGTGCATACACCTTCCGCAATAAGCAGTTCAAAGCAGTGATACATTTCAATAATCGTAGTAGTGATGCAGTCTTCAAAGAATTACGGTATGAATCGGAGTACAGCGGAGACAAATGGGTACTTTCATACCGCTCATCAAGAGGACCTGTCCAGGAAGAGTGGAGAAGACTAGATTAAACATGAGATTTTTTAGCCTCCTATTCTCAATGATATCCCATAGCAATTGACTATGGAGAAAACCCCTAATACGGATCTACCCTTGAAGCAATCATATAAAACAACGGAGGTATAAAGCGTTTGAAAAATACGAGAAGCATCTCTTCTCCGGCAATAATGATTTCGCGTTTTTGCTGGCTAATCCCTTTCAACATCTTTCTAGCACATTTATCTGCGGGGATTCCCTTTTTCTGACCTTTATCCATTATCCCATGAGGGCTTCCATCTTTGGTTAATGCATGAAGGGAAATGTTGGTATTGATTCTTCCGGGAAAAACCACAGTAGACTTGATATTTTTGTGGGAGAGTTCCAGGCCCAAGGTTTCAAAGTATCCAGCCAATGCGTGTTTACTTGCTGCATAGGCAGACCTTAGTGGGAACCCAAATTTTCCAGTTAGACTACTGACTGCGACCAAATGCCCACTTCCATAGGCGATCATTGATGGCAATACTGCCTTAGTAAGCGCGATCTGGCCAAAAAAATTGACTTCCATGATCTTCCTGTCAACTGATAACTTAGCTTCATGAGCAAGGGCCCTCATGCTCATCCCGCCATTATTGATCAGGATGTCTACTCTCCCAAATCGATTGATAACATCGTGGGCTACCTCGAGGATCTGCTCGCTCAGGGTCAGGTCCAGTGGATACACATAGCACTGAGCCGTCATCTGTAAACACTTTTCCTGTACTCGCTCCAGTTCCTCCTTTCGTCTTGCAGACAAGATCAGGATCGCATCGTGTTGTGCCAATTCATATGCCAACGCCTCTCCTATTCCTGAGGACGCTCCAGTAATCCATACAATTTTCTGATCGAAGTATTTCATAGTTTTTCGCAAACTGTTCAGCTAATAAAGCAAATTTTCCTTTAATAATGTATTCGAAAAAATTATTGACAATACTGTTTTGTATGACTGCTAAATAATATTTACCTTTGCAAACGCTCAGTTATACTGGGCAGGAAGGAGACTATAATGTATGACAGAAGAGATTGACAAAAAACAACAAGAACTACTAGAAGAAAATCCCCCTAAAGTAGACTCTCCTGAAGTTCTTACTGAAGAAACTTCAAAGGAGAAAGTAGAAGTAAATACGGATGAGAACGATGACCTCGAAGATGATCCCTATATTGTAGGAGCAGATATTGACGAGGAAGAGCAAGACTCCGACGATTCAGATACTGAAGAGGAAGACTTAGAGGAGGAAGACGCCAACGAATTGCTAAACAGTTTGAAAGGCGAAGAAGAAGACGATGACGAATGGTGGAAAGATGAAGATGAATATTCTTCTTCTAAACGAGGTGAACTGGAACAACTTTATGGCAGTACACTTCGAGAATTCAGCGAAAATGAAATTGTCGAAGGTAGTGTAAGCAGTATTGGTGAAAAGGAAGTTGTTCTCAACATCGGTTTTAAGTCTGAAGGGGTCGTTCCCATAACTGAGTTTCGCGACAAGCCCAATCTTAAGGTGGGAGATAATGTAGAGGTATTCATCGAAACCATTGAGGATAGTGAAGGACAGCTGGTTCTGTCTCGCAAGCGCGCAAAGAGTATGCGTTCTTGGGAACGCATCAATGCATCCATGGATAGCGATGAGATTATCAATGGATTTATCATGCGTAGAACCAAGGGTGGCTTTGTGGTAGATGTAGACGGCATTGAAGCGTTTTTACCAGGTTCTCAAATAGATGTAAAACCCGTCAGAGATTTTGACATGTACGTAGGCCGGACCATGGAATTCAAGGTGGTCAAGATTAATCACGCCTATGAAAATGTCGTCGTCTCTCATAAGGTATTGATAGAAGAGAAGCTCGAAGACCAGCGTAAGGAAATTCTCCAAAATCTGGAAAAAGGCCAGGTACTGGAAGGCACCGTGAAGAATATGACCAATTTCGGCGTGTTCATCGATCTGGGAGGTGTAGATGGTCTTCTACATATAACAGACATATCCTGGGGCAGGATCAACCATCCCGAGGAAGTTCTGGAACTCGATCAGAAAGTCAATGTCGTTGTACTTGACTTCGATGATGCCAAAAAGCGTATTAGCTTGGGCATGAAGCAACTGACTCCACATCCTTGGGAGTCTTTGCCAGAAGAGATTACAGAAGGTGCTGTAGTAAAAGGACGTATTGTCACAATCGCCGATTACGGAATCTTCCTGGAAATCATGCCCGGTGTAGAAGGACTGATTCACACCAGCGAAATGTCATGGTCCCAGCACGTCAAGAATCCAATGGAAAATTTCAATGTGGGAGATGAGCTCGACGCTAAGGTACTTAATATTGATCGGGAAGAACGTAAGATGTCTCTGGGCCTTAAACAGCTTCAGACAGATCCATGGGCAGATATCTCCGTGAAATATCCTATCGGAAGTAAGCATTCCGGTATTGTTCGCAATATGACCAATTATGGATTGTTCGTAGAATTGGAAGAAGGTGTGGATGGATTGGTGCATATTTCTGACCTTTCCTGGACCAAAAAATTCAATCACCCATCTGAATACGTCAATGAAAGCGATAACCTGGATGTAATTGTACTCGATATAGATGAAGAAAATAGAAGGTTAAGCCTTGGACATAAGCAGCTTACGGAAGATGTATGGGATACATTTGCGTCTATCTTCACCGTAGGGTCTACCCATGCAGGTACCATCAAAAAGATTGATAGCAAGGGTGCTACTGTGGAACTGGAGTATGGCGTTGAAGGACATATACCTACCAAGCATCTCAAAGTAGAAGATGGAAAAGAAGAAATCAAGGTCGATGACAGTGCCCCATTTGTGGTTATTGAATTCAATAAGGATGCTAAGCGACTCGTTCTTTCCCATACAAAAGTATGGAAGAAAGAGCCCGCAGTTGAATCTACCCGCAAAAAGTCTAAAACCAAAGCTCCTGCTTCAAAAGCTGGAACAACAACACTGGGTGAAATTGATGCACTCGCGAAATTGAAAGAGGAAATGGAAGCTCAGGAAAAAGAGGGCGGTAAATCTGCTTCAAAAAAGAAAAAAGAAGAACCTAAACCTCAACTTAAGGAAGAGAAACCTGCAGAAAGTGAATCCGAATCACAAGCTGAAAATTCTACTTCCTCTGAGGATTCCTCAAATGAATAAGATATCATACATATTTATATAAAATAAAAAGCCCTTATTTTCAAGGGCTTTTTTTATATTTGAATTATGAAGTATTTAATCGCGATAGGGATATGTCTGGCATTTATGATCTTTCCGGGATTTTCTCAGGAAGAACCTCATTTTAAAATCGCTAGACTGAAGTACGAGGGAGGTGGGGATTGGTACTCAAATGAAACCTCACTACCCAATCTGATACAATTTATTAACCAGCATTCCAATGTAAGAATTCTGGACAAAGAAGAAGTTGTTGAACCAGGAGGCTCCCAGATCTTTCAATATCCATATGTATACCTTACTGGACATGGCAACGTTTCATTCTCGGAATCAGATGCCCAGAGCCTGAGATTATATCTGATTTCAGGTGGTTTTCTTCACATTGATGATAATTACGGCATGTATAAAAATGGATACATTCGTAGAGAAATGAAGAATGTTTTTCCAGAACTTGAATTTGTGTCCTTACCCTTTAATCATGATATCTATCACGAACATTTTGAGTTCGAAAAAGGTTTACCCAAAATACATGAACACGACAACCAACCCCCTAAAGGTTTGGCACTCATTTATGAAGGAAGAGTTGTCGTTTTTTATACTTTAGAGACGGATCTTGGGGATGGCTGGGAAGACCCCAACGTACACAATGATCCCGAAGAAATCCGCCAACAGGCGCTTGAAATGGGTGCGAATATTGTACTATGGGCTATAAACCATTGATTGATTGAAAACTCTGTTGTTGCCATGATAGTATATTCACACATATCGTTTTACTTGCTTTTGTCAATTGTTGCTATAATTTCCGGCTGTACACCTAGTGATCAGCATAAAGAATTAAGGGTGCTGGAAGGTCGATATGAGTCACTATTGAACACAGATAAAATGTTTGATGTGGATACCATAAAAACAGTATCCTCCAAACTAGCTCAAAAGTATCTCGATGCTGTAAAGCAAGCTCCAGAAGATGAAAGGGCACCCGAATACCTGTTTCAGGCGGCTGCACTCTACGAGCCAAACTATATGAACCCAGATTATGCTATCAATCTCTATCTGCAGTTGATAGATCAATACCCCCAAAATCCCCTTTGCGCCGAGGCTCTCTTCCGGGTTGCATATATCTATCACAATGTGCTACACAGCCTCAATGAAGCCAAAAAATTCTACGAATTATTTATCCGGAAGTACCCCGAACATGAGTTGGTCATCTCTGCCAGATCAGAAATAGACAACCTGGGGCTGAGTCCCGACAGTCTGCTGAGAATGATTATCCCTCAGAATGGTGATAGCCTGTAAATACTGTTACTATTTGGCTGAATATATCGTTAAGATATAAAAATTCGGGTTTTCCCTGACGAAAACTCAGAAGGTATTATCGTAGGTTTAGTAAAATGTAACTCCAGAAACAATTTTACACCTTAATACCTCCAAAACAATGAATCCTAATTTCAAGAGCCTCATTGCCCTTCTTAGAGCTATTATAATTCCATTAATCCCGACTAAGATAATTCCTGTATCTCTTTTCATTATCCTTTGGATAAGCATAGTAAGTTCTTCCTCCCCAGCTCAGGAAATAGGATTGGCAGGCACCATGATCGGAAAGTCTGTGGGACTCAATCAAAACATAGCCGTTGTACTCTGCGAATACCTCAATGATGAAACTCCGTTTGTGATTGACACGGCAGGAACAGAAATCGATTCCGACGATCTGGCAGAACTCATGGATGACCGGCTCAATCCTTATTTTCTGGAAGCTACCCGCCTGAATTCTACTGGACAAGGCGTTACTTCCTTCAATTTTATTCCCATACCTGGCAAATGCCAGTTTGCTTACCCTGATACCTTTCCCCAGGACGATTCTGAGATACTAAGCAGAGAATTTTTTGATGCGATGATATATGCTGATGAGGCTTCTCCAGGTATCTTCAATACCACTGATAGGATCATCTTTGCTGTAAACGCCAATAAAAGAGCTAGAGCTACCTGGATCAATTTTCCCGTGTTGTTGCCCAATTCAGGGCTCAAGATGGTGGCTGCTGCTGCTGTAGGACTCCGAGAAATCAGACAAAGTGATTTTAGTACCATTGCCCACGAGCTTGGGCATGAATTAGGCTTACCAGATCTCTATCAGTTGGATGGAGAGCTGGGCAGGCTCATGGCAAGATGGGGAGTTATGGGAAATCAGGCCATGCAGGAATTTTCCTCCTATTCCAGATACATGGCTAACTGGATTGAAGATCCAGGCACACGTGTGAGGACAATTACCTCTACTACCGCTACAGGACTTATCAGGGTTGATGTGCCTAGAAACACGAATGGTAATCCCGAATTGATCCGCTTCAACGCCAGTCCCGATGAATCGGGGCTATCAGGAAATTCATTCTCAGGAAGTACCCCTTTCATAGGCTACTTTGTAGAAGCACGTGACACAACCCAAGGATTGGATACTGCATTGGGTAACTTTGGATATGCTCCTGGAGTAGTCATCTATCGCCATACCGATTGGCTAAATACCGAAACAGGATTTGCTGCGCGGCCACTAGCTGTACAGCACCCCACTGAGACTTCTCCTATTAACTCTCCGCAGTCTGCTGCTTTCCAGGTGGGAGAAAGCTTTACAGATGCTGCGCTGGGATTAAGTATTCTAGTTGCCTCCCGCAATCAGGATGGGAGTTACAATTTATTCATAACCTGGAATCCTCCTCCACGTCCGGATATCCTATTCACTGATCTTAGTCTGGATAGCCCAGTAAATGGTATGGGAATAACTCAGTTTCCTACATTGTTTGGCGACCCCGTCATGGATGCTGTGAGCATAAGTCTGCTTCCCCCTTCTGTAACCACCGTACGTCCTCCCCACGTTATGACCTTGTCCCTGACCAATACTGGAACCGGAGCAGCTCCTGTAGGACTTACAGGCTCTCTGGTATTGCTGGGACCAGCAATCATGGCAGGGTTTGATCCCCTAGATCCAACGACTTTTCTGCCTACTGCTATTGCAACTTTCCCATTCACCCTGCCTGAACTAGCTCCAGGTCAAAGCACCACAATCCCATTTACCTTCACACCACAAAACGCCTTCATTGCCCTGGCCTATCTCAATCCCAATAATGCAGAGACGGATCTGGCCAACCTGAATAATGCTTATACAGAACCCTTTCTGGATGTTCCTCTACTACCATATGCCAGTCCCTATCCCGACCTAACATATGAGATGGAAGTGGGAAATATCGATAAGAAGGCACATCTCATCGCCTTTTCCATGGAGATGCCCAGTACAAATCCGGATATGTGGAAGGTAAAAAAACTGGAAAATCCCAGAATACTACTCGAAAAAGGTGAGACGGGGAAATTTAACCTTAAAATAAAAGCTCCATCTCCCGAGAGGCTTAAGCCCAGAGGACAGCTTGGTCAGGTTGCTATGACCGCCTGGATGGACGAAGGAGACAGCTTTATACCGATTATGAATATACCATGATATTACAGATTGGTAAAAACAGCAGGCATTGCCTTGAGCTGTAAAGGTGGAGGCGGGAAATACGGAATAGGAGGAAACCTCTATCAAATCATAGATGGAAAACCCAGCACTCCATTGGGTAACCGAAAAATCAGGTTGGTCATTACTGGCAAGGAGAGTGGCCAGGAGGAAATTGAGTTAACCACCCATGCTCAGGGAGGCTTTTCTCATTCCTTTCCAACCCCCAAAGAAAATGATGCATTTTTTGCTGTTGCAGATTTCAATGGTGATATGGAATTTGCTCCGGTTCATTCCAAGCTTTGTGAATGTAAAAATACAGTAGAAAAGCCTAGTGAAGGAAAACCTACTGTAAAGCCCGTAGCACAACTAAAAGATGTCCGTATATACCAGGCGAGAGGAAGATATTTCCTGAGCATAGAGCTGACAACTGCAGCTCCCAAAGAAGGTATTACGCTGTTCCCCAAAAGCTCCCATACAAGCCTGATGAAGATAGGCGAAGTCGTTATACCTGCAGGTAAAACAGGGATTTCAGCCCCCATCGCCGTGTCAAATAAGTACGCTGGGCAAGCATTGAGCTTTAAAGTGACTTATAACCAGGTGGTAAAGACTGCTACTACTGGAAAGAAGATGATTAGGCGGAAGTGATTGATAATAAAATCCCTGTTGGTAGAAACCCGATGCATCGAGTCTCTATCAAACAACAACCTTTTGTTGGCTTTCTTTTGCAATAGCAGCCAGCAGCATAACATCACTCATCCATTATCTCAACCCGTAAAATTTATTCATAAAGTACATATGCGGCAGGGTAAGTGTGGAAATAGCAATGAAAAACACCAAATAGGGAGAAATGATTGCTCCCAGATAGTGTACGATCAATAACAGGATTCCAATTCCCACAAAGCTAATCAGTGATAGCGGGAAAGCTTCCTTGATAAATTTACCCAGCGAAAAATGACAGTAACCTCTCCGGAGTTCATCGACCTCTGTCATAATGGATGCTAGGGCATGCCACACACCAAAATAGATGGCGAAGCTTATCAATAGGGAAGTATTTGCAAATAACAGCATCAGTACGACCAGATTCAACTCTTCAAACAGCCATTTTCTTCTGTTAATTCCTCCTTTAAGCCAGGTAAAAGTTAGTAAGAGTAAGGTAACACCTGACATCATCCAGGGAATCAGGGGGAGATAAGAAATTTGATCGACTCTGAACAAGAAGGTATTGGGGATAAAGTTTGCTAATATTTCTCTGGAATCTGTCCAGTGAAACAGAACTATCCCTCCTAAGATGGTCATTCCCCACCATAGATACAAAAACCATTTGAAAGGATCTGTTTCGGGAAAATGGGCATATAACAACTGGGATTGACCAAAGTGATAGGCTGAAATGAAGAGAAAGGTAAGCAGGCTGAACACAGGGAAAAAGTACCAGCAAAGGCCATAAGCAACCATTGCAAGCATGTATACCCATATAAAAGTAACGTATGAAACCCGGCGACCTTTCTGTTCTTGTGTATACTTGTATATAAGGTGATCTGTAGCTCCATGAGGTATTCCACTGATGATCATAAATGCCACGAAGACATACAGATCTATATGCTTGAGCCAGGAGGGGATAAACCATCCCATGAGTAATACGATGGCAGTGGTGATCAATACCGCCCAGTAAATATGTTTAAACTGTGTATTCAACTTCTTGCCGTTCTTTAGCTGGTTGAGGCTGGATGCTTTTCTTATTCCAAGATTTCAGGATATAATACTCATACAATGCAAACAGGAATGGCTTCCATGGCAATCTACCAATAATCCATATATCTTCCCAGATCGTAGTCTTTTCGTCGAGGAACTTCAGGATTTTTCTAAAATCATTTCGTTTAAACAAGCAAGAAAATATTTTTTTGACGCTTTCGGCATTGTTTTGGATAATGTGTAATAGCAAGGTGTCGTAAAATTTGAAGCGCTGCTTCTTCTTTTTCCTGTATTGAGGTTTTTCCGTTTGCATCAACGCCTTGACGATATTGCGGGAGTCTTCCTGAATGTTCAAGAAGGTGTAACCTGTAGAAGGTTTCGTAAGTCCACCTGCTGTCCCGATATTGACGATATGCTCTGAAGGGTATTTAGTAAAACGATAGTTGGTCATGGGAATTATGCCAAACTCCTCACTGTCGATCCAGTAATCACCTAATCCGAGTTTATCTTCTAAATATTCATGCAGGATTTTGTAATAAGTTTCCTGAGCTAGCGTACCGCTGGAAAAAACGGTAAACTCCACCAGTGCCCTGCGCTTACTGTAAGGCAGAATATATATGAACCTGACTTCACCCGCCTGTTCAATCTGGAAATCCATCAAATGAATTACATCTGGGTCAAATGTATCATCTGAAGTCTCTATCACCCATCCACAAAAATGCTGTTTTAGAAATATATGATGTTGCTCGAAAACAGGTTGTTCGGGTATACTATTGAATAGCCATTTTCCAGTAAAAGTCCCCTTATTTGTAACAACAGAGACGCCATCACCTTCGTCTACCACATCTATCACATCCGCCAAAATACGCTCGGCATGATCGCTTTCATCAATCATTCCCATTATTTCTCTGTAAAAATCGAGACTTTGGATACAATGATATTTGAGGGGTGAAACAGGCTGAGTCATTTCTCCATATTCTCCTGAGAAACGCATTTTTCTCCAGGAAGTATTATGGGCCGAAGAATATGGTAAACCTTCACTAGTCCAGAAGCACCAAGTCTTATCATTCTGTAATTTTAGAGACTTGTCAATGACCATGATTCTCCGATGCTGTAGATCAGAATTAAGCAGATAATAGGCTAAACTTAAGCCAGCGCAACCTCCCCCTGCAATGATATAATCATATTCGCGTACCAATGGAAAATGAATTAAAGTAATACCTTACAATCTACCTGAATGTGGGATATATACCTATCAATGTTAATAAAAGGAATAACACTTTTATGCCAAATTAGCGTTGTACTCCCTAATTCTTAAGTACTATATGGCGAAAGTTAGAGTAAGATGGAGCTCTTCACGTAGAAGAACTCCATCATCTCATCACCCTAAAATTAAGCAGTTGCAGCAGAAGCTGACTTAGAGCGAGCGTTTATAGCTACAGAATAGACCACAAGCCCAAAACCAATTTTGTTAACTGCATCACCAACGTTGTAGATCAAATCCATACTAGATGGCGCAAGCACACCTGATAAAAGATTTCCCTCCATCGCCATGTAGCCGATAGGATAGATTGCCCATCCGATCAGTACAAAATTGCGAAGCAGTGTTACTGCTTTCTTGACATCTCCAATGTCTCCCTTACCTTCATTGGCATCAATTACACTTTTTACTCCACCAAATTGTACTTCATAAATGATCCAGATGTAACCCAATGTAGATATCACACCCCAAAGGATTGTTTGCTCTGGCACGATAGCTTCTCCAACATAACCAGCAACAAGCATGACCACTGCAGCCAGAATTAATCTCCACAATACCATCATTTTACCACCGTAAGGCTTAATCAAAAGGTAGAATTCAACGCACATCAAAGGTACAGTAAGTGTCCAGTCGATGTAGCGAAACTCAATAGGAGAATTTCCGGTTTCCAGATAGTATCCACGCATGTAATAATAGTGGACAGCCGCAATCATAGTGATTAGACCAGAAACCAACAAAGATGTTTTCCACTTTCCTTCTACATTCTGTCTCTCGAAAAAGAAGAATACAGAGGCAGCGAACATAGCCATGTAACCTGTAAAGAATGTGAATCCAATCACATCTCCAGATTCAAGTTCTACAACAAGCAGATTTGTAAGCAGATTTAAAGTATCCATATGTTATTAGTTAAATGTTTTACGCGTTTGTCTAGTAGTAATCCCACTTAAACTTTCAAGTAAATATGAAAAAAAATTCATTAAATACTAAGTAAAAACTCCTCTTTAATACCTCACTATTTCAATTGATCCGTCATATTTCACTATTGTAACACTAAAACAGCATGTTTAAGATTTTGTTTATAAATATAAACAAAATTATCTCTAAAATAACAAACTTTTTGATAATGTGAATTAAGTCTACTCAGTAGACTGTTCATACAACTACCCTTTTTAGTCAATATCATTTGACACGCTAATAATACTGGCAAGTCCCCTGCCAAAAAAGTATTGTGTTATCCTTCGATGCAATAAGATTATCGTAGTGTTTTACTGAATTGAGTTATTTGGCTAATATTTTTATATTTGCCTAATTGATTTAGCTCTCAATAATTATAGGAATAGTTATACATGTCAATATCAAACGGTAATGATTCTCATCGGGAAGAAATTTCGACTCCGGTCTCGGGGATGTATGAAAATTACTTTCTGGATTATGCATCATATGTTATTTTAGAAAGAGCTGTTCCGCTGTTGATGGATGGACTCAAACCAGTCCAGCGACGTATCCTTCATGCCTTGAAAACGATGGATGACGGTCGTTTTCACAAGGTTGCAAATGTGATCGGGCAGACCATGCAATATCATCCACATGGAGATGCTGCCATCGGCGATGCTCTGGTGAACATGGGTCAAAAGGATATTTTGCTCGATTGTCAGGGCAACTGGGGAGATACCCGGACCGGAGATCGGGCAGCAGCCCCCAGATATATTGAAGGTCGCTTATCCAAATTTGCCCTTGAAGTAGCATTCAACCCCAAAATTACCGAGTGGCAAGCCTCCTACGATGGAAGGAAAAAAGAACCGGTAGCTCTACCTATGAAATTTCCTATGGTACTGGCTCAGGGGGTAGAAGGGATAGCGGTGGGACTGTCTACTCGTATTTTACCACACAACTTCCAAGAACTTATCCAAGCATCCATCAAGGTTCTTAAAGGTAAAAAAGCAACTTTGTATCCTGATTTCCCACATGGTGGCATGATTGATGTTGAAAATTATCAGGGGGGCCGCAGGGGAGGGCGTATTCGCTGTCGTGCACACATTGAAATCAAAGATAAAAATACCCTACTCGTCAAAGATGTACCCTATGGCACTACGACAGGCGCTATTATGGAGTCTATCGTCAAAGCCAATGATAAGGGGAAAATTAAGATTAAACGCGTTGTAGATAACACCGCCAAAGAGATCGAAATACAGATCGATCTGCCAAATGATGTATCTCCAGACCTAACGATTGATGCACTCTATGCCTTTACTGACTGTGAAGTCTCCATTTCTCCCAATGCATGTGTAATTATCGATCAGAAACCACATTTTCTTTCCGTAGAAGAGATCCTAAAAATATCTACCGATCACACCCGGGAACTGCTACGTGAGGAACTGGAAATCCGGCTGCAGGAATTGAAAGATAAATTGTTGTTTTCCTCTCTGGAAAAAATATTTATCGAAAGTAGGATCTACCGGGATATCGAAGCGTGTGAAACCTGGGAAGCAGTCATACAGACTATTGACAAAGGACTTGAACCCTTCAAATCTCTCTTTTTTCGTGAAATCACGGAAGATGATATCGTACGCCTAACAGAAATCAAGATCAAACGCATTTCCAAATACGATTCTTTCAAGGCAGACGAACTGATCAAAAAACTGGAAGATGAAATCAAGGAAATCCAGCATTATTTGGCAAACCTGACAGACTATGCCATTGCATACTTTGAATCTTTACTAGAACGCTATGGCAAAGGTAAAGAAAGAAAAACAGAGATCATGACCTTTGACAACATTCAGGTCTCACAATTGGCAGTAGCAAACGAAAAACTTTATGTCAATCGCAAAGATGGCTTTGTCGGTTATGGACTCAAAAAGGATGAATATGTGTGTGATTGTTCAGACCTGGATGATATTATTGTCTTTCGCAAGGACGGAAAATATCTGGTAACCAAAGTTCAGGATAAAGCCTTTGTGGGGAAGGACATTCTATATGTGGATGTATGGGAGAAGGGAAATGAGCGGAAGATCTATCATACAATCTATCGCGACCCGGTTGACAAACGGAATTACGTCAAGCGCTTTGCTGTCAAGGCGATAACACGCGACCGTGAATATGACGTAACCAAAGGTAATGCCGGGTGCAAGCTACTTTATTTCACCGTCCACCCCAACAGTGAAGGGGAAGTCGTCACCATATATCTTACCCAAAACTGCCGTGCGAAAAACAAGGAATTCGACTTCGATTTTGGAGAGCTGTCTATCAAGGGTAGAAACTCCCAGGGAAATGTACTAACTAAATACCCCATTCGCAGGATCCAGCAGAAATCCATTGGTAGCTCTACTCTGGGAGGAATGAAAATATGGATTGATGAAAGCATCGGTAGGCTCAATACCGATGAAAGAGGACGTCTTCTGGGAGAGTTTGATACTGAGGACTGTATCATGATTATTTACAAGGACGGGAGCTACGAACTGACCGACTTTGAGCTGACTAACCGATATGAAATGAAAAAAATTGAAGTCATCGAGAAATTTGATCCTGAGCGAGTGATCACAGCTGTTCACTATGAAGGAAAAAACCAAGATTACTATGTTAAGCGCTTTCAAATCGAGACCAGTACCCTGGATCGACCTTTTACTTTTATCAGTGAAGAAACAGGCTCAAAACTCATCTGTGTATCCATAGATCCTAATCCTCACATTGAGTACACTATACAGAAAGGGAAAAAAGAAAAACAAACGTTCCAGCTGGATCTTTCAGCATTTATCGATGTCAAAGGCTGGAGAGCTAATGGAAATAAGCTAGACCGGAGAAAGATACTCAAGGTTAAACCCATAGATTCCCCAACATCGGATGAACAACTCAAAGCAGGAGATCAAATCGAATGGGATGAAAAGGGGATGAATAAGTTCTAGCAACGGCATAAGCTCTTTTTTCCTTTTAATTTTCCGGGATTCCTGGTACATTTATATAAATTGTAAGCATAATATTTGATTCTTAACAATTTGCCAAAACGAACTCATCTACTATGCAAGAATCTATAGCAATACTATGTGCCGGTGGTCCGGCACCAGGCATAAATACCGTAGTCAGTACCGTATCCAAAGTATTCCTCCAAGAGGGGTACAGAGTCATTGGTATACATGATGGTTATCAAAATTTATTCAATGGTAAGGCTGATACCATTGATATAGACTTTCAATTTGCAGACCGTTTCTTCAACATCGGAGGATCTGCTCTTCGAATGAGCCGCCACAAGCCCAAAGATCATGAGTTTACCGCTGATTTTTTTGAAAAAAACAATGTCATGCTACTCGTTACAGTAGGTGGCGATGATACTGCTTCTACGGCAAACCGTCTTACCAAATTCCTGATTAGGAATAACGTACAAATACAAAATATACACGTACCCAAAACGATAGATAATGATATCCCACTTCCTAAGGGTATCCCTACCTTTGGGTTTAATACAGCCAAGAATGAAGGGGTAGTTATCGGTAATACCATCTATGAAGATGCCCGAACCAGTAACAACTGGTTTGTAGTATCTGCCATGGGGCGCTCGGCAGGACACCTGGCTTTTGGAATCGGAGCCAGCTGCCACTTTCCGATGATCATTATCCCTGAAATGTTTGACCGCACAGAGATTACGTTTGAAAAAATTATCAAACTCATCATCTCATCTATCGTTAAACGTGGTATTGATGGTATTAAATACGGTGTTGCTATGGTGAGTGAAGGGGTATTTCATGCATTGAGTAACGAACAGATACGAAACTGTGGAATCGATTTTACCTATGATGAGCATGGGCACCCCGAATTGGGTAATGTGAGTAAAGCACATGTCTTCAATATCCTGCTCCAGCGACAGCTGAAAGAACTGGGATTGAAAGTAAAAAGTCGTCCCGTAGAATTGGGATATGAATTGCGTTGTGCACGTCCAATCGCTTTTGATCTGACCTTATGTACCATGCTAGGTATGGGCGTAAGAAAATTGTTCCGTGAGGGGCATAGCGGTTGTATCGTATGTGCTGATAATGAGGGGAATATTACTCCGTTGTTTCTCAAGGATATCGAAGATCCCAAAACGGGAAAGATTCCTCCCAGATTGATCGATATTCACAATGATTACACCCAGATGGTATTAAATGACCTTCACTGTCTCACACCTGTCGACTATGAACAAGCTAAGGAATATATAGACATACCGGAAGAATACGATTTCTATCGTGTGCTCAACTGGGAATATGATCCCGAACTGCGTCGTCCGGTAAATGCTTAGTGTAAATTTATTCATGGGAATTAATCGTTCTGAGTAGAAAAGGCCCTTTGAAAGGGCCTTTTTTCATACAACCTTTTTGATTAAATATTATACTTTAAAATATATACTAGCTAAGATGTGCTGATGTCCATGAAAATTATCCATGAGCAGGAAATCCACTAAAGAACAATATCAGATTGATCTCAGAGAGCAACACCTGGTGAGACGTTGCCTGGATCAGGATCTTAGGGCTCAGCAGGAGCTTTATGATTGCTATAAGGATGCCATGTACACTCTGGCCTATCGAATTACAGCAGATGAAGATTTGGCTGCAGACGTTCTTCAGGAAGCTTTTCTGGGAGTATTTCGTGGATTACACAATTTTCAACATCGATCTACTCTCGGTGCATGGATCAAATCCATTCTCGTAAGAACAGCCTACAAAAAACTCAGAAAAGAAGTGAAAATGCAGCCCCTAGATGATACGTATATAGAAGAGTGGATTGACTGGGGGAATCACCTGGACGAAGAATACCTGGAACAGGCAATACAGGCTTTACCTGATGGTTACAGAAGTGTCTTTATCCTGATTGAGATCGAAGGCTACGCCCACAAGGAAGTAGCAGAAATGATGAACATATCCATTGGGACGTCTAAATCGCAACTTTTTCATGCAAAAAAATGGTTGAGAAAACGAATTACACACCTGGAAATGCAATATGAAAGAACACAATAGGCATACACTGAACGATGCGCTGAAACACCTGCCGCAATACAAGGCTCCGGATAAGGTCTGGAATCACCTGCAGGAAGAACTCTCGCCCTTTGTTGTCGGGCGCAGCTTATTTTCATTATCCAGGAGACTCATCGCAGTTGCAGCAGGAGTTATACTGGCACTTGGAATCGGAGGATATTTCGTTTGGGTAACTTACTTTCAGGCTGAAAAACCCTACAGAATTGAAGCAGAGCAGTCGATTGAAAAAAATATCGAATTGGAACCTATCAAGGAAATCTACATTGAAGATACGATTCAAATAGAAGATTCTGTATCTGTTAAGCCCTAATGCTAAATGGTGCGATATAAGTGGTGAGACATAATTGTATGTATGTAAAAAAGGCCATGCGCTCAAGTCAAATGATCCCCCTGTGCATAGGTTGTGTGTAGGCAAAGGGGAAGAAACGGGGTGATTATGAGAAGATAAATGTATACATATTATTGTTGTATTACTTATTCCCTGGGAAATAACAGCAATGCATCACATCTTCTCCGTTCTTTGTGATCAGAAGGAGAGTTTTTGATCTGCTTCCCAATTACCATCGTCGATGAGCCTCCTCCATCTAAGTTGTAAGCATTATATGCTCCCAATTCTACCATAAAGTCAGTCATCTCCGGCAACGACATGCCTACACTGAGCCCAGGCTGCCGCCCATCTACTACCAGCAACCACAAGGTACGTCCATCTTTTGAGATGCCAACTCCGGTCCGTGGATGTCGTGTTGAAGCAAAATCAGGACGTATTTGCTCATCACGATGATCCTTTTTCATCTTTCCCCCGATAAGAAGAGCGGGACCAGCTGTATGGTAACTGGTATGGCTCAGCTTCGGCCTAATATGGGGATTCCTCAGTGATGTTAGCTCATGCACAATATCGAAATAAGAGATAGAATCAAGATCCATCAACTGTCTGAGTGTATCTATAAAGGTTCCTGATGCACTCAAGACAAATCCATCATCAGGGATCAGGGATGACCCTTCCCCCTCATGCCTGATCATCAACTGCCGAGAGACAATTTCATATCCATCAGGATCTGTCAGTGTACTGCTTCCCCACAGAGGAGTATATAAAATAAGATCATTTTCCCTTCGGATGCGATTGATGCCCGTTACCTGAAATTGCGGTTCATCATGGGCCACTACAGTAGTTTTTAACTGCAGTTGGTCAATGATTATCTCCTGACGTCCATCATCCCGGGTATATATACCTAGTGAAGAACGTGTGAGATAAGGTTCACTAACAATTACACCATCGACCACCAGAAAATCTCTAGGATCACCGTGATAGATATTCCAGGGATCATTGGAAAATGAAAAACCGCCATTTACACCTGCTAGAGCACCCCGGCGCTTCACCATACTACTGGTCGTTTCTTGCCCTGTAACCTGATCCATCGCCAATGCTACCTCGAGGCGGATTGAATCGAGGTCAATCTTCAAGACATGTATACTGAGTGGTTCTCCTCCCGTGGTATCAGAATCGTAACTATAGTAATTCAGACCCTTAGCGACCTGATTACTATCTATCTCAAACTGCAGGTTGTGGGGTAGATACTCCTGTGCTGATGAAATATGAAAAGATCCTAGCCAAAGTAGGAGTACAAAAGCGCATCTCATAATTGTGTGATTGTGTTAAGTATTGCGACAAATCCATCTGGATACTTGCCTGAAATATGATTGTTAAACTGATACAAATATATTAGAATGATCATTCATGATAATCATTCTAATCATGTTCTTTTCATCTTGAACGAAGAAAATGCTCGCACGTATCAATAATAACGGGTGGATGTCATCATGATGTGAGGTAACTGCTGGCCTCAAGTCTGATAGAAGGTACTTTACCGCATCTCGTATTAATATCTAAAATTATGAATGGAAAAACTTATGATACGCTTGTAGAAGCGATTAAAGATTTGAAAAATCTAGGCTACAATCAGGATTTCAATCTGAAAACCGATAGGATCGAATGTGTAAATCCACAATCAGAATATTTACCTGATGCATTTATCATTGACAGTGTCTACAGATTTGAAGGTATGACCAATCCAGATGACAGCTCTGTCCTGTACGCGTTATCTACCTCGGACGGAAAAAAAGGATTAATGGTAGATGCTTATGGTGCTTACGCAGAGGCATTAGATCAAGAAATGATCAAAAAATTAAAATTTGAGTAGTTAATCAGCCGTTCAAGCGCAATATTTGTCAGAAACCTAATTTTAGCGTTTTTTAATAGTTTTGTGCAATATGAGCGAATATGCTACAAAAATTTGATCCCCGAAACGAACAGATAAAAATCTTTGTAAAAGATGGTCTGTATGATCGTCACGAGGCCAAAGTCTCAGTTTTTGACAGCTCTGTACAAGGTGGAGATGCTGTATGGGAAGGGTTAAGGGTATATGAAGGGAAAATATTTTGCCTCGACAGGCACCTGCGTAGATTACTGGACTCAGCAAAAGCACTTGCTTTTAATGACTTCCCGAACCTGAATTTTATCCGCCGGGCAATTTTTCAGACGCTGGAAGCCAATCAAATGCGTGATGACACGCACATCCGGCTTACCCTTACTAGAGGGGAGAAGATTACCTCAGGCATGGATCCCCGCCTTAATCAGTCTGGTTCGTGTCTGATCGTACTGGCAGAATGGAAACCCCCTGTATATGATAACCAACAGGGTATCAAATTGGTAACAGCTAGTATACGTCGCAATGCGCCTCAGCATCTAGACTCAAAGATCCATCACAATAACCTGCTCAACAATATTCTAGCTAAGATAGAGGCCAATTTTAGTGATGCAGATGACGCCATCATGCTGGATGTGGCAGGCTTTGTCGCAGAGACCAATGCCACCAATTTGTTTATGGTGCGAGATCAAACCCTGTATACCCCACGGACACATGCTTGTCTTCCAGGAATAACACGCGGACTTGTCCTGAAAATTGCTGCTGACCTGCAAATCCCCGCTATAGAACGAAACCTGTCTGTAACAGAGTTTTACATTGCAGATGAGGTATTTGTAACTGGAACCATGGGAGAGTTGACGCCCGTACGGGAAATCGATGGCAGAACTATAGAAAATTCCGCCCAAAGTACTATCTTGGAGCAGTTACAGACAGAATTCAACCGTAGAGCCAGGACTAAGGGAGAACTTTTGCCATTTTAACTCCAAAAGAAACCAGCAAATCACCCCCAATGGAAAGTCAGCAGACTAAGTCATCATTCATTCAGGAAATCGAGCAGGCTACCGAAAAGATGGTAAATGCCTATCGCGGCCAAAAACCAGAAGAAAAGGAAGAAGCTGCTAGAACCAGAAGTCTCACACCTTCTGTGAGGGCAGTAACACGTGAGGTAGATCATCTGATGAAGCTGAGTGCAGACTATATTTCCAATGTGCTTCAGATACCAATGGAGCTTATCATCAACAAGGCTTCAACTGATTCAGGCATCATCGGCCTACTCAATAAGCTCAATCGCACGCTGAGAGAACGGAGATACGAGCGTAAAATCCGTAAAGACCCTGGAAGTATACGTATCGTCTCTGAGGGAGATTCCTGGTTTCAATACCCTATTTATGTAAAGGATATTATAGACTGGCTCTTCAAAGATGACCATTTTGCTGTAAACAGCCTGGGAGCTGGTGGAGACTGGATTTACAATATACTCACGCAGCGCGAGTATATTAAGGCCTTACAGGAAGCTGGTGATCCAGACTTTCTGTTGATCAGTGGTGGAGGAAATGATCTCTTGCAGGATGGTCGTATTGCCAATTTACTTGAAGATTACTCCCGACAAGCTGAAGCTAATCCCGCTCTATATCTCAATGATGATTTTTTTAGCCTCATAAAATTGCTGCATTTTCTCTACACACACCTCTACATGGAACTCGATGCTGCATTTCCCGATCTCAAGATCATTTCTCATGGGTATGACTATGCTTATCCCAGTGATAAGATCGGGCTGCATCCCATAGAAGCTATATTGCGCCTGGTAACAGGTAATGGCCAGTGGCTCAAGGAACCTATGGAGCGCAAAGGCATCAAAAATGAAGAAACACAGCATACTATTGTAAAACTACTGATAGATCATTTCAATAAAATGCATCAGGATCTATCTTCTACATTTCGCAATGTATACTATATTGACTTAAGGGGATTTGCGGATAAACCCGGTAGCTGGCATGATGAAATACATCCTGATTCTAAACATTTTAAGCTAATGGCTCGTGCTTATAAAAGCAAGATCAAAACACTGACCGACTGGGGGGACTGATTCGATCAGGATAAGGGAAAATCTTTGGGTACTCTGCCCGTTCCCCTGCACCATTCACATTTTTCACGGTTGCGAGTATTCTGCCACCAGCCTTTACCTTCACAACGTGGGCATTGCTTGGAATCTGAAAACGGATTGATTTTTCCTGAAAATGGATTGCTCAGCGGTATCACTTTCCCTGCTATTACCCGGTATATCAGATAAAACATGAGAACGGCTACCGCTATTTGTATAATAAACGTCATCGACTAGAAATAAACAACTTTTGTTAGTTTTGCAAATGAATACTCATCATCCCCTACGAAAATTAGCCTCTTAGGTTAAGCATTGGAAATTTTTACTCCTTAAACTCAACAACGGATCTATACAATTATCAAGAAAACCCTATATAGCGAACTTTTATGAGTAGACATATCAGATGGGGCATTATCGGTGTGGGAGATGTGACAGAGGTCAAGAGTGGCCCCGCTCTGCAACAGGCCGAGGGGTCTGAACTGGTAGCCGTCATGCGTCGCAATGCAGAAAAGGCTGAAGACTATGCCAATAGACACCATGTTCCCAAATGGTATGCTTATGCGGATGAGCTAATTGCTGATGATGAGGTTGACGCAGTATACATCGCGACTCCTCCTAGCAGCCATAAGCTATATACTTTGAAGGTAGCCGCCGCCGGAAAGCCAGTATTTGTTGAAAAGCCCATGGCACTGACTGAAGCAGATTGCCAGGAGATGACTGACGCATGTCAGCAATATGATGTATCCCTTTTTGTTGCATATTACAGACGTAAACTCCCACGCTTTGAAAAAATGCGAGAGCTTATCCAGTCTGGAGCCATCGGCGAACCGAGAATGGTGGTAATACGGCATTTTTTACCCCAAGGCAAATTGCCTGCACAATCATGGAAGGTCGACCCAACTGTCAATGGTGGAGGATATTTTGTAGATATGCAGGCACATACCCTAGATTGGCTAGATCACACGTTTGGCCCTATCCAGGAAATACAAGGGTTTGCGGCCAATCAATCAAGAGCATACCCGGCTGAAGATGCTGTTTCAATATCGATACGTTGGGAAAACGGCTTGATAGGCAATGGAATATTTGCCTATGCTACCGCAGAGACAGAAGAACAGGTTGCGATTTATGGCAACAAAGGGCGCGTGTCTATGGGTTTTTTCAGAGCCAGCCCAGTAGTACTCACGCGGGATGGAAAAAAGGAAATCTATGATCTTCCAGATCCCCCTCATGTCCATCAGCCACTCATCCAGACTATAGTAGACGAATTACGGGGAAAGGGGAGTTCCCCTAGCACGGGCGTATCAGCATTGCGAACTACCCGCCTGATCAATCAGGTATTAGCATAGCTCACAGAGCTACATGATATGCATTACTTATTCAATCTCTACAAGTAGCGAAGGCTATATTATAAACTATTTTATCGCACTGAAAATCATATCAATCAGAAATTCAGTTACCTCTTCCATATTACCCTTGCTTACCTCTGTTAGGGAAGGAAGGTGCTCGGAGAAGTATTTCTGATTGTGTGAGCTTTCTACCGCAGTAGAAATAAGTGCAGTGGCGTAGGTATAGTTGGGATTAATTTCATGAATGATGCTAGCAACCTGAAGACAAAATCGCTTGTAACTCAGAAAATAACCCTGCTTATTGTCTAGGTCGACTTCCTTGGTGAGATAAGCTTTGGGAGATTCTGCCACGACAATCCTGTACAAAGCGGGAATGTCAAATCCCGTGAAATCAGGAATGGAATCTTCGGTATGGGAGAAAATTCTAATTGCAGTCCTGAGGCGCTCCATAGAGTCTTCTATGTTGTAGGTACCGAAGGATAACCTGTGATCCAGCCAGTTCCAGTACCAGGATAACAGGTAAATCAGAAGTTTATGCTTATTTTCAAAATACCGGTAAATAGAAGCTTCTGTAGAATGAATTTGATCAGCGAGTTTTTTGAATGTAAAATGTTCGAATCCCATCTGATCAATCAGCACAATGCCTTGAGAGACAATTTTACGCCCAAGCTCTGAGCTTTCCGGATCTTTCAAATAGATTTTCTCACTGACTTTGATTTGTATATTCACGACCTTTGAATTTATGTATCTTTGGGGTTTAATGCATTTAAAGAAATAAAATACTACGAATATTTCCGGTAACCCTTTCGCAATGTCCGACCATTAACTGAATAAAAGTTTACCAGATTTGATCATTACAGAGAAGACCTTACCAATACAGAAGTAATACTAAAAGGACGTAGTAAATACTATTCAAGTTTGTATCTAGAGCAAATTTAATAACTATTTTGTATTCAAAGTTAGAATAAACACGATCAGGTATAACAGCAAAACTATCTAATGAAGCTCTATTGTTAACTATAATGAATAGAACTATAAAGACCTAAAAGCGTTTACAATTTTTCCTATTTCTCTGATTTAAATCAAGACAATAGTATTTACTCTGGCCATATGAGTACTTAATAGTTTCCAGTGAAGACCCCTATCTTCCGAGAGATAAATATTACCATTAGTAGTACCGAAAGCCAGTGTATTACCAGTTTTGACGAAGGCATGCCGGAACACGATATCGAAACAATTTTGTTGAGGAAGGCCGTTGCGCAGTTCATGCCAAGATCTCCCTCCATCTTCTGTGTAATATACACTTAGTGCCAGGTCATGAGGTATCCTATGTGTATCCCCTTGTGCCGGGATGACCCAGGCACAGTCTGGATTTTGATCATCGATCGCAAGCCCAAATCCGTATACTGCAATGCCACGTGTATCTGACACGTTTTTCCAATTCATTCCATTGTCCACCGTCCGAAATATACCACAGTGATTTTGCTGCCAAAGTACATGTGGATTTGATCTGCAGATCAGCAGCAGATGAGGATCATGCCCCACTTTCACATGAGGGTTGGGTAGATATGTTGCTATCAGTCCCTTGTTTTGGGATTCCCAGCTTCTACCGCCGTCTGTAGTCTTAAAAATTCCTGCACAACTTACGGCAACATATACAATATAGCTATCTTCTGGATGCACAACTATGGAATGTAAAAAAGGATAATCCTTTCCTGCACCAAACCATTGAAGGGGATCTTTGCGTGATGGATGCTCCCAAAGGCTTTTTACAAGTGAAAATGAATCTCCCCCATTATCAGAATGGAATAATCCGCCTGGTTCTGTTCCCATCCAAAGCTCATCTGGCCGGTCATCTCCTGCTGAGGCCATAGTCCATATCTGCTTTAACACAGCCTTTTTACCTGTATATACCTCCACATTTCCTGGATATTGGGGCGTTGTAACCTGTTCCCAATCCCTCCCCTGATCCTTGGATCGATACAACTTCTGCCCCCAGTGGCGATGGGCTAATCCAGCCCACCAGTAACATGTCCTGGGATCGACGAAGACCATCGAGACAGGTAAGCCTTCGAAATGTACAGCACAAACAGACCAGGTAGCAATTTTCTTTTCGTATATTACCAGTCCTTTGGTAGTGCCAATCAGCAGGCGATGAGGTTCGCAAGCACTCATTTTTTTCACCAAGTTACAAACGAAATAGATGCAGTTTCAATGTTGAATGCCGATTTACTGATGAAAAAAATTGTTGCTGATCAATTAGATGCTGACTTAACCGATTTATGTAGATGACGAAATGATATCTATGCGAATCATTTTGATCTGTTTCATCAGCGTCTTACTTACTCATTGTTGTAACCAAAAACTTTCTCTCTACACAGATGTTGCATAATTAATACATACAAATCTGAGTACAGGACAAAAAAAATGTGGGCAAGTAAAAAGGTTGTAAATTGA
>CAYXVE010000001.1:34270-315298 GCA_964468435.1 uncultured Bacteroidia bacterium | reverse complement strand
TTCAGCATTGACAGCCCTCTCGAGAGGGCGCGGTTGGGTGCTGAGAGGTCTCAGCCGATATCCGATGATGAGGCCATTGGTTACTGTTTTCCCCTCTTGAGAGGGCTAGATATCCCCAAAGGGCCTTCGCCCGTCGTAGGGCACAATCTTGCCCTCATGGGCATCGATCCAGGATACGATCTGGAGCATCACCTTAGGCATGTGATGAATGATCGCCTCATTAGAAAAGCGGAGAACGTGCAACCCATACGCCTCCAAACGCTTCTGACGGATTTGATCCTCTCGTATCCGAAACTGATGATATCTCCCATCCACTTCGATGACTAGCATCAATTCATGACAAAAAAAATCTACGATAAACTGATCCAGAGGTTTCTGGCGATGAAAATCATAGCCGCAGACCTGACGGCCCTTTAAACGAAGCCATAGGAAGACCTCAGCCTTGGTAGAGCCATTACGATGCTTCCGTGCATAGGATTTGAGATACTTTGCATAGGGAATGATGATGCGACGGGGGGTCTTGCGTTTATTGGGTTCCATTTTCGTAAATGATTTTCTAACAAAAAACCCAATTCATTCTGAAGATCTATGGACAATTATATTGAAAATTCAATTGTGCTGATGAGTCAAGGTATTGTTGTGTTTTCTTATCAATTGAAGGTTTGCAGAAATATAGACGCCCCACTACCCCATTTCAATAGCACCTTACCCCGGCTATCCCCCCAAATCGGGCCTCGCTTCGCTCGGCGATCAAGGGTAAGCGGGTAAAAGGGCTCAAGGGTTAGTCACTCGCTCCTGAGTACCCGCAAACCCGAAAACCCTGATTGTAGCTCCTGAAAATCGGGTTGAGCCTGTCGCGATCCGAGACGCGGCAGTAGTTAACTGTATTGACCCAGGAGCCGCCACGAACCACCCGGAGATCCCCCGTTTTTGGTCCTTCAGGGTTTTGCTCTGGGCTATTGGCATAATACGCTTCCCCATACCAATCGCTACACCATTCATATACATTTCCACTCATGTCATAGATGCCTAAAGGATTGGGAAGTTTTTGTCCCACCTGATTTTCTTCATTAGAATTTTCATCATACCAGGCATAATTCTCCAGTTCCTCTAGATCACTGGTTCCCGCATAAATGAATGTTCGACCTCCTTTAGGATCGTATCCCTCCATTCCCCCTGCCGCAGCATATTCCCATTGAGCCTCTGTGGGGAGTTGCCAACCTGTTCTACCCCCGCACTGCGTTTCATTCAGCCAATCACAATATGCCCTGGCCCCATACCAGCTCACATTGATGACCGGATAGTTTGCATATCCCTTTTCCACTGAATAGCTTTCCCCCTCAAATTGTATTCTTGAATTAATTCCAAATCCCTCAAGATCAATCCAGGTTGTACCTCCCTCTTCCTGATTTCCTTTGGCATTGAGGAAACGGACGTATTCGGCGTTGGTAACTTCGTATTTCCCGATGTAATAGTCACTCAGGATAACTCTGTGCAGGGTTTCATCCTTACGTCTATCCGGTTCATCTTCCGGGCTGCCCATGAGAAAGGAGCCTCCTTTGACGAATATCATCTCTGGGACGATAGGCTGGGTACTGAGTTCATCCTCCGGCCGGGGCTGAATCTGGATATCGTCGAGTTCCACGCGGTTGGCGCGATTGACGCTGAGTATCACGCGGCTATTGTAGGAGGCAAAGCCATCAGCGGTGATGCTGATGCGGACGGAGTCGCCGAGCTGCACACTATCAACGGGAAGCAAGGTCATAAAAGTACCGTCGGTAAGGGTGCGGGTACCATACCTGGAAATCAGGACTGAGGCTCCCGGTACGGGATTCCCGTAAATGTCCAATACGCGGCCCTGTATGGGGGTGCGTCCTGTGGTGTCGAGTGTGTCGAGTGGCACGGGTTGTTGCCCTCCTACTTCAGGTTGCGGTGGTTCAATCGTCTCCAGGCTGTCCGATACGCAATAGCTACGTAGGACTTCCTGCATCTGTGCAACTAATTCATGGTCTGCATATCCAGCGGGAATATTGTACACTGCTGTCGTAAAATATTCATTACAAACTGTGTCGCGCTGAGACTGGTTCATCACATCATAAAAGATGGTTTCGGGTTCTTTGGATGGCGCTGACTGAGCTGGCGAGTTCCGCTGATTTCCTGTAATGGTATTTCCTCCTGCTTCCTGTATCCGCCTGATCCCTCCATTGAAGTAGGATACAGCGATGTTGAAGTAATGCTTTGCCCGTAGGGAATCACTCCTGTCAAAAGCCAGTATGCTATCAACTTCAATGAATTCCAGTGTTTCATCCAGAAGGTTGTTTGCTGTGATCAGATTATTTTCCGTTAAGGCTTTTCTGATGGCGTATTCATAATACACCAGGGTATCCTCTGGTGAATCCAGACACAATTGCATCCCGTCAAAGGTGATCAGTTCCCCTTGACAGGCTTTCACCTCAGGCCTCCAGGGCATCAGGATAGACCCCAGCAAGGCAAAGAGCAGGACTGAAAGAAACGCATGCCTTAAAAGTCCCGGTCGATCCGCTTCCTGCCCTGCCAGTTTGTTCAGGTTGGGGGGAAGTTGGAAATCGGTTTCTTTGCGGGGCTTTTCCAGGGCTTTGAGCGATACCCAATCAGCTTCGGCACCTGCGGCGAGGTGGTTGGCGAGCTGCTCCTGAAGCTCTTTCCGGCGACGTGAATCTTTCACCCAATGGAGTTCGTTGACGATGAGGTTGAGTGTGTATTCCTCATAAGCTGCGGAGTCTAAAGGGGGGGGTGCGCTTTGGGAAAATACCTGGTAGAGTTGCTTCCTGAGGGTTACTTCTTCGGATTCGGGTAAATAAGCCAGTAATTCACTACGTACTGCCTCAGGCATTTTCCCTTCGACAAACCAGGGTAGGCGACAAAGCTGCCGGAGGTTTTCCAGCCGGAGCAGCTGATCGTCGATCTGCTGACCGAGATAGAGGGTCAGTTCCCACTGAAGAGCGGGATAAATCGCACAGGCTGCAATCCAGCGGATCATGGATTCATCGTAGTATTCCCGCAAAGTGGAAAGCAGGTCGCCTTTGAGCTTGATGGACTCTTCGATGGCATCTTTGATCTGGCGCTGCCAGTCGCCAGGCAGGGACTCGCCAGCGTTCCATTGGGAAACGGCGAGATAGAGACTATCCAGGGAGGCTGGCATGACCTGAAAGCGGTCTGCCAGGCGGCGTTCTTTGCCGCCCCATTCGCTCCAGGGCTTGGGGGAAAGCAGCAGCCGGCGGGACCAGCTATCCAGTATCCGGCTCCACCGCGCCGGACGACCGGTTACGGGATTGAAAAACGCCGCACCTGCACTGATGACGATCAGTCTGTGATTGCCGTAGCGCTGAGCAAGCTGCTGCAGGGAAATACCCTGGGGATATGCCTCATTCCAGCACAGGCGAGGATCGCCGTTGTAGTAAAAGCGCTCGATATGCACTTCCTGGGCGTTGAAGGTGTGGTAGAGGTAGTCGTACAATTGAGCGCGGTGATTGCGCCTTGTCTGTCGATCGATCAAAAGCAGATAGTCGGACGTATGCCGCAAGGCGCGGTAGCGAAGGCTCAGCCTGCCAGCTTCGCGGGCAGTAGCTGCTATCGTACGGGGCATATCCACCCGCTGATTCTCCCCTACCCCTCTTTGCCTGAGCTGAGTCAGAAGCATGGGAAAACGCTCATCCAGGATAAGGTCCGGTACAGTGGTAAAAGGAATATTCCAGATAAAAGGCGGCTGATCACGTTGCTCGAGTTCGGCAATGACCTGCCTGCGGAGTTGGTATTTTCTTCTCAAAAAAGCGAACAGTCCCAGGGAAATCAGGCCAATGCCCAAGAGCTTGATCCACCAGAGATGTTTGTCGTAGAAAACCTGTAAATTTTGTATCTCAGGAGAAATCTTCAGGGTGGTGATGTCCGTGTAAAAAGGAATAGGCAGCGTAGACAATAATGGAGGTTGCTGCCTGATCAGGGAATCGATGTTGGGGGTTCTGGGATTGATGACGTCTACGATGAGGCTAGTCGAGTCCAGGCAGTTTCCTCGGGCTATTTTCACCCATAAACTGATCGACGTACGATCATAGGGAACCAGCACTTCCAGACATCCGGATGTGTCTAAGGTAGCATAGATTTGCTGTGCCGAATCGACATACATTTCACCACCTTTACTCAGAGCTGCATAGGTGATGGTATCAGCCATATTGAGCAAATCACCCATACACTCCCTCAAGGTATCTCCCGCGTTACCGCTTATGCTAACGGTTTTCTGTAGCTCCGGACAGGGGTTTTTGGGAAAAAGGGATTGATAGAGCAAATAGCCCCAAAGCGTCAGCAGCAGCCCCAGGATCCCATACAGCATCCTTTGCCAAAGGTTGGCCGGATGTTGTGGTTGAACTCCACCAGCAGGCTGTTCCAGCTTCTTCCAGCGCTCATATACCTGATCGAAAATTTCGCCAAAGTGCTGTTGCTCGGCTTCGCTACGCACAAATAAGGGACTCAGGTGAGATTTCCACGCCTCCACGGGTAGATCCTCCGGGATTACCCGGACCAGTTGCTGTACCTGCAGGTGCTTTCCAACACCCATGGGAAAGCCTTCCCACTCCAGGGTACTGAGCAGATCTGCCAGAAAAGGATATTTGTGGGTCTGAAGCATCTAGGAAAACTTTTTTCTCAAGGCTTTCAGGTCTTCCTGGGTTTTGGCCAGGACAGAATAACTGGTCAGCAGGGTTTCTTGATCTTTAGGAGATAGGCTGCCATTACCCAACACTTGAGGGTCAAAGCCCATGCTGTACAAAAGCATGGCCCAGAAGATCAGCTCTGCTGTAGCAGGGTTTTTCTTGAGTTTCAGACTTTTATCGGTACGTATTTGGTTGAAATGCGCCACCAGGGGTTCAAGTGCTACCTGATCATAGCCGTCTATCTTAGCGCTGACGATCTCCAGTAATGCTTCAGGACTAGGAAACGGAATATGGTAATAGACGACTCGACGAAGAAAGGCATCGGGCAGGTTTTTCTCCGAATTACTGGTAATTACCACGATGGGCCGCAGGTGGTTGTCAGCTTTGTAGAATTTTCCGACCTCGGATACATCGAACGCCATGGCTTCAATGGCTGCCAGCACATCATTGGGCAGGTCGCGGGGCGCCTTATCGATCTCGTCGATCAGCACGACCTTGCGCACTTGTGCGCGTATCGCTTCTCCTAGTGCCTGATAGCGGATAAAGCGTTGCTCTACCTGTACGGCGGAGAGGGCTTCGGGATTGTTCTGATTGTATTGAAAGTGGCCTAAAGCGTCGTAGGTGTAAAACAGGTCTTTGGCATTGGAGGTAGTCTGCGCGTTGAAAACCAGCGGCTCACCCAACTGGAAAAAATAGGCGATGTGATGTGCGAGCTGTGTCTTACCGGTGCCCGGCTCTCCAGTGAGCAACAGCGGTTGTCCCAGCGTCAGCGCCACATTCACGGCATTGACCAGCTCCTGAGATGGTACATACAGCGATGGGTCGTTCAATCGGTGGTTGAACTGGAAGTCGGGTAGCGCTTTTTGCCCTGTTTGGGCGTATAGTTGAAAACTCATAGTTTTTTCATTTCCTTTTTCGTCTTGACCAAAAAAATCTTTCCCGGTTAAACAAACACTTTACATTAACTTCGACTACAGTATTGCGACAATAGTTAGAATTAAAAGACAAAAAAAGAGCATTGATCACATTTTTAAGGCTCTTAGCTACATCTAGGTGAGCGCCATACCAGAAACGATACTTCCGGGGAGTGATCCCCGGAATTTTATTCAAACATAAGGATCCCTATGATTAGGAGCTATTTTCCTTAATCTCAAATACCTTTTGAAGCAAAATCTCTACGTGTGCCATGTCAAACAAGCCCTTGTCCTGATAGCGCTGCTGATAGCTTTCTTCCAGCCCGTGGACAAAGGTCTCGATCACGCTATCGATGCGGGAGACATTGGTCTCACCGAGGCTATCAAACCAGTTGATCAGGTCCTTTTCTGTCACGGGACTCATGCCTGCATGCATGCTGCAGGCATTATCAAACTCGCTGACTAGTTGACCTATCGCATCCAAAATATTTTGCTGCTGATTTGTCAGGGGTAGATCACAAAAATCGTCCAGATAGATTACAAAAAAGAACTGAAAAGTTGGGCAGTTTTGATGGGTGTGGGAAAACTTTTTCATCACCCAACGAAAAAAATCTCCGGTAAAATCCCTCCATTTAGATTCGTCCAGGGTCAGTAAGGATACCACAAAGCTTTCCTTCATCGTAGGGATACCTTTTTGGATGAAGTCATCGAGGTCGAAATGGGAAAAGTGCTCAAACCTCGATGCCAATTGCTTGTTGAACTTTTTCTGGGTCCGTGTTAGGCTATTTTTCAGCTCCAGTATCTCCATATCCACCCGGTTGCTATCCTGTTTGCGAAGGTAATTGATAGCCTCCCAGTCTTCATCCAACTCATCATGGATGAGTTCGAATACAAAGCGCTCAGCCGTGCTGGGTGGCATCTGTTTGCGGCATCCGCAGATGAAATAGTACTGATAAGTCTGATCTGACTTGGCATCGAAAGCATTCCAGAGCTTGTCCATGACTTTTTCGCGATTGCAATTGACCAGATGTATTTCGGCCATGACCTCATCCAGATTGAGCATGCGAATCTTCTCTACCAAGGCATCCTGACTTTCAGGCATATCCAGGCGATATGCCTGTTGGATTTCCCGCCTGACCCGACCTAGATCTCCCTCTGCTTCCTCGATCTGCTTTTTCAACTCAAATTTTGCAACTTCAGAGCTTTTGATTACCAATTTCTCTTGTAAGTAGGCAATCTTCTCCTCCAGTATCTGCTGCAATTTTTGTAGTTGTTGGATGGACATGGATAATCAATAATTGTATGAATATGTCACATTTGATGTTTGTAAGATACATAAGCGCATGGGGTCCACAGGGCGGGACGCCCCGGCGTCCCCAAGCTTAATGGGCTAATTTAGCCTTAACTTTTTCCAGTTGCTGATCCAGCTCTTCGATCTGTTTGGAAAGTGCAAATTTTGCATCTGGCGCAATAGCCAGGAGCAATTGTTCCTGCAGGAAATAGAGCTTTTCTTCTATGAGTTTACGCTGCCGGATCAGTCCATTGCGTTCGGTTTCAGATAGGGAAGGGTGTGCCCCCTGAGGGGAGTGATGCGCTTCAGGCAAAGGCTTTACCTCAAAATCTTCCTCCCGGACGTTCTCCCAGGCTATATCCTGCTCTTCCATATCATCGATAAAAAACACGACTGCTGCTCGTATCTGATTGAAGATCAGGTTACCCTGATCGCTGCTGAGGAGCCCTTGACGTTTCTCCATTCTCGCGCCATTGAAGCGGGAAAGTTGCAGGATCAGCTCGCTGTGTTTACGCGAAGTGGGATGGATATGCTGTTCCAGCAGGTTCAGGCATCTTTCCATATCAAGACCTAGAGTCTTGCGTAGTTGCATCTGGTACGTTTGCATTCGGCTCAGTGGCATCTAGTAGTTTTTTGTGCTTAAAATATTCAGGTCCTTAAATTAAGAATTATTTTCCTATAGTGTATTATTTCATTCTGAGCACCATAAATTCTACGCGGCGATTTTTTTTTCTACCAAATGCTGTGTTGTTGGAAGCAATGGGATTGGACATGCCATAGCCTCTGGCTATAAGTCTGCGCGGATCGATTCCCTCATCGATCAGATATTTGCGGACGGCATCAGCACGATTTTGAGAGAGTTGCTGCTTATCCTGTCTGCGACCAGTATTGTCGGTATGCCCTCCCAACTCGATCACCAGGGTGGGGTTGAGCTGGAGAAACTTCAGCATACGCTGAAGTTCAACCTTTGAAGTAGGAAGTATTTCCCATTTTCCCGGATCGAAGTATATATTACCCAGTATCCCTCGTTCGCCTGTACGTATCGGCGCAAGCTCTATGTCCCGCTGTATGCGAGGCTTGGAAAAGAGGGTATCCAGCAGGAGGTTTTCACCGTAATACATGAATCCCGGTACAAAAGCTTCCACCCCTACGAATCCCTGGGTAGGCAGATTGGCCATAAACTTCCCATTTTGAGGATTTGAAATGACACTGGATAGCGAATCCATATCCAATCCATCCCGGAAGGTGATGGTGGTCTCGATAGGATCACCTGTCGCTTTGTTGGTGACTGTACCAGTAATCGAAACGGGCGTGAGATAAGGACTTGCCAACGCTTTGTCTGGCTCAGTGAAATTGACCAGCCACACATCGAAGCCTCCAATGTGAGGAATGATTTCATCTTCGGAAGGCTTAGGATTGATCTCAGAAAAACCAATACCCAGGTAAGTATCATTAGGGGCCAGTTTTACGCTGAACAAAGCATCTTTAGCCGGATGCCCTAGGGTTCCAGACCACAGTTTATTGCCTTCTTGATCCACCTCTACCAATAAGGCATCATAAAAACCCCTGAGCGTATCGATATCCATATCCCGGGACTTGGTCAGTCCTGCCAAGAGGTAACCTCCATGGGCAGCAGGGCAGATCGAGCTAATTCCCTCCGACCAGGTACCTCCATAGGTCTTACTCCATAGAAGCTCTCCATCAGGATTTAGGCGCACCAGCCAGAAGTCTCCCTGTCCACGCTGCTGAGGGATCATACTATCCGAAGATAAGGTAGTACCTGCTAGCAGCAGGTCGCCATTGGAATCGACTAGGCAGTCGTGTATTTCGTCGTTTTTTTCTCCCCCTAAAGATACCTGCCACTCCATATTTCCCCAGCCATCCATCAGAAAAATCCAGGCATCTTTATCTCCGTAATTTTTAGCAATGTCTCCATCTACCGAATCCGAACCGTTCATGACCAGAAACCAGTCCGGACGTACTTCTCTGATCCTGGTAGCCCACTCATTTTTCCTGCCTCCAAAATGCTTTTCCCACATGAGCCTCCCCGCTTCATCCAGTCTGGCGACCCAGCTATCCAGCCCTACTGAGCGATAGCTTTTCATATCTCCATTTCTCGATCCGGAGGCCCCTCCAATGATATATCCACCCGAAGAAATAGGTTCAATCGAATGTGCCCGATCATTACCTGTTCCTCCTAATCTTCGCTGCCATACTAGCTCACCTTGTGAGCTTATTTTTACAGCCCAAATATCCATATATCCTTTTCCAACGCCGGGATCACCGTCCTGTGAGTCTGTCGTAGCGAGGACCACCACGCCGCCATCCGGCGACGGAGCAATATCAGCCAGCATTTCCATGCCGGTACCTCCCAGCAGTTCCTGCCAGTAGATGATCCCTTGGGCAGCCATCTGCCGCACAAACACATCACTGTTATCACTGTGATTGGTAATTCCCAACCCATCACGGGAGCGCACTTCGCCTGCAATCACTATTGACCCATCCTCCATGAGTAGCATTTTCTGCCCAGCATCGTAATCCGTACCTCCGTAAAAGCGTTCCCAAAGTATATGTTGAGCTTTTACCTTTAAAAAAACCCCTATAACGCATAGGAGGAATATTGCCATATATTTCATGTGCTATGTTACCCTGATTAGTCCCTAATTTGTTGTGCTTCCAGACCCAGCGATTCAATGAGCTGTTGATAAGTAACCAATTCAATATTGTGCTTCTCGATTCGCGCTTTACATTCCGGATCGACCAGTATATTCATTTCCCACTGACGGTTTTCACTCATATTTTTCACACCCTGCTCATTGAGATCCTGCATGGCCTGCATTTCCGGCCCATCAATTCCCAGGTGAAAGACCACGAGATACAGTTTTCCTGCTTCCATTTCATCCAACATTCTCAGGAGTTTATCTTTACGTTCTTTCTCACTATCACCCCCGAAATTTCCCGGGCGCTTTTCGCCCCAGTATCCCGAGATTCCCAGACCATATTCTTTTGCTAGTTTCTCTACCATCGCACGCTGTTGCGGAGTATGCATACCAGCTCCTATATGATTGTCTACATAGTCTATTTTCAGACCCGTAGCAAGTGCCCGTTCTATCTGTGCTCGAAATTCAATTTCCATTTCAGCTACTACTGGTTCGTGATCGATATTCAGTTCTTGATAAGAGCCCCGGAAATATCCCTCCTCATTGAGTAGTGAAGGCACCTGATCTTTGCTCGCAACCGGACCCCATTTGAAATTTTTCCATTCAGCATTGGCACACAGGTGTACGCCTATAGATGTATGATCATACTGCCGGAGGATCTCTACGGCTTCGCGATACCAGGGACCCGTAAACAATACACTGATATTGACGGGCATACCTGTTTCCAGCAGTTGTTGGTTGGCGACATTGGAGCCATGCGAAAAGCCCATATCATCCGAACGAATAATAAGACGGGGATGCTCCTGTGCTATCAGGTTTGGTATTAACCCCAACATGACTATCAGTAAAAGTATGTTTGCACGCTTCATCATCCTGTATTAATCATCTCGCTCAAGATATGAGTATTTCTCATTTCATTAGTCTCATTAGCATGACATAAAATTACACAATATACATAAATCAAACCCAGTAAAATATATATCCTTTTATGAATTCCTAACTTTTCAGGAGATTTTACGAACTTGCAGCCCAACTTGATGAGCGAAACTTAATTTACAAGCTACTCTAGCCCTGAACTTTTAAGCGATTTGGATGAATTCAAATACTTCTGTGCAAGGGATCATTTCCCACTCTATCAATGCGTTGACTTTCATTTACCGATTGAGTTCGATGTATCTGTCTTATGCGATCCCTGCCCTGATCGCAGTGTTGCTGGCCCAGTCAGCAAATATTTCCATTGCCTATATCTTAAAGAGGCTAGTGGATGCTCTCGCAGAAGCACCTGATGAGGTATGGACCTGGGCCTGGGTTTTTGTAGGACTATATGCTTTTTCTGAGGTATGCTGGCGTATCAGCGGCTATCTGGGTATGCGCTGGATCACACATGTGAGAGCCTTGTCCAACAACGTGCTGTTTGACTGGTTGAGCAGACACAGCAGCAATTTTTTTGCCGACCGCTTTGCAGGCTCACTGGCTACCAAGGTATCCAATGCATCTAATGGCATTGCCAATATCCTCCCACAAACCTTGTGGAACTTTCTGCCGACCTTTCTGCGGCTTATCTTATCGATTTTGATCGCAGGGCTGGCCAAACCCGTCCTGGCCTTATTGCTAGCAATTTGGTGCCTGGCATTTCTGGCATTGAATGCAGCATTAGTCGGAAAAAAGGCACGGCTGTCCAAAGATGCTGCTGCCTCCTATACCAAACTCAAGGGACAGATGATCGATATCATCACCAATATACGGGCAGTACATCAGTTTGCCCATCTCAACACTGAGCGAAAACGTGTTTTCCACTATGTAGACGACCAGAAAAATAAGATCTTCCGAAGCTGGAAGTTTTCAGAAGGCCTGATCGTCATGAATAATGTCCTGCAGGTAATCTTGCTGGCAGCTATGCTAGCTACTTCCATCTGGCTCAAGGAGCAGGGCACTTTGACAGTAGGAGATGTAGTGATGATCGTCAACCTGACCTGGGGAATCCTGGGATCGTTGCTATTTATCAGCAACAGTCTCAACGCGTTGATGGAAAATTACGGCCAGGTACAGGAAGGGCTGGAAGAAATTCTTCACGAGCACAAGTTGGTAGACCCGCCGGGATCTCCAGATCTCGTCACTCGAGGAGGTACCATCGAATTCCAGCATGTCACCTTCCGCTATGATGACAATACCACTGTATTCGAGGATTTTAATTTGGTGATCCCAGCAGGACAGAAGGTAGGGCTAGTGGGAGAAAGTGGGGCAGGAAAAAGTACGCTGAGCAAACTGGTATTGCGCATGTATGACATACAGGAGGGCGAGATCCTGATCGATGGTCAAAATATAGCTCAGGTCAGTCAGGACAGTCTGCGAAGCGCTATCAGCTTTGTCCCTCAGCAGAGCAATCTTTTTCACAGATCCCTCAGGGATAACATACAATATGGAGACCTGGAGGCCACGCTGGAAGAAGTGGAGCTAGCTGCCCAGCGGGCAGGTGCACATGGATTTATTCAAGGCTTACCTAAGGGGTATCAGACCCTGGTCGGCGAGCGGGGTATCAAACTTTCTGGAGGGCAGGCCCAGCGTATCAGCATTGCCAGGGCAATGCTCAAAAATGCGCCTATCCTGATCCTAGATGAGGCTACCAGTGCGCTGGATAGCGAAAGTGAGCAGATCGTCCAGACAGCTTTGCTGGAACTAATCCAGCATAAGACGGTAATAGCCATTGCACATAGGCTATCGACCTTGCTGGCGATGGATCGCATCATCGTCATTGCCGATGGCAGGATTATCGAGGATGGCAGTCATGCAGAACTCATCAAGCAAAACGGGCAATACGCCAAATTGTGGAAACATCAGGCAGGAGGATTCCTCGTGGGTGCCTGAGGCGAACACATTTTATCTCCCATTCAAATTCGTAATTTACCCTTCCCTGAAGAAGTTCTCTGACTTTAAAGCCTGTAGCTGTTTTTGGTATAACAGCTATCTCCCTGGATTCAGCAGAAAGCAGCGTAAGCATTACAGTCATGTTCAATAAACAGATTACATGCCAGACAAACGATACTGTATACTTTCATCCTAAAAACTGATCATGCTAATTCAAAAGATCCATAGACCTCATCCAGGATTCACATAGTTCGGGCCATTTTTTGTAGGGTAAATCCTCCACACCCAGTCCCAGGCCATGTCTACCCTGTCTAAAGATATGCATTTCTGCAGGTACTCCCGCCCTTCTGAGTCCCATGTAAAACAAAATACTGTTTTCAGGGGGTACGCCCCGGTCTGCATCAGTATGAACGAGAAAGGTTGGTGGTGTCAATGTGTTGATCTGCAGTTCATTGGAGAGTAACTCAGCATCCTCCTGAGTGGGATTATCTCCCAGTAGATTTCTCCGGGAACCACGATGTGTGTAGGAAGTGGTGAAAGAAATAACCGGATAGCATAGGATCATAAAAGAAGGGCGGCTGCTCTGACGATTTATAGGATCTGTAGCATCCACACGCCCATCATCAAAGTGTGTTCCTACTGTGGAAGCGAGATGCCCTCCAGCAGAAAATCCTAGTATGCCGATTTTATCCGGATCCAGCCCCCATTTCGCTGCATGATAGCGAACAACCCGGATGGCCCGCAAACCATCCTCCATCATTGCCGGATGCTTATAATCTCCGTATTCAGGAATACCTAACCTGTAGCGCAATATGTAAGCTGATATTCCCAGACTATTGAGCCATGTTGCCACCTGGGTTCCCTCGTGATCCATAGCCAGATGTCCATATCCACCTCCAGGGCATACTACCACTGACGCGCCAGTAGCCAGATCCTCTGGAGCATGATGCAGTATTAATGCAGGTTGATCATGGGCCGCATTACCTTTGGCCCCAGGTGCGCCTTCAGACCACAATCTTAAGGTATCGGGATTTTGAGCCTGCAAACTAATAATGAAGCAAAACGTTAATTTGTAAAGTAGTAGTTTTTTCATATGATACGAATGTAACTGATAAATTAACTATATAATACCATTATCTTCAATCAAACATTTATACAAAATAATTTAATATTTTTCAGACTTAGGATGATAATTTCCGATCTATCGTTTAAGTCTACTGACCAACAAACATATGATGCAACAGACGACAAGTATTGAATTGAGGAATCTCAGGATCTCTGACTATCTGGATTTGAAAGAAGCCATGATCGAAGCATACTCTACCCTGGGGAACATGTACTGGAAAGAGAATCACATCCGTAAATTATTAAATATTTTCCCTGAAGGGCAGTTGTGTGTACTGGTAAATGGCAAAGTAGTAGCCAGTGCGTTGTCACTGATCATCGATTATTCCAAATTTGGGGACAACCACAATTACGCACAGATCACAGGCAACTATACATTTTCCACCCATGATCCAAACGGGGATGTACTCTATGGTATAGAAGTCTTTGTACATCCAGACTACAGAGGTATGAGATTGGGGAGAAGGCTGTATGATGCCCGCAAAGAATTATGTGAAAACCTGAATCTCAAGGGAATCATTATGGGAGGACGTATACCCAATTATGAGAAATACGCTGATAAAATGCGGCCCAGGGATTATATCGAACATGTAAAATTTAAGAAAATTTATGATCCGACACTGACTTTTCAGCTATCCAATGATTTGCACGTAAGAAAAATACTCAAAAACTACTTACAAGGAGATACAGAGTCCAAGGAATATGCCACCCTCCTCGAGTGGAATAATATCTATTATCAGGAGGAAGAAAAGTTGATCAACAACCAAAAATCCGTCATCCGCCTGGGACTTGTCCAGTGGCAGATGCGCCTTTTCAAATCTATGGATGCACTTGTAGAGCAGATGGAATTTTTCATCGATGCTGTAAGTGGATACCAAACCGATTTCATTTTGTTTCCAGAGTTTTTCAATGCTCCGCTCATGGAGAAATACAATAATCTGGGTGAGGCCAAAGCGATCCGTTCATTGGCAAATTATACTGAGACCCTGTGGGAAAAATTCCTGGAATTTGCTGTGGCATATAACGTAAACATTATCACCGGAAGCATGCCCCTGATTGAAAATGGAAGCCTGTATAATGTGAGTTACCTATGTCGGAGAGACGGGAGCTATGAAGAATACCGGAAAATACACATTACTCCCAGTGAATCGAATGCGTGGGGTATGATCGGTGGAGACAAACTCAAAATCTTTGATACAGATTGCGGTAAAATCGGAATATTGATTTGCTATGATGTAGAGTTTCCTGAACTAGCCCGTATTTATGCGGAACAGGGTATGCAAATCTTGTTTGTACCCTTTCTGACAGATACCCAAAATGGGTACAATCGCGTAAGACTCTGTGCACAGGCCAGAGCAGTCGAAAATGAATGCTATGTAGCTATTGCAGGATGTGTAGGTAACCTCCCCAGAGTCAACAATATGGATATTCAGTATGCCCAGTCTGCAGTGTTCTCACCCTCCGATTTTGCCTTTCCGACCAATGCAATCGTGACAGAAGCTACCCCTAATACCGAGATGACACTTGTAGCAGATGTCAATATTGACCTTTTACGGGAACTTCACTCACAAGGAAGTGTGCGCAATCTGATGGACAGGCGCCTGGATTTATACGATCTGAAGTGGAAGAAAAAGCAGGAACACGCCTCAGAACAATCCATACTCCAGAATAAAATGTCTTAACCTGAAAAAAATGGACAGGATAACATTCATCCAGCAACTGAATTACGGAAGATTTATTCCATGTAAGCTGCTTCATTGTTTTCTCAGACCCAGGATTATCTTCCCTTATCTGGTGATTGCCTTGATTGTATCCATGAGAGCCTGGATGAACTCAGGAAGTGAGTATGTACAAAACTTCAGCATACTCTCTTTTCTGATTTTCTTTGTCATCCTGCTACCATTAATCATATACTTATCTGCAAGAAAGGTGTATGAAACCAACAAAATGATCCAGGATGAGATCAATTGTAGGTTCATTAAAGATCATATCCATTCCAAGTTCAAGTCCTGACATGTATTTTCTCGCTGACCTGCATGTACATTCACATTTTGCCCGTGCTACCAGTAAATATCTCAACCTGGAATCACTGTATCAATGGGGGCAACTCAAGGGAATCCATGTCATCGGTACAGGAGATTTTACACATCCTTTGTGGTATCATGAATTGAGTCAAAAGCTTGAACCAGATGGAACAGGATTGTACAAACTCAAAAATCCACCTGTAGATCAGGGGCTTGAAGGTGCCTACCCCGATGGGATTGATATACGATTTATGCTGAGTGTGGAGATCAGTTCGATCTATAAGAAAAAGGGGAAGGTCCGGAAAAATCACAATCTGGTATATGCTCCGGATCTGAATGTGGTAAAACGGCTGAATCAACGTTTAGCTGAAATAGGTAATCTTGCCTCAGATGGACGCCCCATTCTGGGCTTACCCTCGAGGGATTTGCTGGAAATTGTCAAGGAGGCTTCCGAAGATGCGCATTTAATCCCCGCACATATTTGGACTCCGTGGTTTTCCACACTGGGTTCCCGGGGTGGCTATGATCATGTAGCAGATTGTTTTGAAGATCTGACAGACGAAATTTTTGCCCTGGAGACAGGGCTATCTTCCGATCCAGCCATGAACTGGAGATGGAGTGAACTGGACCGCTTTACGCTGGTGTCAAGTTCTGATGCGCATTCTCCTCAAAAACTGGGTCGAGAGGCCAATCGCTTTGATACTGACAGGAGCTATCAAGGTATATTTGATGCAATACGATCAAGAATGGGCTTTCTGGGAACCTATGAATTTTTCCCGGAAGAAGGCAAGTATCATATGGATGGGCATCGTAAATGTGGTGTGGTGCTAAGCCCTGAAGCATCACTTGAGCATCACAATACCTGTCCTGTTTGCGGCAAACCGCTTACAATAGGGGTATTGCACCGGGTAGTGGTACTGTCAGACAGGTCTAACCCTCTCCAGCCCAGGGGTGCTCCGGGATATGAGTATATCATCCCATTGCCTGAAATCCTGGCTGAAATCAAAGGTGTAGGCCCCAACACCAAGACTGTGATGCGTACCTATGCAGCATTAATCACCGCCTTTGGCAATGAATTTAATCTACTGACTCAGGTTCCTATCGAAGCTATTCGTCAGGCTGGATATGATCGGGTTGGGGAAGCGATCTACAGGATGCGCTCAGGAGCGGTAAACCCGCAGCCGGGTTATGATGGTGAGTATGGGAAGATACGTATCTTCCCATGATCCGCTGGCTTCAGTTGCAAACTAACGCCAGCGGAGGAGGGAGTAACGCCAGCGGGGGAGGGAATAACGCCAGCGAGGGAGGGAATAACGCTAGCGGGGGAGGGAATAACGCCAGCGGGGGAGGAAATAACGCTAGCGAAGAACATTTAGGGTCTAATGGCGGTGCCATCATTCTTGCGGACCTGGGTCCAGTTATTGTTGGCTTGCTCGGCAATGGGATATTTGGCTGCCGCCTTTTCATCGATATCCACCCCATGGCCTGGCACTTCGTTGACATACATGTATCCCTTTTCCATGGTCGGCGCACCTGGGAAGATCTCCTGGGTAGCCTCATTGAAGAAAACAGACTCTTGAATGCCAAAATTCCACACAGCCAGGTCTATGTGGGCATTGCAGGCATGTCCGACCGGAGATACATCTCCGGGACCGTGCCATGCGGTACGCACGTTGAAATACTCGCCCAGACGGGCGACTTTCAAGGCGGGGGTAACCCCTCCTATCTGGGATATATGTATCCTGATAAAGTCAAACAGTCGCTCGGTCATAGGTCCTACCCATTCGTGAGGGTTGTTGAACAACTCCCCCATGGCGAGAGGGACAGCAGTCTGGCTTCTGAGAAGCCGGAAATAATCCATGTCCTCTGGTGCAAAGGGGTCTTCGATAAAAAAGGGTCGGAATTCCTCCAGGGATTTGACCAGATGAACGGCATCTCTGGGTGCCAGGCGCTCATGAATGTCGTGAAGCAGTTCGATCTCTTCGCCGCACGCTTTTCGCACGTGTTCAAACATGGCTGGGACAGACTTGATATATAAATATTGATCCATATAATTATCCTTCTCTGCTCCAAATCCCGCTTCCGCAAAATCGGGCTGCTGGGCATTTCCCACCGCACCATACCCTCCCTGCTGGATTCTTATATGTCGATATCCTTGTTCCATCAAGCGCTTGACGCTATCCGCCACAGCTTCCTTACTATTGCCTGAGGCATGGGCGTAACAGTCCACTGCGAAGCGGCATTTGCCGCCTAACAATTGATATAGCGGCATGTTGGCTCGCTTCGCCTTAATGTCCCAAAGGGCCTGATCCAGACCGCTGAGTGCGTTGTTCAGCACGGGACCATTTCGCCAGTAGGAATTAACATAGGCGGTCTGCCAGATATCTTCAATGCGATCGGGATCTTTGCCCCGGCAAAAGCCATCGAGGTATTTATCGACAGCAACAACGACACTGTGTGCTCGTTGCCGGAAGGTAGCGCAACCGATACCATACAGACCAGGCTCATTGGTCTCGACTTTGACAACGATCAACTCGATGTTGTTCTGTGGAGCAGTGGCTATCGCTTTTACTTTGGTAATCTCGATGGGAGCCATACCGCTGGTAGCCTGGTGATAGGTTTCTGAGGCGCTAAGCGATGGTGCTATCATCAGGCCAGTTGTACCGGCTCCTATGTGCTTAAGTAAATGTCTTCTATCCATGAGTAGTAAGTAGTGTGATGTAGTTCTAGATTCGCATGATGCCGGTCTGGTCAGAAGGCTTGGGTATATGGCGCTGAAGCAGCCCTTGCTGTTCAGCGTTCATCCGGTTGATCAATGCTTGCGTTTTCCCGTTGTATTCCTGGATGATCTCGTTGTATCGCTGGGTCATCTTATTGTATTCGTTTACCTCTTCCTGCGTTGTGACCGCTTCAGCATGGTCCAGCTTGTACTGATACCTGGTCAGGTCTTTTAGTTCATTCAGGCTTAGTTGCTGGAAGTACTTCAGCAGATCCAGGGCTGCATCGCGATATCGCGTATCATCCTTAAAGCCTGAAAGCTTTTCCAGATATGCCACAGACCTGGTAGAGGCATCTACCATCTCTTTGCGAAGTTCCTCTGCCTGACGGGCTTCTTTGACATTGATCGCATCCCAGAATTTTGCATTGATCCTGGAGACCTTGAAATACTGCAGAAATACGATCCGGGTATAGGTATTGAGTTTGTTGATACGCTCAATGACAGCCTGATTTTCCGGATCGGCTTCTGAGGCAAGTTTCAACTTGTTTTTAGCGGCGAAATCAGCCTGTGCCTCCCGGAATCTATTGGCAGTTTCAGCAAGTTTCTTTTCGGCCTGATCTTCAGCTTTGAAGTATTTCTCCAACGCCTCAAAACTATCATATCTACTTTCTTTCATCTGATTAATCTGCATAAAATCTAGCTGAAAGGTTTCCAGATTTAGTTTGAGCACTTCCAAACCCACATCTCTCAAAGCAGGATCTCCCTCATAAGGGCCAATCGCGGCAAGTTTACCGATAGCTTGTCCAATTTCATTGATCACATCTTTACGACTTTGCTCTACACGCCTGATATCATCGCTGTGTACAGATTGGGAGATGTACTCCAGATTTTTGGCCGTTACGTTATTGTGGAGCATAACGATAAAATTATTGTAGGCAGCTGGGCTATCAAAATTGTGCTCCTGAGCTGTTAGTCTCTGCGAAAAGATCATCAAAATGATAATCCCCAAAAATATCTTTTTCATAAGTGTTTGATCAAAATATAACTGATCGCTCTTCTTCATAAACCGAAAAAAGATCCGAATAAATAAAAAATTTTGCGTATTTAAAATGCGTATCGATCCAGCAACTGGCAAATGATTGCCGGATCACGGTCTTCCAATTCTGTGATACTGCTTTGCGCATATTCGAAAGAGAGATTTCATGATGCCTATCAGTAGCTAATAACCGATTTCATAAGTAAACCTATGAACCTTTGCAATAGTTGGCCCAACACACCATTAATAGTACCGCCCCATCATAGGATGCTCTACAATGATCCTTTTTACTTCCAATGGATCGATCGTACCTTGTTGAGCATATACTCTTTTGCCTCCAGGCTCAATCAACATGGTATAGGGCAAGGCTCCTTCCCATTCGGGATCTATCGCTTCAATGAGCGCATACTTGTCATCTTGATGGAAGATGTAGTTTTTGACTGCCGAATTTTGTTTTTGGAGAAACTTAAAAGCCAAATTCTTTTGATCGGGACGATCTGCGCTGAGTGAGATAAACTCAAAATCCCTACCCTGATACATTCTATGTATCTGTATAAAATCCGGATATTCCATCACACAAGGCCCACACCATGTAGCCCAGACATTGATCAGCCTGAGTTTTTCTGAATCATTGGCGAGCAACTTTTCAATTCCTGCTTCATCAATTTCCTCCAGGGTAACCTCCTTTTCAGCCCATTCTTCTTCCACCTGTTCCTTATAATCCACTTTCCAGGCCCATTTTACAGAACAACCAAAGGTTTTGGTTTTGGGTGTCTCTACTTCTACCCCTGCAAAAACAGCACCAATAGCAGCCCTGAGGTCCTCAGCATTAGCAGTACCTGGCTTTTCCGATCCATCCAATCTGCCCACATATCTCAGCTTGCGATCTGAGTCAAATACATAAGCGTGGGGGGTTGCTACAGGTCCGTACTGAAGGGAGGCAGCATGATCATCTCCATCATAGAGGTAGTCAAAAGGAAAGTTTTTATCCTCCGCACGAATGATCATATCCTCAAAATCATCATCCAGTTCAGTAAAGCCTAGTTCTTCTGGAAGCAACCCCACAGGACTATTAGGGCTGATGGCAACCATTTCAAAAGACTGATCCGAATAATCCTCATAGATTGAGATCATGCGATCTTCATATGCCTGAGCCGTAGGACAGTGATTGCAGGTGAAGATAATCACCAGCACATCGGCATCATCGTAATCGCTCAATGCATGAAACTGCCCATCTACGCCGGGTAGCCGGAAATCTGGAGCTTCTACCCCAATCTCCAGGGTAGATACTTCCTGTTCAGGCATGGGTTGGGGGTTGGCGACAAAAAAGGGAATCGCTTCACCTGCAGCCATAGCCTCCGTGTGTTCGCCAGTTTCAGAAGTTTGGGTATTGCATCCCCAAAATCCCACCCATAGCGACAAACATAATATTACCTGTATATGAATATGAATTTTTTTCATAACAAATATGTTTTTTAGTTTTTGAACAAAATATACTGAAAACCTCGAAAAATATCTATTTTTTCTCTTTAGACCTGTTACTCTTTCCTAAATACTTCAGGATAAATCCCTGATCTTCAGCCAACACAAACACCTGTTGCCCTTTTGCTTTTGTCATTTCCGGATCTGATTGCATCTCCAGAAAATCCAGCTTCATCAAGAACGCTTTTGATCATAGCTCCGTAATCCTTAGCTGAGGTAATTAAGCGTGTGGGCTACCCCCGGAACCACAGATAGTGTGGATTTTCAGGATGTAGCTTAAATGGTTCGTAAAATGTATAGCCTTCGCCAAAAGTAGGCGAGATCATGGGGTTGTTATTGATTGATGGTGAAATTGGGATATTGTTTTATTGGGGCATTAGGACATTGAGACATCGGGGTATTGGGATGACAATTTGACTGCTTAAAAGAGATATTCGTGGATTACCATCATTAAAAGGTCAAATTTATGCGATTAAATAATTGATTATCAATTTTTTATATACATAGATTTCAATTATTACACAAATCGGTAGAAGTAAACCAGTTCTGTTTGGCATTTAAGAGAGATTATGTATAATATGTTCGTAAAATCTGTTTACTACTTGAAAACACTTGAAGATATATGATTTACCTGGGATTTGTAAGTGCTATTTTACCCGAAGAAAGTTTTGAATCTGTCATTGATTTTGCTGCTGATCAGGGATACCATAATGTAGAGGTCATGTGCTGGCCTATTGGCAAAGCTGAACGAAGATATGCAGGGGTTACACATATTGATGTAGTCGATCTGGATGAAAGACAGATATCTCACATTCAGCAATATCAGGAACAGAAGGGGGTAAAAATATCTGGATTGGGATATTATCCCAACCCCATGGATGCGGATGATGAAAAATCTCAATTTTACATCGACCATATCAAAAAAATCATACTGGCTGCACATAGACTGGGAATACCCATAGTCAATACCTTCATCGGACGGGAGCAAGCAAAAACTGTAGAGGAAAATCTAGCAAAATTTAGTCGCATTTGGCCCCCTATTGTAGCTTATGCTGAGGAACATGGGATTAAGATCGGTATTGAAAACTGTCCCATGTATTTTACCCAAGACGAGTGGCCCGAAGGCAAGAACCTCGCCTTTTCACCCAGAATCTGGCGAAAGATGTTCGAGATTATACCCTCTCCTAATTTCGGCTTAAACTACGATCCATCACATCTTCTGTGGATGCAAATGGATTATATCAAACCCATTTATGAATTCAAAGACCGCCTGGTCCATATCCATATCAAAGATGCCAGGATATATCCAGAAAAACTGGACGAAGTAAGCATCCTGGGCCATCCGCTGGAATTCCATGCTCCTAAGTTACCCGGGCTGGGTGATATCAATTGGGGTAAGTTCTTTTCTGCCCTGAATGACATACGTTACGACGGTCCTGCATGCGTAGAAGTAGAAGACAAAGCGTACGAACACAGCCTGGAAAGCAGAAAGACGGCATTGATTCAGTGTAAGGAATATTTGAGGCAGTTTGTGGTGTTGTAGATATAGGATAGCAGCCCACAGACTACAATTAGACCGATATATGCGTGTTCATCCTATCTGCGCTGATGTACGCCTGGAATCCTCTGGTAACCTACATAATTAATAATTGCCAGTATTGAAAAAGAAATCATCCATCAATTCATTTACGCTTTCAGACCCAGAAAAAAGCATTCCGAGAATAAGCCATCTGCTAAACTAGTCCTATAAGCACATATAAATACTTACAGCGAAAATAATAGGTTATTCAAATAATTAATTTCAAAATTAAACTTACAAAAATTAATATTTTTTATAAATTGGCGAAACAGTAACAAGTTAGTCAACTATTATGGAACAGATACCTACATTTCAGGAAATTCTCAACGTTTCTTCAGAGAAAGAACTTCGCTCAAAAGGTAAACTCAATGAAATCCGCAAAATCGTTAATGATGGGTTCGGATTTAGAATTCCAGGCCATGGCCGGGGTTGGAAGGGATATTATAACCGGATCGTTGAACTTCAGAAATTATCAACGCTATTTCATTATCACCCAAACCATACAGGTAATGGTGCAAATGGTAAAGACATCTATTTCAAATCCGAAGCATCCAGGTATATCTACGCACTCACAGAACTTGATGGTCAACATCGTATGAAAGAACTCGGTATCGATGAAGAATGCTATTACAATGCAGAAAAGGCGAAGACCTGGAGAGATCACATTTCCAAATTGATTCACCCCGACGTAAATCCTCATCCTTTAGCTGCAAGTGCTCACGCTAAACTCAACGAGCTACACAATTCTATGACAGCATAATTGAAAACATTACCTTAAATGAATGACACATCCCATTTTGAACTTGCTAGAATTGAAAAAGAAGTAAAAGAAATTGAAATCAATTGGTCTAAGATTGCCCAGAAATACAACCTTAACAGTAGAACCCTCAAGCAGATCATCAATGCATGGCACAACCATGCTGTTGTAGATAATCTGGGTTATATTTGGCTGGAAATAGAAGGTGCAAACTGTGTTTTGCGAATTGTAAAACGCAAAAAAACCCGCTATGTCATCGATAATTTTGTCAGTGAATACGATAAAAGAGTCATTAATGGGAAAACCTATATAAGAGGTACGGCACTAGGTAAAATGATCGATGAAAATGTCCAGGGTGCCAGGACAAGTAAAAAGAGAAAATATTCGAAGTTTTCGAGAGATTTATATCAGGTGATCGTTGATCATGAAGTATGTGAAAATATACGTCATTACGCACATGAAGTAAAAACTTCTGAATTGAGGAAAATGAAATCTAAAAGGGTGAATTTTTTGGTGGGAAGTGAATATGAAGGCAAAGATGAACTCACACTGAAACCCTTAGCTTCACATGCTCATTTTTCACATATTCGTAGTGCATCTTTATTTCCCGAACTCGCATTAGCTGTATGGAATGGACTCCTGGTAAATCAAGACACACATGATATCATTACCAGAAAGAATATCCAGGATGAAAAGCAATTGTATGGCCTCTGCAAAGAGAAAAAATGGAGCATCAAATGGACTAAACCCTTTACATTGGGATTAGCAAAAAGAGGATTTAAAGCATTGATCTATTGACTTGATCAAATCAACACAGCACTACTTACCTATTATTTTCAAATAAGCTCAATGGTGTGTATATTAAAGAATATATGACATCAATACCATTTATTTGAACTTTAACTATGAGGACACTACTGCTAGCCATTTTCCTTTTATTTATTTCAACTATATCAGCCCAAACCGGCATCTCAATTAATCCTGATCTCCCTCATTACTGGACATACAATGGGGAACCCCTGATGTTGATCGGCGGCTCCAGCGAAGATAATCTTTTTCAGGTGCCCAATGTAGTAGAAGAATTAGAACAAATTGCCTCGGTAGGCGGAAACTATGTGCGATGTACCATGTCATCGCGGGATAGTGGAAACGTATGGGCTTTCCAGAAAGTGGGAGATCAATATGATCTCACCCAATTCAATGACGAGTACTGGAATCGTTTCGCAACTTTTCTGGAAGAAGCCGAACAACGGGATATTATTGTTCAGATCGAGCTATGGGCGACCTTTGATTTTTACCGCAAAAACTGGCTCAACAATCCCTTCAACCCCCGAAATGATAACAACGCTCAAAATTGGCGGATAAGACTGCCTGAAGAGGTCCCTACTCACCCCGTTGGAAGGGAAAATCCTTTCTTCTGGTCAGTACCCAAGATGGACAACAATACCTTTCTGCTGACTAAGCAAGTCAAATTCGTAGATAAGCTGCTGTCCATCAGCTTTCAGCACAATAATGTGCTTTACTGCATCGACAATGAGACCTCTGTCACTGCAGAGTGGGCGCTCTTCTGGGCCAACTATATCAAAACCCAGGCAAAACTCATCGACAAAAAAGTATATGTAACCGAAATGTGGGATCCTCATAACCTCATGCATCCCGATCATTTTGTCACCATCCAAAACCCGGAAGTATTCGACTTTATTGATATTTCCCAAAACAATCATCAGGAAAACCAGCAGCACTATGACAATGGTCGCAAATTCGCTGGGATCGTGTACAAACTCAGAGGCCCATGCCCGCTCAACAATGTAAAAGTATACGGCAAAGAGCTTCATGGTACTCCTCAGGATGGATTAGAGCGGTTCTGGCGCAGCGCTTTTCTCGGAGCTGCTTCTGTGCGTTTTCACCGACCTAATAGTGGGCATGGGATTAGCGAAATTGCTCAAAAACACATCCAGAGTCTCAGATGGATCTTTGATGCCTTCGATCTGACAGAAGTGCAGCCAGCCAATAAATCACTTACCAATCGAGAAGCTGATGAAGCCTACTGCTTAGCTACATCAGGAAAAACATATGCAGTATACTTTCCTGAAGGAGGCTCAGTACTGTTACAAGCGGAAAAACTGGAAGGGAACTTTGAAGTGAAATGGTTGAATATCAATCAGGCAGCGTGGAAACAACCTATACCTATCCCACTCACAGGAAGTTATCTGCTGGAAACACCGGATAATGGGCACTGGGTTGCTCTCCTCCAAAAACGAAATTAACATTTTGTATACACGAAATTCTTATCTTAAGGGCAAAATTAAATCTACTTCTAAAGATAAAAACGCTATCAAAAGAGCTACTACCAACTCATGAGTACCTATTTACGCTTACTCTCAGGAATGCTAATCTTATCCTTCGCAATAGGTTGTGAGCGTTCCGGCCAAGATTCTCGTGATTCTTTCACAATTCCCCGTTACAACATCCTATGGATCACGGTAGAGGATATGAGTCCCCGCTTACCTTGCTATGGTGATTCTGTTGCCTCTACCCCAAATATCGATCAGTTAGCTGCGGAAGGTATGAGATTTAAACACGCGAATTCCGTATCAGGTGTTTGTGCGCCTAGCCGTGCAGCGATCATCACGGGTATGTATCCTACCACCATTGGAGCACATCACATGCGTACCATGAAGCGTACTTCAGCCCTGGCAGATATCACCGATCCGGAATTGCTGGCAATTCCTACTTATGAGGCTGTCCCAGCCCCAGAGGTGAAATGCTTCACCGAGTATCTACGTGCTGAAGGCTACTATTGCACCAACAATTCCAAGGAGGATTATCAGTTTGCCCGTCCTATCACTGCGTGGGATGAATCCAGTAGTAAAGCGCACTGGCGAAACCGGCCAGACGGAAAACCCTTTTTCTCCGTGTTCAATATTGGATATACACACGAATCAAGGATATGGGGGCATGCGGGTGATCCCTGGGTGATTGATACGTCTCTCATCGAGGTTCCTCCTTATTATCCCAATACTCCTACGGTACGTCATGATATCGCCCGTCATTACAACAATATCCAGATCATGGATTCGCTGGTGGGAAATATCCTGAAAGAACTCGAGGATGATGGACTGTTGGATAGTACCATTATCTTTTACTTCAGTGATCATGGTGATTGCCTGCCACGCGCCAAGCGCTGGGTCTACGATTCAGGCCTGAGAGTCCCGTTGATTATACGATGGCCAGACGGCCAGCATGCCGGTACGGTTAATGATGAGCTCGTGAGTTTTATTGACTTTGCACCTACGATGTTGTCATTGACAGGCATAGATATACCAAAATATCTTCAGGGCCAGGCTTTTGCAGGGCCGCAAAAGGCTAAAACTCCGCGCAAATATATTTTCGCAGCCCGGGACCGGATGGACCCCGCCATAGACAATCGACGTGCTGTGAGAGATAAAAGATATAAATACATTAAGAATTATATGCCCGAAAAGCCCTATGTACAGTTTCTCCCCTATCGCGACCGCATGGCTATGATGCAGGAAATGCTCCAAATGGATCAGGAGGGCACTCTTCCGGAAATCCCTGCCAACACCTGGTTTCGCAAAACTAAACCGCTGGAAGAACTCTACGACACCCAAACCGATCCGCATGAGATTCATAACCTGGCAGATGATCCTGCCTACAAGGATAAGCTGGAAGAACTCCGCGCAGCGCATTTGCATTGGAAGGAAGAAACCCAGGATTGGGGACTTACCCCTGAGCCTGAACTCAAACAACAACTTTGGCCTCCCGATGGAATTCAGCCTGTGACTGCACCTGTTGTATTTAATTTCCAAGACTCAGTATTTACCGACCAACTGAAAGTTGTCTTAAGTTCACCTACGGAAGGAGCATCCATTGCATACACCTTTTCGGAAGATAGTACCGATTGGCAATTGTATCACGAACCTTTATTCATAGAAGAAACAACTTCACTCAGTGCTCAGGCCATACGTATTGGATACAAGCATAGCCCTATGACTACTCATTATTTCACCCAACAATAAATCCCTATGATATATCTCACTTGCTTATTAGTGACTCTCATACTGACAACCTCCTGCCTGCCTAGACCCACCCAACAAGAGAGCGTATCAAATAAACCCAATATCGTTTTGATTCTAGCTGACGACCTGGCCTATGGTGATGTAAGTGCCTTCTTTCAGGATCAGGTCCAGACACCCCATCTGGACCGCATGGCTGCCAATGGAATGCGTTTCACACAACACTACACAGTACACAGCAAGTACCCTGGAAAATGAAATAGAGACCGTAGAGGAAGGATATGCCAAAGGGATCGGAAGTTATGCTACTGTTTCTGCTACAGGATGATGTATATGAATGGTACAATCTGGCAGAAGATATTGGAGAAACGAATAACCTAGTAAAAGAATATCTCGGGATACTTACAGAAATTCAAAACATCCTGCAAACCGCCAGGACGGAAAATAAATATTCTGAATGGGTAGCGAAGAATTAATTTAGAATCATTCTAAAATATTATTTACATTTACCTCATGCAAAGGATGATTCTGGGTATATTCCTGTTTACATTGACTGGTACGGCGGCAGAACTGCTGCTTTTGGATCACATAGAAGGTATCTGGCAACTCATTCCTCTAATTCTGATGGGATTTAGTTTGCTGGTTTTGGCTTGGCTCCAGCTTTCAAAGTCCTTCATGAGTATACGGGTTTTTCAAGGTACGATGATGTTATTCATAGCGAGTGGTATCATAGGAAGTTGGCAACATTTTTCGGGTAACCGCGAATTTGAGCTCGAAATGTATGAAAGCATGAAGGGCTGGGAATTATTTTGGGAATCCATGAAAGGCGCATTTCCCGTGCTTGCACCCGGTACCATGATCGCCCTGGGGCTCATCGGCTGGGTATATACACGCTATCAATTGCAGAATCATTCTGATGCTTTTGAACAAACTTCACTAAAATCATAAATATTATGAAAACATTCGCACAGATCTGTATCTGTTTGTTTTTGAGTGTAAGCCAGATGGCTTATGCACAGGTTGGCAACAACCAGGGAGTAGCCAATCCCAATTTGGCCAGCAAGGAAAATTTGACAGCCATTCCGCATATCACAGAAGGGCTTGCTCAGCAAATAATCGACAATCGTCCATATCTCCATATGATGAGTTTTCACAATGTTGTCAAAGCAACGTTAAATGAATCTCTATTAGCGGATGTATATCAAGTGCTCTTTGTCCCAATCAACCTCAACACAGCTTCCAAAGAAGAGATTCTACTGGTTCCAGGTGTGGGAAACCGCATGGCTCATGAGTTTGAAGAATACCGGCCTTACCGCAAAATAGCTCAATTCAGAAGAGAAATGGGAAAATATGTAGATGAAAAAGAAGTAGCCCGGATGGAGCAATATGTGTTTGTTCCCATTAACCTTAACACGGCTTCTGAAGAAGAAATCATGACCATTCCAGGTGTAGGCAATCGCATGGCGCACGAATTTGAAGAGTACCGTCCTTACAAAAGTATGGAACAGTTTAGAAGGGAAATTGGAAAATATGTGGATGAAAAAGAGGTAGCCCGGCTGGAGAGGTATGTGGTGATCGGGGAGTAGCGGTTTTGACGAATTATTTGACGCTGATTTAACTAATAAACCCGATTTTATTAGTGAATTCAGCGTCTTTTACATTTTTTAACCAATCCTAATTCATGCGGGAATAAAATCCCTTCCCTGTCAATAAGGCTGAAAGCAACGTTCCAATAATCAAATACTTTGCAAATTTCCCGTCGGCAATTTCCTTGTATCTTGCCAATCCCTTTGCCATAAGGATGAATCTAAGTACATTCACATGGCCATTAAGTGCCAATAAAAATATCAGTAAGCGCTGCAACCAATAACATCTGCCATGATTGCTACTACTTTTTGTGAACGAACTATGCTGGTTCACTTATCCGATTATGAACTAAATTAATACGAATTATTTGTAAATAAAAAAGCTTAGCCATCTTCCTCAGGCATAGCCAATCTACCAAATCACAACCGCGAGCTAAACATCATATTTTCTCCAGCAATCCCACCAGACGCTCAAACGCCTGATCTCTGGCGATCTTATTGGGATCATCGGACTCAGTAGCGGGATCGTCTCCTCTGCGCATAAAAGCATGCCCTGCACCTTCGTAGATAACAGGCTCATAGGTTTTGCCTGCAGTTTCCATGAATTTCTCAGAATCAGGAATAGTCGAATTTACTCTTGCGTCATCCCCCCCATAAAATCCATACACTGGAGCCTCTATGGATTCATAAGCCTCAGCTTCTTTGGGACCTGTCCCATAAAAAACAAAGGCAGCTTCTATCTCGTCATCATTCGTTGCAAATCTGAAAGTCTGTGACCCTCCCCAGCAGAATCCGGCTACGGTAGTCTTGCCATTACAGGCAGGAAGATCCGCAACATAATCCTGCACAGCCTGTAGATCGGCTGATACCTGATCTTGATCCAGCTCGTAAATCGCACTGCGTGCATCATCCGAAGTAGCGAAATCGCTGGTCTTACCACTATCCGGCCCACTGCCCGATAGTAGATCCGGCGCAATAGCGATGAATCCCGCTTCAGCCATTTGGTCGGCTAGACTACGGACCCAGTCTGTAAGTCCACGATTCTCATGGATAACGATTACTGCAGTAGCCTTGTCCGATACTTCTGGATATACCACGAAGCTATGAACCGTGCGTCCATCATATTGTACCTCTACCCATTCGTGATGACGTGGAGAATCTTCCAGACGCTCGAGTGCAAAATCCTGTGCTATGGAAAGATTGAAAGCGAGAAGAAACGATAAAACTAACCCTGTAAAGTACTTCATAATCTGTAATATTTTGATTGAAGTGATCTGGTTAAAACTTTAAATTAGCACAAATTCTGTAATCATTCTGAATTATCTTTCCAGGCGGGTCCTCGAAGGACTCTGCCCGCTGCCCGATTTTGATAATTTCCTTGATCTATCATAAGTATACCATTGCAAATGACATACAATATCCCTTCAGGGTATTGATGTGGTTCAGTAAAGGTAGCATGATCGATCACTGTTTCAGGGTCAAACAAGGTAATATCTGCTTTCATACCCTCTTTCAACATACCGCGATCTTCCAACCCCATTAGATCTGCAGGCATAGAAGTCATCTTCATAATCGCTGTTTCCAGTGGCATGAGCTGCTTTTCTCTGACATAGTATCCCAATACTCTGGGAAAGGTTCCATACCAGCGAGGATGGGGATGTCCCTTACCATAATCTGCTAGACTACCATCTGATGCAATCATAGTCTGGGGGTGTAGCATAATCCGATCCACATCCTCATCAGTCATGACATGGTAGATTGCACTCGCTCCTCCCTGAGATTCAATATCCAATACAATCTTAGCTCCATGTTCAAGAGTGGGTTCCAATCCTTCAGAAAGGACCCAATCCCTAAGCGTTTTACCTTCCATTTCTGGCTTCCAGGAGACTCTTGCCAGTTGTATTCTGTCGAGTTCCTCCCCTACCCGCTCGTTATAAATAATATCCATCGTAGCAGCACGAATACTGTCGTTCAACTGTGGATTTGCCAAACGTTCCATGAAAACTTTTCTGCCACCCTCCCGTGCCCAGGAAGGTATCAGTACAGATATTCCCGTGTAGCTGGCTGTGTAAGGATACTGATCTATCCGAATGTCTATTCCCTTATTTCGTGCAGAATCCACCATGACGAGGGTCCGCTCACTGGCTCCCCACATGGGCTTTCCCATGGCTTTATGATGAGTAAGGACGGCTGTTATATCTGCCTCATCGCCAATTCTGATTGCTTCTTCTACAGCTTCTATTAAACCCGGACCTTCTTCCCTGATATGTGAGGTGTAGATTCCCCCGTATTCAGAGGCTACTTGAGCCAATTCTATGACCTCATCTGTTTGAGAAAATGCACCAGGTAAATACTTTAGTCCCGTCGACAATCCAAAAGCTCCCGCTTCCATAGCCTGTACTACCTGCAATTTCATTTCCTCCAATTCTTCTGCAATAGGCGCTCGCCTTGCCAATTGCATGACATTTGACCTAATCCTGTTATGCCCTACCAGATACGCTACATTCATACCCAGGGGAAATGTTTCAAGTGAATCCAGATATGCTCCAAAAGGCCATGGCCCGCCTCCGTCAGGACCTCCCAGTGCCGTGGTTACTCCCTGACGTACATGGCTTTCTGCTCCTGAAAGATCCATAATAGGCTCTACATGTGCATGTATATCTATGAATCCCGGAGCAACAGCCAGTCCCTGGGCATCTATAACACGTTGTGCCTTTTCCCGAGACAATTCACCCACAATGACAATTCTATCCCCATTTATCGCTATGTCTGCAATAAAAGAAGTATCGCCTGTACCATCATAAATCGTCCCGCCGAAAATTAGCAAATCGTAAGATTGTATAGATTTACAACCCTGAACTGTAAAAAAAATAGACAATAATATAAACGAAACGTAAGCATACATAGTTAACAAAGTATAATCGTATGATTTGGAAATGTCTTGGACAAAGATAGTCGTAGCATGATTGTAAATAAAGTTGGCATAGAATCCCAAAAAGCGATATACTAAGGTAGTATTAAGACGTTCTGGAAGGTGGGTCTATTGTACATATGTAAGATATGAAAATATGCTCCAACACTCCAGTAACCGAATACATTAATAACATAACTAAATAATCTTACCATAACATGGTCAATCAATTTTTATTTGGAACTGAAAGAATTGAATCATTAGCTGCGAATATAGGTCTTTTATTATTACGAATTATAGCAGGTCTTTCTATGTCCTTCGCGCATGGACTAGAAAAAATGCCCCCCACGGAAAATTTCGTAGCCAGCGTTGGGGAAATGGGATTTCCCGCACCCCTTCTGTTTAGCTGGATGGCAGGTATATCAGAGTTCATTGGTGGACTCTTTATTTTCATAGGTTTCTTAACACGCCCTTCAGCCTTATTTCTGGGCATTACGATGTCCGTAGCTGCATTCGTACAACATTCAGCAGATCCCTTTGCCAATCAGGAGAAAGCGATCCTGTACCTAGGCTTCTGTATATTGCTCATCTTCACTGGATCAGGAAAATATGGCGCAGATGGCGTACTGAAAAACTGAAAAAAGGAATTTAATAGAAGAAATTTTCCATGAAGTAAGCATTTAATGCTACCTCATGGGTAAATCGTGAATCCTTTGTGAGATGAATTATTGATCGGTATTTCATCTTTCGGGTTATTAAAATCGTGTCTAAAACTCATCGTATCAGATATCACATATCGTCTGACAATTGTCACAATTTTTTCAGAAAAATTATACAAATCAGTAGATCTTTCGATTTTGATCCTCTCCCACTTACTGTCAGTATCCCTAAACCCTACGTATTTTGTCCTGCCATTAAAATATAATCTACATATAGGTTTATTGATGTGTCCATCAAAAAGCACATTGAAATAACTTTTCACATCTTTGTAAGTGATTCGTTCTACTTCGATATACTTGTTCAAAATGGCTCTAATAATTCTGAGACCATCTAGCTCCTCTTGGGTTGTTACGATTCCATTACGGGAATTGGGGATAAATGCTTGTTTTGACTCTTTAATTTGATCTATTAATACCATTTTCTCACCGACCAATTCTTCTAAGGTTTCTTTCAGGCAACTTTTAATATTGGGAGTTTGCTCACAGATATACTTCTTGGATATTTTACCTTCTTTGACAGCTTTAAGGATAAACCTTACAAAATCTTGACCTGGATCGGTCAACTCTTGGGTAAGAAATTGCTTAACGGCATGCTTAATCTTCATATCTTCTGCTGCATTTAACAAGGCATCTGGGTCAAAGTTTGCTTTCCGGAAATGGCCTAACTGCTGGATATTCTTATCATTTAAATCTCTAATATCTAACTCCCAAAAAGGAATATTATCCATAACATTAGTTTTATCAAGGTCAGTATAAAACCTGAATTTTTCACCATTGGTAAGAATAGCAAATTTACATTCTGTAACATGAAAGTATCTTTGTAGTTGTGAATGATGCAAGCTTAACTTTTCCCCAAATCTTTTACATTCTACCAGGATCGTGGGAATTTCATTGATAAAAAGGCAAAAATCTACTTTTTCTCCCTTCTTTAATCCTGTGTCTGCTGTATACTCAGGATATACCTCCTTAGGGTTGAATACATTATATCCCAGCTTCTGAATAAAAGGCATAACAAAAGTAATTTTTGTAGCCTCTTCATTATGTATATCTGACTTAAATCTAAGGTAGTTTTTGTAGAGCAGGTCCATTTCCTCTTTGAAAGTCATAGCTCAATAAAAGGTGTTTTTTATTTAGTGATAAAATTAATCAATATGGTCATATTCCTAATAATAGATATTTTAAATTAAAATTACAAAACATTTTATTATCATAAATGAATTAACTAAAAATTTTCGATATATACATGATGATATTATTTTTATCGGTGCATTTGACTGATTAAAATATATCCAGGAAAAATATATGATTTCTATTTCTCCCTTCTTAATTTAAAAGGAGAATATACACTTATGAATCGTCTCGTAGCTTTAGTTTATCTTGGTTTAGTCAATATGAGTCTCCTTCAAGCCCAAACCCATGAAGGCACAGAATTCTGGCTAGGATTTATGCAACATCGCGATATAGGGGAAAATAGCATGGTAGCTATGATAACGTCTCAGTACAATACTTCGGGTGTGGTACAAATGCCTCGTTCAAACTGGGAAAGATCCTTTACCCTGCAAGCCAATCAAGTGCAGCTCATACAACTACCCAGAGCCGCTGAAACACTAGGTTCAGAATCCATATCCCGTAATGGTATACGAATCACCACAGAGCACCCCAGTTCTGTATATATCCATCAATACTTTGGATTCCGCTCTGAAGCTACAATCGTACTCCCTATCGCTTCTACCGGGAATAACTATTTTGTCATGTCTTACACGGGTATCACTAGCGGCGGAGAAGATTACTACTCACAGCTCCTGATAGTAGCCAGTAAGGACAGTACAGTCATCGACATCACACCCAGTACCCGGACCCAGAGAGGTAGAAATGAGAACAATACTTTTTCTATTACATTGGACGCCGGAGAGACTTATCAGGTGCAGGCAGCTACCGTAAATGGAGACCTCACAGGTACCTACCTGGAAGCCAATCATCATTTCGCAGTGTTCAGCGGAAATGAATGGACACAGGTTCCACGGCAATGCCCGCTCAGAGATAATCTGCTGGAACAAATGTATCCCGTCAACACCTGGGGGAGACAATTTGTCTCCGCTCCCTTCATACATAATCCCTATGATATCTATCGCATCCTGGCCTCAGAAGACCATACGACCATCAAAGTGATGATCGATGACTCAGAGCAGGTATTGATCAGAAACCGGGGAGAATTTGCAGAGGTTCGACATGGTGAGCCACTACTGATCCAGGCTGATAAGCCTGTAATCGTGGCAAAGTATATCATTGGAGTTCAATGTACAGGGTATCCTATTGGAGATCCCTCTATGGTATTGCTCAACAGCGTATCCCAAACCCGTGATACATTAATTTTTTACAGTTCCCGTTTTCAGGAAATAGAAGAAAACTTTGTCAACGTGATCGTTCAAAGCAAAGATACTACCACTGTCAGGCTGGATGGACAGTCAGTCCTCGGAAGAGGATCCCGGTTTCGCATGATTGGCGGTGAGCCCGAATTTGCCTATACGACACTCAAAGTAAATTCCGGCTCGCATACACTAACTGCTGCAGGTTGTGGGCTAGCAGCAATCGTTTATGGATACGGCGATGCCGAATCCTATGCCTACAATGGTGGAGCCAATTTCAACAATATCAATCCACAATTCCTGCCTCAGAGTGCATGTGCCAGCGATACTTTTTTATTAGATCCAGGACTATCTCCTGACAGGTATACTTTTGACTGGGATCTGGGTGATGGTCATATCGCCAGCACTCCCAGTGTAAAACATGCCTATGAACAAGCGGGAACTTATACCGTAGCCTTATCCATACGTGATGATTGCCTGAATGAAAATTCTCTAGTTCGTCAAGAGATAAGGGTTTCTCCAGTAGACACCCTTCAGACAGGTATAGACCAACTTCTGTGTGAAGGCGAATCCTTTTCACTGGAAGTATCGGAACTAAACAATGCCCTATACACCTGGCGGGGTCCAGATCAATTCGAATCTACAACCATGCTGCCAATCATTGATCGTGCAGTACCCTCCATGAGTGGTCTTTATACAGTCTCAGCACTGATAGACGATTGCCCGGCGATCCCAGCATCTATCAATATTACAGTAGTACCTACGCCACAACCGGAACTGGGTATAGATACGTTTTTCTGTCCGGATGAAGGGGAAAGCATCCTACTAGATGCAGGTACCTACAACGCTTACTCATGGGATGATCAGTCAGAACTACAGTCAAGAGAGGTCTTTGAAGGTGGAGTATACGCTCTGGAAGTGACAGATATGTGGGGTTGCATGGGAAATGACACCATCCTCATCGATGCACGATGCCCGGCATTGCTGGAAATGCCCAATGCGTTTAGTCCCAATGGTGATCAGGTCAACGATGTATTTGAACCTATGGGGCAATATATCCTGGAGATCGATCTGAAGATCTATGACCGTTGGGGACAACAGATCTATACTACCCGTCAATTACCTGGACGATGGATGGGAAAAAATGAACAGGGTAGTGGCGCAGCTGAAGGCGTATATTTCTGGACCGTGGAATGGGAGGGCTTTACGCAAGAAGGAGAACGCATTCGCAAGCATCAACGAGGGTCCGTGTGGCTGGTGCGGTGATTGTAAAAAATAGATGTACGATATAGGAAAATAGCGTTTTTGGGTAATTTTTTTGTACAAAAATGAACTATCTCCCGTAAATAAAACTAACTTTTACTACTTATTGTCATAAATTAATTAACTTCCTTGAGTATCTATGTATCAAGTCTCAACATCCTATTACGTGAAATTAATCCTTATTGTAGCTTACCTGGTGTTGATATTATGTGCCATTCCTTGTTATGCCCAATCAACACCCGAGATGACCCTTACAGGCAATACCACCATCACTGCCCCCCTCCCCGATTTCAAACTAGTGTTTTTTCTACAGAATACTAGCGACTCAACTGAGATTAATGATCTGATTGTCAGCACATTCCCGTTATGGGTGTCTGGAACAGATTCCGTTTTACCTCAGCTCAAAATCACCCCTATCGGAGCTCCAGCTATAAATGGAACAGGTCAGGCTGGTCCGCTCTCACTTGCTCCGGGGGGCATCATCCAGGTACAATTCAATGCCAGAGTCATCCCTGAAGGAGAGTATAAAACGCTATTGATATTGAGCCATAGCAATACCCTGGAAACACACGATCTGACGATCAATCGCACAGGTGCTATCTCTTCGACCTTCGAGATCAAAGGGAAAAATAAAGTCCTGGGTAATTCCTATGGATTAGGAGCAAATCCAGTTACTTATGAATTTCACGTTATCAATCCTGGGGATGAGGCCCTGAGCCTGGAAGCACCCAAGTTGTATAGCCTGGGCAGAAGCCATGCGGATCAGGACCCAGTGGCTGCTTCACAGCAGATGGTGTATCTGGATGAGCAAGGAGACTCCCTGGCTTTTCCCTTCACACTCGACGCAAAGTCTGACCAGAAAATCACCCTCGAAATCCTGGACCTAATAAATGTGGGGAATTATACTGGAACCTTAACCTTGCGGAGTGCAGGTGCTGAGGCTGCAGTCGAGCAAGAACTCAATATACAGATCAGACACTATGGGCTGATTGCCCTGCTGGTAATTGCCATTGGCGTGGGACTATCCAGCTTTGTCAGGAATTATCTGACAGTCACACGGGTAAACCTGCTGAGTCAGCAAAATATCCTAGGGCTGTTACAACAGATAAATAGCATTCAACAGGAATTTCCAGTTATGAATAAAATTCCCCAGTCCCTCCTCAATAGCATCAACGAACGCCTGGAAGATCTACTGGGAAAACTCAAAACCCAAACCGTGTCAGACTTTAATCAAAAACTGGAAAAGGAAACCTTAAGATTGAAAGTATTTCCGGGATGGCTGCAAGCTAGGGAAGAACTTTCTAGGATGCAGAATCCAGTTATCAGCTCAAAACTGAAAGAGACTTTTGAGAAAGTAGAAAAATTTATGGGTGATACTGATATTGCAGAGGATGAGTTTAAAAAATTATATGATGAAGTGCCCAAAAATACGGGATCTTGGGTTGTCAAAATCAAAAATGCCACCATCGAATATGTCCAGGAGGCTTTGAAAATATGGGATGAAAACGCTGATCAACAAGCCGAACTTATAGCCTTTGATGAATCCCTGGTAGCGGATATTCAAACACGCAATCGATATCAGAAGCAGATCGACCAATATATCGCAGATGGCAACTATACTGAGGCCCTGGAAACCTTTGACAAAGCCAGGCTGGCACATATTCATATATTGGCTGGCGATCTCAAAAAACAACTTCATGAATCAAGTGATATCCCTTGGATGATGGACGCTGTAGAAGCACAAAGCTGGGAACATATGCGAAAAAAATGGCAGGAAGAACTCAACCAGATTATCCTTTCTCAGGATTATGAGACCTCACAGGATTTGTATCTAAATGTTCAGGCTCATTACACACGTCACATGACTCAGGCCTTACAATCATGGATCGGCCAGCAGGTAAAAATTCTGAATATTGATATGGGTAGTACAAGTCCGGAAGGTGAACAGGGGACTCATGCTGTAAATACACCCGATGTAGCCAACCAAAAGGAAGAACTCGAGAAATATGCTCAGCAACTGGCGGGAGTGATTCAGAAACTGGACGAACAACAATACGATGAGGCTTATGAGTCGTACCAATCTATCGAAACAGTATTGGAAGCCTTAAGCCAGCAATTGCTTCCCCAAACCCGTAGTGTCAAAGAATTTTTTCCCGGCGTAAACAAGATTATTAAGCCTGTTTTCAAAAAGCTGGTGGAAAATGTAAAGATCAAAGAAATAGAGCAAAAAGCTGCCGAGGGCGAATTGAGTTCTATGATTGATCTAAGTGGTTTAACCCGTACCCTGAAGTTGAATGACCGCCTGATCACAGGGATCGCTTTGTTGCTAGCAGCCATTACAGGGCTTCTCCTGCTCTGGCAGAAAGACCCTACCTGGGGCACCTGGGAAGATTATCTCCTGGCATTCCTCTGGGGATTTGGCTTCGAACAGGCAGGACAAGCAGCCGCCAAACCCGATAGATTGGGGAATATCCGGGAAGTTTTTGTTAAATAAAACTTTTGAACTTATCACTGACGATAGGTGTTCAATCAAAAGTCAATGCACAAATGCAGAAACAGGGATTTATGCCTGTTATGCAGGTTTTGTGAGGTCCATATTATGTGAATCTCTGGGCCGCATCACGACGCGGCCCTGGGATATCATACACCCACAGGTTGACTGATAAACTGCTTATGAAGGATCTGCAATCCCAGCAAATGATTCATTAGAGCATCTTTCCTCACAAGCGATACCGGATCCTGATCTGCTTTATATGCTTTGATAAAGTTATGTAACCTATCGGGATCAAATATTCCAGCATCTTTAACAAAATCTTCATTCACATAGGTATCCAAAAGTTTCTGAAGGGCAATTTGCTTTTTCTTCTCCGTATGCCCGGGAGGTGCCATAAAGGCAAATTTTTCCCTTTTGTATAGCACTTCTGGCAGTATATGTTTCATCGCCTCACGCAATACCCATTTTTCAGTGTTTCCGTGAATACGTTCATGAGGGGGAATTTCCCTGGCCATTTCTGCTACATGGTGATCCAGAAAAGCAGGCCGGGATTCCATAGAATTGGCCATGTCTACCCTATCGCCCCCCCAGTTGAGAATCTGGCATTCCAGCATGGTCTTGCTCCAGGTATACTGAACGATATCTAGTGGATGTCTCCCGGTGATCTGATCTCTGTCAAATGCATGTGCAATCGCCTCAATGGGATCATATCCCTCCAATTGTGCCAGTACATCATCGTGCAGTAAAGGCCTTGCGATTTCCAGGGTCTGTATCCAGGGTTGAATCCATGAAGGAGTGAAACCACAAACGTCATCCATAGCAGGATGAGAGACCTGGTCCTCTGATAAGATAGCTCCCCTGAAAAGCTTGTTGGTTTCCTCCATCAACTTACGGTAGGATGCTATCTCTTCCTTATTTTTTCCTTTGTGCCCATGCTTGAGCATGTCCCGCTTGAAAGCAGGGTATCCTCCAAATAACTCATCTGATCCTTCTCCCGTCACCACTACACGATACCCACATTCATTTACCCGCTTACTCATACACCATTTTGCCACACCTAGGGTATTGTAGAATGTACGTTCTGAATGCCACATGGTCTTCACATAGTTATCACCATAAAGGTCTCCAGCAGAAAGTTCAATCTGCTCCTGAACAGCTTTTACGCGCTCAGCCATTTCTTTGGCAATATGTGCCTCATCATAATCTTTGTTGTCAAAGCTGATGGTAAATGCCTGTACAGGCGATTGCTGCATGGATGATGCCAGTCCCAACATCGAGCAGGAATCGATCCCACCAGACAGGTAGCATCCTACCGGTACATCCGCCTCTAGTCTCAAGGCTAAAGCCTCCAGCAATTTTTCTTGTACCTGGCCGATATGATATTCCGCTGGTTTACCCAGATCCCGCTCATCTTCGAGTGGGTAGTCGAGATCCCAGTAGGTATGATCCTGAATGTCAAAGCCATTACCATGCTTCTGAACGATAAGCATGTGCCCGGGTTGCAGGGCATGAATACCCTCAAAGGCACTGGTGCCTGGCACCATTGTATGCATCAGTTGATGCAACAATGCCTGTGCGGAAAACTTCCGCTCAACTTTCGGATGGGCAAATATAGACTTGATTTCAGACCCCCAGTAAATCCTCCGGTTATGTACGTGATAAAACAAGGGTTTGATACCGAAGCGATCCCTGACCAAGATCAGACGCTCCTGTTCTGCATCGTACAATGCAAAGGCAAATTCTCCCCGCAAATGCTGTACAAAGTCCAGGCCATGCTTCTTGTACAGCGGCAGCGCAATTTCACTATCTGACTTTGTCGTGAAAGCGACTCCCTCCAGCCTCAGATTTGTTCGGATCTTTTTATAGTCATAAAATTCTCCATTAACCGTGATCACCTGTTGTCGGTCTTGGCTAAATAAGGGCTGATCTCCCGTATGGAGGTCAATAATGGATAACCTTGCATGTCCCATGGCAAGACCTTTCTGTAGATCTATATAATATCCATAACCATCAGGCCCTCTGTGATGCAGGGTCTTGGTCATGTTTGCTAGTCGTACTTCTGCCTCAGGTTCCAGTCCTTCGACATTCCAGTATCCAGTAATTCCACACATTATTCTCTGGGTATTTTATCCTGAGGTAAACGCTCAAAACGATTCAAAATAGATATAAACAGGGCCTGCCGTACAAATACAGCGCCGTGAGCTTGCGTAAAGTACAAATTGTGATGTGTACCATCCAACATGGGATCGAGTTCATCCAACCGCGCCAGTGGATGCAATACCACAGCACTCTTTTTAAGCTCGGTATCAGTGTTGAGCTTAAAACGGGAATCCAGTGATTTATAGCTGTCTCCCAGAAATGCTATCGAGTTCATGTAAATGACATCCAAGTCGCTGACTACTTCATTGATATTATTCGTAATGTTAAACCTTATACCAGACCTCTCCAGCAGCTTGTTAAGATATTCACCCAATGGATCTGCCATCTCTGATACAATAGAAATATGCTGAATGTTGTCTTTAAACAACATAGACATTTGCAGGAAAGAGTTTACTGCACGCATACTCCCTGGAGTACCCATAATGCCCAGGTGAATTTTTTGCTGGTCCGGCAGACTGTTTTTGAGTCCGGGTTTCCACTTGAGTATGGCAAACCAGTCTGCCAGTGCCTGTGTGGGATGTTCACCCGAACCGTTGCCAGCATTGATTAGCGGTATGCGAAGGTTTCTGGAGATTCGCTCCAGCGAATCAGTCTCGGGATGACGCACAACTACAATGTCAGCATAGGCATTGAACATCTCGCCGATGTCCTCCAAAGACTCTCCTTTGGCGACTCCTGTCACTTTCCCATCCTGTATGCTGATAATTTTCCCGTCCAACCTCAATACTGCACTTTCAAATGAAAGTCTGGTACGGGTACTCGCCTCAAAAAAAGCCGTTACGACAATCTTCCCATCCAAAGGATGATTACTGGCAATTTCTGTCGACTCAAGTAATGCAGCAAACTTGCACAACTCGAGTACCAGTTCTTTATCAAACTGATGGACAGACAGAACGCTTTGCCCTACCAAACGTTTGAGGATGTCCAGATTAATAGTATCCTCTTTGATCAACTGGCCAGGATCAGGGTTTAACCCTTCCGATTCCAGTGGATCTATTTTTAATCGGTCTTCTTCCGGATTGAATTTACTGGTTACCATAAATTCTTGGTTCTTATATCTCTGATAACTAAAACGATCAACGTAATCGCTGCTGCGGTAATCCCTAGCAGTGAGATAATGATCAAAATAAATATAAAGGGTTCAGGAAATAACATATAATTACTTTGGGTTAACGGATTCTGGACTGGCTTCGTTCAACTGATACCATTTGAAGTCTCCAGGTTTCAAATAAGTAAATATCACTACAGTAGCCATCGAGACTGCGGCACCTATCAGAGAGGAGGTATACCAGCCTACCGAGAAGTATGCAAAAAGTCCTAGCGTGGTACCAAGCACCATCCCCCACAAGGCTCCTTGCTTGTTGGCCTTCTTCCAAAATAGTCCCGTGATGATCGGCCATATCGTAGATCCGACCATGGGGCCTGCAAAAAATAATACGCTAGCAAGTGTACCGATTCTGGGCATACATACGGCCCATGCAAATACCCCCAGTCCGATGATGATCCCTGCAGATACTTTACGAAGCAGCTTTTCATCTGCACGAGGATTAATCATTTTCCGGTATATGTCTTCCGTGATCAGATCTGAAGTTGCAGCAAGCAGGCTATCTATGCTAGATGCCAGCGAGCAAAAGAATACGGCAAACACAACAATTGCCCCTAATTTACCCAGAACATTAGCTGCTACCAGCGGCCCCACCATATCAGGGCTGGTGATATTGATTCCCAAAGTACCACTAGTCAATGCAATGAACCCAGCGGCTATCGGTACTGGCAGCCAGAAAAATCCGGCCAACGTATATGCTTTCCGTCCCACCTTTTCTCGCATGGCAAAAGCTCTGCTCCACCATACATTGCTGTGAAATACTTCGCCCAACCCGAATAGGAGATTGTTGAAGATGGCTATGATAGATGCAGGTAATAACGCGTTGATCAGCATAGGACGATCTGTGCTAAGATTATTGTATACCGTTCCAAAATCCACGGTCGTCAATACACCGATACCGACAACTACAATACCGACCATGATAATTAAGGATTGAATAAAATCCGTACCAATCACGGCGTACAATCCTCCAAAAAGCGTATATATCACACATACAATCATAATGACGGTCATTCCAACCTGATAGGGGATACCTGCCAGGGCATTCATCAGAATCCCTCCAGCCATGCCCATACTGATCAGCCAGGTAAAGCCGTAAAAAATACTGATCATCAAAAAAAATATCCAGGCAGATTTGCCGTAACGCAAACGGATAAAATCTCCACTGGTAAATCCATTGGGCATCAATCTACGTATGCGACTCGCCAATGGTGCAAATAACATCAGGCCAAAAGCTGCTGTAGAGTAAGCGATCATTCCCCAGATACCCAGTTGCAGAGCAAATTGTGGGGCCAGCATCGTCGTGTTGGATGTCACCCAGGTGGCCATGGCTGTTGCTGCTCCAAATGCCAGACCTACATTGCGCCCAGCCAGCATAAATCCCTCTATATTCTTGGCTTTTTTTCCCCAATAAACCCCCAGCGCTATCCACAAAACTCCCAGAATAGCCATTAATACCCATCCCGTCTCTGGCGATATGATATGTGTTTGTTTATCCATAATTTAATTCGTCTTATCTGATTGTTCACGGGTACCCTTGATGATTACCCATGCAGTCAGCACAAAGACTAGTGCACCTAACCCAAAGAGTGAGAAAGCCAGCTGTAAAGTATGATGTTTGACCTGTAATTCGATGGGTGATGACCAGGCTCCATCATTTCTGCGTACCCGATAGAAGTACTGACCATTCTCTAAGCCAGAAACGAAAGTCGCCAGATCGGGACCCTTGTAAACAACTCTGTAGGATTCAAAATCTACAGATGTTGACTCCTGTAGCTCAAATATACCTCCTTCTGCCTCTGAATCCCAGGATAGCCCGATGTAGCCATCTTCTGAAGTATTGATCGAATCTGACATAAAATACACACTTTGAGCAGAGGATACATTTACAAAGTGCAGAAAAAAAATGGCAAATAGGAAAACTAGTATGGGTCCTTTCTGCTTAGTTGAAAAGAGACAATTATTTGACAATTCAGATATAGAGAGAATGTCTTTTTTCCTTAAAATGATGGTAAAGAGAATTATTTAAAATATTTGACTGTTAATGATAAATTTTTTGGCAAATATAGCTAAAATAAATGAGTATATCCAAGTTTTCCCCAAATGAGTACACACAACGATCACTCCAAAGCTTTGGGGTATTCGGGAATTGGGCTTTCTTGAAAATTTGGACATATTGCCTGGGATCAAATGAAAAAGGTGCTTATGATAGAAATAAAAGGTAAACAAGAGACGCTCGATTTGCTGATTGAATTTGACAAAGCAACCGGCCTACCTTTGTATGATGAGCAGGAGAATATCCTCAACATCATCAAAACTTATCTTGCCTTACCTTACACTGTAGCGGAGTATGGTTGTGGTAAAAAATGCAGTATCATTATACGTAAACTGATAGAACTGGGCATACCTCCCTATGCGATCAAAAGAGGTATGATCATGGAACGGGATATGTCACCAGAAGCGCTAGAAGAAAAGGATTTCCGCAAACGCCCCCATGCCCTGATTATTGATAATCCTTTGTATCATCCCAAAGACTTCTATCAGGATGTCCTGCTAAAAATGCTGGAAGAAAAATCCGTCAATGTCTCTATCCATAAGCAGCAAATACATGCTGGTGATTATGTCCTGTCTCATAACAAAGAGCTTCAGTTTATCATGGCTCGCAGCCATATTTTCCCTATTGTAAATTTTTGGGATGAACAGATCGGTCAGACCCACGATTTTATTCTCGACCCCACGATTAATCCCATAAATCTACTGGATGTGGAGATGATCCGAGAGTATCTCAATGACTATGAAGCACTGATATTCACAGCGCCTCTGTTAGGCCATTTCCGGCTGGATATCGAAAACCTCACATACAAACAGGAGCATGAAATTTCGGAGATTATACGCCCCGATCTGCTTTCTGAGCTTGATGATGAAGAATACGCCGCTTTTATACGCGAATTAACAGGCGCCCCGGCAGGAAGTATTGGTGATCCACTGACCTGGACCTACGCCAACAATATCTATGAGCATGACCGGGAGTCTTTTTTGAAGCAAAAGTTCGAAACGGGTAAGGGAGATATTCTGGATGAATTATTTGATAATCTAATTACAGCACGTGAAAAAGGAGAAGGTTCTGCTGTAGAGCTTAGAGAGCAATTGGAAGCACAAGTAGCGTCTCTAGGTATTTACAGCAAAGTAAAGGTAGATGCCGATCAGGCAGAGGAACAACTGGCACCCCTGGCAGAGGCTGAGTTGATCATCGCTTACTACCGGGCGCTTCTTCAGTTGGTTGCCTGGCAACGAAAGGAAAAATCCCTTCATCTTATGATGCAACGGGATTTACAGTTGGAGAAAGTCCAGGGGATCAGTAAGCGATTGCGCTATCGCCTGGACAGGCTCGCAAAAGCCAGCCTCGATGAGGAGCAACGTATTGATGCCAGAGCACTCAATGAGGGCTTTACACGCGCTACACTTGAAACGATTAATCAAATGAACCAGGCTGGCCTGGAAGTGTTCATCGATGCTGTCGGTAATATCCATGGTCTCTTACTGAATGTGGAACAAAAATCCAGGATTCGGGAAAACATCAACCATCTCCAGGATATCTCCAGTCGATCTATCTGCCATTGTTCGCATATAGACACTGTAAAGGATGGAGGTAAATACGACGGAAGATTAGGGGTATTATCCGGGATAGAAATCACTCATATTTTCTACGACCTTCAAAAATATTTTCAACTCCCTTATCCTCACAACTATACTTCACGGGCACTGATGGTATCCTCCTTCGTAGGAGAGGAAATGACCTTTACTGGTGAAGGCGTTTCCATGCCTGGCTCCTCAGCTGTTACTGGCCGTCAGTTCCCTGAAACGATCTATCTGATGGACAATGACCAGGGGGAAACCTACAGAGAAAAACTCATCGAAATGCTGTATGAGTTGGCCGAAGCTAAAGCGGATGGAAAAGTTCATTTTTTCAATACCCTATCCCCATCACAAACACCCGATGATCTGTTGCAATCCTGTATCGATCCGAGATTATTTTTTACCCCACATACCTACGAACGTCATATCGAACAAGGCCCAGTCCTAGACACACACCATATACCCCTTGTGCTGGTGGATACCATCATGGGCATCTATCAGGAAGATTTTATCTTTGAAGGCTACCCGTCAGAATCACATGCACTGGATTTCAATCTATACCTGAGAAGGCTATCGATGGAGGAACGTTTTAGTGAATTGAGAATTACTGTGGGAATTATGGAAGGAATGCCTGAATCATCTGAACAGATATCAGTTTCCATGGCTGTAAGATGTCATCTCAAGGGTGAAAAAAATCATGCTGGAGCAACTTTGCTCAAAGACAGGAGAGATCCTGGGGTGGCTGCTGCCAGATTGGCTCAGTATTTTGTAAAGTTGATCAATGATCACAATCAGGCCCATCAGACGCAGCTCAAACCGATAATTGGAGATATCAAACTTCTACCGGGTACCAATCGCAATGTGATACCAGAAAGTGCTTCCTTGTCGCTGGGAGTCATGGGTGAACCCCTTGAAGACGAGCAAAAAGAGCTCCTGATCAACCAGCTCCATGCATGGATCATTCACAGCCTTCATCCCAGAATAAGTGCGGGTGGAGAAGGTATTTTTGGGCATTCTCTGGAATTAATTGACTTCATGAGCATCCATAAAAACCTGAGATTATCTGTCGATATACGCTCTGCCCATCAAGAAAAGACGGATAGGCTACTACATGAAGCAAATGAATACTTACATAACATCGCCCAGCAAGCAGACCTTGAGATTAATCGACAGGTACACCAGACCTTACGTCCCTACCCACTGCACAAGTCAGGACAAGTTTTGCAGATTGAGAGAAGCTACGGCGGTAGTCACAACCCCAATGAAGCTCAGCTCGATAATGACCTGCTCAGAGGAAGCTTGTTACAATTACACGTGACAGAACAATTTCTCCATTCAGATGAGATCCACACCCATCTCTACGAAATGGTACATACGTGTTTGCCCAAAGCCTGGATTGAGGCATTGCCCAGATTCATCTCAGGCGCACTGCACGATACCTGTAATATGGCGGGAAAAATATTAGAACGATCCCCAGAGCAGAACCCCTCATGAATTCCAGATGCTAATTGCTGGCTTATGCTCTACGGAAAAATTTACCTAACTGGCAATAAAGCACTTTTTGTTGGCCTCCTCGTGAAGTTCCATCCCTATTTCAAAACATAAGCCACAAAGCTTGCACTTACATTCATCATATATCAATACAACTTACTGATTGCCAATGCCTCGGCCAACACATCTGCTTGAACGATCAGCTTTTCCCTCACCTGGCAATCTCCTGGCGGAGCACTGCCGCGTGTTCCCATTTGCGCTCGTGCTCAGGCGAGGAAACATCCTCGGGTTTTTGGTCTTCGCAATCTTTAAGTAAAGGATACTATCTGGCCAATAACGAACGCAATACCTGGTTGAGTACTCCTAAGGCTACATGTCCCAAGTTTGTATCACTCTTTTTACCCATATTGGTGACTATGGAAGAGACATATTTTTTAAGAATATCGCGGGTACGCGGGTAGTCTGAAAGAGCGATTTAATCGAGCTTAGGGCCTCTCTGAACAGCCCTTGATCTCTTTTACCCTCTTACCCCTTTCACCGCTTCGCGGTGAAGAAATTTTTTCGATTTTCACGTATGTATACATTTTCAGCCTACCAAAACAAGAAGTATTGTGTCAATCCGGCTAATCTTATCTCAGAACGCCACTGCCCATCCCCTATCTAAGGGAAGTTCAGTCTACAGGCAGGTACTTCTGTATTATGAATGATCCTGATTGAAGATCATGATGTTCACTCGACGATTTCAAAAGTCAACACCTCACGGTCTTCAAATCCAAATTCATCCTTCCCTGATACAATTATTGAATGTATCCCAGCGGATAAGTTGGGGAGAAGATACTGCCAAATATGAGAGGAAACCACAGGTTTACGATATTGATCTGGAGTATCTTTGTAGGCTTGATATTTTCGTTCCATGTAGGGATCGGTTCGCTCTATATACTGCATAGGTTCAGGATCAATCCCATCAAGGGAAATCATTACCTCATCTCGTTCTCCTCCATCAAAAAAATTGACCACAACAAAGGTACTGTCGGGCTGTGCCCCGCGATCGAGTCCCATGGGAAGTGCTTCTCCGGATAATAATAACTGAGGCTCCAAGGTAATACGTAGGCGGTCGCTGGGGTCACCTCCTGCGGGTATAAATCTCGGTTTGACCTGACTTCCATTGAAGTAAAACACATAGTATCCATTGGGATTACCATCCTGCATGGTTGCAGGACGCACCCCTCGCTCGTCCCTGGGACCGATTTCCCATCCTCCACCTCGTGTCTCGGCCAAAGTGTGGGCGATAAAAGGTGCTCCATACCAACCATGTGTATGATTGACCTCTACCTTCCAGCTATTGCTGGTATCATGCCCAGCAATGGTATAGATAAATGTAAATCGCTTCAGTATACCGAGAAGTTTGTCAAAATTATCCGTGTTAATCGAAGCAGGAAAAGTCCGGTTATCAGCATAGGTAATTAATGGAATATGAGTCACGATGATAATTAGTTTATCTGAAGGCACATCTTGTAAATCGTTTTCAATCCATTGCATCTGCTTTTCATTGATATGACCCATATAACCCTTCCCTTTACCTCTGAAACCAATGTTGTTGAGTGCTAAAAAATGTACCTGACCGTAATCAAAGGAATAATAATCCGGTCCAAATATACTTTTAAAGGTCTGTGTTGAGTACTCATCATTAGGAGACTCCTGGTTGAGGTCGTGGTTGCCTGGCACATTCCACATGGGAATCCCAACCTGAGCCATCAATCTGTTATGGCGCTCATACAAAGCCAGGTTGTCATTGACCACATCTCCTGCCACAAAGCCAAATTTGGCTCCATAGGGATTGCCAAACAGCGGATCGATAATATCCTTGCGCATCATGTCCAGTTGTTCGTCCGTGCCAGTTTGGGGATCAGCAAAACCCATAGCTTGAAAAGTATCTGGCACAGTTCCTTCCAAGAGTGCGAAGTCAATCGTTTCCGGCAGTGGACCTGTGGGGCCAATCACGGACCACTTCCAGGAAGCTATATCAGGTGTTCCTTCTGGATAGTGATGATAATAAAACTGCGGCAACTGTACTTCATTCAAGGGCACACGGTATGCTGCTGGCTTGGATATAAACAGGGTAGTTTCGGGTAAAATAGGTATCTCGTAAATACCTAGGGTATCGGTTTTCACCACCTCCAGGCCATTGGATACTTTTATGCCCTGAATTCCCTTTTCACTCGGATCAAGTACACCATTTTGATTGAGATCCAGGTAAACGATACCCCGTGCCATCTGATTCTGAGCCAACAATGGGGTAAAAAAGGAATAAATCAGAAAAATGGAGCAAAATCTAATACTGTTAGATACGGAATTCATGCGTGTATGGGTTTGTAGTTTAGGTGTAAATAGGTAAAAGTATACCAAACTATTTCAAAACTACGTAAAGATGCAGGGAATTAAGTGCTTGTGAAAAAATAAGTCATGGTAAGTAAGCAGGATCATCAAAAATTGAGCCCTTATAGATAACGTGATCTCTTTAGAAATAAATTTACACATCCCGTTGATTACGTGAAGAATATGTATGAAACTCCCAAATTTTTGGTTACGAAGTTCTGCCTCTTTAACCTAATTCTGATGCCTTTTAAGGGGGTCGTGTTTGAAAAATGTGCCTAACATAGCCCCAGCTTAACTGGACAGCGCGTCGAACAAAGGGGGCTGCCGGTAGGCTGGGGGGTTTTGGGAAAAAAATCTGTCAGATTCATCTAGGGTGTATCCCACCAAATACGTGTATCTAGCACATCCGGACCCTGCCGGGAAATAGCAGCGTTGATATTGTCCACATTCACGGCAATTTCCTGACTGGGATACGTAAGTCTGCGGATGAAATTACTTGTGATATCCTGTGCAGGAAAAGGATTAGGAGCCAGATCCGGGAATCCTGATCTCCTGAAATTAGCAAAAGCCTCTGGCCCATTGAAGAACGATGCTACCCAGTATTGGGTATTGATCTGTTCCAATGCATTGGCTTCATCAAAAGGATTAGCTGCCAGGTAATCGATAATCTCAGCTTCCGGAATCGTAGATCTGTCATCGTGTAATGCCATCTGCTCCATGTGCGCACGAACGCCCTCCTCAAAAAATGCAGCAGCTGATCCCGAAACCCAGCCCCTGAAGGCAGCTTCTGCCAACAGCAACTGCGTCTGAGCATAGGTAAGCAAAAACATCGGACCATTTACCTTGGCGATCCGGGTGCGATCCACCTGAGCAAACTCATAGAAGCTCGACAATCCCAGCCCATCCGCTACACCAACGATCGAGTTGTTATCATGTCCCATGGGCATCCCCACTTGTATGGAAGGATCGCTAGAGGCTCTGTCCTGGCTTTGCTCCGGTCCAGAAAGCGCCCCCACATAGGTAACAGCAATAGCCGAAAGACGAGGGTCATTACTTTCTCTCAGAAATGTAACAAAAGGCGCTGCCAGAAAGAAGTTGTTGGCCTCTGTGCCATTTAAAGTGCTGCCATGTGCATTGTTGTAATTATTATCATGACGGATGACAAAATTATCATCGTTGGATTCCATGACACCACCCTGAAAAGCAGCCTGTATAGTCTGCTGAGCCAGTCCGGGATCTATCTTGGATAGCCTCATCCCAGCCCTGAGTAAAAGAGAGTAACCTAGTTTACGCCATTTGCTAATATCTCCCCCGTAGAGTACCTCCCCTGATTCGGTGGGTGCGCCAGGATTTAAGGCTGAGGTTGCCTGAGTAAGCTCTTGAATGAGAGCGGGATAAATATTTTCCTGTGCATCGTAAGTTGGAAAGACAACCTGCTCGGTAAAACCCTTTCCCCCTTCATTATACGGAATATCCCCATAGGTATCTGTCAAAACCATGAACGCAAAAGCTTGAATGATTCGCGCCATATTGACTAGATTAACCCTTTGGGGCTCTCCTTCTACCTGATTAATCAGGTCGCGTGTATCTCGAATGACCGACACAAAATAGTCATTCCACATATTTTCTGTCGCATTTCGATTGTCTTGGTTATAATTTGCCCCGGTCAATACCCCTGAGTTAGGAGTAATGATCTGCTGTACAATTCCCATTTCGTAGATCAAAGGACCATTGGAATAGGAAGCCCCAATAATTGCACTATTGAGGATAAATACCTGGTCGATCTGAGTAGGATCTACCGAATTGGTGTTGATCTCATCAAAGCTGTCATCGCAGGAAACCGCAAACAGCCAGCAGATGAGCGATAAGTTAATATATTTGATAGCTTTCATCGGATTCAGAAATTAAAGTTTGATACGCAGGTTAAATCCTAAACTTCTGGTGGTAGGCACACCCGTAGATTCCAGCCCTATCAGGTTATCCGAGGTGAATCCAAAGGATTCAGGATCGATATTGGGTACCCATTTCTTGATGATAAACACATTATTGGCTACGAAGCTAAGCTCCAGCGATTCTATGGGCATCGTTTCTCCTATGAGTGGCTTGAAATCATACCCCATAGTGATCTGGCGAAATTTCCAAAAACCACCATCATACACGATGGGCTCGACCAGTTGCTGTGAACGCACAACTTCCCAGTATCGCTGAGATTCAGCTGCAACTGTATTAGGCTCTCCATTTTCATTTACCCCATCACCAATCACGCCCGTTTCCCTGCCTGGAAGTGTCATCTTATGCAAGCCATGACGCGTCGCATTGAAGTTGGTTCCCGACATCATCTGATTGCCCAACTTAAAGTCGATCAGGAAAGAAAGATTGATCCCTCTGTAATTGAAGGTGTTGATAAATCCCCCCACCCAGTTGGGCAATGCACTACCAAATAATACGAGTTCCTCTGTTCTCAAAGGGACTCCGTTGCCACCAAATACCTGTCTGCCCTGCGCATCTCTTCGGTAACCAAACCCTTTCAACTGACCCAGTTCTTGGCCCACAACCTGGAATAAAAATCCATTGAAAACATGGCGGCCAACCAGGATCTCTTCACCCGGTTCATCAGATAGCAGACTCAACACCTCTGTGACATTGTAAGAGCCATTGAAAGAGGTAGTCCATGTAAAATTATCAGTCTGGATGGGAGTTACACTCAGCAACATTTCTATACCCAGATTTTCGCTCTCTCCACTATTGATTAAAGTAAAGTCAAAACCAGAACCATTGGATATCTGTGCCGATACGATCTGATCTGCTGTGAGCTTTCTGTAAGCAGCCAAATCCAGCAGTACCCGGTTGTTGAACATTCTTAACTCCAATCCTACTTCTGTCTCCGATACACGCATTGGTTTTAGATTGGGATTGGGTAACTCATTACTGGAGGCTCTACCTACAGGCTGCAGAGAACCATCAGGATTGGCAAAGAGGTTATTATTAATGCCATAAAACAATACATCCGAATACGGCTGTACATCCGTATCACTACCCACCTCAGCGTATGCTATTCGAATTTTACCAAAACTCAACCATGAAGGCAATGACTCAAAACTTTCGCTAAATACATAGCTACTCGAAACAGAGGGATAGGTAATGCTTCTGTTTTCAGGAGACAGCGTAGAAAACCAGTCATTTCTTATCGTACCATTTAAGAAGAGTTGGCCTTTGTAAGATAATTCTGCAAAACTGTAGACCGAATTTACAGCTCGCTCTACGAGGCTATAAATCGGGTCTTTGACCCTGCCATTCTGAACAGTATATAGATCTCTTACGACAAAGTCCCTCACATTTACCCGGTTCAAGTCAGAGCGTCTTTCCATCCGGTTTCCTCCCACAGCCAGGTCAACACCAAAGTCTCCAAACTGACGGTTGGCCGAAATCAGGATATCCGTATTAAGCTCGCGAAATCTTCTGGATTCCTGTGTGTAAGTGCCATTTACGAACCCCGGAGGTGCTGGTCCTAGAGACGCCTTTCCAGTGGGCTGACCATTAAATTGCTGGTCCCTGGACCAATAATCCTGTCCAATACGTCCCTGAACGTATAACCAGGGTAATATATCATATTTTAAAGCAATATTCCCAAATACACGGTCCCTCCGGATTTCGTTAAATTGCTCTGACAAGGTCCAGTATGGATTGGTACGGTTTCTAAAACGCGAATAAACGAACTCATCTCCATCTGCATTGAACTTGTTCTCTTCCAATAAATCCAGCGGCATAGAATTGGCCATGTTGTATAAGGAGACGGGGATTGTATTATCCTGCTGAGCAACGTTGGGGGGATTGTCATTTTGCTCATTCGAATAATTGATATTTCCAAAAACACTTAGCTTACTAGATAATCTATACGTAAATCCAAAATTGACAGTTCTCCTTTTGTACGCATTGTTAGGAGTAATACCTTTGCTGTCTAGGTTAGACAGCGACAGGTTAAAACCTCCTTTTTCCCCAGCTGATGAAAATGAAAGCGTATTGGTCCAGTTTTGGCCATTGCGGTAAAACTTTTTGACACGGTCAAAAACGGGTTCGTACGGTACTTCAATACCATCAAACAGAATCTGGGTCATACCAGGCTGAAAGCGTTCACCAAATGACCACTGCCCAGATGTGGGATTGGGAGAGGTAGGCCTGACACCATTTTCACCTTGACCATATTCGTACTGGTAATCTGTAAAGTCCAGGGGAGTCTCGTTGGTATAGTTCATATTATAGGTAACCCCAATGCCTTGTCTGTCACCTTTGAGCTTGGTGTTGATCATGATCACCCCATCCTTGGCCCGGGACCCATATAGCGCTGCAGCTGCGGCACCTTTGAGAACGGTCATACTTTCTATATCATCCGGATTGATACTTTGCAAGCCATCCCCTCCATCAGAAGTTACTCCTCCTCCATTGGTACCCAGCGCACCATCGGCACCTGCATTACGGGGATTAGTACCAAAATTGGTATTGTCAATGGGTACGCCATTGACCACGATCAGGGGATTATTTTGTCCATTGATAGAAGATTGCCCCCGGATACGTACCTTGGAGGTACCTCCAGGGCCTGTACCGAGAGAAGAAATATTCACCCCGGCAATTTTACCCTGTAGGGCATTCATAAAATTGGGCTGGCGGTTGACGTTAATCTCATCCGGAGCTATCGTGGTGGTAGCATATCCCAGCTTTTTGGACTCCTTGCGAATACCCAGAGCAGTGATGACGACTTCATCCAAGGCCGTTTCGCTAGGAGACATCGATACACTGATGTTAGTTTGATCATTGATCGCAATCTCTTGGGTAGCATACCCCAGAAATGAGATGATCAATGTGGTAACATCATCGGGAACGGTCATTTCAAATTTACCATCGGAATCCGTGAGGACTCCCAAATTCGTGCCTTTAGCACGCACGGATGCACCGACCATCGGCTCACTAAATTCATTGGTGACTGTGCCCGTAATGGTCTGTTCCATAACCTCAGGGAGATTCGGCAAGGTGAAAGCTGCCGAATGCTCAACCAGAGAAGGTTCCTTAGGATGCGAAGCCTGCAAACTACCCGGAATAATAATCATCACAGATAGCAACATCCTAAAGCACGTTGGCGAGTAGTGGTAGTTAATGTTCATACGTGTAAGGATAAATAAACATTAGTTTCGAAACATCCACGTGATGTCTCGCATCAGAAAAGGTTAGTTGAAAATGATCTGATGATCTATTGTGGATACATAACAGAAAATATTGACAGGTTTAAGTTGTTACAAGAGTTAATAATTAAGCCCAAAAATGTATGAACCTTTAATATAATATACGTATTTATTTTATTCGCTCCAATAGTTCGGGCAAGTATTTTTAACGTATTTTAAATTAATACTCATTTCTTGGTCAATCTAGGAATCACTTTTTAGAGATGGTTTTATTACACCTAGCACCTTTAAAATTTCCCTATAATTTTGAGGATAAGGTTGCTAGGATAATGAGAGAATATACAGAATGAAGAGGTCATCTTATAGCGATTCATGAGGAGAGTGTGCTTATTAAATAAACCTCAGTTTAAAGAAGCATCAATGATTTTTTGACCTAAAAGGGATAAAAAATTGTACCCGAGATCGGACTCGAACCGATACGGCCAGTACTGGCCACAAGATTTTAAGTCTTGCGTGTCTACCAATTCCACCACTCGGGCACATTTGTAAAAGATCATTTGTAAATGCAAAAGTACAGCAAGCAAAGGTATTACACAAGTGAATGTGATAGTTTATGGGCTACTGAAAGCGGTTCTTAGTGAAATAAAAGGCAAATTTTAGTTAGTCATTTCCCTGAGTGTAGACAATTCTTTCAATCTTATTAAATGTTCTTAAAACAGTATCATATTTGGTTAGAAACCCTCGACTGAGGGTTTCCAACCAGACCGCTTGCGACATAGCCAAGTATATTTTTGCATCCATGATCCGAAGTCTGTCATCCCTTATCTAGCGTCTAAATCACCCCTCCTCATCAAAGGCAAAGGGCCTTGCCTTACTGGTAGACCTGCTCACCGTGTATACATGTGGAAGCATGTGTATCCGGGACATGACTTCGTCAAGTTCCTGAGTGTTGTGTACATAGAGGTGAAATAATCCCTCAAACAGCCCATCCTGGGTCTCTATGATTACCTTGCTGATATTTATCTTCATCTGCATTGTGATAATGCGGATCAAATCGTGCAACATTCCCTGCTTATCTACTCCCACTACCTTGATCGAAGCCAGAAAGGTAATATGTTGCTGTGAATCATCACTCCACCGCGCGCGGATGATCCGCTCTCCATGTTGAGACATCAGCCCAATGGCCACCTGGCATGAAGTGCGATGGATCACGATTTGCCCGTCATCATCATATGCCAGTATTTCGTCACCGAAAACGGGATTACAACATTCCGCCAAAACGTAGTGATCTATATTCTGATCTGTAGCAATAACCAGCATACGGGGATCTACTCCCTCTTCTTTAAGCTGCTTCTCCAAACGCTTGTGCTTGCGCTCCCATTCTTCGATGTATTCGCTGTCAATTTCTTCGCCAGCTTCCTTCAGACGAATAAAATCTGCTATACGCGCTATGTTAATTTGCCGCTTACCTAAGCGATAAAAAAATTCCTCTATTGATGAGACCATGAAAAAAGCAAGCAACTCCTTCATGTAAGGATGATCTTCGTCGATCGCATAACTGCGAGACCTCCACCTGAAGATACGTTTACCTTTCTCAATATATTCCTTGCGCTGCTTTCGCAGGCTATTCTTGATAGCATTCTTCGCCCGGGCAGTCTTGACAAATCGCAGCCAATCTTTCTGGGGCACCTGCTTACGCGAAGTAAGAATCTCTACCTGATCTCCCGGCTTCACGATATAGTCCAGGGTTACGACATGGTTGTTTACCTTGGCACCGATAGCCATATCACCGATCCGCGAATGGATCTTGTAGGCAAAATCCAATGCCGTAGCATGGTTGGGCAGACGTATCATCTCACCCTTGGGCGTAAAAACAAAGACATCGTCTGGCTGGAGATTTTCCTTGAACTCTCTCAGCGCTTCCAGCGCTCCAAGGCTGGGGTTCTCCAGAATCTGGCGGATCTGCGCGATCCATTCATTGTAAACGTCTTCATTAAACTCTCCATTTTCCTTGTATTTCCAATGCGCAGCAATCCCTTTTTCCGCGATGTCATCCATCCGAGTCGTACGGATCTGTACTTCTACCCATTTGCCTTCAGGTCCCATAAGAGTTGTGTGCAAAGACTCATACCCATTGGCTTTGGGAACAGTAATCCAGTCCCGAATCCGCTTCGGATTGGGTTGATACAGACTGGATAATAAAGCATATACATACCAGCATTCTGCTTTTTCCTTTCCTTCACGAGTTTCCAGAATGATCCGAATGGCATAGAGATCATAAATCTCCTCAAAAGGCAGTTTTTTTCGCTGCATTTTTGAATAAACGGAAAAAACAGACTTAAAGCGGCTCTTGACTGTAAATTTCAGTCCTGTGGAAGCCAGTTGAAACCGTATTCCCTCGATAAACTGATCAATATAGCGCTGTGCATCTGCTTTGGAAGCACGGATTTTTTGCCGAATCTCTTCATATACACCTGGTTGGCTGTATTTTAGCGAAAGATCTTCCATCTCGGTCTTGATCTCATAGAGTCCAAGACGATGTGCCAGAGGTGCATAAATATAGAGCGTCTCTGAAACCTTCTTAAGCATTTTATCCTGACGCATCCCTCCCATGGTGCGCATATTGTGCAGGCGGTCTGCCAGTTTTATCAACACCACCCGTATATCGTCAGAAATAGTGAGCAGGATTTTGCGGAAATTTTCTGCCTGAGCTGAATGGGTACGGTCAAAATTATTGGCTATACCCATAGAACCAGATATTTTGGTCAGTCCATCAATAATCTCCCGTACCTTGCAACCAAACTCTCGCTCAATATCATTGAGTTCAAAATGTGTATCCTCCACTACATCGTGCAGCAATGCACAGATGGCAGACACTGGATCTTCCAGGCCTATTTCAAACACAACAATATGTGCTACAGCCAGTGGATGCAAGATATAAGGTTCACCCGTTTTCCGTTTTGTGCCTTCATGTGAATCACGTGCAAAACGGAATGCCCGCTCTACATCCTCCCTGTGTGAATCCGATATGGAAGGCAAACCTCTGAGCAACTCCTGGAAAGCAGTCTCTATTTGTTCTTCGTAAGATATGGTAGAAATAACCTCCATTACCTGTTCCTATTCTTTCTTTAATGCCTTATACGTAAGGTATATAATAAAGTATACTCGTAAAATATCACACTTTACGAGAAAGATTTCTTATTTTATTTTTAATTGTTAATTTTGCCGTCCATAAAGGCGGCTGCATATGAAGAGGAAGCGGATGTGGCGAAATTGGTAGACGCGCTAGATTTAGGATCTAGTGCCGCAAGGCGTGGGGGTTCGAGTCCCTCCATCCGCACCTAACGATACTACCGGATCAGTAAACAGATATTCGCCAGTGAAAGCTTCATTGGCGATTTTTTTAAATTAAACATACGTTACATTGAATATTACGCAACAGTATACAGCAGATTTGATAGCAGAGATCACCATACACCTGCAACCTGAGGACTACAAGGAACCTGTTCTCAAGATTCTCAGAGAGCAGGCCAAAAAGGCCAGCCTGCCTGGATTTCGTCCTGGAAAGGTACCATTGAATATGATCAAAAAGATGATCGGCAAATCCGTCATGATTGAGGAACTCAACAAGATCCTACAACAGGAGCTATTTGACTATATTGATAATCAGAAGCTAGATATACTGGGTAACCCTATTCCTATAGATCAAAAGGATGAAGACTATTTTGATCTGGAATTGAATAAGGAACTGGAATTTACCTATGAGGTTGGATTAGCCCCCGAGTTTGAATTGAATCTCGATGAATTGGGTGAGTTTACTCGCTACGAGATAGTTGTCGATGATGAATATCTAGATCAGGAAATTGAAATTCAGCGAGACCGCCATGGTGAAGTTCAGAACCCAGAACAGGTAGCAGATGGCGATGTTATCTATGGAAAGCTCTTTGAAACCGATGAAGAGGGAAATGAGCTTGAAGATGGTTTTGAAAAAATGATCGTCCTCAACCCCTCCCGGATCGAAAATCCAGAAGCATTGGCTGAATTTACAGGTAAAGAACTGGAATATACGGTAGTTTGGTCTCCTGAAAAGCTTGATAAAAGTGATGAAAAAGTAGCTGAATTGCTTTTCATGGAAACTCACGAATGGCAGGAGGTCAAAACCAAAAAACTTGCTTTTACCATCAAACGCATCAATCGGCTTACTAAAGCAGAAATCAATCCTACATTTTTTAATAATGTTATCTATCCCTACGGACAGGCACAAGGTGAGGCAGCGGAAGAAATCACAGAAGAGGAATTCCGTAAAAAATTCAGCGACATGCTGAAAAAAGAATGGGACCAGGAACTTGCTGCAGGTGTGAATCACAAAATTCGAGATAAACTCTTTGAACTTCACCCGGTTGATCTTCCAGATTCATTTCTAGAAAAACTGCATCAAGCAGAGCAAAAAAAGGAAATGTCAGAACATGAGCTTGAACATTCCTACGAATCTTATGCCCGCTCCATGAGATGGACCCTGATCGTGGATAAAATCAGAAAAGAAAATCCCGAAGTAGATATCACAGAAAACGAGCTCAAATCGGCAATCCTAACCCTTTATAAACAATATAGTCCCGATATTCCGCAGGACCAAGAAGATACCCTTATCCAAAGTGTTATGCAAAATCCAGAGATTGTCAATTCTCAATCCAGTAGACTGATTGAAGATAAAGTATTTCGCTTTCTCAAAGAGAAAGTAGCTATTAAGACAGAAGAAACTACGTTATCTGAATTCCTCAAACAACAAGAAGCAGAAGAAGAAGCAGAATCAAATCTTGATGCATGAGCACATTATAATTTCCATGACTCAAATACTTAGTTTCCTGTTTCTTGCCAACACGGTCCATTGCTCATGTACTTGGTGATCTTCCACTACATATACTTGTTGATGTAGCGCAACGGTGGGACATATATGTACAGGTATTCCATATACCACATCTCCCACCTGAAACTTGCTGGCTTCCGGACTTTCGAATACCAGGTGTTCTTCACTGTGTATGAGAAATTTATCAGCCTGTACATTCAGCCATCTCACACGGGGATGAGGTTTTTCAGCAGCAATGGCTTTATGTCCCAGATCTACACATACCCTATTTGAACCAGGTCTACTGATAATCCTGGTCGCTAATACCGCTGCATGCTGGAATTTGAGGTCCGGCAATATATCACCGTAACCAAAATCCCAGAAAATATAGGTTCCAGGGCTCAACTCCACAGAATCCCGCTGAGCATGAACGGGAAAAGTAGGAGTACCTCCCGCAAGTATAGAAGGCACCTTCAGATGTTTTTCCTGTAGCTGCATGGTTAGCTGGTATACAAGTTCAAAGCCTTCGTCGGAGCGACTTTTGCGCTCCTCGAAATCTGTGCTCCGCAGGTGTCCGTCATATACATGCAAACCCATGGGATACACGAATGGCAATTCCTCCACCCACTGATAGAGATCCACTGCTAATGTTCCTGGCTCTATACCACTCCGGTGCATACCGTTGTCGATATCCAACCAGATCCCTATAAACACATCGTGTTGCTGGCATAAATCCGAAAGGTCTTTCAGGATACCGCTATCATCAATCAGAGTTGAAAATTTTACCTGGGGATAATCCATAGCCAATTGTACAAGGCGCCAGATTTTGGGCCCTGTGGGCTGATGTGCCAGCAGGATGTCCCTACCCCCTGCTTCAGCCACCATTTCTGCCTCTGCAATAGTAGCACATTTAAATTTATCAATGCCCAACTCTATGTGTATACGAATGACCTCTGGAATTTTATGAGTCTTCACATGTGGACGAAGCCGATGCTTATCCCCCGATATGTCGATGGCAAGATGTATGTTACTGATCATGCGATCCTTGTAAATCAATAAGGCAGGAGAATCAATCTCGTCGATGTTTTCCACTTCATACCATTCCATAAGTAAAATGTAAGTTTGAGGTTGGCAAATCATAAAATTGATAACTTGAGCTACTATTTTAGGCTATCTCCTACGAGCCACCAGCTATCCACTATTAATTGCTATTAATCAAATCTACATGTATTTTGATGGAAATAAAAGCGATGAATTATTTGATCGGTGTCGATATAGGTACTACCTCTGTGAAATGTATTGCTGTGAGTATGGAAGGCATAGTACTAGCTGATTCCACCCGGCATTATCCGCTGGATCATCCTAGGTCTGGTTACTATGAACAACGACCGGAAGATATTTTTCAGCAGACCCTTGACGCTATCTCAGAAGTCAATAGCCAATGTGTCAAAGACCAGCTTACAGGTATATCCTTTAGCGCCGCCATGCATACCCTAGTAGCTGTCGACTATCAGGGAAATCCACTAACACCCCTAATTACCTGGGCAGATACAAGAAGCCAGAAATATGCGGATAAATTGCTTATTATGGATCTGGGCATGAAGGTTTATAAACGGACAGGTACTCCCATTCACCCCATGAGCCCACTCTGTAAAATAGCATGGATCAGGGATAACTTGTCTGAAATATATGATCAATCCTACAAATTTATTTCCATCAAGGAATTCATCTGGTATCGCCTCACTAGCAAGTATGAAGTAGATTACTCTATTGCATCTGCTACAGGGCTAATGGACATACATCTTTTCAAGTGGTGCGATCTCGCACTAGATTATCTAAGCATCCTGCCTGACCGTCTTGCTGATCTGGTTCCAATTACCCACATCCACCAGGGTATAGCAAATAATTATGCAGAAAAAATGGGGGTATCTCCTGACACACCACTTGTCATAGGTGCCAGTGATGGATGTCTAGCAAACCTAGGTACAGGAAGCATACAACGCGATGAGGCTACCGTAACTATCGGTACCAGTGGAGCAATTCGCATGTTTGCTGATAAGCCCATAACAGATGATCAGATGCGTCTTTTTTGTTATATTCTGGATCAGGAAAACTACCTTATTGGGGGAGCTATTAATAATGGTGGCAAGGCGCTCGAATGGTTTATGAAAAACTTTGCCCCGGAGGTAAATGACTGGAATGATTACATTGCCACAGTCGTGGAGACTATTCCTCCTGGTAGCGAAGGATTGATATGCATGCCTTATCTTATGGGCGAGCGTTCCCCGCATTGGGATTCCATAACAAGAGGGATATTTTTTGGCTTAAGGTCTGTTCATACGGTCCAACATTTTGCAAGATCCGTTATGGAAGGCATTGTTTTCAACCTCTACTGGGTTGGGTTGGCGCTAGAAGAAGTTCATTGCCCCTATCATAAAGTCTACGTAAGCGGCGGATTTGCCAAGTCGCAGCAATGGGTTCGGATGATGACAGATATATTTGAAAAGGAAATCTGTATTCCAGACTCAGTGCAGAGTTCTGCACTAGGTGCAGTCTTTGTAGCTATGAAAGCATTTGGCCAGGTATCCTCTTTTCAGGATCTACCTTTTAACTTTAATTTAACACATAAATTCCATCCTGATCCGGAAAAACAAAGTATTTATCGATCTTATTTTGAAATATTTCAAAATCTCTATCCCATACTCAAACAAGAATTTGCTCGCTTAAACCATCTTATTTCATGATCTCTATTCTGATTGTCATTGCTGGCATCTTGCTTTTATTATTGCTTATCGCCGGCGCTAAACTCAATGCCTTTTTATCACTTATACTGGTGTCCATATTGGTAGGACTGGCTGAAGGTATGGAAATAGAAGCGGTTGTGGCATCTGTACAGAATGGTATAGGAGACACATTGGGATATCTGGTTTTGATTTTGGGTTTTGGGGCTATGCTAGGAAAACTGGTAGGAGACAGTGGGGCAGCACAACGGATAACGGGTTTTTTAATTGATAAATTCGGAAAAAAATACGTCCAGTGGGCACTGGTCATCACAGGCTTCATTGTAGGGATTCCGATGTTTTACAGTGCAGGCTTCGTGATTCTGATACCATTGGTATTTACCGTAGCCCAGACTACAGGACTACCCTTACTCTATGTGGGGATACCCATGATTGCTTCACTGTCCGTTACACATGGCTTTTTACCGCCACATCCTGGTCCCACTACCCTGGTCAATATGTTTGGTGCGGACTTTGGACAAACGCTTATATATGGAATAATCCTGGCAATACCTGCTATCCTATTGGCAGGTGTGGTGCTGGGCAATTTCCTCTCCAGAATCAGAAATATCCCCATACCCAAACTGTTTGTTTCAGACCCTCTCCCCGAATCAGAACTACCCAGCATAGGCATTAGCCTCTTTACAGCGCTCTTTCCTGTGGTACTCATCCTGGCTGATACAATATCTGGATGGTTTATTGCAGAGGGAAGCCTAGCAGGAAAAATACTGGGCTTTCTAGGCGATCCGATCATTGCACTTTTTTTATCCGTTTTGGTGGCGATTTTCACATTAGGTAAATGGCGCGGTAGAAGTATGACGCGCATTATGGATTCCATTAGAGAATCCATCGGTGGAATAGCCATGATCCTGCTCATCATATCTGGTGGAGGTGCCTTCAAGCAGGTGCTTATTGATAGTGGTGTAGGCGACTACATAGCAGAGCAACTCAAAGACTCTTCCCTCTCACCCTTGTTCCTGGCTTGGATCATCGCAGCAGCACTGAGAGTATCGCTGGGCTCAGCCACCGTGGCTGCCATCACTGCTGGAGGTATCGTACTGCCACTGATCGCTGCTACGGGCATCAGCCCCGAACTCATGGTCCTGGCAACAGGAGCAGGTAGCTTGACCCTGTCGCATGTCAATGATACAGGTTTCTGGATGTTTAAAGAGTATTTTAATCTAGACGTCTGGCAAACGCTGAGTTCCTGGACCCTTATGGAAACGATCGTATCACTCGTGGGACTGGCTGGTGTGTTTGTTATGCAGATCTGGGTGGGATAATAGCTCGTAGACCATAGAAAGTAGCTCATGAGGTTGAAAAACCTACTAGGTTTTTACTGTTGTAGACTACTTACGACGAACTACGAGCCAGTGACACTCATTAATACTTCTTAAACGGATACCATTTCTGGTCGCTATTGCTGGACTCTACAACAGACTCTATGAAAGCCATACCTCTGACACCGTCTTCGACAGTAGGGAAATCCATGTCCATCGGACTAGGCGTCTCGCCTTTGAGTTTGCTGCGCAAAGCACGGGCAAAATTCTTGTAAATATTGGCAAAAGCTTCCAGATACCCCTCTGGATGACCTGCAGGCACGCGCGTATTGGCTTGTGCTTTGGGAGATAGGTCCCCTACGCCAGTCCTCAGAATCCGGGTGCCGTCATTGGTCTTGTGAATCAACGTATTGGGTTCCATCTGATGCCACTCCAGACCACCCGTCTCACCATAAATACGTATTGCCAGCGCATTTTCCTCGCCATTAGAGATCTGACTCGCATACAGTATTCCCCTTGCCCCATTGTCAAAGCGCAACAATACATTTCCATCATCATCCAACTGCCTACCTTCAACAAAGATGCTCAGGTCTGCACACATCTCTACGATTTTCAGACCTGTAATATATTCTGCCAGATTTTCGGCATGTGTACCAATATCTCCCATAGCACCCGCTATGCCAGAGCGCTTAGGATCTGTACGCCATGAAGCCTGCTTTTGATTTTCTCCTTCCAGATACGACGAAAGCCAGCCCTGGGGATATTCCACTACTACTTTTCTGATTTTTCCCAGATCACCATTTCTCACCATATCCCTTGCGTGTTTTACCAGTGGATATCCCGCATAGTTATGGGTCAAGGCAAACAATAATCCTGATTTTTCCACCAGATTTCTCAATTTGAGTGACTCATCCAGGGAAAATGCCAGAGGTTTGTCACATACTACATGAAATCCATTTTCCAAAGCCATACGCGCCGGTGGATAATGCATGTGATTGGGAGTAACGATGGAAATAAAATCCATTTTCACACCCTCGGGCAGTTCCTTTTCCTTTAAGATCATTTCCTCAAAACTTCCATACACTCTTTCTGGCGGGAGATACAGGGCTTCACCTGACCGTTTGGATTTATCAGAATCACTGCTGAATGCTCCGCATACCAGTTCTATCTCTCCATCCAGCGCTGCAGCCATTCTGTGAACAGCACCAATAAAAGCGCCTAGACCACCCCCTACCATTCCCATTCTCATTTTTCTGTTAGGGTTCATATGAATTATCTTTTTTGGGTAGAAGTAATAGATTAATGACTGATAAACAATCAGTCTATGTCGTTGCTACGAATATAGGAATTATTTAACACCTTGCTAAACTTTGTGTAAATTATACAAGTGTGCTGAGTATTCTCGTCCAAGTCATCCTCCCTACCCTCTCAGGCAGATATCTGGAAAGCTGTACCACATTTTATATATGTCATTGTATCTTTATCTTATTAATACGTAGAAAATGTCAAAACATGGAAATTGAATAATCAACGGGTATTTGAAGTGGTACTACAAACCATCTGATAGATTTAAAAAATAAAAATATACAGGATATGTTGAGTAATGAAGAAATTGCAAGATATAGCAGACATCTGATCCTCCCAGACTTTACCATCGCAGGGCAGCGAAAGCTTAAACAAGGCAAAGTACTCATCGTTGGGGCTGGAGGCCTGGGGAGTCCGATGCTTCAGTATCTTGCTGCAGCAGGCGTAGGTACAATCGGGATCGTAGATCCCGATGTAGTAGATGAGACCAATCTGCAAAGACAAGTACTCTATGGGATGAATGATCTGAAAAAGCCTAAGGTAGAAGCTGCCAGAAAGCGTCTCAAAGATCTGAATCCCCATATACTGGTTGATATCTATCAGATTCCTTTTACCCGCGAAAATGCTCTTGAACTGATCAAGGAGTATGATGTCGTGGCAGATGGTACAGATAACTTTCCCACCAGATACCTGGTCAATGATGCCTGCGTGCTATCAGACAAACCCAATGTATATGCATCAGTATTCCGCTTTGAGGGGCAGCTATCTGTTTTCAATTACACAGATTCAAAGGGGAAAACAGGCCCCAATTACCGTGACCTCTACCCTACCCCACCGCCTCCCGGCATGGTTCCCAGTTGTGCAGAAGGAGGTGTACTGGGTGTGCTTCCCGGGATTATCGGCTCTATGCAGGCACTGGAAGTAATCAAACTACTGAGCGGTATCGGAGAACCCCTATCAGGGAGATTATTCCTGATTGACACACTGGATTTTACAGTAAAAACGCTCAATATTCCACGTCATCCAGGCAATCCTCTTACGGGAGATAATCCGTCACAGACGGAACTAATAGACTATCAGGAATTCTGTGGTATGCCTCATGAGGAAGGAGAAATACAAACTTTTTATGAAGGGAAAAGCATAACTGTATCTGAGCTTCTGGCGTGGCGTCAGCGCCAACATATATTTCAATTGATTGATGTTCGCGAACCCTATGAATATGAAATATCCAACCTTGGTGGGCAGCTCATGCCACAAAAGGAGATTGAACAACACCTGGATCGGGTATCCAGAGATATACCTGTCGTCCTGCACTGCAGGAGTGGCGCCAGAAGTGCTAGAACGATCCAAATGCTCGAACAGGAATATGGATTTAGGAATCTGTATAACCTTACAGGAGGCCTGATCGCTTATGCAAACGAAATAGACTCAACGCTTCCTGTTTATTGAGAGTATATGTGGTAAGTTATAAGATTATAACAGTGTTATAATTTATTTCAATAATATCATACAAAAGACTACATACATGTAATTGGGTCCTGGACTTGAGCAGACAGGTCAATTTCTCTGGTGTCGACTATCATGGCATGATCTACAGCAGGAAAGTCTTACAGGTTGAGTCCAGCGAAATCCCATTCCCTGTATTAAATTGCTAATACTCAGAGTATACCTGGATTCATTTACGATGTTGATGAAGATGAAATAGTTATCTGTTGCAGTCCTTTTACAGGATTAGGAGCGTAAAGAGGAAAATATGCACTAATCAGATCAAGCTAGGTATCCCTTTTACAACTATAGTTTTGCACTCGGTTTCGTTGCTTTGCGTTATTGTCATTATGATTACTTTCCCAACTCAAAACAAAACAAAGTATTACAACATACGTTTAATTATTTAGTTGATTGCATCAGCTTATATGTCTATATTGTTTCTTAGATAATATTTGTATGAATGTATGAAAAAATTGGCTGTAATATTGTTGAGTTTATTCCCGCTTATCAATGCCTGTGATTCGGATGTGGGCTTTGGTGATAGTCCTGAGATAGAATTCGTAGATATACAACCTCGCAGAGCCACTCAGTTTCAGGATTCTATTGTCATTGCCATATCTTTCAAAGATGGTAATGGAGATCTAGGAATTGATGACAATGCTGTGAAAAGTTTGTTTGTCGTAGATAACAGACCCTGGATCCCCGAAAATCAAAATGAACAAACCTTCAACCTTCCCTTTCTGACGCCCGATACCAAAAATCCAGCCATTCAGGGTACCATTACGTTTCAATTGCAACCGACCGTCATCCGTCCTGGATCAGGGCTTTCTGAAGAACCAACAACCTTTGACGTCTATATAGTAGATCGATCAGATAATGAAAGCAATCGCATTACTACAGATACGATCATGATCGTAGCAGAATAATGCAAGCTACATTATAGCAACAACTCAGCAATTAGATAGTCTGCAAAAACCATACTCAAACAACTAAAAACTACCGCTTTAGTGCTCGAAATGCCTACATCCAAAGCTCCTCCCTGGGTATAGAATCCCTGATATGCCGACACAGCCGTAATAATAAATCCAAAGATGAACGCTTTGACATACATCACTGTAACCTGAAAAGGATCAAAATATTCCTGTATGCCCTGCGTAAACTCAACAGCGGTTACTTCCCCGGATAGTTCCCCCGCAAGCATCCCTCCGCCATGCGATAAGAAAGCTGAAATAGTAACCAGTATCGGCAATGCAACCAACCCACTCAGAATACGTGGTAGTACCAGATATCCAATCGGATTGATTCCCATCACTTCTATCGCATCAATTTGTTCTGAAACACGCATAGCCCCAATCTCTGAGGCAATCTTAGAACCGATACGTCCTGCAAGAATGAAGGTCATCACTGTAGGCGATAATTCCAGTAAGGTAGAGGCAGATACCACCGAACCAATTACTGAATCCGGAAATACACCTGAGGTAAGCTGATAAGCTGTCTGCAACGTCGTAACAGCGCCTATAAAAGTAGAAATGATAACGACGATCGTCATACTACCCCCTATCATAGATACCGCTTCAGATAAAGCTATACGATAATATATGCCCGGTTTTTCCAAGGTGCGAAACATCCCACCAATCATCATGCAGAATCTGCCAATATGAAAAAAGAAATTATTAATCGTCTTCACCTGTACTAATTATTGTTTATCTCCCAAAGGTACGAAAACAACCCGAATATGGTAAAAAGAGACCATTGGGTTATGGCAACGAAAAATCATAGCGTTTATACGCAATATTAAAACCTCCACGTTCCAGATCCCGTACGACCATCTCGATCATCTCTTCCTCCTGGGGATTATAATCCACTTTGAGATTAATTCCAAACAGCAAACTAATTGACTGCCAAAAAAGAGCTGAAGCTCCATTTTTATAACCCTTGATCAGTTCATAGGTTGAAATACCCGTCTCGCGCGATACCAGCTTTACCAGAACCTTTCCCTGAGATCTGGACATTTTACGTATATCATCTTCATACGCTCCAAATAGAGAGGTTTCCTGATTTTTGATGAATTCTTTTCTTAAGTTATCGCTTTCCATCCTACGAAGTGAATCTTCTACCTCCTGCAGAATATAAGCTACTTTCTGAGCATAGGGGTAGACCTTATGTATATTCCAACGGAGCCGTGTCAGTTTTTCCAGACGCTTCCTACCCTTTCTCAACTCCCGCTTTGTCGGCATAGGTGCTGTAATGACCACCTCGTTGATCGATCCATCCAAAAAGGTCTCTCCCTGATGAGTATATACTCTAAAATTCATCGAATCTACCTCCTGTGCAGATATACTGCCTGCCATTCCTATCAACCATATGATGAGTCCATAAACCCATTTCATAAACTTCAGCCTTTAGTACGCTTAATCTCTTCTATTAGCAGGGAGACTTTTTCTGTTGTACTTTGCTTAATTTCAAATTCAGGGTAACCCTCAACTCCCATATATACATGATCCCTGCGAAATTCCATAGGGCTGTCCATACGTTCACTACAGGTAGCATGCACCTCAAGTATCCCCGTTTCCGCTATCAACTGATAAACATTTTGTTCATCTACTCCTCCACCTGCCATGATACTGATATCATCTCCCCCTCTACGAACCAACTCTGCAATTAGTTTTCTGCCTTCGAAAGCATTTGCCTCTTGTCCAGAAGTCAATAGCCGGGGTATCTCCAGATCTATCAGATCATCCAGTAGCCTGTAGGGATTATTTCCCATGTCAAATGCCCTGTGAAATGTTACATCCAGATCCTCTGCAGCCTCCAGTAATCTTTCGATAACTGCTGTATGCAGACCACCAGATTCATTCAGCGCGCCTATCACCACACCTTTGACTCCCATTTTTTTTACCCTGCGTATATCCCGCTCCATAATGCTTATTTCCTGATCGCTGTAGAAAAAATCACCGCCCCTGGGACGAATAATTACCATAACATGTATTTGCACCCTACCCAACACCTCCTCTATCATTCCAATACTGGGGGTGAGTCCCCCTTCATACAAGGCGGCACATAGCTCTACACGCTGAGCACCACCCTTTTCGGCAGCGATAGCAGAAGCAACAGAATCGATACATATTTCCAGGGTCCAGTCTCTCATGATAGCAGTACTGTAAATTGTCTCTGAGTATTGTACGAATATATGCCTCTATTACAAATTTTAATAACAAAAAACCGGCCACCTTAAAGATGACCGGTCACAACCCTAAACAAAACTATCAACCTATTCACCTACTACGTTAGTCTACTATTTTTTACATATATTGCTGATCTTTTATTGTTAAATCTGTTATTAGAGATTTATTATACAATACTGAAAACCCGTCCCTGGGTTGGCTTGAGTGTCCTGTTTTTATTAAGTGTGTTAATTTCCTTCATAATGGTGTTCATTTACCTGAAAAATTACATTCACACATTTTAACCCATCTCTACCATGAACAGATTTGGAAATCCCTATACAATAGCTTGTCTATTCATCTTAAGCATACCCCTGTTCGTTTTGGGGCAAAATGCTCAACGACGCATCGCTATTGGAACCGGATACGTTATCAGAATCGTAAATCAACCCCAGCTCTCAGCAAGTCAACCTGCATTTCAACTGGATATAAATGCTTATCTCAATCCTTCCTTTGACCTACAACTCCTCTCGGGGATCAATCCCGGGGGATTTGATCGCAATCCATCTTTTAAAGATCTTGCTGATTTGGACCTCGCGATACGTTACAAATTGTACAATGGCGATATCTTACCTTTTTATGCCGATATAGGGCCTTACTTCATGACAGGCATCAGCGCCCATCAACAGGAATGGGATGGTTCATCTCCTGACTTAACCATACCTGCAATTGCAGGTATCAAATTGTTTTCATCTACTTCGGCTTCCATTGACCTGAGAGCTGCATATAAAATGTCTCTATCGGATTCAGAAAACTACTGGACTGTAGGCGCTACCGTCAGCTTCCATCTGGGAAAATACCGCAACGACCAAGATAAAGACGGAGTTCCCGATGAAGTAGACAACTGCCCCCAGCTAGCTGGTCTCTCAGGGTTTGAGGGATGTCCAGACTCCGATAAGGATGGGGTTCCTGACCAGGATGACCAATGCCCTTTCGAAGCTGGACTGATACGACTGCAAGGATGTCCTGAAAACCAAACGGACAGCGACCAGGATGGCATTCTAGACGTACACGATAAATGCCCCAACCTGCGTGGAGATCTCGTAAACAGTGGATGTCCGGATTCAGACAGCGATGGAGTGGTAGACCCAGAAGATCCATGTCCCCAACTAGCAGGTAATCTTGGTGGATGTCCGGACTCCGATAGCGATGGCCTTCCCGACCCAGAAGATTATTGTCCCAATGCACCAGGATCCTCTGAATACAACGGCTGCCCGGATCTCGATGGAGATGGTATTATCGACAAAGAGGATAAATGCCCGCAGGAAGTGGGCATACCTGCGTTGTATGGATGCCCTAAAATTGATGATGCAAGTATACAGATCTTCAAAGAAGCTCAAAAAACGATTAAGTTTGCTACGGGTAGTGCAAATTTATTACCTCAATCATTCAGTACCCTGGATGAAATAGCTACTATTATGCTACAATACGAAGGCTACAAACTCCGCATTGTAGGGCATACCGACTCCCAGGGAGATGCAACATTCAATCAGCTTCTTTCCGAAAAAAGAGCCAGGAAATGCGCCACATATCTCATCACGCGGGGTATACAAGCCCAACGCCTTACTTTCATGGGTATGGGAGAAACCAACCCTATTACCGATAATATTAAAGCAGCAGGCAGAGAGAAAAATCGAAGGGTGGAGTTTGAATTGTACATCGACTAGTTTTTCCACCTTTTTATTCCAAATTCTTACATTTTATATAATGGAACCACATCGTATGCGTTTTTCATAAGTATGAATTGACACGGTTTGGATTGTTGGCTTAAAATAATATCTCATGCATGTTCATTACAGCTAGACCACCAATTGACACCATTCATACCAGGTTAATTGAAGTTTGAATACTTTTTAATGATTTTTGAATTAAACTATATTTGAAATTAAATATTAGGCATAAATTATGCTTAGTACATATTACTGGTATCAGGCTACGTCATTGTGGCAATCTTTTTAAAATACGTGCGTTATAGACTGGAAATTTTTACTCATATGTCAAAACGATTAAGTATCATTCACCTCGTGCTCTTAATATGGTTTTTGGGAGGAAGGTGGATCTCATCAGCCGCTCAGACCAGCGATAAGCCCTGGATGATTGGTCTTTCCTACACGTTGATCGACTATCAGGGACCTTTGACAAACAACTATGGTGAGTTCAACCAAATGGACCCAGGAGGTGTTATCAGTGCACATGCTTATCTCAACGATCTGCTTAACCTGTCTATCAACACCACTTTTGCTCCAAATGTGGTATATCCCGAATCAAGCGAGCGTTTTCTCCAGACTTCCCTCATCGATGTCAATGCTGTTGCCCAGTTCAAATCCAACGGGACCATCTTTGATGAAGGGGCTTTCTTTGCCCCCTATTTCTCTACGGGATTGGGTCTCAATAGCGCTAGCAACATTACCCGCATATACATACCTGCTACAGTAGGTATCCGTCTGCAGATAACAGAAAGTTTTGGATTTAATGTTGAAGCTACCTATAAACAACGGCTCCAACCAGAAGCTTACCAGAATATGACCTTCTCGGGTGGCTTGGTATTTACCCTTCCTACTCCAGTCCCTGAGCGCAAAACAAGCCAAAAGGAGGATGAAGGTCGTCAGGATAGCGATGGAGATGGTGTGCCGGATAATATTGACAAATGCCCTAATATCAAAGGAATGCAAACTTACCTCGGTTGCCTCCCACCCGAACAAGAAGATCCCAAGCCTGCTGTAGAACAAACTTTGGAAACAGATGCAGGAATGTTTGATACTGGCTTTGAAGAAGAAATCAGTATGTCAAAACCCCCAAAAGAGATCACCTACCAGGACCGGGAATTCATCCAGGATGCCATGAACAGGATTTACTTCGAAACAGCAAGTTCCGATTTGCTTCCTTCGAGCTATCCTACGCTGGATTCCGTAGCCATGGTCATGCAACAATATCCCCAGATGGAACTTGAGGTGCGTGGATACACCGACAATACAGGCTCCTATGAGATTAATCAGGTACTGTCAGTGATGCGAGCTTATGAAGTAAAATATTATCTGGTAAAACAAAAAGGGATCAAGATGAGAAGGATCACATCAGACGGATATAATGAAAATAATCCCATCGCCTCCAACAATACGGAAAAAGGTCGACAACTAAATCGCAGAGTAGAATTCAGGATCATTGAGTAGGCGCTAAGAGGACCGAAGAGGATTTTGATATCCTCCCTTACTCCTGAATTCATGAGTATATATCGTCAAAATCAAATCACAAGGGAAGCCTCACAATCTGGCTTCCCTTTTTGTTTTTTTCCAATTCCTCATTCTGATAAGTTGCTATCCCATCACTACAGATCCCTAATCAGCACATCTTTTGGCTAAATATTCCAATGATCCCCTTAATAATTTTTGCTTTTTGACGATATCATCAGCTAATTGTTAGGGGAGACAGAACCTTTCGCTTTCTTCTCATCAACTCAGATTTTATATTTGTTTTTTCCATACTTGGTAACTTATGATAAATTCTTTTGGCAATATCTTTCGTATCACCAGTTTTGGTGAATCTCATGGTGCAGGAGTGGGCGTAGTTATAGATGGCTGTCCATCGGGTATTCAACTCGACACGAACTTCATTCAATCTGAGCTGGATAGGCGAAAACCTGGCCAAAGTAGGATTACGACCCAACGCAGGGAGTCCGATGAGTTCCTACTTTATTCCGGACATGTAGATCATGTTACTACAGGGGCTCCCCTTTGCTTTTTTGTACCTAATACAAACGCACGATCAAAAGACTACAATCACCTGTTGCAGACTTTTCGCCCCTCTCATTCTGACTACACCTATTTCAAAAAATATAAGATAAGAGATCACAGAGGTGGGGGCAGATCCTCTGCCAGAGAAACTGTTGCCAGGGTGATTGGTGGAGCTGTTGCTAAACAGTTCTTATCACAAATATCTGATATAACTATTGAAGCATGGGTTCACTCCATTCATGAAATTTCTATGGATTATATTCCTGGAAAATTCGAACTTAATACAACATTTCAGCAAGCAGTGAGATGTCCGGATGCAGCAATCGCCGAAAAGATGTACCACTTTATCGATGAAGTACGTAAATCAGGCGATTCTGTAGGGGGGGTCATTGCCTGTAGAGCACAAAACGTTCCTGCAGGATTGGGTGAACCTATTTATCAGAAGCTACATGCGGTACTCGGTTCTGCTATGTTGAGTATCAATGCTGTAAAAGGCTTTGAGATCGGTTCGGGCTTTGAGGGAACCAGAATGAGGGGATCGGAACACAACGACGAATTTTACATGGATGAAGATCGTGTACGTACACATACCAATTTTTCAGGCGGTGTACAGGGAGGAATCAGCAACGGAGAGGAAATCTTCTGCAGGGTAGCTTTTAAACCTACCTCCACCATTATGAGAGATCAGCAAAGTGTGAATGCTGAGGGGGATTCTGTGGTTGTGGAAGGCAAAGGTAGACATGATCCCTGTGTGGTACCTCGTGCAGTTCCTATCGTAGAAGCCATGGCAGCTATCGTTCTTGCAGATTTTGTGATGTTGCATCAAGCAAAAGATTTTACAACGTCGTATTCGATCAGTTTTCAGGAATAACCTGGTTTTTTATATCTCTCATCACATTCAAATGATAGTTGATACCAGCAGTAAGAAATTCTGGTAAAGTATTATTTATTTTATTATTTTCAGATAAACTTTGAACGTATTATGCCTGAAGTTGCAATTGGAATTGACATTGGTGGTACTTATACCAAGTTTGGGATCGTAAGTGAAGATGGCAACATGCTCGCCGACGGATCTATCCCTACGGAATCTGAGAAAGGGCCCAAAGACTTTCTGGGTAGGTTGTATGAAACTATCAATTACAGCATAAACTCCCTGGAATTAACCGTGGATATTATTGGAATTGGTATTGGTGCACCTAATGCCAATCCACATAAGGGAACAATAGAATATCCTGCTAACCTGCCCTGGGAGGGCGTAACCCCCTTGATAGACCTGCTACAGGATTATTATCCTGTAGAAATGCAGATTACCAATGATGCCAACGCAGCAGCAATCGGCGAAATGCTCTATGGTGGAGCCAAAGGCATGAAGGACTTTGTCTTAATCACCCTGGGCACAGGCCTCGGCGGGGGCATTGTGGCCAATGGCGAACCCATCAATGGACATGATGGAATGGCAGGAGAAATCGGCCATACGCTCATTAAACCCAATGGAAGACAGTGTGGCTGCGGAAACCGGGGTTGTCTGGAGACTTATACCTCTGCCACAGGTATCAAACGTTCTATTTTTGAACTACTTGCTGATACACTCGAAGCAAGTGCCTTCCGCAGTATCTGCTGGGATGATCTCACAGCAGCAAGGATTACAGAAGAGGCCCGTAGAGGAGATCCTATTGCCCTTAAAGCATTTGACATGACAGGTGAATTCCTGGGCAAAGGACTGGCCAGCACAGTAGCTTATTTCAGCCCTGAAGCTATATTTCTCTGGGGAGGCCTCGCCAAAGCTGGAGACTTCATCTTTGAGCCTACCAAACGGTATATGGAGGAAAACCTGCTAAAGGTCTACAGAAATAAAGTCAAGCTGATCGCTTCCAGACTCCAGGATGTCAATATCGCTGTCCTCGGCGCTGCAGCGCTGATCTGGAAATCTCGTAAAGACCAAGAAACGAGGGTTGTTGCTTAAACTTACCATCTGACATGACTATGCTTGTCAATCACCTGGAGTACATGAAACTTAAGTATTTTACTCTGCTAATTACACTTTTTCTGGCTTTGTTTACAGCCAGATCTCAAACTCGTACAATAGCTTTTCCAGTGCAGGCCTTTTGTATTTCAGCCCCTTCCTCGGATATGCTTCCCGCCTTTCTCAATTTTATCGAGTATGAACTAGCACCCAAAGGTGTCAATACCCTTATCCTCCGAATTGACTGCGATTACACTTACGAAAGTCATCCAGAACTACGCAATGAACATACGCTTAGTAAACAAGAAGTCAAACAACTTGTCGAGACCTGTAAAACCAACAACATTCGCCTTATTCCTCAAATCAATCTCCTGGGACATCAATCCTGGCATACTGAATTGGGAAACCTTCTAAGCGTTTATCCAGAATTTGACGAAACGCCTCACATTGAACTCCCGGAAGAATACGAGTGGCCCAATGAAGATAGCCTTTATTGTAAAAGTTACTGCCCCCTGCACCCAAAAGTTCATGACGTGGTTTTTGCACTTGTGGATGAGATCGTAGAGGTATTCGAAACAAATGCCTTTCACGCTGGGATGGACGAAGTATTTTACATTGGCGATAATCAGTGCCCTCGCTGTGCAGGGAAAAACAAAGCAGATTTATTTGCAGATGAAGTAACCAAAATCCGCAACCATCTGGCTGAAAACGATATCGAACTTTGGATCTGGGGCGACCGTCTGCTCGATGGAAATTCTACTGGTTTAGGCATGTGGGAAGCCAGCATCAACCATACCTTCCCTGCCATAGACATGATCCCCAAAGACGTGGTCATCTGCGACTGGCACTATGAGCGACCAGATAAAACCGCCGTCTACTTCGCTATGAAAGGTTTCAGGGTCATCACCTGTACCTGGCGAACGCCATCTGTAGGCGTAGCTCAGGTGCGTGATATGGCGCAATTCAGAGCAGATGCTACCCCAGAAATGAAAGATCGTTACCTGGGGATGATGCAGACCATCTGGACCAGTGCGAGACTGTTTATCATGGAATACTATACACCTGAACCTGAAGAAGAGGAGGAATTGTCTCAGGTAGAGACGTTTAAGGCTATTTATAAAGAGATGAATAGGTTGGTAGAATAGAAATGAAAAATTATTGGGGTAGTAAAAGACTACCATATTGCTTCACTTTATCATCCCATTGAGCCACTCATCATAAGATACCAGCCTCAAGAGGCAGGGGTACTCATAGCAAGGACATCAGGTGGGAATCCCGAATCTGCCCTTAAAAATCTGGAAAAAATGAAGCTTCGTTTTAGTCCCGATTACCCTTTTGAATATGAATTTCTGGATCAATCCTATGAAGATCAATACCGAAGCGAAATGATTACCGAGTAAGTGGGTGAACAAACAGGAACATCAAAATCACCCTTCTCTTTTCCATAATTTATTATTTATCAATTGATTATACACCTCTGGATAGGAGTTTCTACTGATGGGTATTTCCTGGTTACCTACAAATAAACGGTTTCCCTCAATCACATCGATGTGGGGAATCGACACCAGATAAGAGCGATGAACCCTGATGAACCGGTCACGGGGTAACTGCTCCTCCATCATTTTCAATGACAACAATGCCATATGCCGTTCTGCTGTTGTATAGATGAAAACATAATCCTTAGCAGACTCCACATAATAAATATCAGCATAGTTGATCTTGATATACTGCTTATCCGCTTTGATGAAAAAAAAGTCATCCCCATTTGCCCTTGACTGATAGGGCTGGCGTTCATACAAGTCCAATGCCTTTTGGCTTGCCTTGATAAAACGTTCAAATGTAATCGGTTTCATCAAATAATCTACCACATCTAACTCAAAACCCTCTACAGCATACTTGCGATGTGCAGTAGTCAGGATCACTAAGGGAGGCTGAGAAAGGCTTCGCAAAAAGGATAATCCATCCAGATCTGGCATTTCAATATCCAGGTACAATAAGTCTACCGAACTGTCGCGCAAAAATTGTACGGCTTGCAGAGCATGAGGAAGTACACCCCGCAATTCCAGAAAATCTATTTTTTCTACAAAATCCTTCAATCCTTCCCTCGCAACGGGTTCATCATCGACGATCAGACATCTTAATTTCATCCAGATTAATCGTTAAATGTGTGTAAAATACCTGCTGATTCTCATCTTTTTGGACTTGAAATTCATGGCGATCCGGATATAGCAATTCCAGCCGCCTGCTTACATTAGGGAGGCCCAGACCATGATGACCAAAGGAATTACCTTTGCCATTGATAGAATTCTCTATTTCAAGTTTCAGTTGATGTCCGTGCAGGGACATAAAGATTACCACCTTTGATCCATGTGCACTTTTACTATGCTTGAAAGCATTTTCTATCAGAGGTAATATCAGCATTGGAGCAATCTGCATATCCTGATCCACTGCCGGTAGTTCGCATTTCAGGTTTAGTAAATCTCCGCTCCGCAACTGTTCTATCTCTATGTATTTTCTCAGATAATTGATCTCTTTGTTCAGTTCAATTTGCGTTTGGGTTGAATCATAAACCTGATGACTGAGAATATCGGAAAACTGAGCGAGTACATTCTGGGCTTTTTCAGGGCTTTTGGCAATTAAGTGATAAATGGTATTGAGTACGTTAAACGTGAAGTGGGGATTTACTTGAGATTTCAATAATGTCAGTTCAGTTTCCAGGTTCTTTTGCTCCAATTCTTTCACATAATGATCCCGTTCTCGCCACTTCAACACGAAGTAAATAGCCGTGGCAAAGGCTATCATCAGGACCATATCTGTAAGTAATACTAGTTTTCCCTGCCATGAACTGTAGAATGCCACTTCAATCGGATAAAGCAACCAAACATACAACTCATTGATGAGCCAAGATGTAGCGAAGGATATGCCCGCTAGCAACAATGCATAAATCAGATATCGCTGAGGGATGAGAAAACGAGGAATCAAAAACATGAAATTGATATACACACAAAAAGCAATCACCAGGGTATTTCCTGCTTCGGTAAATAAGTTGGACAGAAAATCATTGTAAAAAGGCAGAGTTTGAACACTGGCATATATCCAGTACACAATCCAGAATGGAAGATGTCTCCAGGAGGGTTTTTTGATGGACTCAATCAGCTTTTCCATGAAGGCTTCAGTAAAATGAAATGAACATACCTACAAAAAATGATCGTAGGGCTGGCGGATCGATAGCCCTACGCATACTGCCGTCAGAAGAATAAGTATATCCAAAAACCTGTTGAAACCCAAAAGGATTTCTCAGTGATCCATATAAGACCGTAAAATTACCCAGAATGGATGTTTGATAAGACATATTGAGGTACAGATTATGATAATCCCGGGTCATATCATTGAGCACGCCGGGTTTGTTGGGATTGGTGAAGGTTCTTCCCGAAGCAAAAGTATATCCCATACCAGTCTGGAAATTTGTTTTAGGTATTTCATAGTTGGCAATCACATTTAAGGTATGCTGGGAAATAAAAGGAGGTGTAACCTTTTCAGGATAATCACCCGAGATTCTCTGGCTATCTACAAATGAATAGGTTACCCAGTAATCCAGCCCTTTGATACTGCGGCGTGCACGCCAAAACAGATCGACTCCTTTGGCCACTCCTCCTCCTTGGTTGACGTAATGGAAATTACCCAAATGCCTGATCAAATATTGATAATTTTTCAAATAAGCCTCCACCCGGAAGGTATACTTGTCTGTGAGCCATTGGTAGTTGACCAAATAATGAGTAGCCTGTTCAAAATCCAGCTCTTGTGTGCTCCATACATAATCAGGTTGAGGCATTTGGAAAAACTGTCCATAAGCCAGGGACACCTGACTGTTTTTACCAGTCTTAAAAGCCATAGACATGCGTGGAGCCAGATTCCACTCACCTAAAATACCGTTGTATTCTCCTCTCCCACCAACCCTGAGCGCCACTTTGTCGCTAAGCTGTATATCGGATTCTACATAAATTGCCGCAAAAGCTCCCAAATACATGGAAGTAAATTCTCCTGTACCGAATTCTTTGTCGAGTTCATCCCGCTGATAATGTAGCTCCGTCCCAAACTTGAGGTATATCTTTTTGTAGATATCTCTTCCCAACGTCATGCGGGATTGTAGCCAGGTACGATCTTCATCCGTTCCAAACTGATCAAACTGATCTTTATTGATATCACGGCTTAAGGCAAATCCGGTAAACACAGACCATGAAGTGCCCAGAATACCTTTATAAGACGTATTCCAGAATGTATTGTGATTCTCGTTATCAAAAACATGCGGATCACTCAGATCATTTAGATTATCGACTCCCAGCAACAAATTGCCACGCTGATGCTGAAAATAGGTCTTCCACATCCCACTCTGCGTCTTATGTCGCCCACCTAATGCAACATCGATGCCCCGGGGAGCCTGTTTCCAGTCTCGATTCTGGTTGATCATGTTAAAATAAGGTTCAAGATAACTCACCCCTACCCTTCCAAAAAGGGCAGTTTGCTTTCCCCACAATTGGATATGTGAGACATCCAACCCTGCCAGATTCATCCCCAGGCTAGATGAAGTTCGCTCGGGCATATCTTCTGTTTCCAGCAATAGCACTGAAGAAAGCGCCTGGCCGTATTCTGCAGAGTACCCCCCTGTACTAAACAGCACCCCCTTAAACAAAAAGGGATCAAAACGTCCTCTAGCCGGAATATTAGGTACGTTACTGAAAAAAGGTTGGGGAATGATCATGCGATCCATGAGTGTACGAGTCTCATAGGCACCTCCTCCACGGACAAAGATGCCGGTTTCATGGGCTGTGGGTGATACACCCGGCAGTGTCTGTATGGCACCAAAGAGATCTCCTTGTGCTCCTGCATTCTGGACAATGTCCAGCGGCTTGAGAATGGTACCTTTCTTTTCATCACTCGCCTCAAAGGCTCCCGCTGTAATGTTAACCGTCGAGACCCCAATGGATGTTTTTTCCAGTTGGATAGTTAATTGCTCAGGGAGCTGGTTGAGATCCATCTGTATTTCCGCTCGTTTATATTCCATCCTGCTGATTACTAAAACAACCGAATCTCTAGCCTGGGTAACAAACGAAAATTCACCGTTTTCATCAGTAATATCACCCTCGAGAATTTCCTTCAGGTATACATTAGCCAGAGGGATAGGTTCCCCTCTAGCATCGCGTATTGTTCCTATGATCCTGGTTTGTGCAATACACAGATTCCCGGCAAAGCATAGGGTCAATATGAGTATCAAGCTTCTCATGCTACAATCCAGATGACAGTTCATTCAACATATAATCCTGCGGATACAGTTTCAGACCTTGCTTGAGGTATAATCTTGCCTCTTCCAACCGATCCACCCGTTGATAAAACCGTACCAGATATCCATACACTTCTTCTCTACCCCATGATGGGGCGTTGGGGTCATCTGTATATTTGTCATCCAGTTTCAGCGCTTTGAGCAGGTATTCCTCCACATTTTTTCCTCCTCCAAACATCTTGGGTTTGTAAAAATCGCTTTTCCCCAGCGCTAGATACACGCGCATGTTATCAGGAGCCAGTTCAAGCGCTTTACTGTAATGTTTACTCGATTTGGCAGACAGGCTCATGACTTTCCCCGGAGATACACTCATCATGAGTCCCATGATCGTTCCGGCAAGTACGTGATCTTCAGAACTCCATTCAGACTTACTGTCCAGCAATTCCAATCCTTTTTCCAGTACCTCCTCGCTTGCATCCTTTTGATCCATCTGCATGAGGTAAATACCCTCGTAGTAATGGCCATAGGCCTGCCAATAAATTAACCACGGAGAAGCATTTTCCTGGTGAGCAGGAGATAACTTTTCCATAATAGGTCTGATCTGATTCTTTTGGTCTGGAAAAGACTGATTAAACGCTGACTCAATACACGATTCAATATCTTTCAATTCGGGAATCGGTTGCGCCCAAGTTTCCAAGAAGAACAAGGAACTAAATACGACTAACAGTAATTTTTTCATGAGAGTTTCTATTTAAATTATTTTCTCTCATGATAACTGAAACCTTATATCTGACAAAAAATAGTATACGGATGGTGTGAATCTGTAGACCAATGTATTTTCACAAATTAAATAAAGCCTTTCATCCCAATTTGCCGTATGTGTATATGCAAGCATACAGTAATATGTATATCTAAAAATATTTTTAGATATAGCCTAAATTACCCTGTACTTAGAGCGCGACCTTCAAGGGATGAATACGAAGAGAATGATGAAATTTGTCGATCCAAAGGTAGATATTGGATTTAGGTGATGAGTATCATTTAGATTGGGAAGGTACTGACTGAGCATACAAAAGTAAATATCGTGGTCATGATACCTATCAAACAGAACTCTGAAAGTGCCTGAGCAGGTAGTAAGCTTTGCCGCCATATAATTTGCATAATATCTCCGTACCGAAAAGAGATTAACATATATGTTGGAATTTTAACTAAACTCCACAATCGTCCATCCTGCTCCACCTTCCTCTTCTGTAGCATCATAATATGCTGTAACAAAAGGCAGTTGCCTAAGGTAATTGCGAATGGCTTCGCGGAGCACTCCGGTACCTTTACCGTGCAGGATTTTAATCTGACGCAGGCCTGCCAGCAGAGCCTTGTCGATTTTGCGATCGACCTCCAGCAGTGCCTCCTCGACGCGCATACCCATGACACGCAGTTCCATCTGTGCATCGACCATGCGGATTCCACTCGTACCAGCTACCTTTCTCCCTGACTGCCTGGGAGGCTTGACCTTTTGCAACTGATCGAGGTTTACTTGTAATTTCATTCCCCCTGACAACATAACGCCGCGTTTTCCCTTCATTTCAATTAATTGACCCTCTGTTTCTGCATTTTTCAATTTCACCCAGTCGCCTTCTTCTATTTTTCCATTGACGACCTTTTCCTCCTTTTTCTGCTCTGGTTTATGTTCCTCTACTTCTTCTACCGCATATGTCGAAGCCTCCAACTCCTCACGCAGTTTTCTCGTTGACTCCTTTTCAGCCTGACTTTCCCGGATCTCCCGGATGGTATTCTCGATCTTACGGTTAGCTTCCTGTATCAACCGGTTGGCTTCCTGCTTGGCTTCGTTTACCACTTTGCGTCTTCTACGCACTAACTCGTTCTGAAGACTGTCATTTTCCTTCACCAGTCGCTCCAGGTTCCTGGATTTCTTGTTGTTTTCTCCCAAAAGCTGATTCAGATGGGTATTTTTCTTTTCCAGTTCTTCCAGTAGTTTCTCTACATCTACTTCTTCTTTACCTACTTTCTTCCTCGCCTTGCGAATGATTGTAGGATGTACCCCTACCCGTTCGGCTATTTCAAAGGCATAACTCCTTCCCGGTACACCAGTCAATAACCGGTAGGTCGGTTTGAGTTCCGCGGTATCAAACTCCATGGCTGCATTGCTGATACCTTTGGCGAGTTCTGCAAACTTTTTGATATTACCGTAATGAGTAGTAATCACTCCATATGCCTGCTGGCGCACGAAACGCTCCAGGAAAGCCTCTGCAATAGCACCTCCTTGTTTAGGATCGGTTCCACTTCCAAATTCATCGATTAAAAACAGGGAATTTTCATCCATATTATCACCCATCTGCCTGAGGTGAAATAGATGTGAGGTATAGGTGCTCAGATCACTCTCTACCGATTGTTCATCCCCGATATTGATAAAGAGTGAATCAAAGATCCGGAACTTCGATCCTTCCTCCACAGGTACAAGAAAACCACATTGGAGCATCAACTGCAACAATCCCACAGTTTTCAGAGATACCGATTTACCTCCAGCATTGGGTCCAGAGATTACCACGATACGACCTTTGGAGTCAAAGGACATCGATAGTGGTATCACGTTCATCTTCTCCTGCTTGGCCTTAAGCAATAATAAAGGATAGAAAGCCTTTCGCAACTCGAAATTGTCTGCTTCAGCAGACATTTCCGGTAAGATCGCGTTGAGATCCACGGATAACTGCGCCTTGGCACGTATCATTTCCAACTGGAGCATCACCTCGCGGAAAACATCCAGCATATCTGCATATTGTGCGATATCACGGGTGATCTGCTGTAGAATCCTAAGTATTTCGTTTTTCTCTGCCATCTGAAGTTCCCGGAGCCGATTGTTCAGGGTGAGCGATTCTGCAGGCTCTACAAATACCGTATTACCGGATTGTGAAACGTCCTGCACAAAACCAGGGATATTACCCTTGGACTCAGCTTTGACAGGTATGACAAAGCGGTCATTCCGTATTGTAATTTCTTTATCCTGACTCCAGTTGCGTTCCTGTGCTTTGCGAAGAACTTTGTACAGTACTCCCCGCAATTCATTAGAAGTGGATTTTTGAGACTTGCGAATCCTGAATAGCTCTGGAGAAGCATCTTCGCGTAGATTGCCACGCTCATCGACCAGTTGCTCAATCTTATTGATCAGTCCAGACTGGAATGAAGCTGAATTGACCAATTCATCCAGCGCAGGTGCCATTTCCTGACGCTGTTGAAAAAACTTCCGAATGGCATCAATCGACCGCAACCAGTTGAGTAACTGAACCAACTCCTCCACACTTAGCCAATTACCTGCTACATTTACCTTATTCAGGGTTTTTGCAACAGATACAAAATGAAAGGGAGGCAGTTTTTCCCCACCAGAAAGAACCTCCCGGAACTGATCTACCTGATCCAAAGCCAATTGCACAGCCGAGGGATCTGATAAAGGCCTGATATCAAACCAGCGCTCTTTCGCATCCGAACTTACCAGCTTTCGTGAACCGTATTCCAGTATTTCCTGAAATCCCAGTTTGTGATAGGTATGAGGGTGAAATAATTTCATTTGAAGAAAGAAGGATCATTCTGTACAGCCTGCATATCTACCATGATACGGGAATAAATAGTATCTAACAATATAGGATGGGCAACATAGTATTCATAACTCCGGTAAAAATCTTCCCGGCTCAACCCTCTTTGTTTCAATATCCCGTCAATCAATTCATGTACATAAATTTCTCGCATACGAAAATCTCTCATAACTTTGTCTCCATGAGTATAAGCCACGTGATAGTCAAATAAAAGTGCTGTCATCTCATCCAAAGGAATAATTTCCTCCTCGGGTTTTAAGTCAATACAACCTGCAAAACAAAAAATAGTTAACAGTGTTACAAACCAGAGCTTATGTATCTTTGTAAGCATAGGGTAAAGATAGCAATTTGGATGTATGCAACAGAACGTAATTGCGGTTTATGCGGTTTCCGAAAATGGGGTAATTGGAAAAAATAATAATCTTCCATGGCATTTACCAGAAGATTTTCGACATTTTAAACGGATCACGTTGGGAAAACCGGTAATTATGGGCCGGCTTACCTTTGATTCGCTGGGTAAACCCCTTCCCCGCAGAAGGCATATTGTAACTACGCGCAGAACAGACTATCATCCTGATGGGGTAGAAATAGCCCACTCACTGGAAAAAGCCATTGCTCTGTGTAAGTTCGAACCGGAAATTTGTATCATTGGGGGATCTTATATTTTTAAAGAAGCATTTAGAAAAGGGATTATCGATAAGGTTTATCTAACGATCGTTCATGCAGAAATAGATGGAGATGTGTTTTTCGATAAATCTTTTGATGAAGGCTGGGAAGTAATCTCGGTAGATGCAAGACAAGCCGATGATAAAAATGAATATGCATACACCTTTAAGACACTGGTAAAAAATAAGTTATGATTCAATCTCTGGAAAAAATATCATCATCTGAGGCGATTCAACTAGAAGACCGTTACGGGGCACACAACTATCATCCTCTATCGGTAGTCCTGGCTAAGGGTGAAGGTGTGTATGTATGGGATGTAGAGGGAAAGCAATACTTTGACTTTTTATCTGCTTACAGTGCTATCAATCAGGGGCACTGCCACCCACGTATCATTGATGCCCTGATACAGCAGGCACAAAAACTCACCCTGACATCCCGGGCGTTTCACAATAATGTACTGGGAATATATGAAAAATATATCACCGAGTTACTGGGTTATGATAGGGTGCTTCCTATGAATACGGGTGTCGAAGGAGGTGAGACTGCCTTGAAATTGTGCCGTAAATGGGGCTATGAAGTAAAAGGGATTCCTGAAAACCAGGCTAAAATACTATTTGTAGAGGGAAATTTCTGGGGGAGAACCCTGGCCGCCATTTCTTCATCGCAGGACCCTTCCAGTTATAAAGGATTTGGTCCTTATATGCCTGGGTATGAAGTGATACCATATAATGATCTCGAGGCACTTGAGCAAGCTGTACAGGACCCCAGGGTTGCTGGATTCATGGTAGAACCCATACAGGGGGAAGCCGGGGTAGTGGTTCCAGACTCAGGATATCTCAAAAAGGGGTATGAAATATGTAAACAGCATCAGGTGCTATTCATTGCAGACGAAGTACAGACAGGTCTGGCTCGGACTGGCAAAATGCTCTGCTGTGATCACGAAGATGTTCGTCCTGATATCCTTATTCTGGGAAAAGCGCTTTCTGGCGGAGTATTACCTGTCTCAGCCGTTTTGTGCGACGATGAGATCATGCTGACGATCAAGCCCGGAGAACATGGTTCTACTTATGGAGGCAATCCCCTGGCATGTGCCGTCGCAATGGAAGCCCTGAAAGTACTTGTAGATGAAAATCTAGCCAGCAAAGCTGAAGAATTGGGGCATAGATTCCGTAAAAGAATGAATACCGTGATCCATAAAAGACCCGATCTGGTGGAACTCGTCAGAGGAAAGGGACTCCTCAATGCAGTTGTAATTAAAGATCATCCGGAAAGTAAAACAGCCTGGAACATATGTTTGGCATTGAAAGAAAACGGGTTATTGGCCAAACCTACGCATGGTAATATCATTCGCTTTGCTCCCCCACTCGTCATCACTGCCGAACAGTTGGAAACATGTGCAGATATTATTGAGCGTACCATCGTGGATTATGTTCAATAATTTCTCTATTAATAATACAGGAAAGTGTTGCCTAAAACACATAATCAAGTGAATATAAAACGGCTTTATGCTATGACAGAACAGCTCAAGCATTATTTATTGCTATTGGGTACCCTGCCACTACTAATTTCAGTAGGATTAGGCTGTAAAACCCAGCAGAAATCTGTTGAGACAAAAGTTATCACAATTTCCTCTGATAGCTATAATCACTTATTCTGGGAAATCAACCGGAATGACCTCAATCATCCTTCTTACCTGTATGGCACCATCCACATTATCCCCAATGACTCATTTTTCCTGCCTCCAGTTGTCATTGAACAACTGGACAAGTCAGAACACCTGGTAACAGAGATCGTTCTCGATGCCCAAAGCATGATGGCAACTGCCATGCAGATGATCCTCACCCCTCCCAACAGCCTGAAATCCCTGCTTTCAGAAGACGACTATCAATACCTTCAGCAGTTTATGCAGGATAGCATGCCTGTGAGTATTCCCATGTATCAGATGATCAAGCCTATATTTTTGGCTCAGCAAATATCCACGATGTACTGTCTCCGAGAACAGCCCAATTCCTATGAACTTTATTTCACCAATCTGTTCAAAAAAGCTGAAAAACCTATATCTGGACTCGAAACAGTAGAGGAGCAAGTTGCATTTTTCAATGAGATTCCCCTCGAAGAACAGGTACATGAGTTGATGGAGACGGTACGCTCCCCACAGACTTACTGTTCGCAGTTTCAAGATATGTTTCGTCTTTATAGACAGCAGAGACTGGACCAACTGATGCAAATGGTCGATGATGATCCAACGCTTAAAGACCGTACTGGCAATCTGCTATATAAAAGAAATAAAAACTGGGTGAAACCGCTGATGGAGCAAATGAAAGAAGGCAAAGTATTTATTGCAGTCGGTGCCGCCCATCTTCCTGGAGATCAAGGGCTGATTGAGTTACTTAAAGCAGAAGGGTATACAGTAACTGCGGTGTATTGAGAGAGCATTGTCTATGGTAATAAGCCTCCGATCAGAACCTAAAGGATGTTCGGACATGCTAAAGGATGGCGGGAGCACCACAAATACGATAAATACGATGGCGGGAAACTCCTAAGATGATGGCGGGAAACTCCTAAGACGATGGCGGGAAACTCCTGAGACGCTGGCTGAAGTTTGCAACTTCACCATAAATACGATGGCGGGAAACTCCTAAGACGCTGGCTGAAGTTTGCAACTTCAGCCAGCCAGTCAACCAACATATGATCGTTGTGCATCGCCCAAACCCGTTGCACACTAGCACGGGCCCTAAGAGCCACGAGCTATTCTATTACATATTTACTCAGAAATTCGCGATCTACACGCTCAACGATAGAGCGGAAATCCTCTTCGGATGAGAGATAATCCAGATCATCAACCTCGATAATCATCAGCGCGCCCATATCGTATCGATTGATCCACGCTTCATAATTTCGATTCAGATTTTCAAGATATTTGATGCTAATAGCGTTTTCATACGGACGTCCTCTTTTCTGGATCTGCTCCACCAATTTAGGAATATTTGCCCGAAGATAGATCAATAAATCAGGCGCTTTAACCAGTCGGCTAATAGAATGAAACAAACTGATGTAATTGCTGTAGTCGCGCTCACTCAAGTAAAAGGACTCTCGTAAATTTTTGGCAAAGATATAGGGATCTTCGTAAATACTCCTATCCTGGATGACGGTCCGGTTGCCTTGTTGTATATCCGCAATCTGATTGAGACGGCTATGCAGAAAGTAAATCTGAAGTGGAAAAGCCCATTTATTCATGTTATAATAAAAATCCTCCAGATAGGGATTATCTTCTACACTTTCCAGTAATAGTTGCCAACCGTAGTGCTCAGCCAGCCTCATGCTCAGGGTAGTTTTCCCTGCACCTATATTCCCTGCAAGTGCAATGTGTTTAGGCTTGTGTGTACTCACTTCAATGTGATATTATAGCACTATTCAAAACTATAAATCTAAGATAATATTACAAAAATATGGTTTGGATGAGAGGTACTTTTGTATATTGATCTGTCATAAGAAAATAGAAGTCGTACTACATCATTTTAGTGCTGAGACATATGAGTACCCTGCTGATCAAAAACGCCACAGTTGTCAACGAAGGCACACAAATCAGACAAGATGTCTGGATTAAAAAGGGGGTGATTCATCGAATTTCAACAGAAATCAATCAGATTACGGATCACGTTATCGATGGTGAAGGACTATACCTATTACCCGGTGTAATTGATGATCAGGTGCATTTTCGCGAGCCTGGCCTTACACACAAAGCTGAAATAGCAACGGAGTCCCGTGCTGCGATAGCTGGTGGAGTTACTACATTTATGGAAATGCCCAACACCTCTCCTCCTACCATCACACAGGAACTTCTGGAAGCTAAATACCAAAGAGCTGCAAAGGTTTCTCCAGCCAATTATTCTTTTTTTATGGGAGCCTCAAATGACAACCTTGAAGAAGTTTTAAAAACAGATCCTGAATGGGTATGTGGTGTGAAAGTATTTATGGGATCATCTACGGGTAGTATGCTGGTCGATAACCCTGTAACACTGGAGCAACTCTTTAGTGAAGTAGCTATGCTCATCGCCACACATTGTGAAAAGGAAGAAATTATTCAGAGCAATCTGGAAGAATATAAGGCAAAATTCGGAGAGGAAATTCCTGTATATCTTCACCCACAGATCCGTAGCGAGGAAGCCTGCTATGCTTCTTCATCTCAAGCAGTGGCCCTGGCTCGGCAATACAATACGCGCCTACATATACTTCATATATCCACTGAAAAAGAGTTGTCATTATTCAGAAATGATATTCCTCTGGAAGCAAAACGTATTACCTCTGAAGCATGTATCCATCACCTTTGGTTCACCGAAGATGATTACATGTCCAAAGGTAATCTTATTAAGTGGAATCCAGCGATCAAAAAGCGTACCGATCGTGAGGCTCTGCGTAAGGCTTTGCAGGAAGATTTACTGGACATAGTAGCTACAGATCATGCACCTCATACGTTAGAAGAAAAGTCCCGCCCATATGTAAATGCCCCTTCAGGAGGTCCGCTTATTCAGCATACCCTGGTAGCTATGCTAGAACTGGTACATCAGGGTATTTTTACACTTGAACTGGTTGTCAATAAAATGTGTCATGCTCCAGCTAAATGCTTTCAGATTGATAAAAGGGGATTTTTACGTGAGGGTTACCACGCCGACCTGGTATTGGTAGACCTCAACCATCCCTGGACAATATCCCCAAAAAATCTTTACTACAAATGTGGATGGTCTCCATTTGAAGGTACTACTTTCCAGTCCATGATACATACGACCATCGTAAATGGAAATATTGTATATCAAAAAGGGACTTTTGATAACAACCAACGAGGACAAAAAATACGTTTCAATAGATCCTAATCACTACCCATCAAATAATTAATCATGAAAAGACTACTACTTTTAACGTTCACCCTTACAGGTGGTATTTCTTTACAGGTACATGCAAAAATCATTTTGCACCAATTGTTTCAGGACCACATGGTTATTCAACACCATGCCGAAGTACCTATATGGGGTTGGGCTGATACAGGAGAACAGATTACTGTGACTTTTGGAGAACAATCCCATGAAACCCAGGCTGGAGCTGACGGCAAATGGCAAATTACCCTATCGCCTGTTTCTACAGGAGGTCCCTATACTATGAGCGTCTCGGGTAGTAATACGATCAGCATACAGGATATTTACGCAGGAGAAGTATGGATATGCTCCGGACAATCCAACATGAAATGGACGGTACGCAATTCGCAAAACGCCGAAGAAGAGATAGCAAATGCCCAGTATCCATTGATCCGCCATTTCAACGTACCCAGGATCATCGCTACCACAACTCAGGATAAAATCTCAGACACTACCGTATGGGAAATATGTAGCCCCGAAACCGTGGGAGACTTTACAGCTGTAGGATATTTTTTTGCCAGGGACTTATATAAAAATCTGAGTGTACCCATAGGCTTGATCAATACTACCTGGGGAGGTACAGAAGTAGAAGCCTGGACCAGTGCAAAAGCTATACGGACAACGCCATTTTTTGATGAGCAACTGGAGGCCTTAAAAACAATCAATCTTCAAACTTTTCAAGAAGAACAGCAAACTAAAATCAGGGAAGTGCTGGGTTCAGATTTCCAGAATGAAGTTCCTGTGATCGATAGCGTACCGGCCTGGGCAACTGATGATGTAGACCTCTCCAAGTGGAGAAAGATGGGGGATATGCCTGCAAGCTGGGAGCAAAGAGGCCTCTTAGGGGTGGATGGTGTAATATGGTTTCGCAAGGATTTTATACTTACCCCCAAACAGGTAGCACAGACCGTAATACTGAATCTAGGGCCCATAGATGATCAGGATATTACCTGGGTCAATGGTAAGCAGGTGGGCAAAACGGAAGTTTACAACGAACCCAGGTCATACCGGATCTCGACAGATATTCTCCAACCGGGTAAAAATACCGTTACTGTAAAGGTTACTGATAATGCTGGAAGAGGAGGATTATGGGGAACTGAAGGAGATATGTATCTGTCAATAGGTGATCAGCGCATCGACCTTGGAGGAACATGGTACTACCGAGCTAGCGATGTACGCGTCAATACTTCTATCAACCCCAATCAATACGCCACGTTGCTTTTTAATGGCATGGTAGCACCTTTGATACCCTACAAACTCCAGGGAGTAATCTGGTACCAGGGCGAATCCAATGCGAACCGTGCCAAGCAATACCAGACCCTGTTTCCCTTGATGATCAAAGACTGGAGAGAACATTGGGATATAGGGGACTTTCCTTTTCTCTTCGTACAACTAGCCAACTTCAGGCAGCCCGTAGATACACCTCAGGGTAGTACCTGGGCAGAACTACGCGAAGCTCAGACCATGACGTTAGGCCTTCCCAATACCGGAATGGCCTCAACCATCGATATCGGCGATGCCGATGATATCCATCCTCGCAATAAGCAGGAGGTAGGCAGAAGGCTGGCTTTACAGGCTTATCATATCGCCTATGGTAAAGATATCATTGCAGATGGCCCCATGTATCAGTCCCATGATGTAGAAGACGGTAAGATCATTATTACTTTTGACCATATCGGAGAAGGGCTTGTCAACCAAAATAAGTATGGCTATGTACCTGGTTTCAGTATTGCAGGGGAAGATCAGGTATTTCATTGGGCAAAAGCCGAAATTATCAGCACTAATCAAATTGTCGTTTATGCCAGCGAAGTATCCAATCCCGTAGCTGTACGATATGGATGGGCAGATAACCCTGAGGATCTTTCTATTTATAATTCAGCAGGTTTGCCAACCAATCCATTCAGAACCGATACTTGGAAAGGTATTACGGAATAATTAAAATGATTACGTGGTCTGAGAAGAAGGCACAGTATTACCATATTAATTTAATTAAACTATCCTTCCTCCCTTATACTGGATAGCGCGTTGAACAAGGGGGGCTGTCGGTAGATGGGGGTTAGTGAAAATAATCATCTGTCAGGTTTAATCCATTAAGCTAATAATTGGATTTATCTAAGATGTTATTTAAAAATATATATGATATCGTTAACCCTCTTAAATATATTTACAGGACGATTGACCGCGTTGCTCAGTTACATTGGTTTAGGAGCTGTGAAACAGAATCCTGCGGAATGGATATTATATCGTTGCCCCAGGAGTGATTGATATAATCCATGATATGTGCTATCTCTGAAGCAGAAAGCTGATCATTACCTGGCATAGGCTGATTGTATGTAATGCCATTAACCATTACTTCACCACGCATTCCATTCCTGATGATACAAGGCAAACTATCACGGTAGCTGATCAAATAATCAGCTTGAGCCAGTGGCGGGATCAACTGCGCCAATCCTTGCCCCGCTTGCATGTGACAGTTAGCACAGTTCTGATTGTAGAGTCTTTTACCTATTGGATTGGATTGTTGCTGATACCAGTAGCGAAAAAGAGTTAGCAACAAAAGGATGATCACAGGCCAGACAAATCCCAGAATACCTTTCAGGGTTGACATGCTCAAGACGCTGTATATTCGCTAATCAGAAGCTCTATGTCAGACATAAGCTGATCTACCTCTTTCTCTTTTGTACCATCATAATATCCCCTGATCCTGCGACTTTTATCCACGAGAATGAAATGTCCTCCGTGAATGAATCCACCAGGAACAGACTCATCTTCAGCTACACTTACCAGATACTCATCAGCTATGAGATATATATCCTTCTGTTCCCCTGTAACCAGGAGCCATTTGTCAGAAGAAATTCCCAAACCTTTTGCATACTCCCTCAGAACAGTAGGCGTGTCATACGATGGATCAATAGAGTGTGATAATAACATTACCTCGTTATCATCTTTAAACCTTTGGTATAAACGGAGCATCTGTTGTTTCATTTTAGGGCAAATGGTGGGGCAGGAAGTAAAAAAGAAATCAGTTACATATATTTTCCCTTCCAAATCAGCCTGTGTGATCTTTGCACTGTCCTGATTGATAAACGAGAATTCCGGTATCGTATGATACAGGGTATCTCCATCTACAACTTGACTGGTGCCTAGTATGGGTAGTGATGAAGAGCTTCCTGAACCGCATCCGATTGCCAGCCACATTAATCCTACCCACAACCCTGTTGTCAGGATCATTCTTCCTTTTACCATCTCTCTATTCTTTATGTACTTCGATAAAGGTCTTTGCAGCATCTATACTGCTCAACATATTTTCTCTTACCTGAGAAATCTCAGCTTTTTCTTCTTCGTAGTATTCTATCACACTTTCATGTGGTGTATCCTCAGGTAATGTAACCTTAAATTCCTGCATCCATGTCCGCATGGAATTTTCGGCCTCATTCAGACCTGACTGTATCTGCCTCAGTTGTGTTACTTTTGCTACCGTTGCCTCATTTGCATTGTTTCCTGCAAGATTGTCCTGCAGCAACTGAAGCTGTTCTTTGAGTTCTACAATCTCACGCATTCGAGGCATAATCTCGTCATGTATGTCAATTACCTTTTTCTTAAGCTCCTGTTCTACTTCTTTGTGACCATTATCGCAAGATCCCAGCCCCACCCCTACCAATGCAATTAGTACCAACAGCCCTGTCAAGGAACGCAGATAAATACCTATGTTATTCATATTCATTTTGGATCCATATTTTGGACAAAAGTATGTATTTTCCGTTGATATAATCAACTAAATAGTACAAGAGTTGTTAGAATTGCTTTGACAGTATATTTGCTACATTGAAAGCTGCAGTCCTAAGTAACTGATATGCTTGTGCTGTTGCATCTGCCAGCGACATAGGTCTATCTATAATGGATTGTACATAAGTCAGCCCCATTTTTTGTTGCAGTTTGATGTCCAGTTCAGCAGTACCACAGAAAGCAATGACGGGTTTGCCATATATTTTAGCGAGCTGGGCCAGATTTCCCACCACCTTTCCATGAAGAGTTTGCCTGTCAATTTTGCCCTCTCCAGTTATAACAATATCACAGTTTTCTACCCAGTCCTCCAGATTCATTTCCCGGGCTATCCATGCCGCACCTGGCTCAATCCACGCCCCCAGAAATCCAAATAGTCCTGCTCCCAATCCTCCCGAAGCACCACCTCCTGACAATGTATCTACTGCTACTTTCAAATCCCGTTTCATTACTGATGCCAGATGAAATAGTCCCCGATCTAGTTGGCTAATTTCCTCTTCCCGAGCACCTTTCTGAAGTCCATATACATAGGCTGCTCCATCTTTTCCATACAATAGATTGTCAACATCTGACAATACAACCACTTCCAATGATCTCATTACATCAGGAGCAGCAATCTCTGCTATGTCAATCATTGATTTTCCGATGGGCAATAAATCTGCACCATCCTGATCTAGGAATCGATATCCTAAAGCCGCAGCCATTCCGATACCCCCATCGCAGGTAGCACTGCCACCTATTCCAATGATTATCTTCTTTGCTCCCCTTTGCAGGGCATCTAGTATCATCTGCCCTGTACCGTAGCTACTGGTAACATAGCAGTTTCGCTCCATCTCAGATAGCTTGTCCAGTCCAGATGCCTGTGCCATCTCCATGAAGGCAGTATGCGTGGCTTCGTCGTATCCATAACTAGCTTGCGTCCAACGAAACAGAGGATCATATACCCACACATTGACAAAATCTCCTCCTAAATGGTGCGTAAGCACTTTGAGGGTACCCTCTCCACCATCAGCAAGCGGCAGTATACTCGCCTGCACTTCTGGCATACTCAACTTCCACCCCTCTAGGATTGCATTACTTACTTCGCTCGCTGTAAGGGAACCCTTAAATTTGTCAGGCGAAATTAAAATATACATGTTAGTTATCTATTGACTTGATCAATCACGAACCTTTTACAACCTTGATTAGATACCATTCAAACGAATATACACACTACACCGGAAATATGTGTTTTGCAAGATATTGGCTAACAACGAACTTCAAATATTCGTATGTTCAATTAATATTGCATCTCATCCTTACTATATGCGCATCTCACTGTTTGCCCAGGCCCTCATTTGCTTCATTATGTTCCAAAGTTGTCTTCCCGCGCAACAATCAGACCCTCAGAATCACAATGATCATCCAAGGCAATCCCCAAACATCGTAAATTTCCCCATTCCATCGAATCTATCGTTCTGCGGAGAAGAAGTCCCCTTATCTGATCCCGAAATTGCAGAGCGTCTGGACCGTGAAATTAATGCCCTGGCTTATTATCACGCTTCTACGCTACTGGTGCTCAAACGGGCACACCGATGGAAGAATGATATCCTTAAGACCCTTCGGGCCGAAGGCATTCCGGCGGATTTTTTCTATGTAGCTGTGGCTGAAAGCAACCTCGACAACGATGCCGAATCCTACCGGCAGGCAGTAGGCATGTGGCAACTGATGGAAGCTACAGCTAAAGAAATGGGGCTTGAGGTAAATACCTATGTAGATGAACGCAGGGATCCTTTCAGTTCTACCTATGCAGCTTGTAAATACCTGAAACAATCTTACGGTAGATTTGCAAACTGGACCCTTGTGGCAGCAGCTTACAATCGCGGCATCGCTGGATTGGCTAGTGCCCTGGAATCTCAAATGGTCGATTCCTATTACGATCTCTATTTACACGAACAAACCTATCGATATATTTTTAAAATTCTAGCTTATAAAATCATACTTGAAAATCCTGGACAATACAAATTCCAGATACCCGAAAGTGAATTATACGATCTATGGAAGTATCGGGAAATAACTGTCTCGGAAACCATATCAGATTTACCCACATGGGCAAAGGAATACAATACGACTTACAAGTATATCAAGCTATACAACCCCTGGATTACTAGTATAGACTACTCTCTTCCCGTTAAGAAAGGGAAAACTTATGTCATACGAATACCCAGATAATCTATTTATTGGGGAAGAATATCGCGATGCAGCCCGTAAACCATACCGATCAGTACCAGTTAATGATATAAGGACTGAGAAAATTTGTGCAACTATATTGTTAGAAATATCGTAACGCAAAGTCAAATTCAATAATTAGTTAGCTCAACCTATTTCTATAACTTTTTAAATGCTTATTTAATCACAACTGTAGTATCCCGATAAACAATATCGAAATTAATATTTAGATATTACTATGAATTTATAATTCATTTTTAATATATTGCATATAAATAAATAATATCATCTACTCTTGTTGACTTATTCCTTTGTGTATACTTTAATTGTTCGTTATGTATTATATCAGAAAATATTTAAAAGAATGGGCTGTTCATAACAAGAAAACTCAAAAAAGCCGCTCGCTCTCAGAGATTGAAGTTCAGAAACTGATGGATGAATTTCCAAATTTAAAGTTCAATGCTAATACTAGCAGATCCCTTACCTATTTTAGAAACCATATTTCTTCTATTACAAATTTACCCTGAATATGATCATAATGTGTACGCTGTTACAGGAAGGTAAACTAGTCCTTCTTCACTAAGTATAGCATTCCAAACGATCAAACGGTCCACGTGTATATGTGATGTATGAAGCGTGGATTGCAGTTCCAACTCATCAAGTTTTTCAAACCCTTTGAGTCGCGCTATAGTTGTATGCGGTACGGGGCTTTTTCGTTGTTGGTGAGAGGGATCAATCTGTCGGTACAATTGGTGAATATGTTGGCTTAAGTCTTTAAAAATCGGATCTTTTTTCCATTTAACCCATATCATACGGACATTTCTCGTGTTGGGGCCCAATGCATAGCCATCAATATTTAACTCAAATGGATCTATCTTTAACAAAGCAACCCTAATCATTTCCAATAAGTTGGGAACCATCTCAATTGGTACTTTTCCAAAGAAACTAACTGTGATATGCAGATTTTCCAGCTTAACCCATTCTATACCTCGAAGTCTCTTGTGCTTTTTTCTAAAGGCATCAATCTCTTGTTTTAATGAGTCTGGTATTTCTATTCCAATAAATAATCTATTGCCTTGAAGTTTATTCGATATGTTCATAAAAAATGATAAAAAAAGCCACTATCGGGGAGATAGTGGCTTAGTAAAGTACCTATAGATAAATTAGCTGCACATCTATGCAAAGATAGTAATTGATTATGAGATATTTGCATGAATTTTGAAAAGATATTCAAGCATGTTTTAGCTTAATTATACAATATTATAAATATTTTTACAATTAAAAATATCTTTTATCGGAAAATAATATATGTAGAAAAAAAGGCACTCCCAGCAGCGCTGTAATAATGCCAATGGGTACTCCTGCCGGTGGTAAAATCCACCTAGATAATACATCACAGGTATTGAGATACATAGCACCCAGCAATGATGCAATCAGTAAATTATTGCGGTGTATGCTGCCCAGCAAACTTCTTGAAAAGTGAGGGATCATCATCCCCACAAAACCTATGGGACCAGTGAAAGCTACAATACCTCCTACACTAACAGTAGCGATCACCAGGATAATCAGCTTCATGTTTAATACTCGCATACCCAGGTGCTGAGCTTGCTCATCACCGAGTGATAGGATGTCCAGATGTGTACCATAAAACCAGCCAAATGCCAACGATACGATCCACATAGCTCCACCTACCCAAACAGCCTCCCACTTCTGAGCTCTTGACAAGCTCCCAAAGGTCCAGAATACCACCCTGCGAACCTGATCCGAGTCAGCATACAGGTAGATCATCAATCCTATCAAGGCTGTGCAAATAGAAGATACAGCCACCCCAGCAATCAATAATTTGCTATTGTCATCACTTAAGCCTCTGGCTCCTATCATTAAGACAAGGAGCAAACTTGCCAATCCACCTAGCCCTGCAAACAATGGATAAGTCAAAGTAGTAATGACAGGAATGGTAACGATATTTAGCATAAGCAGGTTAACTCCCAAACCTGCTCCAGCTGTAACCCCCATAATGTAGGGATCTGCAAGCGGGTTGCGGATCAGTACTTGCATATAAAAACCACTCAACGTAAGGATAGCACCTGCTGCCAAAGCGATCAGCGTCCTGGGTAAACGGAAAATATAAAGTATGTCAGCGTGAGGAACCGTTCTCCCGGATAAAAAATCCCGGATTTCCAGATAGGAAATATCAAAAGGACCTGTCTTCAGACTAGCTATCATAGATAAGATGCATCCCAGCAACAAGCCCCCACCCCAAAGCAAGGAGCGTCTATTCATCTTGAAGAATATTATCCGGTGTAAGAGAAGCGTGCAATATATGTGTAAGTTCTAATAATCCCCTAATCATCCTTGGACCAGGCCGGTACATCCAGTCAGGTGAAATGGTAAATACCTGCTTGGAGGCATATGCAGGGGTCCTTGTTAGAGCTGGATACTGGGATAGTACAGCCTGTAAGGTCCCGGGATCTTCCGCTGGAAAAATGATGAACTCAGGATTTCTGTACATAATTTCCTCTAGGGTGGTCGTGGGATATGCCTGCTCCTTATCTGCAAAGATGTTTTTACCTCCAGCTTTATAGATAAGTTCATTGAGAAATCCTGCTCCACCTACCACTTTAAGTGGATCTGCACTGATCAGTATCATGGTATTGTATCGGGGCAAATTTTCAGTCCTGGAAACGATAATCTGTTCGACCCGCTCAAGTGAATCAGCCAGATGAATAGCTGCAGAGTCCTTTCCCAGAATCTCCCCTAGTTTCTGGATCCCTTGGTAGACTTCATCAAGATTTCGATAAGACTGTATATATACTGGAATCTGGACTTCCTCCAGAAGTGCTATATCATCTCCTGTAAATATTTCATCTGTAGAAAAAACCAGATCTGCGTTAAGTCCTGACAAATATTCAAGATCCAGTTGTGGGTAAGTCGTGACTTCAGGAATTTCTTCCGCTGCCAGTGGATAGTCGCATGCCTGGGATCGCGCTATCAACCGGTCTTCTGCACCTAGGGCAAAGATGATCTCAGTAATGTTGGGGGCTATCGATACCACACGTTTCGGAACAGTCTGGAGCACGATGGTCCTATCGAGATCATCCGTGTAGGTTGTAGAGATCAACGGAGCCCTTTCGACCAATGCACGTTTTGTTGAATTGCGATCACATGAGACACACAACCATAGTACACATCCAATAATGACAGAGTACTTCATAGGGCTAAGTTAGAAAATAAATGCTTGCGATTTTATGAATTTAGCGGTTGTTTTGTATTTGAAATATGATATGATCTTGGGTAAAATTATCATAGCAATAGATGGATATGCCAGTTGTGGTAAAAGCACAACAGCTCGCATGGTAGCACAAAGACTCAATTACACCTATATTGATTCAGGTGCAATGTATCGCGCTGTGACACTCTATCTTCTGCAACAACACATTCCTGTCAACAGCAATCTAAAACGGATTAATGAAGTACTAAGCAATCTGACTATTGAGTTTCGTCCCAGTGCTCACCATCAACAATCTGACACCTATCTGAATGATATCAATGTAGAACAGGCTATCCGCACACCAGATGTATCTGCTATGGTCAGTCAGGTAAGCACACTCAGACCCGTGAGAGAAGAAATGGTACGTCAGCAACAACGCATGGGACTACAAAAAGGTATTGTTATGGATGGTAGGGATATTGGCACTGTAGTCTTTCCAGATGCAGAATTGAAAGTGTTTATGGTCGCAGGATTGGAAACAAGGGCCAACCGCAGGAAGCAAGAGCTAGCAGGGAGAGGTATAAAGGTAAGCCTGGATGAAGTAGAAAGCAATTTGAAGCAACGCGACTATACTGATTCAACCCGGGAGATTAGCCCTCTCAAACAAGCAGCTGACGCAATAGTTATAGATACTACAGACTTATCAATCGAACAACAGGTAGAACGTGTCTGCAAACTGGCGAACGCTCGCATTCGTGAGTTAAGCTGATTGATTTACATCATCATAAATTGATTAAACATATAGGCAACAGTTATGAATGTAACCATAGATCAAAATTCCGGTTTTTGCTTTGGTGTTGTTTATGCCATCGAAATGGCAGAGGATTTCCTCATAGAGCATGGATCACTATATTGCCTGGGGGATATCGTTCACAATGACAAAGAAGTAGAACGCTTGGAAAAACTGGGACTAAAAATTATTTCTCATGACGAGCTAAAAAATCTCCAGGGAGAAACTGTACTGATCAGGGCTCATGGTGAACCACCAGAAACCTATAAGATCGCCTTGGAAAACGATCTAAACTTAGTCGATGCTTCCTGTCCTGTAGTTCTCAAACTGCAAAATAGAGTACGTCAGGCCTTTGATGACGATCGCCAGATCGTCATTCTCGGCAAACCCGGGCATGCAGAAGTCAATGGCCTGATAGGCCAAACCAATAAAGAAGCGATTGTAGTTTCTTCGGTAGAAGAGGCAGAGCAACTGGAGCTAGACAGACCTGTATCCCTATACAGCCAGACGACCAAAAGTACCAAGCTACTTCATGAGGTACACCAGGTGATGAAAGACAAATGCGATGACCTGAAGTTCAATGATACGATATGTAGACAAGTGAGCAACAGAGAGCCTGAACTCGAAAAATTCTCCGCTATGCATGATGTCATCATATTTGTATCGGGTAAGAAAAGCTCCAATGGCCGTGCGCTCTATGGCGCTTGCAAGGAAATCAATCCCAACAGTTACTTCGTATCTGGAATTGAAGAACTGAACAACGATTGGTTTGAAGGTGTGGAAACTGTGGGAGTCTGTGGCGCAACATCCACTCCTATGTGGCTGATGGAAGAGATTGCCGAAGTCATTCGCAAGATTTAGCTACTGAATTTCATACCAGCTATTTACTTTTACAGGAGACCTTCTTCCCTTTTTCACGGGACCATAATGTGTTGCCAGGTAATCTAATATCTTGTCTTCATTTTCTCCCAGATCCCATAGCTTCTGGGTTTCTTGCATCCAGACGATCATCTCTTTCCATCCCTCCCGGGTTGCACGGTTTTGTAATACGAGTTTGGCCGAATGGCATGCCGTACAGGTGGAACGTACCAGCATAAAATCTCCCTCAGCAACAAACCCTGTGGATACATCTATACCATTTTCGATTTCTACAGGCTCTACTGTATTTGAAACAGGCCTGGCCATTGTTGAAGACGCAGATTTCGCTTCGCCTTCAAACGGCTTTTTTTCCTCAAACAGATCCGGGCGACTCAGCATGACGATCAACAATATTCCAACTCCCATCGTTACAGCTAGCAATATTAGGCTGCTGACGAGCAGAGGTATGAGCTTAGTATTTTCCTGATTATCCATATGATTATTACGCTTACAAAACTTTTACTGCTATGCGGTGGCAAGCATTATTTAAATATCCTCTGGGATTCCATCCAGGAAGTAGCATAGGTTGCATCTTGCCCTCACTATCCGTTGCCCTGGCCCATATTTCGTAATATCCTTCCTGCGGAAAAGATACTTCGCCGTTCCAGAGTTGCCAGGCAAACCTGTTAGGTGGAGCCTCCAGCCTTGCGGGAATCCAGGATGCTCCAAAATCTGTAGAAACTTCCACCTGAGATACTTCCATATTTCCGACCCAGGCCTTCCCGCTGACTTCCAGGGTGCGCTGCCCGCGCAGTATCCCTCCCGTTCTAGGATAAGTCACCAATGACTTTACAGGCATAGACTCAATGATACACATATCTTCATCAGGCACTTCTGTACCCGGGGCCACAGGTTTACAGGGAACACGATAGGATTGTCCTCCCATCTTAGGTCCATCATGTACCTGATCTCTGATCTCTATTTTGTACAACCATTTACCGGATGTAGAAGCAGGCCATCCTCCAAATACCAACCGCAGCGGATAACCATTCATCAGTGGCAGATCCTCACCATTAATGGACCAGGCAATCAGGGATTCCTCTTCCAAGGCCTTTGCCATGGGTACACCCCGGGAAATAACCACCTTTTCAGGGTCTCCCGATATATGTGTGTCTTTTCCATAATAACCGATATATACGGCATCCGGTTTTATACCCACATCTTCCAGTACATCTTTCAACCTTACGCCCGTCCATTCAGGACATCCTACCGCACCCGTAGTCCATTGATTACCTTTGGCCGGCGGATCAAATTCCGATCTGCCGTTTCCTCCACATTCTATCGTCAGTTGATAGGTATAGTTGCGAAAACGATTTTTGAGTTCTGACAATGTGTAGGTACGAGGACTCAAAGCAGATTCACCTGCAATTTCGAGTGCCCATGTGTTGGGGTTAACATTTTCTGGTGGAATACCGTTATTTCTGATGAATAAGTTACTGGCAGGCGTTACTGGATCATCCAGTAGATGTGCAGGAGTCTCTATATTCCAGGGCCGGTCATTGAGGATCGTAAGATCTTTGTGTTTTCCCTTGATGGGAAAGGGATCATTGTAAAATCCTAGCCCTGCAGGTATTAGCCCGGCAGGCATATGCTTTGCAAATACAATATGAGCTCCCAGTACACTACTCATCATAGCTAGCGATGCTTTCTGTAAAAATCCCCTACGAGTATACCCGGAGGATGTTCTACCCCATATGACCCAATCTGCTTTTAAGGGATCCCCAGAATAGAATTCATTTATACCAATATCTTTCTTATTTTTCACAATAATAATTCTTAAAGAAATACTAAAATAAAAGGAATTGGAGACATGAACAAACCTATTATATATGATAATCATCAAAGACCGATCACTTATGCGCGGATATCATTAACCGACCGCTGTAACCTCAGGTGCTTTTACTGCATGCCAGAAGAAGGAAATAAGTATCTTCCACGCAAAGAACTACTGTCTTATGAGGAACTAATCCGCTTACAACGCATTCTGGCATCACATGGGGTCAACAAGGTACGTATCACGGGTGGAGAACCCTTTGTTCGCAAAGATCTGATGCAGTTTCTAAAGGCTCTCCGTGAGCTTGATGGGGTCGATGAAATTCATATCACCACCAATGGAGTCCTCACAACTCCCCATATACCCCAGCTCAAGGAATTGGGAATCTCCTCAGTCAACCTGAGCATTGATTCTCTTGACAGAAAACGTTTCCATGAAATCACACGTCGGGACGAACTTCCCAAAGTATTAAAGTGCATGGATACGTTGCTGGAATATGAGATCAAAACAAAATTGAACGCGGTAGTAATGGATGGGAAAAATACAGAGGATATCATTCCCATGGCAGAATTGACAAAGGAACTGCCTCTCGAGGTGAGGTTTATTGAAGAAATGCCTTTCAATGGCACTGGCGAACATCAAAATATCCTGTACTGGAATCACAAACAAATCCTCAATACACTCAAAGCGCATTTTCTCACTATCCAACACATTCCAGCTTCCCCATATGCTACAGCAAGCACCTATCACATCCCAGGATACAAAGGTAAGATTGGCATCATTGCAGCATTTAGCAGGACATTCTGTGGGACTTGCAACAGAATACGTATCACTGCACAGGGAATGCTCAAGACTTGCCTATATGACCAGGGAGTGCTGGACCTGAAAAAACTTCTTAGAAGTGAAACTTCAGATGAGGAGTTGCTCAAGGCACTGCTCAAAGCATTTGGGAACCGGGCAGCTAATGGTTTTGAAGCTGAAAAACGTAGAGACTCCGATCATAGTATACACGAGTCTATGGCTACCATAGGAGGTTGAGTTTAAGACATTTTTCCGGATGATATAACAATTTCCACTAACATAGAAATGTTCGGAGATACATACAAAATAAGCTAAAGTCTTACACAGCTTATGTATCTTGGAAAATTTTAATTATGATAGATTAATATACGTCGAAGATTATCCTGAACCATACTATACCCAAATCTGCCTTTTCAGAATATCCGCTATTACAACAGATAGATCTAGCATGATGTTGGATTGATGAGGCTGTATTCCACCTCTCACATAGCCACAATATTTGAAAATCAAATATCAATATGTGATAAACACTTGTCTTCCAGCGCCATAATGGAATGTTGGATAACAGCTTATCCACAGTAGCTTCCTCATGGAAACCACGTAAACATTTAATTTAATGTGTAACATTATACAATATAAATATTAAGTTATCATTGTACTATTTTATATGTTTATGTAATCCAATCTAAAAAAAGTCATATTTACGCATAATTTTGACATCTATTATCTAGCATCTCCTTGGTAGAATTCATTCAAAAAAAAAATGGATGTTACACCACCTATGACAATAAATAAAATTTGTATTAGTTAAAAATAGAAATATGTGTAAATTGTGATTACCAAATATGTTTCAATGATTTGTAAATTAGAAATTTTCAAAAACTATGGACACAAAAAGTGCGGTTGATCACACAGACAGATTAATTGATTGCATGGGTTCCCTGAATGAGATCAGAAGAAAGCACCACCATTATATTAAAACTAAATACAAAATCACGGGGATGGAGATGGAAATCATTCAATGGCTACTGATCGAGGGACCCAGAAAAATGAAAGAGATTGGAGAAAATTTCAATATTAAACTCAGCTCTTTGACGAGTGTAATTGATAAAATAGAGCGCCAGAAACTCGTATACCGCAAAAATTCCAAAGATGACAGGCGTGTGGTATATCTGGATGTTACGGATAAGGGTAAGAGACTCTACCGGGATTATAGTGATTATCTCAAAGTACTCACCTATCTAATGCAAAAAGAAATGAATAAAAAAGATTTTGAAGCTTTTATAAAAGGTATAGACGTAATGCTTAAATATAGCCCTAATGAATTATAGACCTAATGGATCAATTTGATCACAAAGCGATGAGTCCATTTCTACCCACTTATCCCTTGAAGAACAGCGAAGGGATTATTTTCATATGCTTGTTGCCTCTACTAGCCAAATAAAAATCCTGGTTTTATACTTGCTTTTGCGATATGCATGATAAATAATTAATTTGAAATTTTTCAATTAATCGTTTATCTAATGACTAACATACGCCTTGTATTTTCAACCACCGCCACCCTGATTGCCATCTTCAACTTAATTTCCTGCCAGCAGGCGCCCCAAGAAAACACCGGGGTGAGCCAGCAGGCAAGAGACCTCGCGCGCAACACGATTATTGTTGATGGGCACGTAGACTTACCATACCGGCTACGAATAGCAGGATTTCAGTTGGAAAAGGAGTACATCGATGTCTCCCAACGTACAAAAGATGGTAATTTTGATTACGTTCGTGCTAAGGAAGGCGGCCTTGATGCTCCTTTCATGTCCATTTATATTCCCGCTTCTTTTCAACAAACCCCGGGAAGGGCCAAAAAACTGGCAGATTCTCTGGTCAATATGGTGGAAGGTATTTCGCAGAAATATTCAGATAAGTTTGCCCTGGCATACACCCCTGATGATATAGAACAGAATTTTCAGGAAGGTAAGATATCCCTTCCCATGGGCATGGAAAATGGTGCTCCTATCGAAGACACACTTGAAAATGTTCAATACTTCTTTGATAGGGGAATCCGCTATATCACACTTACCCACAGCAAGGACAACCTTATCTGTGATTCTTCTTATGATACCACCTATACCTGGAATGGTCTCAGCCCCTTTGGAGAAAAAGTGGTAGCAGAAATGAATCGCCTGGGAATCATGGTCGATATCTCCCATGTTTCTGATAGTACCTTTTATGATGTGATGGAAATTACTCAGGCTCCCGTTATCGCTTCACATTCATCTAGCAGACACTTTACACCCGGTTTTGAGAGAAATATGGCTGACCACATGATTCGTCGTCTGGGCAAAAACGGAGGAGTAATACAGATCAACTTTGGCTCCAGTTTCTTGGATTCCACCTCCCAAACCAAGTTTACGGCTATTCGTTCACACATCAGTGAATGGCTCAAGGAGAATGATCTCTCAAGAACTGATTCTGCCGCTAAGTCTTACATAGAAACATACACCCAGGAGCAAGCTCCATTTTCAACTGTGGAGCGGGTTGCAGATCATATCGATCGAATAGTCAAATTTGCTGGAATCGATCATGTGGGACTAGGATCTGACTTCGATGGGGTAGGAAATACCCTGCCTACTGGCCTGAAAGATGTATCTGAATATCCAAACCTGATTCAGGAACTTCTTGATAGAGGATATTCAGAAGCGGATATACGCAAAATCTGCTATGAAAATGTTTTTAGAGTGTGGCGAAAAGTAATTGAGGTTGCTTCTGCACAACAAAATAATGCCGGGTAGGAATGATCCTATTACCCAAAAACTACGGAAGCCCTTTTATTAAACTGCAACCAGATCATTTCCTAAAATAGCAATATGAAACACCTGGAGGAAGTCGAAGACCGATACTTCCTCCTTTTTTTAACTATACAGTTTCACAAAGTCATGGCCATGCTGTATAAGTGACCAGATGCCCCGCTCTTAAATAAGTACTATTCCCCCTGATTACTTACCCTTGTAATACCCTTTAAACTACTGATTAAGCTACCAAACTACCTATACTTTATTAAAAAACATCCCATTACTCAAGAAAATTACCCGTTTAAATCAAAAAATATAATAAAAATAGAGGAAATATATTTATATATTTACAGCGTATTTTATATTGCAATCATGGAATATAAAGTAAGTCTAAAATAATTTACTTGATTTTTAGCACGCCAACATGCTTTTGGCGACATTATGTTCAGGCACTAATTATTTATTATAACTCACTATCTGGCGCCTACCTATTTTACCAACCAACTATTTCCTCTTAAAAAACCGGTTCTGTAGGCAAACCGGTTTTTTTCTGTTTATCAATTTCCCGGTCCATTATCATAAACCACAGCGGAGGGATAAGTGAAATTAACATCATTCCTGGATAACCTGTAGGCATTTGAGGACTTTGCTCATGATGACGTAAGATTTGATATTTTCTACTGGCTACATAATGGTGATCTGAGTGCCTGGATAACTCAAACAACATCAATCTACCTAGAAAATGGTTGGAATTCCAGGAATGAACTACTTGTACACGCTCGTACCTATTACTTTCCAGTTGATCCCGTCTCAGTCCATAATGCTCAATATAGTTAACTGTTTCGAGCAATAAAATCCCAACAGCTGCTGCACCAAGAAAGGCCAGTAAAGCAACTGTTCCCCAGACCCAGAAAATAACTGTCAGCAATAAGAGTTGAATCACATGCATCCTGATCATTTCATTTTCCCATGAAAATACAGCTCTTTTCCTGTTTTTCAGACGGCTAGACTCTAGTTTCCATGCAGAAGCATAACTCATGGACACGGACCTCAACCAAAAAGCATAAACGCTTTCCCCTCTACGGGAGGAGGCGGGATCTTCATCGGTAGCTACCCGCTTATGATGCCCCCGGTTGTGTTCAATAAAAAAATGCATATATAGTGAACTCATCAGGGAAGTCTTTGCCAGAAAACGCTCATAGGTTTTTTTTCGATGCCCCAGTTCATGACCAACATTGATCCCGTAAGTCCCACACATAATGCCCATGGATGCTATCAATCCTCCCATCTCCATTAAAGTCAATACCTCATGATTACGCCAAATTTTGAGAAAGTAAATCAATATCCCATACTGCAAAGGCACCATTGCATAGACAATATAATCGTATATTCTGTCTTCCTTCAAAATAGCTTCTTCCGCCTTTGTAAGATTACCTTTATCTGGCTTCATCCATAATTCGATGAAAGGTACCAGACCAAATGCGTACAAAACGGGTATCCACACCCAATAGTCTTTCAGGTAAAAGGACCCCATGACCAGTGAAGGTAATATCAATGTGAATAGATACTTAATTGCGTTCCATCTCATCTCAATAGCTTTTATACTGGAATATAATCATATTTATCTAAGGCATAAAAACATATGTATATGATTTTTCGTATTTTGGGGCTCATATATATTATCACTGAGTTATGAGCTGGTTTAAAAGAGGAAAGAAAAATATTCAGACGCGTACTGAAGACAAAAACAATACCCCTGGAGGGCTTTGGACAAAGTGCCCAAATTGTAAAAAAGCACTTCAGTCAAAACTTTTGAGGAAGAACAACTATGTATGCATGTATTGTGATCATCATCTACGTATAGGTAGTGAGGATTACTTTGAAATATTATTTGATGATCATACCTACGAAGAATTGAATTCACGATTGGTTTCAGGAGATCCACTGCATTTTCAGGATACCAAAAAATATACGGACAGACTTACAGCTTCGCACCAGAAAAGTGGCCTCAACGAAGCTGTCAAGACAGCCTATGGTGCGGTAAATGGTCGACAGATGATGATAGCCTGTATGGATTTCCAGTATATCGGTGGCAGTATGGGCAGTGTGGTGGGGGAAAAAATTTCGCGCGCGATACAGCATTGCCTGAAACACAGACTACCTATGCTTATCATTTCCAAAAGTGGTGGAGCAAGGATGATGGAAGGAGCATATAGTCTGATGCAGATGGCAAAGATCAGTGCACAGCTTTCACGCCTCGACAAAGAAAAAATACCCTATATTTCACTGTTGACAGACCCCACTACTGGCGGAGTAACTGCCAGCTTTGCCATGCTTGGCGACCTTAATATCGCAGAACCGGGTGCCTTGATCGGATTTGCAGGTCCCCGTGTCATTAAAGAAACTATTGGAAAAGATCTCCCAGAAGGATTCCAGCAAGCAGAATTTGTACTGGAACACGGATTCCTGGATTTTATCGTCCACCGAAAAGAGCTCAAAGATAAACTACACGCAGTAGTTGAAATGCTGATGCCTGAAAAAGTTCATATCTACTCCCCTTTATAATCAATACCCTTTTGTCCACAAAAGTATACAGGGAAGAAATATGTGTATTTCTTCCCTGTATTTTTAAACATTACTGTTTCCCTGAAAATCAGGCATGCGCACTTATCTTACTTGAGAGTACAGCCTTTGTAGTCAAACCTATGTGCTTGTCAACAACCGCTCCATTCTTAAATACCAACATGGTAGGGATGCTACTTACACCGTATTTACTGGATGTCTGAAAATTGCTATCCACATCCAATTTTCCCACAACTGCCTGACCATCAAGCTCATTGGCCAACTCTTCTATGATGGGCGTAATCGCACGGCAGGGGCCACACCACTCTGCCCAAAAATCTACTAAAACAGGTTTATCCGATTTGAGTACGGTTTCCTCAAAATTTGCATCTGTGATCTCAATTGGCTTTCCCATTGTTTATAATTAAATGATGATTTGATGAATAATATTCTGTATTTCTACACTAAATATATAGGGCATTTTGATTAATAAACAAAATTATACATAAATCGTTTCCCCAACTATCATTTATTTGACATTCGTGCATAACTAGTTCCAAATCAACTGCTTAAAACCCAAACATACATTAACGGTCATTTCGTGTAATCCAATTGTTAAAATTTTTTTTTCCATGTGAAGAGTTTTGCATTCTATTTGCTCTAATACAGAAAAAGTTCAAAGAAGTTTTTTTGTATAACAAACATTTTATAAACAATTGTATTACTTATGAGCGTTAACTTTCAACACAACCATTGCTCTTTTCAATTCGACATTATTATCTGGCCATCACTGTAATGCATGTTTAATGGTTACTGATTTATTCACGTCATTAGTTGATAGTAGCAACACAAAGCCTATCAGCTAATGGCGTTTTCTTACATTAAATGTCTTCCGTAAGCGCTTTCTTAATCTCCTGCAACTTCAACAGCGCTTCCACGGGCGTCATCCTGTCTATATCTAGTCCCTGTAATATATGCCTGATCTTCAATGTGTCAGAATCCTTTAATTCGAACATGTTCAACTGTATAGACTGTCTGTTGGAAAACCTAACCTGGCGTGCGGCATCTTTATCACTGACCCTGTGTTGCTCAAAATGGCTCAATAGCTGCCTGGCTCTACCTGTCAAGGTCTCAGGCATACCCGCCATTTCTGCTACGTGAATTCCGAAGCTGTGTTCACTCCCTCCTTCTTTAAGTTTACGTAAAAAGAGTATTTTACCTTCTACTTCTTTGACGGCAACATTGTAATTTTTCACTCTGGGCAATCTCTGTGTAAGCTCATTGAGTTCGTGATAATGAGTAGCAAACATAGTTCTGGCCCTGCACGAGGGGCTCTCGTGTAGATATTCCACCAATGCCCAGGCAATAGATATCCCATCATAGGTACTAGTACCACGACCTATCTCATCCAAGATGATCAGGCTCTTTGAGGTAGCATTGTTAGCGATTTGTGCCGTCTCATTCATTTCTACCATAAAGGTAGATTCCCCACTGGAAATATTATCTGAGGCTCCTACCCGGGTAAATATCTTATCCACTAATCCTATCTGAGCACTACTGGCAGGGACAAAACTCCCTACCTGGGCCATCAACACAATTAGGGCAGTTTGCCTGAGCAGTGCCGACTTACCGGCCATGTTAGGTCCGGTGATGATCAATATTTGCTGTGAATCACAATCGAGTCTCACATCATTAGGTACATAGGGATTTTCAATAGGCAAATTGGTCTCAATGACCGGATGACGACCCTCCCTAATCAATATTTCGGCACCTTCACTTATTTGGGGCTTGATGTACGGGTTCTTTTTTGCCAGGTTACTGAAACCCAACAACATATCTATTTCAGCTATAATATTTGCATTAACCTGAATGGTGTGTATAAAATGTTGGAGGGTTGTGATAAAAGACTGGTAGAGTTCTGTTTCGAGTGCATTGATTCGCTCATTGGCCGTCAGGATCTTTTCTTCATAGGTCTTGAGTTCTTCTGTGATATATCGCTCTGCATTTGTCAGCGTTTGTTTCCGTATCCAGTTATCAGGTACTTTTGTCTTGTGGGCATTTGTTACCTCCAGATAATATCCAAAAACCTTGTTGTATCCAATTTTGAGAGAAGGTATGCCTGTATGCTTTATTTCGCGTTGCTGCATGTTCAACAACAACTCATTGCTATTGCTTTTCATGCCTCGTAGCTCATCAAGTTCATCTGAAATGCCTCTAGCAATCACTGTGCCCTCTCCCAGGTTTCCTACCTCCTCCATCAGATAACGATGTAGAACTTCTTTGACAGAAGATACATCTTCAAAGGCATAGGCTTTTTGCTTGAGTGATTCCAGTCCATACTGTTCTAGTAAGTGCTTGATACCAGGTATTAAGGCCAGGGAATTTCTGAGGCTGACAGCCTCTTTAGGAGAAAGTCTACCTGTGGCAATCTTGGCTGCAAGTCTTTCCAGATCGCCCATCTGTCGAAGTGCACCCTCAAGCTGATAAGATAACCCAGGCTGACTTACAAATGCTTCGACTACATTGAGACGATTCTGAATCTGCACCATATCTTTGAGTGGAAGCAGTACCGCTTTTCTGAGCATTCGGGCTCCCATAGGTGTATGGGTATAGTCCATGACATCTACCAGCGTTTTCCCATCAGGATGCAGGGGATCAATCAGTTCCAAGTTGCGCACTGTAAACTGGTCTAACCATACAAAATCTGAATCATCAAAGCGGTAAATCTTTGATATATGCCCCAACTGATGTTGCTGGTTCTCCTCTAAATAGTATACAATAACTCCTGAAGCCACCGTGCCGCATGTCTCATCCTCCACTCCAAATCCCTTCAGCGACTGAGTACCCAGTAGTTGAAGTAATTTATCTTTTGCATATTCATATTGAAACACCCAATCCTCTACCTTCGTGGTATATATTTTTTCCCCAAAAAATCTCTGAAACTGCCTGAAATCCTTCTTGGATACCAAAACTTCTGAGGGTTGCAAGGTATGGAGCAATTTATCTGCGTACTTTATAGAACCCGAACAACAAAAAAACTCTCCTGTGGACACTTCCAGAAAAGCGATACCAAGCTCTTTGGAATTATGAAAATATACGCTGGCCAGATAATTGTGCTTTTCCCCTTCAAGCACTTTATCATTGAGTGTAACACCGGGCGTTACCAATTCAGTCACACCTCTTTTTACAATGCCTTTGGCTTGTTTAGGATCTTCCAACTGATCACAAACAGCCACACGCATACCAGCTCTGATCAGTTTGGGCAAATAGGTATCCAATGCATGGTGGGGAAAGCCCGCGAGTTCTACCTCTGAAGCCGATCCATTGGCTCTACGGGTGAGAACAATACCCAGCGTTTTGGCTACAATGATTGCATCCTCCCCAAAAGTTTCATAAAAGTCCCCTACCCTGAATAGCAATACTGCACCGGGATATTTTGACTTAATAGCATAATATTGACGCATCAACGGCGTCTGGGTTTTGCTGTTGGATTGACGGGATGTTTTACTCACTGCTAATATTCACGTTACCTGAACCGGGTACATTTTACAAAGATAAAAAATAATAAAGTTGGTCTTGCTTCGCCTACCAACTATATTTGGATCAATGATCAATTATGCTCTAGAAAACTATTTTCTATAAACCGGGTAAGCGCTTCATGGAGCAATACCCAAGAAGAATTCCCCCCGGATATTTAGCTTATGATAATAAATTTACTACTCAAATGAAAAAACGCATACTTGTTGTAACAGGAGGGGGAGATTGTCCGGGGCTTAATGCTGTCATTCGGGCAATCGTTAAACGCTCTGTGAGGGAAGGAGGCTGGGAAATTCTGGGTAGTCGCGAAGCTTTTAATGGAGTACTCCATGATCCTCAGGAGGTCATGGTTCTAGATGAGGCTACTGTTGCTGGGATTCACGTAAAAGGTGGGACCATCATTGGTACGACTAATAAGGGTGGCCCCTTTAACTGGCCAGTTGGGCAGCCCGATGGAAGTTGGACAACTGAAGACCGTTCAGAAGAACTAATCAAACGCTGTAATGATCTTGACATTGAAGCCGTCATCAGTGTAGGAGGAGATGGATCTCAAAAAATCTCACATGCCTTGTACGAAAAAGGTTTGAATATCATTGGCGTTCCCAAGACGATCGACAATGACCTGTCAGCTACCGATTATACCTTTGGTTTTCGTACTGCAGTACAGATAGCCACTGAAGCCGTAGATAGGCTGGTAACCACAGCAGAAAGCCACAACCGGATTATGATCCTGGAAGTCATGGGACGCGATGCAGGATGGATCGCCTTGCACTCGGCGGTAGCGGGAGGAGCAGAAGTATGCCTGATTCCTGAGATTCCTTATGATATCAATTGCGTAGTAAATCGCATCAAGGAACGTTTTCACAATAACCGAGGATTTGCCAATATCATAGTAGCTGAAGGTGCAAGACCCCAAAAAGGTACGATAGTAGTTCGTGAATCCAAAGAAGTAGGATATCAAAATAAACGTTTAGGGGGAATATCTTATCAACTGGCAGAAGATATCAAAGAAGCCGGATGTAATCAAAGCATACGCGTTACTGTACTAGGACACCTACAGCGTGGGGGTACTCCGATCTCCTTCGACCGTATACTGGCTACCGAATTTGGAGTAAAGGCTTTTGAAATGGTGTTGGAGCAAAAATATGGCAGAATGGCTGCCCATCGTAATAATACCATCATTGATGTATCTCTCGAAGAAGCCACCCGTGAATACAATCATGTCAATCCCGACTCTTTTCTACTCAATACAGCTAGAGGTATCGGGATCAGTTTTGGTGATGAATAAACAAACTGGAAAGATTTTTTATCGCGGATGGAAAATCATACCAACCCAGAATAATCCTTTTCGTTTACCCAGATAGTGATATCAACTATATAGCGTTGAACCAAACAGGATTTAGCAATATGCTTAACTTGCCATGGGCATATATTTTCACGACTCTATTTATTCCAGGGTTGATCCAAGTATCTGTATTTGCCCAAGATGAAAAAATAGCTGTCGTAATGAGTGGCGGTGGAGCCAAAGGTCTTGCACATATCGGTGTACTCAAAGCTCTTGAAGAAAACAATATCCCTATTGATTTCGTAGCTGGCACTTCCATGGGGGGAGTCATCGGGGGATTTTATGCTGCTGGTTATTCACCTTTAGAAATTGAGCAAATTGCTCTTTCAGATGAATTTCAAGATTGGATGAATGGCCGTATACCTGATCCTTACAATTATTACTTCCCAAAACCCGACCTAGATCCTTCATTGATCAGCCTGGAACTCAAGGTAAAATTAGGCTTACAGACTCAACTGTCCACCTATTTGGCAAAAGATCTCAGCCTTAATCTGGCGCTTTCAGAAAAACTGGTTCAATATTCGAGAATAGCTAGCAATAATTTTGATAGCCTGTTTGTGCCTTTCCGTACTACCGCCTCAGAAATATTTACTCAGGAACTCCTCGAGCTGAAATCAGGCTACCTCAGCAAAGCAGTTCGAGCAACTATGTCGGTGCCACTATTTTACAGACCTATTAAAATTGACAACCGATATGTGTTTGACGGAGGTATTTACAACAATTTTCCAACAGACTTGGCGACCAAAGACTTTGACCCGGACGTCATCATCGGAATAAATGTTTCTGATAAAAATTTCAATGAATATCCCTATGAAAATGATGAAGAACTCCTTTCTCAGGCTCTTTTTTTCAGCATCGTAAGTAAATCAGATACCGCGCTCGGCCCCGGGGATATATACCTTCAACCCTATCTCAACCGTTTTAACGCTCTGGACTTCACAAAGGTACAGTCGATTATTGATAGTGGCTACATTGAAGCCATGAACCACATGGATGAAATCAAACAAAAGATATCGCGTAGAGTAGACGGTAAAACCCAGGAGGAAAAACGACATTTCTTTCACAAGGATACGATTGCCTTAAAATTTGATAAAGTGAGTGTCAAAGGCCCTAATCGCTCTCAGGAATCATATATCAGAAAATTTCTGACCCGCAACAATGGCCTCCAAACTATGCAAGAAATCAAAACCAATTATTACAAACTGACCTCCGAACCTTATTTTGAACAGATGATTCCGCAAATCATCTACGAAAAAGCCGATAGCACATTTGAATTTGAAGTAACTATAAATCCAGAGAATATTCTGGATGCTAAAATAGGTGTTTTGGCAGCCTCAAAAGGTATAGGCTACTTGTATGTGGGTGCTGACTACAAACGCCTGGGAAAACAGTTATCCACTTTCTCGATAAATGGATATGCGAGTAGTTTCTATCAAAGCTTTCAAGTGAGATACAAATCTGTCTTTGCGTCTTCGCCCCAGTTTTATCTGGAACCCATCTTCGTGTATAATAACTGGGACTATCTGGATACAGAAGATTTTCTCGTCAAGGGTGATAATCGCGTCATTCTGGACCGAATCGACCGCACGATTGGGATGAACATTGGTATTGCACTAGGCTATAAACGAAAGCTAAAAGTAGAGACTGCATACATAAGTAACAGAGACCGTTTCAGCAACCTTGAAATATTAGACCCCGCCGATGAACTCGATAACCTGAAATTTTCAGGGCTCAAAGGAGGACTGGAAATATCCAGAAATAATCTCAACAAAAGACAATATTCCAATAAAGGATCACGCTATCTGTTTGCCATCAACTTTTATGCAGGACAGGAGAACTACACGCCGGGTACAACCTCAGAAATAGAATCCGCTGCAGAAGTCAACCACAACTGGTGGAAGGTGAGCAGCACAGCGGAGCGATATATTCCCATTAGCAAATGGTGGACCTTTGGGTATCACATTGAAGGTGTGGCGTCAAACCTGCCTGAATTTTCCAATTTATTCTCCACCCAATTGTATGCTCCTGAGATCAACCCTTTTCCTGAAAGTCAGACGCTTTTTTTGCGTGAGTTCAGAGCCCCTACCTATGCTATGACAGGCATCAAAGGAATTTATCATCTGAACAACAGCCTGGATTTCAGAATAGAAGGCTTTCTGATCAATTCATTTGGAAGTTTACAGGGAGAATCTTCCATTAGTCAGATTCCTAAGATTGAATACGACTTTTGGGAGCCAAATTTTGCAGCCACTACTGGACTGATATTTCATACGCCGTTCGGACCTGTGGGTCTAAGGGGAAATTATTATTCCAGTGATCAGAAAAACTTTCAAATCCTGTTTCATGCTGGATTCATCCTTTTCAACCCCCGGGCTATGGATTGACTACTAATTTTCCTATCACCTTCATCCGTCGAAAGACTGCATCTGTGTGTGGAGCTTCCTGGAGCTCTTCTGTAAGGTCTTGTCCTGCCCAGTGGCGATAATGAATACCATTTCGCCAGTGACGACTCTCTGTAACATCATAGATAAGCCCTTTATAGGCTACCCATATTTGCTCTTTTTCCTGCCCATTGCGGAGCGCAAGTTGACTGGGAGTATATGCTTCCATAAAATCTTGCAGGTAACTATGAGGAATCAAATCATTCCAGCATGTTAGACTATCGCCTTATCTTTGATTAATTTCAAGGCGATCTGAACGGCATTGGTTGCTGCCCCTTTTCGAAGGTTATCGGATACAATCCATAGATTTAATCCATTTTCAATGGATTCATCCCTGCGTATCCTTCCCACAAATACTTCATCTTTTCCACCTGCCAGATTGGGCATAGGGTATTCATTTTTAGAAGGATTATCCTGTACCACTACGCCTGGCATTTCTGCCAGCAATCTACGTACCTCATGTACTTCAAAAGGCTTTTCAAATTCAACATTGACAGACTCGGAATGCCCTCCCATCACTGGAACACGCACTGCGGTAGCTGTAATGCGAAGAGATGGATCTTCCAGGATCTTGCGCGTCTCATGTACTAGTTTCATCTCTTCCTGAGTATAGTCATTTACCAGAAACACATCACAGTGAGGTAAGCAGTTCATATCAATCCGATATGGATATACCTTCTTGCCGCTCTTGCCACTGCGCTCATTCATCAGTTGATCCAATGCTTCCTTTCCTGTTCCTGTTACACTTTGATAAGTACTGATTATCAATCGCTTTATCTGAAAGGATTTGTGAAGTGGAGCCAGTGCCATGACCATCTGTATCGTTGAGCAGTTGGGATTAGCGATAATTTTGGCATGTTTGACGGTATGCATGTTAATCTCTGGAACCACCAGGGGAACATCCTTCTCCATTCGCCATGCAGAAGAGTTGTCGATAACCACTGTCCCTACCTCTGCAAAACGAGGAGCAAAATCCCTACTAATACCAGAGCCAGCTGAAAATAACGCGATATCAGGACGAAGTGCAATAGCTTCCTCCATACCCTCAACGTTTACATCCTTACCCTGAAACTGGACAGGCGTCCCTACAGATCTTTCCGATGCAACCGGAATTAGCGTAGTAACAGGAAAATGCGTCTCTTCCAGTACGCTCAACATTTGCTGTCCTACCAGACCAGTTGCTCCAACCACTGCTACTTTCATTGTTATAAGTTGTGATGATTAAATCAGTCTCCAATGAATGAAATACGTCATCCTGAAGACAGAAACCTATATCCCTTCAGGTATTAACATACTCGAATGCAAAACTATCATTATTTAAGATTTAAACCAGATAAAAGCACTATTTTTGCCGAAAATTAAATATCTCTATCATTTTACCTACAGCACAAAATGAGTACTAAAACGCATACACTAGAAATACATCCCCATGCTCAGGGACTTATTTTTGATCTCGACGGCACCCTGGCAGACACCATGCCTGCGCATTTTATGGCATGGCAGCAAATCGCCCGTGAAGAAGGTTTTGAATTTCCTGAATCCCGTTTCTACGAACTGGCAGGAATCCCTACCTTTACCATTCTGGAACAAATGAACCGACGCTACAATTTATCAATGGATGTCCAGGCTGTAACCGTACGAAAGGAAAAAGCATTTCTTTCCTTTGCTGATCAGGTGCTCCCGCTAGAACCTGTTGTTGAGCTTATATACACTTATCACAATAAACTACCCCTGGCTTGTGGCACAGGAGGGATACGCAAAGTAGCTCATTACTTGCTGGAAAAGCTTGACATTACACAGTACTTTGAGGCTGTAATAACTGCTGATGACGTAGATGCACATAAACCTGACCCTGATACTTTTCTGAAATGTGCAGCGGAAATAAACATCAGCCCCGAGTTTTGTCAAGTATTTGAAGACGGAGAACCCGGAATCATTGCCGCTCAAAGAGCTGGGATGATCGTAACAGATGTAAGACCTCATCTTAAAAAATAGCAAGCCAGCTTCTATTATTTTTTGAAATATTCAGAAAGCATACAGGAGAGCATACAGAAGCTGTGGCAAAGGTATTTCTGTATAACACTCCCTTGAGATGCTAAATGGTCGAGAATAGGCATATGAGCATGAGAATCTCCATAACAATGCAACATAGGCATGAGGTCCTCACAAGTGATCTACAGAATATGAAGCCAATCTTTTGTGCCTTCCACGCTTGAGGGGCTATATTGATTGCGAAAGGATAAAGCTCATACCAGCACAAATAGGGAGGTAAAAAATGCAACGCTCATAGGGATCATATTTTGAAAACTAGCCCAAACCTGTTGGCAGGGACCTGATAATTAGCGGTCATACATCACCATCGTTGTAGCATTTTCCGTTTAACCTTTACCTTTAAAGGAAGCGTGGGAAGACTTTCTTTGAACAAACGATCAATGGAGGTAATGATATAATAATATTTTCCCTTATTATCTATAGTTTCATCTATGTAATATGTATCTGTACCCGATATTACGTCCAACAAAAAACGGGAGTCGCTTATATCTTTGGGATCTTTTTTACCAAATCTATATATCCCTACATATGTACTTCCTGTAGGGTTCCATGTTAAGATAACCCCTTTGTGTTGGACGCTAGCTTCTAGATTTTGTGGGATGGTAAAGACCTCTCCTAAAGACCAGCCAGCTTCCGGAGGGAGCGATCGGTAGCGATACCACGTATTTTTTAATGAATCTTCAACCCCCAAAGGATTAGGGATAAAAGATTTTGCACTGAAATAAATACTTCCATCTACATTGTCCTTTTGTCTATCCATGCGTATCTGCCCAGGGATCTGTCCGGGAAGCTCCCAGTTCTGGTCATGGTTATTATTGACTTTGTAGGCAGCCTTACCGATGTATAGCTGTCGGTTGAAGCTGTTTTGCGACCACCAATCGAGTAAGACATCGTAAGCAGCAGGAGGATAGCCAATACTGAAATAGATCTGCGGAGCAACATAATCGATCCACCCCTTTTGCAGCCATGTGCGAACATCTGCATACAGATCATCATAGCTGGTGACACCAGCCCGTGTTTCTGATCCAAGTGGATCATCAGCTTTGTTGCGCCATACACCAAATGGACTGATGCCCAGCTCAACCCATGGTTTATGGGTTTTGATCATGTTACGCAGTTTAAAAATAAACTGATTGTTGTTTTCCCTTCTCCAATCGTCTTTATCGCGGTAATTTCTCCCATAACGCTCAAAGCTCAAGGTATCGGGAAAATCTTTGCCTTCAATTTTATAAGGATAAAAGTAGTCATCAATATGGATCGCATCCACATCATATCTCACTACGATGTCTTCAATGACGTCTATCACATAATCTCGCGCTGTCGGTATACCAGGATCGACATAGGCATTTGGGCCGTAGGTGACTACCCATTCCGGATGAGTATGCATCACATGAAATACATTGGTTACGCGCTTTCTGTCTACATCCAGATATGCCCGGAATGGATTTACCCATGCATGTAATTCCATGCCTCTTTTATGACATGCCTCTATGACCACTTGAAGGGGATCGTAAAATGGAACGGGAGCTTTTCCCTGTATACCGGTTAGCCATTCAGACCAGGGTTCTATCGCTGAAAAGTAGAATACATCTCCAGCAGGTCTTACCTGAAAAATGATGGCATTCATGCCCATCTGATGATAGCGGTCGATCAGATCGACTAATTCTTTCTGCTGCTCTTCTGAGGATAATCCAGCTCTGGATGGCCAGTCAATATTTTTGACAGTTGCTATCCATACCCCACGAAACTCCCGCTTGGGAGTCTGAGTTTGTGAAAAGCAGAACATACTCACCAACAAAAGGCCTGTCAGGAAAATTATCCTGTAGCGAGTACCTAAGATATTGTATTTTGATGGGAACAGGGTTCCTGATACATCCATAATAAACCATAAAGGAACTTTTTGCTTCATACTTTGATGATGATTCTTTGCTTGTAAAAATACCAGATCGGAATCCATATTACAATTACAAACGATATGGCAAATAGCAGAGAAGCATTATAAGGCCCCGTCCAGGAGAGAAAGATATGATTGTAAATCCATGACCAGACGGTCTCTCCTTCAGCAGTTTTTGCAGTCAGTAATATTTTGGCTAATAGAGAAGATGCAACATAAGCCGTAATAGGATTTCGGCCGTATGCCTCAAAAAACGGAGTCCATTTCCTGTACCCTTTTATATCGATCAACCAATAGCATATCGCCAGGAAGTACATCCCAAGCCCTCCTGTATACAGCACATATGAACTGGTCCACAATTTTTTGTTGATAGGAAAAATCAAATCCCATGAAAGCCCCAATACCAGGAATAAGCTTCCTAGCACAAACACCCAGGAAGTGATCTCTGAGGGTTTTTGGCGGCTTTGTAGCAAAAAACCTGTTAGCATTCCTGAAATACCTGTACCAATTGCAGGTATTGTACTAAGTATTCCTTCCGGATCCCATACTTTTGACTGACTCCACAAGTGGCTGGAACCCAACAGCGTTCTGTCCAGCCATGCCCCCAGATTGGTTTCCGGATTTAGATTGGGGGCATCCACACCAGGTACGGGGACAAAGGTCATGAGTATCCAATAGCTTAGAAGCAGTACCGTGAGAATCAATGCCTGATTACGCCAGCCTGAATAGAGATAGATCCATGAACAAAAAAAGAAAACCAGGGCTATGCGTTGAAGAACTCCCGGGATTCTGAGATTCGCAAGGTCAGCATAAGGAAAAATTAGTATGAATGTAGCTGCTGCAGAGAGCATTAACAGGTATGTCCAAATTTTGCGCGTCTGAGTTCCGTAGATTTTCAGTGATTTTTCCTGGTAAACGATCTCTCTGAATAGCGTTGCCATTATAGTAATCCCCAAAAAGATCAAATATACGATCTCACGGGTTCCCTGAATTTCATTTCCCCAAAAAAACGGAAATCCTGATAAAAATAAGCCCAACAGAAAAATGACCAGACTTCTTCGGGAGGCCTTCCCTATGATATGCATCTTTGATTTGCCAGCCTGTAATTGCTTCCGGAAAGAATACGTAATCGAAACCCCCACGATAAATAGGAAAAACGGAAAGACAAGATCTGTTGGAGTAATACCATGCCAATCTGCATGCAAAAGGGGTGCATAGACCGTATTCCACGAACCTGGATCATTGACTAAGATCATCCCTGCGATGGTGATACCACGAAAAACATCCAGCGACAACAACCTACCCGAAGAAGAAGACATTTATTCAGAAGTTTAATAGGACATGATTCAAATTGATCATATAATCCATGAAAAGCAAATGAGAATTACCACATTACGAATTCCATCCAAAGGTACAGATTCCCTGATCTTAGTTGTATATGATCAGCACGTAAAGCAACCATTTTTCTAAAAGTGATATCTGACAAATGCTTCGATCGCCTCATATTCTGCAAACCCCAACTGATCATAAATATGCGCAGTTTCTCGGTTGCGTTGTTCGGCACGCTGCCAGAACTCCCTTTCATCAGTTCCCTGAAATACAGCTCCATCTTTCTGCGACTGGTGCTTGAAAATGCCCAGACGCTTGCGGATGACTTCATCAGGGCTCATGGGAACAGCCATTTCGATCTCGGAAACATCCCATTCTTGCCAGGCTCCACGATATAGCCATACCCAGCAATCCCTGATCCAGGGTTCATCCCGGAGGCGATCCAATGCCTGAAAAATCGCATCCAGACATACCTTATGGGTACCATGTGGATCTGCCAGGTCTCCAGCGGCATAGATCTGGTGAGGCCTGATTTCTCTGATTAAATCCTCTATAATCTGGATATCCTCATCTGATAGAGGCTTTTTTTCTACCATACCTGTATCATAAAACGGCAATTCCAGAAAATGCGCATTTTCTTCGGGAATGCCTACAAAACGGCAGGTAGCTAGCGCTTCACCTTTACGGATCATGCCCTTGATCTGACGGATAGGCTCAATGTCCTTTTCCCCGGTTTGCTTTTTCATCAAAAACTGCCTCGCTTCTGAATATATACTGGCAGCATCGTGATTGTCTATGTTGAAGCGTTTGTTAAAATCCCCGACAAAGTCCGCAAATCGAAGTGCTTCATCATCAGCAACAGCGATATTTCCAGATGTCTGATAGGCTACATGAACCTCATGTCCCTGATCTACCAGCCTGATAAAGGTCCCACCCATGGAAATGATATCATCATCCGGATGCGGGCTGAAAATGATAACTCTTTTGGGAAATGGAGATTTGCGTTCCGGGCGGTTGGTATCATCAGCATTGGGTTTTCCACCGGGCCATCCGGTAATCGTGTGCTGTAGTTCATTGAAAATACGAATATTCAATTCATAGGCTGATCCATATTGTGCGAGCAGACTACTCAATCCATTGTCATTAAAATCCTTATCTGTGAGTTTCAGAATAGGTTTTTTTAATTGTAGCGCAAGACTGACCATGGCTTTTCGAATAGATTTTTCATCCCATACAAAGTCTTCCAGCAACCATGGCAACTTCTTTCTGATCAAATCCGATGCAGCACCCTCATCGAGGACCACTAAGGTATTCGGGTGATTTTGAAGATAAGTGGCAGGGATTTTATTGGAAATATCTCCCTCTACAGCCTGCTGTATAACACTCGATTTACCCTCTCCCCATGCCATCAAAACAATTCTTTTAGATTTCAAAATGGTACTAATACCCATAGTAATAGCTTTCCTGGGTACTTTACTCAATGAGAAGAAATCGCTCGCGGCAGCAATGCGGGTTTGTTCATCTAGTGTAATCAAGCGGGTACGGGAGTTGATACTGGACCCTGGCTCATTGAATCCAATATGGCCTGTTTTGCCTATCCCCAAAATCTGTATATCCAGTCCCCCATAATCATCTATTAGCTTTTCATATCTTTCACAAAAATCGGCAATATCTTCTTTTGTCAGCGTACCATCCGGGATGAAGTAATTTTGTTCATCTATATCAACATGATCGAAGAGTTGTTTTTTCATGAAGTATACATAACTCTGAAGCATGTCTGGCTGCATGGGATAGTATTCATCCAGGTTAAACGTCACGACGTTCTTGAAACTCAACCCCTCCTCACGATGCATACGCACCAGCTCTGTATAAAGAAACTTAGGTGTGGACCCCGTTGCCAAACCCAATACGGCTGTCTCCCCTTTTGAGGCTTTATCCCATATGAGTTGTGCAATTTCATGCGCAATTTCAAAAGTTGCAATCCTGGAACTTTCGTATATTTTGACAGGTATTTTTTCATACAGATTTTGCTCTCCCTGTACGTAATAATCTTGTGTGTTAGCTGTAGTCATAGCGCAAAAGTTAATTATATGATTTGGATTCCAAGCTTTGTATATGGTTTTAGAAATTTGTGATCCTTATCGAGATCTACTACCATGAGATTGATATCTTCTGTTTTAGCTACCTGATAAGGATGTATCGTCTCAAGCTTTTCTTCTATGATGAGGGTCATTACCTTACGGGAAGAAGCGACGAGGGACCTTTTGACACGTGCCTCATCCCAGTTGTTTTCTGTTATACCTTCTTTCTGATGAATACTTCTCGTTCCGATAACGCCCCAGTCAGCCCTTATACCTTGTAGAGATTCTATCGCTTCAATTCCCGCTGTAACTTTCTCGTTTTTGAGTAACCTTCCTCCAATAAATACAACCTCAACTTTGGGATGCTCGGCCAGTATTACTCCCACGGGAAGGCTATTGGTAAATATAGTGAGTTGCAGGTCTCCAGGAAGAATGCGTGCCAATTCCATATTGGTTGTACCTCCATCCATGATGATCACCTGACCATTTTCAAAATACTCCACAGCCTTTCTGGCAAGCGCAATTTTCCTGTCTAAGGCATAAACTTCACGCTCATGAAAACTATATGGTGGAAAAGCATTTATTACTGCTCCTCCATGAACTTTGCGTATCTTGCCATCATCGGCAAGATCTTTCAGATCACGGCGAATCGTATCTTCAGATACTGCCAGTTCATGACTAAGCTCTGAAACAAGTACCTTCTTGTGGATACGAAGCTCTTCTAAAATGATATGCTGGCGTTCTTCTTTTAACAAAGTTTGCAACTTTTTGCTTTTATTTGCCTATTTTTACTACCAAATGAAGTTAATTATGCGGGTCTTTGCAAGATTAAATATCAATTTTTTCACTTTGTTGTCAGACTTGAAATACACTACTTTACTGTTTATGCTTGGGGCTTTTTGCACAACTGTGATGCACGCCCAACAGAAAGAAGCATCTCCCCCACCATTTCTCTCAGACACCGCGACTGCTGTATGGGCTGACTCTGTCATGGAAAGTTTATCTATGAAAGAGCGTATCGCTCAGCTGATCATGGTAGCAGCCTTTTCAAATAGAGGACCTTCACATACCTATGAGATTAGTAAGCTCATCGAAAATGATGGAATTGGGGGAGTGATCTTTTTCCAGGGTGGCCCCATCAGGCAGGCAAAGCTACACAATCATTATCAGCAAATCTCCAAAATCCCCTTGCTGGTAGCAATGGACGGAGAATGGGGTCTGGGAATGCGACTGGATAGCACGATGAGTTTTCCTTATCAGATGACCTTGGGTGCCATACAGGATGCTTCACTGATCAACCAAATGGGGATGGAAATCGGTAAGCATTTCAACCGGATAGGAGTTCATGTCAATTTCGCTCCAGTGCTCGATGTCAACAACAATTCCCAAAATCCTGTAATTGGATATCGCTCATTTGGAGAGGATAAACAGCAGGTAGCAGAAAAAGGCTGGGCTTATGCTCAGGGAATGCAGGAGATGGGAATACTTGCCAATGGCAAACATTTTCCCGGTCATGGAGACACTGATACCGATTCACATTATGACCTACCCAGGATAACACACAATAAGCAGCGACTCCATGAAGTTGAACTCTACCCTTTCAGGTACACTGTGTCAAAAGGATTGGGATCTGTCATGGTAGCCCACCTGGATATACCTGCATTAGAGCCTGAAGCCAATACTCCCAGTACGCTGTCGAAAAATATCGTAACGGGATTGCTACAAGAAAAAATGGGATTTGAAGGTGTCATCTTCACAGATGCCCTCAATATGCAGGCCGTTACTAAATATTTTGAACCAGGAGTAGTAGATGCTAAAGCACTGATAGCAGGTAACGATATCCTTCTATACACACAGGATGTAACTGCTGCAATTAAGCAGATCGAACAAGCACTCTCAGCAGGAGATATCGATACGGTTGCGATAAATCGCAAATGCAGAAAAATGCTTCGGCTCAAAGCCTGGGCGAGAAGATATACCCCTGACCAGGTGGAAACCGACCAGTTGATCAAAGATCTCCACCCTGCAGAATCCAGATATCTTATCCAGCAACTCGCTGAATCTGCCATGACCCTATTGAAAAATGATGAAAAACTCATCCCACTCAAACGACTGGATACGCTAGATATCGCAGTACTATCGATTGGAAACAACAATAATACATTTCAGAAAACTTTAGGTAAATTCACTAAAATATCCGCTTACTACCTACCCAAAGACGCATCTGAGGGTATGACAGATTCGATCCGGCAAAAAATCTACAAGCACAATATGGTTATTACCGGGATTCATCAAATCGGTAGGAGACCCGGGATCAGCAAGCAATACAACGATCACATCAAAACACTGATTGCTACACTAGCTCGCAGATCTCGCACGATCATCAGTGTATTCAGAAATCCCTACACCCTGGATTACTTTCCAGGGATAGAGCAAGCAGATGGTCTGATCATGGCCTATGAGGGATCTGAAGATACCGAAATCGCTGCTGCTCAATTAATTATGGGAGCTATAGGTGCCAAAGGCAAACTGCCCGTATATGTCAATGAACATTTCCAGTTAGGCGATGGCATGCGCTCCACAGGCGGTATCCGCCTGAAGTTCACCATGCCAGAAGATATAGGATGGGACAGTGAGGTGCTTGACAATCAACTGGATTCCATTGTAAATTCAGGTATTGCTCGAAGAGCTTATCCCGGAGCACAATTACTGGTTGCAAAAGATGGCAATATCATCTTCCACAAGGCCTATGGATACCATACTTATGACTCTCTGCGGCAGGTAGAACTCTCCGATTTGTATGATTTCGCTTCAGTAACCAAAATCACCGGATCTCTTCCCGGCCTAATGAAATTGCACGACGAGGGGAAATTTGACTTGGATGAACGATTCAGTACTTACTGGAGAGATTGGAAATGGTCCCATAAACGCAAATTGGTCATACGGGACATTCTCGCACACCAAGCACGGCTAAAACCATGGATTGCTTACTGGACCCAAACGATCAAAGACAATGGTAAATTCAGGAATAGGACCTTCCGGATGCGTCCAAATGAAAATTATAACATCCCTATTACAGATTATTTATACCAGCACGAAAAATTCAGAGACAAAAAGATCTTTAAAATGATCAGAAAATCTCCGCTCAATGAAGAGCCTGGATATATTTACTCGGGTCTGGCCTTTTACATTTTTCCTACCGTGATTGAACATATTACCGGCCAAGATTACCAGGATTATATTTACCATAATTTCTATCATAAACTAGGGGCATATTCACTCACATATAATCCTATGGATACATATCCATTAGAAGATATTATTCCTACAGAGCGTGATACTTTTTTCAGAATGCAACAAATCCATGGAAGAGTACATGATGAAGGAGCAGTCATGATGAGTGGTGTTTCGGGTAATGCCGGACTATTTGGCACATCTCATGATCTTGCCAAGTTGATGCAGATGTATATGAACAAAGGGATCTATGGAGGCGAAAGATATATCTCTAATGAGACTCTCGAAGAATTTACCAGTTATCAGTTCAGGGAGGAAGGAAATCGGAGAGGACTGGGATTCGACAAACCCCCTTTAGAAAACAAAGATGAAGGGTATGTTGCAGTTTCAGCCAGTGATGAAAGCTTTGGACACTCGGGCTATACAGGAATATTTACCTGGGCTGATCCCAAACACAATCTGCTGTTGGTATTCTTTTCCAACCGGGTATTTCCGACTCGTTTGAATACCAAACTTTATCAATTGAATATACGCCCAAACCTTCATCAGATCTTATACGATATGATCGAGCATTTTGATAATCAGGATACAACCGGCAAGTAAACCATCAGGCCTCAATGAGCATAGCTCCGTAAGAGTATCCTCCTCCAAAAACAGTCATGATGATAATATCTCCAGGCTGAAAATGCTTTCTATGCTCTGAAAGAGCTATTCCACAGCCAGCACTCCCTGTGTTACCCAGATACTGTATATTGGATAGCACCCGGCTTTCGTCCAGGCCGAGTTCCCTGGCCACATGGCGAGTAATACGCAGGTTGGCCTGATGAGGAATAAAATAATTAATCTCTTCAACGGAAAGATGATTGCGCTCAATGATGTTGCGAGTCGCACTTTCCATGTAGTTACAGGCATGAATAAAAACATCTCTTCCATAAGGCATGGATATACCTCCATTGTTGGGCCTGAGAACCACCCCTTCCATGGCCCTTCCAATATTGCCTGCACCCGCAGTTTGAATTTCAATCACTCTCAGATCATTTTCCATGACCTGTTCTTTACTGACCAACATAACCACAGCTCCATCCCCCCAAAGATGGTTGCTTTTGGTATCTTCCACGTTGTAGTATGCGGTGTTGTGTTCTGATGATATGATCAGTGCATGTCTGGATTTTCCTGCAGCAAAATACCCCTCTACGATCTCAAATGCGTTCAATAATGAGGAGCAAGCAGATGATATCGTTACAACCGGGATATTATCTACCGCAATGTGATTCTGAATAGCATGTCCCAATGTGACAATCAGGTCATATGGCGTGTAAGTAGCTCCTACAATCAGGTCTATTTCATTATGATCAACCTGTATCGAACTCAGAAGTTTATCAAGCGCAGCAATACCCATGGTGTGGGAGTTTTCATGCTCCTGGGCCTTTCTCCTTTTTTCTATACCTGTACGCTCTATCAACCATTCGTTAGTTAATCCAAATCGCTCTGTAAAATGTTCATTCGTAACAACTTCTGAGGGGAGATAATGTGATACACTGTGTATAAACATAAGGCAGTAAGAAGATTACAGACCCAATGTACATACAAAAAAATAAAAAAAGTCTTTCATGCAGGAATTAGTTGTGATGAGGCGCAGGTGTGAATCCATGACTGTAAAGTATGAAAAAAACAGAGACCAACTGTTGTAGATGAGTTGGTCTCTGTATGTATTGATTATTTTCCGTGTACATCAACCGCATTGAGATCTTCAAATGCTTCCTTGAGACGTACAACCAGAGATTTCTCTGCTTCACGGAGCCAAACTCTTGGATCGTACTTTTTCTTATTGGGTTTATCTTCTCCTTCTGGATTACCAATTTGAGCTTGCAGGTAATCGTGATTTTTCTTTTCATATGCTCTCACACCAGACCAGAAAGCCCACTGAAGGTCGGTATCGATATTCATCTTGACTACACCGTACTCAATTGCCTTACGGATATCCTCGCGTGAAGAACCCGATCCGCCATGAAAAACAAAATTTACCGGATTGTGTCCGGAACTGATTTTATGCTGAATAAACTCCTGAGAGTTTTTCAAAATTTCGGGACGCAGAATCACATTTCCAGGCTTGTATACACCATGCACATTCCCAAAAGCTGCTGCTACCAGGAAACGGTCACTGATTTTTTTCAGTTCCTCAAACGCATAGGCTACTTCTTCTGGCTGTGTGTATAGACGAGCATTATCTATCTGGGTATTATCTACTCCATCTTCTTCACCTCCAGTAACACCCAATTCTATCTCAATGGCCATCCCAATGTTGTTCATGCGCTCAAAAAATCGGGTGGATATCTCGATATTTTCTTCCAGCGGTTCCTCTGAAAGATCGAGCATATGAGAACTATACAATGGCTTTCCATGTTGCTCGTAGTATTTCTCTCCAGCATCCATCATACCTTCAACCCAGGGAAGCAACTTTTTGGCAGCGTGATCGGTATGGAGAATAACTGTTACACCGTAAGCTTCAGCCATCTGATGTACGTGCATAGCACCGGAAACAGCACCGGCAATCGCTGCTTTTTCCTGATCATTTCCCAGCCCTTTTCCTGCAAAGAATACCGCTCCACCATTTGAGAACTGAATAATTACAGGAGAATTAACCTCTTTTGCCGCTTCAATCACTGCATTTACAGAGTTAGTACCTACTACATTAGCAGCAGGAAGGGCAAAATTGTGCTCATTAGCATAATTGAAGAGTTCTTGTACTTCATCACCGTACAATACTCCTGCTCTGAATTTTCTATCAGTTTTAACCATATCTATGAGGTTTCTTAATTGACAAAGATTACTTTGTTTAACTGCAAAGTAACAAAATTTCACGATCAGGTATAATTAATTGTAGAATATACATAGCAGATCTATCAAATCTCCTTTACCACTGGAGGTCTGTCTCCAGGGTTTCAATTTCATAAAGTCCTAAGATCCTGTTTGGGTATAATAAAATAGCGACGTATATTTGCTACTTAGAATAAAAATAGACAATTATGCTGATCATAAGAGTTAAAGAAGGGGAATCTATAGATAAAGCCCTGAGAAGATACAAGAAGAAGTTTGAAAGAACTGGTGTGTTGAAAGAGGTAAGAGAACGTATGTTCTACAAAAAGCCTTCTGTAGAGCGTAAAGAAAAGCGCAAAAAAGCTGTAAACAGACAAAACCACTACGCTTCAGAAAACTATTAGCACCTTCTTCACAGAAGCCTGAATATATATTCCGGATAATATCCTTTTATTATCCAGATGTATTTATCCACCAAACTCTTTTCTAATATTGTATGGATACAGATACTTTAGTATATTGATTAATATACTTAGAGTCCTGTAATGCTAAATTTTGCATTTGAAAAATATCTGAAGATTGAAAAGGGGTATAGTCCTCAAACAGTGAGGGCTTATACTACTGATTTAAATAATCTGGCTACATTCCTCTCCACACAATTTGACCAGGATCTGTATGATCCTTTAGATATCAATACCATAAATACTAAAATGCTCAGGGGTTGGATGGGATCACTCAAAAGTAAGGGATTGACAAGCAGGACCGTTTCGCGAAAGCTATCCAGCGTCAAAGCTTATTTCAGATTTCTTCTTCAAACTACCCAGATATCACATGACCCCTGTACGGGCTTAAAATCTGTAGGTAATCAAAAAAAACTCCCCGTGTATCTCAAAGAGCAGGAAACAGAGCACTTGCTGGATCAAATTACATTCCCCAATTCATTTGAGGGTATTAGAGACTATTGTATACTGGAAATTCTGTATGGTTGCGGCTTAAGGAGAAGTGAAATAATAAATTTACAAACAGAGAACATTGATTTACTGGGGGGAAATATCCGTATTTGGGGTAAGGGTAATAAAGAGCGAATTGTACCCTTTGGGAAGCATGTAAGACAGGCCATCATAAAGTACGTCGCCGCATTAAAATTGAGCGAGCTGGATTATCGGCATCATTTTTTTATGAGATCCAATGGAGCGCCACTTTATCCCAAACTCGTTTATCGTATCGTCAACAAGTATCTTAGCCTGGCCAGCAATGCATCCCAGAAAAGCCCTCACGTACTAAGACATACTTTTGCTACGCATTTACTAGACAGGGGAGCCGACCTCAATGCGATCAAAGAACTTCTCGGGCATACAAGTCTTGCCTCCACACAAGTCTATACTCACAATACCATCCGTAAATTGAAGGCAGTGCACCAGCAAGCTCATCCACGTTCGCAGAAAAAAACACATAATTAAACTATGGAATTAACAATACAAGCTATTCATTTCACCGCATCAGATATTGTCAAGGATTACCTGGAGAACAAAGTCGATAAGATGCAGCGTTTTCATGACAAAATCATTCATGCAGAAGCTATTCTGAGAAAAGAGCATATGGACGGGCAGGAAAAAATGTGGGTAGAATTAAAAATGAAAGTACCTGGCAACCTTATTGTAGCTAAAGAGACGGGTAACACTTTTGAAGAGGCTATTGACTTGTGCGTCAGCAAAGTTCAACCTCAGATAAAAAAGCATAATGAGAAATTAAAAAATTACAAAGAATAATCATGAGGTTTTCTGTCTTTTTGGCTATGCTTTGCTTGTTGATCACCAGCCACATTGCCTGCGCTCAATTGCTGGGCGGAGGAGGAATTGTCCTGGGGAGTCGAGATGAGGGTAAATTTGGCATAAATGCCCAGTTGATGTTTCCTATCGGGGAAAAACTGCGTATATCTCCTGGTGTTACTTTTTTTGCTCCTGAAAATGAATCCAAACGAAGCTCGAACTTTAAAGTAAGGTTTTCAGTCGTAGAAGTTGATGCTCAGTTTCATTTCAACATCGCAGAAGAATTATATTTATACCCATTAGCTGGCTTGGGGATGGCATTTGGCAAAAATGAGTTAACCTTCCAGGGGCAGACAGATACTGAGAACACCAATGAATTTGGCGTAAATATCGGTGCTGGCGCAAGGTATCAGTTAATCGACAGATTACATGCGTTTGTCGAAGGTAAACTGACTATTGGTGGAATAGATCAATCCTCCGTAAAGCTCGGAGTACTGTATACGCTTTTTGACTGATCACACATCTATATTTGCATACTTGGCATTTTGCTCGATAAAGTCCCTGCGGGGAGCTACGTCATCACCCATTAGCATGGAAAACACGTGATCTGCCTGTGCTGCACTTTCTATAGTTACCTGTTGTAAGGTGCGGCGTTCAGGATCCATGGTAGTATCCCACAATTGATCAGGATTCATCTCGCCGAGGCCCTTATAGCGCTGTATGGAAGCCTTTCCTTCGTCTCCATCAGCGAGTTCCAGTACCGCTTCCGCACGTTCTTCCTCTGTCCAGCAATAACGGAATCTTTTACCGACTCTGACCTGATATAATGGTGGCATAGCGATATATACATGTCCGGCTTCAATCAGGGGGAGGAAGTATCGGTAAAACAATGTAAGCAATAAGGTACGGATATGGCTGCCATCCACATCTGCATCAGTCATGATGATGATTTTGTGATAGCGCAATTTTTCCAGGGACATTTCCTCCCCTTCTCCAATGCCTGTTACCCTCAGTGCCAGAATGATATTTTTGATTTCTTCATTCTCATATATGCGGGTAGGATGTGCTTTTTCCACATTCAGGATTTTACCTCTTAGCGGCAAAATTGCCTGAAACTCGCGCATACGCGCTTGCTTGGCACTACCTCCGGCAGAATCACCCTCGACCAGAAATATCTCACATTGACCAGGATTTTTACTAGTACAGCTAGCCAGTTTCCCAGGAAGTCCTCCACTGACCAGACTACTCTTCTTGTGTACGGCTTCCCTGGCTTTTTTAGCCATATATCTGGCTTCAGCAGCCAAGAGTACCTTATTGATAATTTGCTTAGCCACATTGGGATTTTCCTCCAGAAAATAGGATAATTCGCGATTGACAATCGACTCAACGACACCTGTTACTTCATTATTACCCAGTTTGGTCTTGGTCTGTCCTTCAAACTGAGGTTCCATGACCTTTACAGAAATAACAGCCGTTAGTCCTTCGCGAAAATCATCCCCGCTTATATCATATTTAACTTTCTTCAGTAAACCATTTACCTCTGCGTAGTTTTTCAGCGTACGAGTAAGAGCTTTTTTGAATCCCCATATATGTGTACCTCCCTCGTGCGTATTGATATTATTGACATAAGAATGGAGATTTTCCATATGGGAGGAATTGTATTGCAAAGCAATTTCAACGGGGGTGGTTTCATCGTCATCAATTCCTGTGATATATATCGGCTCGGGATGTAAGGGTGTCCTGCTCTTATCAAGAAATTTTACAAATTCTTTGACCCCTCCTTCAGAGAAGAAGGTATATGTACGGTACTTTCCTTCCTCAACTTTATATTTGCGCAAATCTTCTTCGGACAAGACCTCTCTACGGTCTGTTATCGTGATTTTTACGCCCTTGTTCAAGTAGGCAAGTTCACGAAGCCGTTCTGCTAGTTTTTCGTATTTGAAATGTACAACAGAAAAAATTGAGCGATCAGGCCAGAAATGCGTTTCTGTCCCTTGTTTTGATGTAGGCTCCAGATCTTCAACAGATCCGACAGCGACTCCCTTTGCATACCTCTGATAGTGTAAACGGCCTTGACGATAAACCCTGACTTCACACTTTTCTGACAATGCATTTACACAAGATACTCCTACACCGTGAAGTCCTCCTGAGACTTTATACGAATCTTTATCAAATTTTCCACCTGCACCCAGGCGTGTCATTACCAGTTCCAACGCCGAAAGACCCTCCTTCTCGTGAATATCAACCGGTATGCCACGGCCATCATCTCTCACTGTTATCGAATTGTCATCGTGGATAATCACCTGGATGTTTTCCGCATATCCAGCCATTGCCTCGTCAATAGAATTATCTACCACTTCATACACGAGATGATGCAATCCACGTTCTCCTACATCCCCGATATACATGGAAGGCCGCTTCCGGACGTGTTCTATACCCTCTAAAACTTGAATATTACTCGCAGAGTATTCGTTGATAGGCGTTGTGATTTCGCTCATATTTGCAACAAAATAAAAATGTATATTCTTTCAAAGATAACTAATTTCGCAGATAAATCCACGTATCAGTGATCATTGTTTTGTTTCTTCTTCCCGGAAGGAAAACCAAACTTCTTTTTTAGTTCATCCAGTTTATCTTTGCCTTCCTTACCTATTTTTTCTTCAATTGTCTGATCAATTTCTTCTATGATATCTTCCTTTTTCTCGTCAGCCATTGTTGAAATAGAATCCTTTACCTGCTCCTTTCCCTCTTCAATCTTTTGCTCAAGCGTATCTTTACCTGCCTGTCCAGCCTCCTCGATGGATTTTTTCAGACTTTCGCGATCTATTTCAATATTTTTACCTAATTTTTCTTCCAATTTATTTTCTGCCTGATCTACCAGTTGATCCTTTACCCGGCTCACAGTCTGGCTTTCTACACTGGTGATTAATGGATCTTTAAGCGAACCTCCCACTTTCAGCAGCAAAGAAATAGAATCCTGTGCAGCTACAGATGGACCGATTACATCTGAAAGTGCTGAAAAAACAGCCTCCCCTGCTTTGCCCTTAGGCATATCCAGTTGTACGGTGTAATCCAAACTTCCGGAGATATTCTGACTCCCTGCAAAAGTCATCTGAATATCATTTTTCTGAATGGTAAAAGGATCTAAAAACACAGATCCTTCTCGTATAGTAAACTCTCCCTTCACATGATCAAGAGTCAATTCCGCTATATTTTGCAATTTAGTCTTCGTAGCTATGCGATTTACAATAGGCAAATCAGCTATTTTACCCTCAATTACCTCAAAAACTCCTTCACTGGTAATATCTTCCAGAATGGGGTACATATTTTCGTCCATGCTACCTTTCAAACTTAACCGCGTATTAAAAAAGCCCTGAACTAATCTGGCAATAGGTGCAAACTTTTCAACCAGGATAAGATTTTGAACAGCTTCCGAAAATCCGAGACGATTGACGTCCAGGTCAAATGAGAAACTAGGATTATCAATATCCTGGGCCGCATAATTACCTCTCATGGAGATCTGGCCTCCAAGCATGCCGAAGGCAAGTCCCTCCATTGCTACCTCCTGATTGGCTACAGTGAGAATACCTTCCATATCTTTGAGTGAAAGATTGCGATAATCGACCTGTCCAATAACTGCCTGTATCAGCATATCTACGCCCTTAGGTACTGGAACTACACCATAAGGCTCAGCAGCCTCATCTGATTCACCTCCAGATTTTTCTACTGCGTCTGTCATCCATTCATTGATGTTAACCCTGTTACTTTTCAGTATCCAGGTTCCGGACAATTCCTCCCCTCCCATAAGTGCGTAGCTTAGATAATTTTCCAGATATCCATTGATGTTGAAATCGGTATCTCCAGTTTTCCCTAGGACATTGTCTAATTCAAGTCTTTCGGGTGTAAAATTCCCATGACCACTTTCAATGAATACAGGATGCGGAATTTCATTACTTGCATAATAAATATTACTCACAGATACATCGCCAGAGGTAGGAAGCCGGTCATAGCGTTCCGCCTCCACATCTGAAAGCCGTCCCCTGGTATTGAAGTCTTTCACCGCTACGCGACCCCTTAAATCCATACCCTCCAAGGGATAAATTTTCATGAGTTTTTCCAAATCGAGATTACCCTTTGCACTCAGATCATACACGGGGTCATTGAAATCCTGTACGGTCAATGCTCCCTGTATTTGTTCTCCCCCCAGATCAAAACTGAAAACGGGCATCTCAAATTTTGCACTACTCATCTGCCCATCTACATCCGATACTATTGCTTCAAATTGTATCTCTTTCAGCTCAGCATCGGGATAGTCTGCACGCTTAACATACCCATTTACCATCTCCAGTCGCGCATTTACTCCCGGGAAAGTACCTTGTGCCTCATTGTAATACCCTTCAGCATCTGCATCTACACTGAGCATACCTCTGAGTTCATTACCCTCTATTGGTACGACCTGAGACAACTGTCCCAAATCCAAGACGCCATTCATCTCGCCTTGTATAAACATATTGTTCAGTCCCCGTATTTCTGCCACCGCATGAAAAGGGTCATCTCCCATCTTTGCATCAAACTGATTAATCAAAAACACCGTATTTTCCAGATCGCCATCAGGGTTTTCAACTTTGAGATCAAGATTGATATCCGAAATAGCCCTGGGCAAATCCGGATATTGCACCATACCTTCATCGATCTGAAGAGCTATGTCAAATCCGGGAAGCTGATTTTCACTGTAATTTCCCTTAATCATGCCGTTGAATAACAGATTGCCACGGGTCTTTACTTCATCAAAATCTTGGGTGTAAGCTCCAGGAATGAGTGAAAATATACTTTTCACAGAAGCCTTTTTAGCTGCAGAAAAACTGAGATCCAATCCTATAATCTCCTCCCCTACAATAGTCTGTCCATCGACGTTCACGCCCAAATCGTTAATGTATATTACATTATCGAGCAGCTCTACTACGATGTCGTCAGTCGCATTAACATGCATATCTATATCTGCAACAACCATCATCCTGGAGAGATATTTTATACCCTGGTAATCCACTGTAACTTCCTGAATCTCAGTCTGGGTTTTTAGATCGTAATCCACTTCTGTAAATGCACCTGAACCACTGTGATTGAGCTGGTCGATTAAAATGTTCATGGGCGTAATCGCATCTTCATATACGATTACTGCGTCGCGGATCTCATAGGATTTGAGATTCAACCGGTATGAGGCAGGTTCACCCTCAGATTTTTCGACAGCAGACGTGTCGACCCTGGCTACATCCCAGTTGGACTGACCATCATCCAGGATGATAGCATGAATGTGAGGCTCCTGAGCGATGATCTTATTAATGGATATTCCATCACTACTCCATACGCTAAAAGGATTAACGATCAGATCCAGGCGCTTTCCCTGTGCCAGGGTATCACCTTCAAATGATTCGATACCTGTAAGGGTAAAGTCCTCAATGTATACGTGCGCTTGCGGGAAGCGGGTAAGAAATGAAAGTCCAATACGCTCAACCGAAAAATTTCCTTTGATATTTTGATTTACAGCGTTGGTAACGAATTGCTGAATTTTACCCTTGAACAACATAGGGATCAACAGTAAAATGAGTACCAGGATAGATATGATTATTATTCCATTACGGAGCCAGCGGTTCATCAGAAATATATTTAATTTTTGATTGTGAGGGTTATTTTTCCATGGCAAGTAAGATAGTTTTTATACGTCTTTCATTATCTATCGTTGTAAAAAAACTTGGAGGGGGTCCCAAAATTTGGGACGTCCTCCAAGCAATTTCTAATTGTTTTGGGAAACCCTGCAACGTCTAACAGTATTCCAGGAAATAGTTGCTCAGCTTACAGGCTTAGTTATTGCCTCTGGACATGTTTTCATTTGTACTGCCTTTTCTAATATATTCATCCATTTCTTCTTTGAAGGCTTCAAGCCTCAGGCGCTCTTGTTCGATTTTTACGATCTGTTCCTGCAATTCATTCCGGCTATTTTCCATATCTTTTAGGAGGTCATCCATTTTAGCATCTAGCTTGATCGAGTCTTCGACCATTTTTCTATGATTCTCGATCACCTCATTCAGGATTTCATGCTGTTCATTGATAGCTAGCTCAAATTCATAGACAGTCGTTTCATATTGTAAATTTTCAAGGATTTCGCGTGCAGCATCCACTTCTTCAGGATATGTTTCAGTGTTGAGAAATTTATTTCCGTCTTTGATAAAAAGGCGTACCGTATACGTATTATTAATTCCCTTTTTGTTCTCAACAGTATAGTAATAATCCAACTGCCGGGAAGAGATGTCCAGCATACGTGCCATCTCAAAAGCCTTAACACCTTTCCGCGAGCGGGACTTCATGCCCGTCTTCATCTTGAATTTCTTTTCCAATACATCTTCTATATTTTTTTTCTGCCCCATAAGATCCACAGATAGCGCATTTCCCTCTTCATTGCGCATAAATGATTGTACCCCTTCAAATACATCCTGTGCCTGTACCACAGGGCTCATTGCTAAAACAAAAATCCCAATAATAAAATTTTTCATAGTAGCTATTTTTAAACTTTGATTTACATTCTATTCATAGTTATGACGGAAGATTTGAAAATGGTCACTTCTACAACAAGGTGCAGGCAAATCCAGCGTAGCTCAATGACATATGCTCAAGCCGAGGGATCTCAGAAAGAGACAATGAGTAGCTCAATATCCCGGTATAGGCGGTTCATATTAAACAGCTCTGCAATATATTTCTTGGTGAGATGCCTGTGATAGACGTAAATTCCCTGCTTCAGACCATTGTTGTATTTTATGAAATTATCGATTCCACCATGGTCGCCGATTTTCACCAGTAATGGACCGAGAATATTACTAATAGCTAATGAAGCTGTACGGGATACCCGGGAAGCGATATTAGGTACGCAGTAATGTATAATACCATATTTGACAAAGGTTGGATCTTCATGAGTAGTAATTCTGCTGGTTTCTATACATCCGCCCTGGTCAATTGCTACATCGATGATGACTGAGCCATCATTCATCTCTTTGACCATATCTTCGGTGACTACCATGGGTGTACGACTACCCTGCCTGTAAACAGCCCCTATGACGACGTCTGAGTCTCTTACCGCTTCTCTGATATAATTTCCCTGGGCAATGGATGTATAGATATTGAGTCCTAGTTCCCGTTCAATCCTTCTGAGCTTATAGAGTTCTTCATCGATAATACGGACACGTGCTCCCATGCCCATTGCTGTCTGAGCAGCGTTGAAGCCTACCGTACCAGCACCCAATATCGTTACTTCTGCTGGTGGAATACCGGTGATTCCTCCTAGTAAGAGTCCCTGACCGTTGTTTTTTCCGGTGAGTAACTCGGAAGCTATATGAATAGAACTAACTCCGGCAATTTCACTCATCATCTGAACGAGCGGAAGTGAACCATCTTCGGAACGGTAAAACTCAAACCCCAGGGCTGTAATATTTTTCTTGATAAGCTTTTGAACATATGTGGGTGTCAGACTTCCGAGGTGTACAGCTGAAATAAGTTTCTGGTTTTCCCGGAGCAGATTCATTTCCTCATCGGAAAGCGGAGATACTTTCACGATGTAGTCCGACTGTTTGAATAAATCAGATCTATTGTAAGTGACCACAGCACCTACTTCTGCATAGTCTTTGTCTGCAAATCTTGCTCCGATCCCTGCATCGTGCTCGATGAAGACCTGATGTCCGTTGTTGACCAATACGCCAACAGAATCAGGTGTGATCGGAACCCTGGTTTCCTGAAAATAATGTTCTTTCGGGATACCGATGACCAATCGCTTGTGCGTTTTACTCACTCGCTCTGCTTGCTCCTGAGGAATGGCCCATGACCCTGGATATATTTCAGGATACTTCTGCTCAATTGAAAATGGAACGTTCGCCATAAATGACTTCAATTTTTCTTTCTGTCTCTGCGATTGGCGTTACTGATATTCTAACTGCATCTTTTGGAAACAGGGAAGGGATGCGTTCTGGCCATTCGATGAAACAATAACATTCTGACTCGAAATATTCCTCACAACCAAGCTCATAGGCTTCCACTTCACTCCTCAAACGATAAAAATCAAAATGATATATCTTGCCTGAATGCCCTTCATACTCATTAATAATTGTAAATGTTGGGCTGCTAACTCCCATATCTACCCCTAGGATTTTACAAAAATCTCTGATAAGGGTAGTTTTCCCGGATCCAAGTTGTCCGAAAAATGCGAAAATTCTATTACTACTGCAAACCTTTAAAATTTCCTGGGCAATCGCTGGATTATCTGACACATTTTTGCTCTCAAAAATACGGGTCATCTATTTTTGGGAGTTAGCTCAATAATAGGGACTATCATCTCTTCAAGGCTTACCCCTCCATGCTGAAAGGTGTCTTTGTAATAATTCACGTAATAGTTGTAATTGTTGGGATAAGCAAAGAAATAATCCTCCATCGCAAATACATAGGTTGAGCTTACATTTGTTTTGGGCAGCTTGGCTTCTTCGGGTTTCTTGACTGAAAACAGATATTTAGCACTTTCATCATAGTTCAGATTTTTGCCCTGCTTGTACCTGAGATTGGTTGTAGTAGCTCTATCGCCAATGATCCTCGCAGGTTTTTTCACCCTGATCGTACCATGGTCTGTCGTAAGAATGATTTTGACATTTTTGTTGCTCAGCTTCTTGAATACTGTAAGCAAGGGAGAATATTCCAACCACGATCTCGAAATGGAACGATAAGCTGCTTCATTGGGAGCTAATTCGCGAATAATATTCATTTCCGTTCGCGAATGTGATAGTAAATCAATAAAGTTGTAAACGATGACATTTAAGTCATTGTTCAATAAGTTGAGGATATTATCAGCCATGACACGGCTTTTCTCATTGGTAATAACCTTATGATAGCTATGCTTGATACTTAGCCGTTTACGGCTGATCTGCTCCTGAATCAACGCTGCTTCCTGGAGGTTTTTCCCTCCTTCTTCATCGTCATTAAGCCAGTATTTGGGAAAACGGTTAGCAATTTCACCCGGATACATCCCCGCAAATATTGAATTGCGAGAATATTGGGTAGCAGTGGGTAAAATCCCACAATAACTCTGCTCTCTATCTATGTAGTAATAGTCAGATATAATCGGTTCAAAAGCTTTCCACTGATCATAGCGCAAGCAGTCTAACAGGAGAAAAAATACGCTTTCATATCCTTCATCCATTAAAGGAAAAACAGCTTCAGAGAAAACTTCCGGGGAGAGCATAGGCCTGTCTTCCAATGACTCCGTATTGACCCAATCCAGATAATTCTGGGTAATAAAACGCCCAAAATTGGTATTGGCTTCACTAAGCTGGGCACTGAGGACATCTTCCATACTTTTGTCCTCATTTTCTTCCATCCTGCCTTCCCAGAACATCAATTTACTATATATATCAAACCAGTCTTTATAGTCATTATCCTCAAAAAACTGGAGGGCTATATTTCTGAAATCCTGTTGATAGCCTTCGTTAATCTTTTTGGTAACCAACCGCTTATTATCGAGTATCTTTTTGCATGTAAGCAATATCTGGGTGGGTTTCACGGGTTTGATCAGGTAATCTGAAATCTGTGCTCCCAATGCATCTTCCATGATATGCTCTTCCTCAGATTTAGTGATCATGATTACCGGTATTGTTGAAGAAAGCGTTCTGATCTCTGATAACACACTTAATCCATCCATTCCTGGCATTTGTTCATCCAAAAATATCATGTCATAACTATTCTGCTTCAATAATTCCAATGCATCTATCCCATTGCTTGCAGCCTCTACCTCGATATTTTTCTCCTTTAAATACATGATATGTCCTTTGAGTAAGTCTATTTCGTCATCTACCCAAAGTATCTTCGCTTTCTGCATAGATTTTGATTTTTAATAATTTTCGTTTTCTTTCATTACGCCGTTTTCACCCTTTAGATACATAAATGCGTATTACATCTTTATATCGTGTAAAATAACCTATAAATTGATATACAGTCTGAATTTATCCAAAATAATCAACGACCCTGTTCACGGGTTTATTGAAGTACCCAAAGATACTATCCTAGGATTGATCGATACACCTGTTTTTCAACGCCTGAGACGTATCAAGCAGTTGGGCCTAAGTTCCCTGGTATATCCTGGAGCTACTCACACACGTTTCAGCCATGCATTAGGTGCCTTACACTTGATGAGACAGGCACTGGATGTGTTGAGGCGAAAATCCGTCGGGATCTCAGAGAAGGAATACGAAGCAGCCCTGATCGCTATTCTCCTTCACGATATAGGACATGGTCCTTTTTCACATGCGCTGGAATCAGCCATCATTCCCGGTCTTCACCATGAAGACATGAGCGTTGCATTGATGAATTACCTCAACCAGGAATTAAACGGAAGACTCGATTTAGCTATCAGAATATTTGAAGGTACTTATCCCAGAACTTTTTTACATCAACTTGTGTCCAGTCAACTGGACATGGATCGCATGGATTATCTGATCCGCGACAGCTTCTTCACAGGCGTAGCAGAAGGAGTGGTAGGCATCGACCGCATTATTAAGATCCTGAATGTGTATGATGAAAAACTCGTCTGTGAGTCCAAAGGCATTTATTCAGTAGAAAAGTTTATCGTGGCACGACGGCTCATGTACTGGCAGGTCTATCTTCACAAAGCTGCTCTCTCAGCTGAGTATCTCATAGTCAATGCTCTGAAGCGGGCAAAAGAGTTGTATAAAGCAGGAGAATATATATTTACTGGAGAGCCTCTTGAGTACTTTTTTAGTGTTGACATTCATCCGCAGGACCTGAATGGGGAAGTCATTGTAAAATACATTCAACTGGATGATAACAACATAGAATATGCGATCAAACAATGGCAGCATCACCGTGATCCCATACTGTCTGACCTTTGTAAACGCTTGCTTGGCAGAAATTTGCTAAAAGTAGAACTCCGAAACATTCCCTTCAACGAATCCGAAATACAGCAGTATCGCGATGAAGCCATCAAGACATGCCACTATAGTGAGGATGAAATATCCTATTTTGTGCAGACAGGCAAAATTTCTAATCAGGCTTACCTCAAAGGGAGTAAAGAACCCATCATGATCTGGTTTAAATCAGGAGATCTGAAAGATCTGGTAGAAGTATCCGACGTACAGAATATCGCTGCACTCTCAGAACCTGTTGTGAAGTACTTTCTCTGTTATCCCAGGCAAACCAATGCGCCAGAAGCAAAAGTCTTGCAATAAATTTGCATTCATCGTAATTGTTTCTAGATTGGCACTCCGGATTGGAGAGCTGTTATTTGCATCAGTACACTCCCTGATTTATCAATCACTGTACAATAAAAAGAGCGTCATTGCACTATGATTGTTATGAAATTTGGCGGAACCTCAGTGGGTTCTTCAGAAAGGATCGACCAGGTATTTCAAATCGTACAATCCCAGCATGAACACCGGCCACTTGTGGTAACTTCTGCGGTAGGTGGGATTACAGATTTACTGGTCAATGCAGGTAAACAGGCGCTATTGGGCAAAGTGAGTATAGGAGCAATTAGGGATAAACATCTACAGGTATTGCAGGGCCTGGGGCTTCCAGACCATATGTTGAATGCAGAACTCAAAGAACTGCACCAACTCCTTACAGGTATCAGGATGATCGGAGAGATCAGCCCCAGAACATCAGACTTATTATTATCTTATGGAGAACGCATGTCCTGCCAAATACTGGCTGCACATTTTACCAGCAAGGGGATAGCCGCCAGGCATCATTTTGCTTACAACATAGGCATGATCACCAATGATCATTTTATGCAGGCAGAGCCTTTGGCCGAAGCATATACATCGATTAGAAATCACCTGAATGATATAGACTATGTGCCAGTGATCACAGGCTTTATCGGCAAAACAATAGATGGGGTTATCTCTACCCTTGGAAGAGGCGGAAGCGACTACACAGCAGCAATTATCGGAGCAGCTATTAAAGCCAAAGAAATTCAAATCTGGACAGATGTCGATGGAATTCTTACGACAGACCCCAGAATCGTTCACGCCGCTATGAATGTACCTGAAGTGTCCTTTAAAGAAGCAGCCGAACTGGCATATTTTGGAGCTAAAGTATTACATCCCAAAACTATACGCCCAGCTATGGATCAACAAATACCTGTGGTGGTCAGAAACACTGCCAATATCAACCATCCTGGTACCAGAATTCTATCCGATGTGCCTCAATCACAGCAGCGAGTAAAGGCTATTTCTGTCAAAAAGAATATCTCCCTGATCAACATTTACTCTTTCAGAATGCTGAATGCATTCGGTTTTTTAGCCAGGATTTTCAATATTTTTGAAAAATTTCAAATCGTAGTGGATGTGGTATCCACCAGTGAGGTAAGTGTATCTGTCACGGTTGAAAATGAAATGGAACTCGAGCCACTGGTAAAAGAGCTATCTGATTTCGCACAGGTCAAAGTAGAAACGGGTAAAAGTATCATCTGCATTGTAGGCGAAGGCCTCAACAATGATGTGTCTATACCTGGCAAAGTCTTCCAGGCTATCTCGGAGACAGGAATATATGTCAACATGATCTCTCAGGGAGCTAGCGATATCAACCTCAGCTTTGTGATCAACAACCATGACGCTGAGAAAGCTATAGCTACATTGCATCAGGTATTTTTTGGATAAATCACCTGCTGTTTGTGTTCAGAATTCCATGTTCTTCAATAAGTCTGGAGCGATACCCATGTTGGAGAATCCTCCGTCGTGATAGAGGTTTTGCATGGTTACCTTCCGAGTGTAGTCAGAAAACATGATAATACAATAGCTGGCGCATTCATTTGCAGTAGCATTGCCAAGCGGAGACATCTTATCCCCATAATTCAACATCTTGTCAAACCCTGCCACACCTGTACCTGCTGTGGTAGGAGTAGGTGATTGGGAAATGGTATTGACACGCACGTAGGATTTCTTGCCAAAGTGATACCCAAAGCTTCTGGCGATGGATTCGAGGAGTGCTTTGGCCTCAGCCATGTCGTTGTATTCCGGGAAAGTACGTTGTGCAGCCACATAACTCAATGCAAGTATGGATCCCCATTCGTTCATCAAATCCCGTTCGTATAATAGTTGCATGATTTTATGAAACGAAACAGCAGATATATCCAGGGTCTTTTCAAACCAGGAATAGTTGAGATTGGTATAGACTCTCTTTTTACGGACATTAGGAGACATTCCAATGGAATGCAATACAAAATCGAGCTTCCCATACTGCTTTTCAGCCTCATCCAGCAACGCATTTAGATCCTCTAGAGAAGTAGCGTCGGCGGGAATTACCTTCGTATGAGTTTTTTCCGCGAGTTCATTGATCTTACCCATGCGCAGCGCTACCGGTGCATTTGTCAGCAAAAATTCAGCACCCTCATCAAAAGCCTGTTCTGCTACCTTCCAAGCAATAGACTGCTTATCCAAAGCACCAAATATTAGGCCCTTTTTGCCAGCTAAGAGTTGATGTCCCATAAAAAATGTCAGGTTTATATTTAGATCAAGAAGAACAGGAAATAATCAAAAATCTTCCCGCTTCAATAATTTAAAAGCAATTTCTCTACCCAATCCCATATTTACCCCCAATCTGATCAGCAGGGCAGCCAGGGACTCAAGCATTCGTGCACTACTCAGTGGGCCACAATCCACAGGATCCAAGTCTATATCTGATATGATTTTCTTTACAACCTGTTTTGCATCTTCATCATCACCACAGTAAAACATCGAAGCATCATTGGGACCAAAAGAGCTGTAAGTATAGGTCTCAGTAAAAGCTGTATTAAACGCTTTAACAACCTTAACCTCTGGAAGCATTTTGGCAATCTGCTCAGCAGCAGATGTGCTATGTCCAAAAGCCAGGTCTGGCATTCCTTCAAAAACCAGAGGATTGGTCGCGTCAATGACGATCTTTCCCCTGAAATTATCTGTGTTGCGAAGGATTTCTTCAATAGATTTGTAAGGAACAGCTAGTATTATTATCTCACCATAATGAATAGTATTTGCAATGGTAGCTCCTTTTGCATAATGGTCGATTCCACCAGCAATTTCAATTGCCTTAGCAGATTCACGCGACCCCAGCATGACGTGATATGCTTTTCTGGACAATGCCTTTGTAAGAGCTTCGCCTAAATTACCAGTTCCTAATATACCAATTTTCATAAAATGTGGTTGTGAAGACTGAATTGATATAAATCATACAATCGCGCCAAAAATAATGGTTTTTTGTAAGATTCATATTATTTAAATGGATTTAACCCAAAAAATCGTTGGAGATCTATTTTCTCAAAGTTCTGAGCAATACAACAGAGATTTATTAACACTCAGCCCCATTGGATTTCAATCATCTCACGCGTATTTTCATCTATTTTGACTGTATCAGCTACCCTGAAACCCATTAACCCAATAATCACCCCCTGTGATTCCACAACGATGGCTGTATATTTTTCATGTGGAGAATACTTTTCATCAATAAATATATCACTGATCTTTTTGGGGTGTTTCATCCCCAAAGGAATCATTTTATCTCCTTCATGCCATGTGCGGAATACAACCGGAAAAGAGAGTTTGGAGAGATCCATACATAAAGACCTAGGATTTTTATAGATATTTTTAACAGTGTTATATTTTTTAACTATTAAAAAGTTTCGCCTAAATGGAACTTTAATGATTGCTTTTTCTGATACTTGCATCCATGTGTAGTTCCATTGACTTGTATCTGTTAATACAAACATCTCCAACCCCTCACGAGTACGGTAAATCGTCCTTCCATCTGGTAAATCTACCTGTTTTCCTGTCATGCTATCACATAATCCCACTGATTCCCACAGTAGGTGGCCGTGAAGCCCCCACCGAGACAATACATAAGCATAAAAAACCTGTATATATTCTCTTAAATTGCTCTGTCTGAATTTCACATCCCCCAACTTTTTCAAAACCGCATCCTCTTCCACAGCAGCTTCATACCACTCAGACAAGATCTGCCGCAACATCCCAATTTGTTGCTCATACCAAGCTACCCGACTCAGAATGTGGTGCTGCAAGTTGGGATTGATTTCAGCCGCAGTTGGGATAATCTGGTTCCTGATACGATTTCTCAGGTAAACATTCTGGAAATTGGTATAGTCAATACTATATGACACACCAGCATCATGTAAAGCATCCAGAATATCCTGCTTAGTGGTCTGTATCAACGGTCTCACATATCTGTCTCGCTTGTAAGGAATCCGCTGAAAAAGGTCAAACTGATTACCTTTCAGAAACGAAAGGAAAATCGTCTCCATATCATCACCAGCGTGATGAGCCGTCGCACAAACATCAAAATCCTCTCTGTTGAGGAGTTCTTCAAAAAAGGTGTAACGCTGTTCCCTGGCAATCATCTGTAAGGATTCATTTCCCTCTTCCACCAGGATTCTGGTGTTGACCTTTTTGATCCATACGGGTAATTTCCATGCATCTGCCAACTGATGAATGATTGCTTCTTCTGAATCTGAATCCGCACCACGGAGTTGATAATTCACATGTGCTATACCTAGCTCATATTCCAGATAATGGAGTATATGTAATAAAAATATGGAATCAGGCCCACCACTGACTGCTACCAGCACGCGATCCTCGTGCGAAAAAAGATGATGGGTGTCAATAAAATCTCTTACACTCCTGGAAACCCTTTTCCACGATGAACTAGAATAATTCATATCAATACGCTCATGGAATTTAATCCCGGTTAATGATCACAGGCTCGGAGAAAGTTCTGGATTCACCAGAATCTGTATTATCATCAAATACTCTGATATCTATGAGTATCTTACTATTCTGATAGTTGACACCCATCAGGAAGTTGAATGTGGTTTCAGTAATCTCATTGGGTTTCAGCGATTCGATCGTGCTGGCATCAAGATCAGAATTAATCAGTATATGCGGAGGCACGTCAAATTCAAACCGAATATTTTGCGCATCTCCACCACCTGTATTTTTCAATCTTACTTTTAATTCAAATGGAGATCCGGGCTGTATGGTAGGGCTATCATCAGTAGTCAGGAATGCATGGCTTATGATATCGAGCCTTGGTTTTTTTGATATACTATAAGTCTTGACCTCATAGGGTATAACATGAGACAGGGAATCGTTTTCGACAATCTCAAATCTTAGCTCTGCCGTTCCACTTTGCAAGTCCTGGCCACCTTCAATCACCCGTTTGATCAGTTTCCGTTCATTTGGTGCCATATTTCCAAGGGATATTTTTTCAGGCACAATGATTCCCGTCGCATCATTCCCCACTTTTGTGCGTATCCTTACTCTGTTGGCCACATATTTACCTACGTTTTTAATAAAAAAGCTAAACTGCACCCGCTCACTTGCATCAAGGGTGTTATTGTTGTTTTGGTCATTGAAAAATACCTCGCCATCCAGCACAATTTCAGGCATGCCAAAGTTTATAAATACCGGATTGCTCACAGCTGATACAGGCTGAGCGGAAACTATTGCAGCTCCCACTACGCTTACTAGCATGTAAAGGCCTATTTTGCTTGCCATCATATTATCTCTAAATAATTTTGAAATATTATCCAAATTGGTAATTTAAACAAATCAAAAAGCAAAAAAACTCAACAAACACGCTCCTCACATAGCATTTTCTATGAATGAATCACAACATGAACCGCATATTGGTCCAGATAAACAATTAACAGAAATATCGACCAAGGGGATATTACTGGGTATCGTTCTTTCTATGGTACTTGCAGGCGCCAATGCATACCTCGGTCTATTTGCAGGTATGACCGTATCAGCATCCATTCCTGCAGCAGTAATATCCATGTCCATTCTCAGCTTATTCAAGAAGCATAATATTCTGGAAAACAATGCTGTACAGACGGCAGCATCAGCGGGTGAATCCCTGGCAGCCGGGGCTATCTTCACATTTCCAGCTTTAATACTCATGGGGTATTGGCAATCGTTCAATTATCTGGAAACAGCATTAATTGCACTTTGCGGAGGTGTTCTGGGCGTCTTGTTTACCATTCCTCTGCGCTCTGCCCTAATCGTACGGCAAAAACTGATGTTTCCAGAGGGTTTAGCTACCTCCGAGGTACTTAAATCTGGAGAAGAAGGGGGAAAAGCAATCCGCTACCTGGCAATAGCTGGGTTGATAGGAGCAGCGACAAAACTAGCTGCTGCCGGATTTCAGTTGTGGAAAGAAACCTTTGTCAGAGCAGGAATATTAGGAAAAAAAGTGTATGCTTTTTTTGGTCTGAACCTCTCGCCAGCTTTAGTAGCAGTCGGCTATATTGTGGGTATAAAAATTGCTGTCCTGATATTTGCAGGCGGCGTCATAAGTTGGTGGATAGCGATACCGATCATGGTAGCTACTGGAAACATTCCTGATATAGAAAATCCCGTAGAACTTGGCGAAACCCTCTGGAGCACCCAGATCCGCTATCTGGGAGTAGGTGCAATGGTTGTGGGGGGAATATGGGCCCTGATAAGCCTCAAAGATTCACTAGGATTTGCTATCAAAGAAGGAATTGAATCTTTCAAAAACCGCAAGAAAGTGACTCCTCTACGAACAGAACGGGATACCCCCATGTCCTGGGTCATCATACTGATCGCAGCGATGATTATCCCCATCTTTATCATATTTCTGAGGGAGGTAGAAATAATCCAGATCTCGGCACTCATGGCCGTATTGATGATCATTGCAGGATTTCTTTTTTCAGCAGTAGCAGGATACATGGCAGGTCTGGTTGGCAGTTCCAATAATCCCATATCTGGGGTTACCATTGCCACGATCCTGACTGCTTCTCTGATCCTGTTGGCTTTGATGGGGACAGGTTCAGGAAATGGAGCTGCTGCTGCTATTCTGATCGGTGCAGTCGTATGTTGTGCAGCAGCCATTGCCGGCGATAATATGCAAGATCTTAAGGCTGGTCATATCCTGGGGGCTACACCCCAGAAACAACAAATCATGCAGATGGTCGGTGTAGTATCGGCAGCAGTGGCTATTCCCTTTGTGCTGGATCTGCTGAATACCGCCTATGGATTTGGTGCACCTACTGAAGCCCATCCCAACCCTCTTACAGCACCACAAGCTACGCTAATGCAAAGTGTAGCGGAAGGGGTATTTAAGCAAAACCTACCCTGGAACCTGGTGGGTATAGGGATTGGTATAGGTGTGGCTATTATCATACTGGATCAATACCTCAAAGGGATTGGCTCATCTTTTCGCACACCCGTACTGGCAGTAGCAGTAGGGCTGTACCTTCCCTTTGAACTGGATACTGCTATCATGCTGGGCGGTATCATTGCTTATTGGGTCAATACATATCAAAAAAAGCAAATTTCCTTACATGGCGAGCAACCTGGGGCTTTACAACGTAGCAACCGTACCGGATTGCTGATCGCATCCGGCCTGATCACTGGTGAAGCACTTCTGGGAATATTCCTGGCCATACCAGTTGCCATCTACAAGCAAAACGACATCCTGGCATTGATCGATCAACCTCTGGGGGACTGGCCAGGTTTGTTACTGCTCGCTATAGTCTGCTGGTATCTGTATCAGACAACTGTTAAACGTTTTCACCAAAGCTAATTCCATGCCCCGCTCCTGCTAGTACAAGTAGCATAGCTTCAGCTTCATGTATTCTGGATTCAAAATTTTCTTATATGAATGAATTTTATTAGGATTTTTTTAGAAAAAGGGTATTGTTATAAGATGTTTTGATAAATTTATCCAATAAATCATATATAATGATTCATTATCATCATATTTTTGCAGAAATTTGTTGTGATTTTGTTAATCTCGAAGCAACCATCTATTTTATATGGAAGTTAGTAAGAAAATACCATTTAAAAATAGATTTAGATCAAGATAAGAGATTGATTATTCATCTTCAATAATTCAGGAAGCTGTTATAAGTTTTCATAAGTATTCATCCACACAGTCTGAAAATCAACTGCTGCTGATAGCCCCTGCAGTACCGTCGAAAAGTAGTACTATAAATCAACAAGAAACGCTGAATAGCATCGATAGTCAAAAAATCGTTTCTGCCAGAAACATGTAAGAATTTTATTGCCGTCTTCATGCTTTTGATACATAAATAAGATCAAAAGCTGTTCTTTATGTATCATTTGTAAAAGTCATTCAATTAACCTTTACTATGAAAAATCAACTTTTACTTTTCTTATTTTCTACTATTATTTCCATGGGTACAAGCTGGGCTCAAGGCACAGTGGCTGGCACCGTCACCGTAGGTGATACTGGCGATCCGCTAGAAGGGGTTGCTGTAGTGGTCAAAGGTACCACAATTGGTGCCTTTACTAATACAGAAGGAAAATACACCCTGAATTATCCTTCTGAAGCGACTGCACTAACCTTTAGCTTGATCGGCTATCAAGTTGTAGAAGAACCCATAGATGGACGCAGTACCATCAATGTGAACATGATTCAGGAAGACCTTGCCATGGATGAGGTACTGATTACAGGATATGGTACTCAGATTAAGCGGGACCTGACAGGTAATATTGCCAAAGTGGATGGAGAAGTCATCGAAAACCTGCCCGTTACCAGTTTTGAATCTGCAATACAAGGTAGAGCTGCAGGTGTATTTGTTTCCAAACAAAACGGAAAACTGGGTAATGGTATCAATATCCGTATCAGAGGATCTGCATCCGTTACTGCCAGCAATGAGCCCCTGTATGTCGTAGATGGTATCGTGATCACCTCTCAGAATCAATCTACCATCAACGGAGCGACAACTAGTCCGCTCGCAGATTTGAATTTCAATGATATCGAATCGATCGAAATCCTGAAAGATGCATCAGCTGCAGCGATCTACGGTTCACGTGCATCAAATGGTGTTGTGATCATCACGACTAAGCGTGGTTCTGCAGGTAAAACCAATTTTAATGTAAATACCAGTTTTGGATTCAGTGAACCCTCCCAAAAAAGGGAATGGCTCAACGGTCCTGAATACAACCAACTCTGGGAAGAAGCTTTCAACAATGTAGCCGATGCCGATGGCCTTGTTTTCGGACTAAGCGCTAAGGAGTGGAGAGATCGCCGTATTCCTGGCTGGGATCAGGGTAATAATACAGACTGGCAGGAAGGGGCTTTTGGTGATGATGCTGGATTTCAGCAAATCGATATTAACACCAGTGGCGGTAGTGATAAAACGCGTTTTTACATCAGTGGTTCCTTCCTGGATCAGACAGGTATCATGATCAATAACGAGTTTGAGCGCTTCAGTGGACGCATCAACCTGGATCATCAGGCAGGTAAAAATATCAATGTAGGCATGAAACTCAGCTTGGCAAGATCAACTAATGGCAGGGTTCCCGATGATAACTCCTTCTCGACACCACTGCAGTTGATTGCATTACCTCCAGTTCAGCCTTTGAATGATCCAGATAATCCAGATGAACTTTTCGATAATACTGTTTACTTCAATGGTAAATTATACGAAGAAAACGTATTCCAGCAACAGACTTCTTATCGCTCGCTAGGAAATATCTACTTTGACTGGGAATTCCTCCCAGGATTATCGTTCCGCAGTGAATTTGGGGTAGATTTCCTGTCCCAGAATGAAGAGACTTACTTCAATAGTAAGGTTGCCAGAAATACAGGTGAACCCAATGGCTTTGGTGAAAATACCTTCCGCCATGTATTGAACTACACAACCAACAACTACCTGACATACAACAAGCTTTTGGGGGACCACTCCATCAATGTAATAGCCGGTATGACTTTCCAGGAATCTACCAACGAATTTGCGCAGGTAGAAGGACGTAACTTTCCAAATGATGACTTCAAAAAACTGGCTTCTGCAGCTGAGATCAGCGGTGGTACTTCTACTGGAACTATCTTCAATATCGTCTCCTATTTTGCTAGAGCCAATTATAAATTCCAAAATAAATACCTTATTTCGGTATCTGCACGTGTAGATGGCGATTCGCGTTTTGGTGAAGATGAAAGATATGGATTCTTTCCTGCTGGTTCACTTGGCTGGGTACTCTCTGAAGAGCCTTTTCTACAGGGATCTTCTGTATTTAGCTTTCTGAAACTACGCGGCAGCTATGGTATTACAGGTAACACACCTCAAAATAACTTTCCTTCCAGGGGTCTTTGGGGTGGCGGAGCAGCCTATGCGGGTGTTTCCGGTATCTCACCTACTCAGTCTCCCAACCCAGACCTTAAATGGGAAAATACAGCCCAACTGGATATAGGTATCGACTTTGGGTTGCTTAATGACCGGATTTCCGGTGAGATCGATTATTATATTAAGCAGACTGATAATCTCCTACTCAATGTGAATGTTCCCTCAACTACAGGATTCCTTAATCAGTTGAGAAATGTGGGCGAGTTGGAAAACAGTGGCTTTGAGTTTGTCTTGAATACGGTCAACTTCGCCAATGAGTTCCGTTGGAGTACGAACTTAAACTTCGCTGCAAACACCAATGAGATTACCAACCTCCAGGATCAGGTGATCGAGGGTGGATTTATCAACCGTGCAGTAGAAGGTGAAGCTATCGGGGTATTCTTTGCACCGGAATATGCAGGTGTAGACCCCGAAACTGGTGATGCTCTGTTCTATCTCAATACAGAACTTCCCGATGGGGGGCGAGATCGAAGTACAACCAGCAACTACAATGATGCCGAACGCGTCGTCATTGGTAACCCGAATCCCGATTTTATCTATGGTATGAATAATACATTCTCTTACAAAGGAATCGACCTGGCTATTTTTATACAAGGTGTTCAAGGAAATGATATCTATAACGGCGGGGGTGTATTCCAGTTAGACGGGTTTGGTTGGTTTGACAATCAGGACAAAAGAATTTTAGATCGCTGGACTCAGCCAGGTGATCAGACTGATATACCTCAGTTGAGGTTCCTGGAAGGCGCCAATGAGTCTTCGAGATTTCTGAGCGATGGCTCTTATCTCCGCCTCAAGACTGTAACACTGGGGTATACTATTCCTCGCAGTGTTACGAGTATTGTGGGTATTAATAAATTGAGAATTTATGCTACTGGGCAGAATCTGGCAATACTGACAGATTATGAAGGCTGGGACCCCGAAGTAAATGCTGACTTTACAGCAGGCAATATCGGATTGGGCAATGATTTTTACTCAGCCCCTCAGGCAAGAACAATCATTTTCGGTGTAAACCTAGGATTCTAATTTGTGGAATATCTTAATTTAATTGACAGAAATAATGAAATACTTTAAAATATATCTGATCACAACTGTATTCATGGCAAGCACCTTTACAGCCTGTGACGAACAACTCAATGTAGAACCCTTGCAGTCCATCGATGAATCACAAGCTCTGAGTACTGCTGGAAATGTACAGGCTGCCCTTACCGGTGCCTATGATGCACTGGGGGATAACGATGTGTGGGGAGGTGGCCAACACCTTTCGGAACTTCTGGCAGATGACGGGGATCAGATCTGGGCAGGTACTTTCGAAGAACCCGAACAAATTTTTCAAAAGCGTATTCTAGTACAAAATGGAGATGTGGAGCGTTTCTGGACAGCTAGTTACGATGCTATCAACCGGGCCAATAATGTATTGAGTGCATTGGATATTTTGGATCCAGCTGACAGAACGCAGGTAGAAGGAGAGGCAAAGTTTATCCGCGGATCCGTTTATTTCGACCTGGTCAACATGTTTGGCAAGATCTGGGGAGATGGTGATCCCAACACTAATCCTGGTGTACCTATCGTACTGACACCAACCCGTACTATCGATGAAACTAGTGAAATACCTCGCAACACGGTTGCTGAGGTATATGCACAAGTTATTACTGACCTTACCGATGCAAAAAATCTGCTTCCGGAATCCAATGGCTTCTTCGCCACAACTTATGCCGCAAGCGGAATCTTATCCCGGGCATATCTCATGCAGGAGCGCTTTGCTGATGCTCAGGCAGAAGTAGATCGCGTTATTGCCGCCGGGGCTTTCTCACTTGTAGACAGTTATCTGGATGCATTTGCCCAGTCTGAGAATACCAGCGAAGATATCTTTGCTATTGAAGTTACTTCGCAGGATGGAGCCAATGACTTTATCACATTCTATGCTGCACCTAGTAGGGGTGGTAGAGGGGATATTGATATCACTGAAGCCCATCTGGCTGAATATGACTCTACAGATGAACGGCTAGAGCTATTCTATATCGATGAAAACAGTATTCCCAGAACAAGTAAATGGGTAGACAATGCAGGACAGGATGGCAATATTAATATCATTCGCCTGGCGGAAATGTACCTGACACGTGCTGAAACGCGTTTTCGTAGTGGCGACACGCAGGGTGCGGCTGAAGATCTCAATGTTATCCGATCCCGTGTAGGACTTTCTCCTGTAGATCCAGCTAATATTACGCTGGATGTGATCCTTGAGGAAAGAAAACTCGAACTCATGTTTGAAGGCCATATGTTTCGCGACAAAAAGCGAAACCGGATCAATATTGGTGATCTAAGCTTTGACTCAGATGCATTGATCTATCCCATTCCTCAGAGAGAAATGGATGTCAATGAAAATCTGTTACAAAATCCTGGTTATTGATTTTTTTATGAGATGATGGAAAATGGAGGATACCTGAAATGGTGTGTCCTCCTTTTTTTATGTTCAAGACATTTTTGTAAATCGCTCTTGACAAGTAGCTTTTCTATTGACGTAATTTTTCGTTATTTTGTGATAATTTATCTATAATTCTTCCTTTTAATCAACTTCCATGATTAACTTACGTATTCATCTGATTATACAACTTTAACTATTCTTTGCTATGTTTATAAGAAATTTTGGCAGTATATTTATGTTAGATAAAGATATAGCAAATAAACCAGTTACGCATTAACAAATTATAAGGTAATAGGGTTGAATAGTTCGAGAAGGAATAAGATTTAGGGATTATACTTTGACGTTTAAACATGGCGGACTTTAATAATAACGATAAGAAAAAAAGCCCGAAAAATAATAATAACAATATATACTGGATCTACGGCGCTATCCTGTTGTTATTTATCATTGCTTATGTAACTATCAATTCAAATGATGGAAAGCAAGAGATAAATCCCATTCAATTTGAAGAGCTATTGACTGATGGGCAGGTAGAGCAGGTCAAAATTGTTAATAAAGAGCGGGTCGATGTTTACCTGAATCAGGATGGTAAAAAACAACTGCAGGATCAGGGAAAACAAATTCCCCCCGGAGGTGCACATTACTTCTTCAAGATAGATGAAGTGATGCTGGAAGATGTATATGCTTCCATTAAAGAATATAATGAAGGTAAACCTAGGGATCAACAAGTCATACGTAAAATCGAGAAGGAGCAGGATTATGCATATTTTATTAATTTCCTGATTCCCATTATTTTATTGATTGCACTTTGGTTTTTCTTTATGCGCAGGGTCGGAGGAGGCGGTCCCGGAGGTCAGATTTTCAACATAGGCAAAAGCCGGGCTAGTCTCTACGACAAGGAGAATAAAGTTAATGTAACTTTTAATGATGTTGCAGGTCTTGATGAAGCCAAGGAAGAAGTACAGGAGGTTGTAGAGTTTCTCAAAAACCCTCAAAAGTTTACGCGCCTTGGCGGTCATATTCCCAAAGGTGTCTTGCTAGTAGGTCCTCCTGGAACAGGTAAAACGCTGCTCGCTAAAGCAGTAGCTGGTGAAGCTAAGGTTCCATTCTTTTCCCTCAGCGGTTCAGACTTTGTAGAAATGTTTGTAGGCGTAGGAGCTGCCAGGGTGAGGGATTTGTTTAAGCAGGCAAAAGAAAAAGCTCCTTGTATCATCTTTATAGATGAGATTGATGCAGTAGGCAGAAGCCGCGGAAGAATGAATGTAACGGGTGGTAATGATGAGCGCGAGAACACTCTCAACCAGCTTCTAGTCGAGATGGATGGATTTGGCAGTGATACAGGCGTGATCATCATGGCTGCGACAAATCGCCCGGATGTATTGGATCCAGCCCTGCTCAGAGCCGGACGTTTTGACAGACAGATAGCTGTTGATCGCCCCGATCTCAAAGGACGTGAAGCCATCTTTAAAGTTCACTTGAAGAAACTTACCCTTTCAGATGAGGTAGATATTCAAAAACTTGCTTCCCAGACTCCGGGCTTTGTGGGAGCTGATATCATGAATGTATGTAATGAAGCTGCTCTGATCGCTGCACGAAAAAGCAAAAATGCAGTCGATATGGATGATTTCCAGGATGCAGTCGACCGGGTTATAGGAGGGTTGGAAAAGAAAAGCAAGATCATATCTCCAGAAGAAAAAAAGATCGTCGCATACCACGAGGCAGGACATGCGATTACAGGCTGGTTTCTAGAAAATGCAGACCCCTTAGTAAAAGTTTCCATTGTACCCCGGGGAGTAGCTGCATTGGGATATGCTCAATACATGCCCAAGGAGCAATATCTGTATACTGAAAATCAGTTGATGGATACAATTTGCATGACACTGGGAGGACGTGCTGCTGAAGAACTGATTTTTGGCGAAGTGTCTACTGGTGCCCAAAACGATCTGGAGCGAATTACCAAAACAGCATACTCCATGGTTACACTCTATGGTATGAATGACAAAATTGGTCAAGTGTCATTTCGCGATGACTCAGAATACAATTTTTCAAAGCCTTACTCTGAAGCAACTTCCAAAATCATTGATGAGGAGGTAAAGAAAATACTCGACTTTGCCTATGATCGTACGCTCAATCTGCTAAGAAAGCACAGTGAAGAACTCGCAAAAGTAGCAGAAAGACTACTTGAAAAAGAAGTCCTGTATAAGGAAGACCTCGTAGAGCTCATCGGTGAAAGGCCATTTAAGGATGTAAGCCACAGTCCACCTGAAGTAAGGCCCGATAAGCCTGAAATAACATCCAACGGATCGCCTGCCAAGGAGGAAAATAGTCAACCTCCCAATAATGGTAGTTCTGCAGGAAAAGCTGATGGACAAAAGAAATCTGTATCTCCAGATCAAAAACCCCAGAATGGTGAGATCAATATAGAAATTGAAGAGGGTAGTTGAGCCAATCCAGTATCTACATAGTATCAGACTTGCATCTGGGAGCACCAAATCCAGATGCAAGCCTGATTCGTGAAAAGCATTTTGTAAAGTGGTTGAACACAATCCAAGATCATACCCTGGCGCTATATTTATTAGGAGACGTATTTGACTTCTGGTTTGAATACCGGAGATCCGTTCCTAAAGGCTTTGTACGATCACTGGGAAAACTAGCAGAACTTGCCGATCAGGGAGTAGAAGTAAATATCTTTACCGGAAACCACGACTTGTGGTACAAGGACTACCTCCCTCAGCAAATTGGTGCGCATGTATACGATCAACCCATAATCCGTGATTTTTTCGGAAAAAAATTCTATCTCGCGCATGGCGACGGACTGGGCCCCGGTGATCACGGATACAAGATGATGAAAAAAATTATCTCCCATCCCTTGAGTAAATGGCTTTTTACACAATTGCATCCAGACTGGGGTATCGGATTGGCCCATACCCTCTCAGGAATAAGTAGAAATCATCAGACACAGTCTGATACTCCTACAGCTACATATTTTGGGGCAAAAGAGTATTTGCTAATTCATGCACGGGAGATGAAACAAAAAAAACCTGACATTGACTACTTTGTGTTCGGGCATCGGCATATAATGAAAAAAGTTGAGGTTGATCCCTCTAGCTTTATATTCTTTCTCGGCGACTGGATTTATTACTATTCTTATCTAAAAATCAACCCCGACACAGTCAGCCTCGAAACCTTTCCCCTTAACAATCCCAAGGGTATTATTGCCTGAAAAGGTTTAAATCATATTATATTTGCATAAACAATATTAGGAAAACACTTTGACGTGATCAATATTGCTGCAATTTTACTTCAAGATAGTATATGGATATTCTGGAAAAACTCAAACAGATTGAAAATAGATTTGAAGAGGTCAAACAGGAAATGATAGATCCTGAGGTCATGAGCGATATGAATAAATACAAATCGCTCAACATCGAGTACAAAGAACTCGACGAGCTCGTCAAAGCTATGAAAGAATACGAGAATGTGTTGAGTAATATTAATAATAATAAACTGATACTTAAAGAGGAACAGGATTCTGAGCTTAGAGAAATGGCGCAGGATGAGTTGGATATGCTGCTGGAGCAGAAACAAAGGATGGAAGAGAAAATTAAATTTTTGCTCATCCCCAAAGATCCAGAAGATAGAAAAAATGTGATTTTGGAAATACGCGCCGGAACAGGTGGCGATGAAGCATGTCTTTTTGCAGGAGATCTGTATCGCATGTATCAGAAATTCTGTGACCAAAACGGAATGAATATTACAATTACGAGCTTTACAGAAGGAGCAACCGGAGGGTATAAGGAATTGATTGCTAATGTAACAGGGGAAGATATATATGGAACCCTGAAATTTGAATCAGGCGTGCACAGGGTACAGCGAGTCCCCGCAACAGAATCCCAGGGCCGGATACATACCTCAGCCGCTACTGTAGCAATCATGCCAGAAGCTGAAGAATTTGAAGTAGAGATTAACCCGTCAGATGTAAAGGATGAAACCTTTTGTGCCTCAGGTCCTGGTGGTCAGTCTGTCAACACGACCTACTCTGCCGTAAGACTGACACATATCCCTACAGGGATCGTCGTATCTATGCAGGATGAAAAATCTCAAATCAAAAACCGTGAAAAGGCCTTAAGAATTATCCGCACCCGCATATATGATATGGAGATGGCCAAACGAAAGGCTGAAGAGGCAGCACTTCGCAAATCCATGGTTTCCACTGGAGACAGGAGCGCCAAAATACGCACCTATAATTACCCACAAGGAAGGGTTACAGATCATAGAATTGGCCTGACTATCTATAACCTCCAGGGGATTATGGATGGTAATTTGAATGAAATCATCGAACAGTTACGGATTGCTGAAAACGCGGAAAGGCTCAAGGAAGGTGGTGAATTGGGGGAGTAAGGAGAGATTATTTCTTGTGGAATTGCAGGATGATGATACCACAACTTTCTAAATTAAAACCAAACTTCAATAACCAACACATGTACCTACTAGGTCTTGATATCGGAAGTTCTTCTATCAAAAGCGCCCTCATAGACGCTGATCGTGGGACTTGCATAGCTACTTCTCAATATCCTGCTACAGAAATGACCATGATTTCTCATCATCCGGGATGGGCTGAGCAAGAACCAGCCATCTGGTGGGAGTATACCCAGCTTTGTATCAAGGATCTTGTCAGGCAGATACCCAAAGCCCAAACGGATACAATTGCTATAGGTATTTCATATCAGATGCATGGTCTTGTCATGCTGGATCAGGCGGGTGAAGTGCTCAGACCTTCTATCATCTGGTGCGACAGCAGAGCTGTCGAAACGGGAAACGAGGCTTTTCAAGCCCTAGGAGAAGAATATTGCCTAAGCTGTCTACTCAATTCTCCCGGAAACTTTACGGCTTCAAAGCTGGCATGGGTTCGAGAACACGAACCTGATGTTTTCGAAAAAACTACGCATTTTATGCTGCCTGGTGATTACATTAGCTACAAACTCACCCAGGAAATTAATACCACACGCTCAGGCCTATCGGAAGGGATACTTTGGGACTTCCAGCAGGAATCCCCTGCACAATTTTTATTAGATCGTTATCAAATCCCTGAGGTAATAATTCCAGCGGTATATCCTACTTTTGCTGAACATGGAAGAGTAAACCCGGCAGTTGCACAGGAACTGGGCTTGCCTGTGGGTATCCCCGTTACCTACAAAGCTGGCGACCAGCCCAATAATGCACTTTCGCTCAACGTATTACAACCTGGCGAGATAGCTGCCACAGCTGGTACCTCCGGCGTCGTATATGGCGTAAGTGATGAAGTCCTGTATGACCCACTATCCAGAGTAAATACCTTTGCACATGTCAACCACACCACAGAAGAGAAAAGACTGGGAATCCTCTTATGTATCAATGGTACAGGTATCCTGAACAACTGGCTTCAGAAAAACATCGCCCAACTGGATTACGAAACGATGAACCAGTTGGCATCGGAAGTTCCAGTAGGCTCCGAGGGTCTGGTTGTTTTGCCATTTGGCAATGGCGCCGAACGCGTATTGAAAAATATCACGCTAGGAGCCATGGTCTCAGGATTAGCACTAAATAATCATACACAAAAGCACCTACTTAGGGCATCGCAGGAAGGGATTGCTTTTGCCTTTAAATATGGCATAGATATCATGACTCCACTGGGAATCAATCCCTCTGTGATTCGAGCTGGAAAAAGCAATATGTTTCTCAGTCCGGTATTCCGGCAAACACTTGCAAACGCATGTCAAACCTCCATTGAGCTTTATAATACGGATGGAGCACAGGGAGCTGCCAGAGGTGCAGGTATAGGAGTGAAGCTTTTTACACCAGAGGAAGCATTTATAGGGTTGACCCTGATTGAAACAATCACTCCGGAAACCCAATTCCAAAGTCCTGTTGATGAAGCATATCAGAAGTGGTACGACACGCTTCAGAATGTGCTGTAAGACTTCCGCTATCGGATAAGTCCCTTTTAATTAAGTTTTAGGTCATGCGATATAATAGGAGAGTTAAAATCTTACTGGATTTAATTTATGAGTTGATATTGTTTACCTACTTAATCTTAGAGCTTTAGATGAAAGGGATAAAACTAATATATGAGAGCTCCCATTCCCTTATATACCTTAAATCAGATGAAGGGGTAGAACAGCGGATAATCAAGGTAGCCAGAAATACGCTTCCTGCTGACAAACAACTGTTTTACCTGCAAAGAGAATACGTATTTACCCAACAACTAAATCCTATCAACGGGGTCAGAAATGTAATTGAAGAAACAACACTTCAGGATCAGTATGCAATTGTCCTGGAATACATTCCCGGTCAAAGCCTGAAGGATACCTTCATACAAAAGCGAAAACCCTTCCGCGAGATTATTGATATCCTCATGCGTATTACAGCTATACTCAGAGAGGTACATAGCTGTAATATCATCCACAAAGATCTGACCAGTAGGAATATTCTGGTTTCAGAGAGTACCAGGGGAACATACTCCGTTCATCTGATAGATTTTGCCTTGGCAGCAAGCCTTGAAGAAAACAAACTGTTTGAACATAACCCACGACTATGGGCTACAGAGGTGGAACTTGCAGGAACGTGGGCCTATATGGCTCCAGAACAAACAGGCAGGGTCAATCGAAAATTGGATGCAAGAACAGACTTGTATGCACTTGGAATCAACCTGTATGAAATGATTACTGGAAAACATCCGTTTGTAGCAAGCGATCCTGTCGAGTGGTTTCATGCTCATTTGGCACAAGCTCCCGTTTATCCCCAATCACAAAACAGACAAATACCCGAAGCGCTTGCAGAGATATGTATGAAACTCCTTGAGAAAAATCCTGCAAACCGGTACAGTTCTGCCAATGCACTGTATAATGATCTGAAATACATCAAACAAAGCCTTTCTGATAATACCTCAACCGTATCATTTACACCTGGGAAGCATAGTCATCCCCAGCCAATGACACTTTCCCAACAGTATTACAACCGGGAATCAGAGCTTGAATCCCTATCAAAAATCTGGAGTCGTGTATGTCAGGGAGAAAGCCTTCTCTTGCTCCTCTCCGGATATGCAGGTACTGGAAAAACGCATTTTGCACACCAGATCAAAGGTAATATTAAAGATCGAGAGGGGTACTTTATTGAAGGGAAATTTGATCCACTTACTCAACACAGACCTTATGCGGGATGGCTACAAGCTTTTGAAAGCTTCATAAACCAAATACTGGTTGAGAAAAGTTCACAACTGGAAATGTGGAAAGCCATTATTCAGCAGGCTCTTGGACATAATGCCAGATTACTTAGTGATCTCATCCCCAAACTTGAACTGATCATAGGCAAACCACCAGAGATAGCTGATATTGGTATTCAGGACGCTCAAAATCGTATCAATTACGTTTTTCAGAGTTTTATAGATGCCATTTCTACCCAACAACATCCACTCGTCATTCTGATAGATAACTTGCAATGGGCTGATGCAGCATCTGTTGAACTGTTAAAGCTACTTACCCAACAGGTAGAAAATGACTATCTGCTGATCATTTGCGCTTACAGAGAACTGGAGACTGAAAACAACTTTCCAGCCAGAGAATCTATTGGGATGCTGAAAGAAATTCCTAATGTCGTACACCATATCAATCTCGACAACTGGAGCAGGAATACGCTAAATAACTTTATCAGTGATAGTATCAACTGTGATGCGGATCTTTGCGCTCTACTTTCCAATGTGATCTTTCAAAAGACCCGTGGCAACCCTTTTTTTGTCATACAAATGCTCAATACCTTGTATGACAAAGGCTTGCTAATCCAGACAGGACACAATCAATGGGAATACGACCTGCAAGGTATTGGCCAGCTTACTATTAGCGATAATGTAGTTACGCTATTGTCAGGTAATGTTCAGCAGCTTGATGAGCCACACCAGGAGGTACTATACACCGCAGCCTGTATTGGCGAATCATTTTCTGGTGGAATCCTGAGACATTTAGTAAATCTCTCTCAGGAAAACCTCGAAACCTGTTTGGGAGATCTTGTGGAAGAAAACCTTCTCATACAGTCAGAAACTGGATACCGCTTTGCTCACCAACGCTTGCGATCGATATGTTATAAATGTATTCCCAATTCAGAGCGAGATATCCTGCATGTGCGAATTGGCCTTTGGATGGTATCGAATTTACCTACAGCAGAGCAGGAAGAATACCTGTTTAAAATCGTTAACCACCTTAATAAAGGCAGACATCTCCTTCGTGATGAAAGTTGGCTAAAACGGTATAATTTCGACAAGCTGAGACTTACCGTACTCAATCTGAAAGCAGCACGCAAATCCAGAGCCTCTATTGCTTGGGATAACGCCCTAAATTATCTGGAAATAGGTGCTCAACTCCTGCCATCAGACAGCTGGTTATCTGCTTATGATATTACCTATCAGTTGTACAGGGAATGGGCCGAAATAGCATTCATGAGTGGGAATGGAGAAAAAGCCATGGAACTGGCAAAATTTACCCTAAAACATACCCAGGACTCCATCGACCAAATACATCTTTACAATATTCAGATCATTTATCATAGCACCCATGAATCCTATCCAAAAGCATTTTATATTGGAAAAGAGGCGCTCCGAAAACTGGGATTTGCCATACGGGATGAGTGGTCCAAACCCATGCTCCTCGCTAAACAAAAGACAGTCAAGGAACTAATCGAACGTTTTCCGCCAGAAACGTTACAAAAACGCGAAAAAATCCCCAACCCCTATATTGAGTTTGCAATAAAAATTCTGACAAACCTCGAATATGCCGCCTTTCAGGGGTTTCCCCGCATGGTGTGGTCTATCATTGTTCATAAAGCCATTTTTCTCTGTCTAAAATATGGGAACATACCTGAATCAGCCTACATTTATGCTACCTATGGCCATTTATTGATTGAGCAGGATGCAGATTATCAAAGCGCCTATCGTTTTGGATATCTTGGCCTTCAATTGAGCTACCAAAGCCAATATCCTGCACTTCATGCCAGAGTATGTGCACGGTATGGTGGTTATATCCTCCCATGGTGTAAACCCTTGCACCATATCCAACCCATACTGGAAGAAGGCTTTCACAAAGGCCGGGAAGGGGGTGAACTTAAAATTGCTGCCGAGAACTTGACACACAATATCACCCATCAATTTACACAGGGCACTTCCTTACCCCTCATTACCAAAAAGTTACAGGGACAAAAGCACTTCATACAAAGCATCAATACCTTACCTTCTTTCGATATTCTGAATAAATTTTTACAACTATCACAAAATCTGGCTTTATCTGGAATCGAGGAACCCGAAAGAAAAGGGTCTACCCCTCAACAACAGGATGAACTACCCAATCCAGAAGCAATATGCTGTGAGGTCATCGAAATGATTAACGCTTTTTTTCTAGAAGATATCGAGTACGCTCAGAAACTTGGTAAACACATTGCGTTCCTGACGGATCTTATCAAAGGGAGGATCGAAAGTGCACTTTTCCGCTTTTATTATGCTTTGATTCTCGCCAAGTCCTACGCAGATGTAAAACCAGATGAAAGAAACAGCCTGATACAGTCTATCATCGAACAGGAACGCTACCTCAAAAAGTGGTCTCAGCAAATACCCAAATCCTTTCAGCAATTGTATACCCTGGTCTATGCAGAACTCAATAAACTTAAAGGGAACAAGTGGGAAGCTGGAGAGCTGTATGATCAGGCTATTATACAGGCAAGACAACACGGTTTCATACATATAGAAGCCCTCAGCAATGAACTAGCTGGGAAATACTGGCTGGGAATGGGTAAACAGGAGTTTGCCAGATCCTACTTTCAAAAAGCATTATTCCTGTATGATAAATGGGGAGCAAAACTGATTTGCAACCGTCTTCAAGATAATTTTCCTCAATTTTTTTATGTGCAGTCTATCCATAGGGATACAACGAGTAGCCCTACAGACATAGACCAGTTCACCTTGCTTCAGGCGTTGCAGACACTTTCAGGGGAAATCGTATTGAGCAATCTGCTTGAGAAGCTGATGCGAATCGTCATTGCCAATGCTGGTGCGGTGCACGGTGCATTCATCAGTCTCAACGGTCAAAGCCTGATCCTTCGCGCTGAGGGTACTCTCAGAAATGGTATCGATGTATCCCATACCATACCCCTATCTCATTCAGACTCTGTACCTCAAAGTGTCATACACTATGTAGCTCGTACTCAGCAGGAACAAGTCCTGATCGATGCCTGCAGGGAAGAACCCTACAACAACGACCCCTACATTCAACAGCAAGAACTTCTCTCTGTAGCCTGTATTCCCATCATTTACAAGGAAAAACTATCTGCGGTCATATACCTGGATAACAACCTCATTGCAGGAGCATTTACCAATGAACGCCTGGAAATATTGAGAATTTTATCCTCTCAAATAGCAATTTCTCTTGAAAATGCCTCTTTATACGAGCATCTGGAAGAAAAGGTAGCTGAAAGAACACGGGCACTCAACCAGAAAAATCTTGCGCTGGGAGAAACTTTAAACAAACTTAAGCAAACCCAGGCAAAACTAGTCGATGCTGCCAAAATGGCTTCGCTGGGTCAACTCACAGCTGGCATCGCCCATGAAATCAATAATCCCCTCAATTTTATTTCCGCAAATATCAAACCCTTGAGGCTGGATTTCGAAGACCTCAAAAGCCTTTTTGCCGGCTTTAATGCACTTAAATACACAGCAGATAAATCTGCCGAACTGGAAGAAATAATTTCTCATGCCGAAGAAATAGATGCAGAATTTCTATTTCAGGAAATGGAAAATCTGTTGCATGGAATTGAAGAAGGGGCTCACAGGACTCAAAAAATCGTAGAAGGGCTACGTACTTTCTCCTTTGGTGGAAAGGAGATTCGGCAATCTGCAAATATACACGAAAGCATCGATGCCACACTTACATTGCTGACCAACAAATGGAAAAAACATATAGTAATTGAAAAATATTACGACGAACATTTACCCTACATCCCCTGCATGCCAGGTAAACTCAATCAGGTTTTCATGAATATTCTTCAAAATGCTATACAAGCCTTAGATGAACGTATCAAACTGCAACCCGAACATCAGGGAGTCATACAAATAAGTACCCGGCAAAATGAAGATAATGTATTGATCAGTATAAAAGATAATGGCACTGGTATGAAAAAGGAAGTCATCACCAGAATTTTCGAGCCTTTTTTTACCACCAGAGACGTGGGAGAAGGAACGGGCCTGGGACTTTCCATCATTTTTGGGATCATTGAACAACACAGAGGAAAAATAGAAGTACATAGTAAATGGATGGATGGAAGTGAATTTGTGATCAACTTGCCAATGAAAGAGGATCATGAAGAATCGTAAACAGGTAACATATCGCCAATCATGGATAAAAAATATCACATACTCTATGTAGACGACGAAAAGCAAAATCTCATTTCCTTTAGGGCTACCTTCAGAAAAAATTATCACATCCATCTGGCTCAAAGCGGAAAAGAGGCGATAGATATCCTGCGACAGCAACCAGTGGATCTAATCATTAGCGACCAGCGCATGCCAGGTATGACGGGGGTGGAGCTCTTTGAAGAAATTCTGCCAGAGTTTCCCAACCCCATACGCATGGTCATTACAGGCTACAGTGATATTCAGTCTGTCATTAATGCGATCAACAAGGGAAAAGTCTATTACTACATGACCAAGCCATGGAATCCTGACGAACTCAACCTGATTATTGATCATGCCCTCGAATCCTATCAACTTAGACAGGAAAATAAAGCCCTACTGGCCGAGAAAAATGAACTGATGCTTAAAGCAGAGCGCCAGGAAAAAGAAAATATCCTTTCGCAGTTTGAAACACTCAAAAATCAGGTTAATCCACACTTCCTGTTTAACTGCCTGAATGCCCTTGTCTTACTGGTACACGATGATCCAGATACTGCAGAAACATTTATCAGCAAAATGACTAAGGTGTATCGCTACGTACTGGATTTCAGAGATAAGATCCTTGTGCCCCTTGAAGAAGAATTGCGTTTCCTGGATAATTACTTTTACCTGCAGAAGATCCGATTTGAATCTAATCTGAACCTTCAAATGAATATACATGACAAATTTCTCAGTCAGTTTGTTCCTCCATTGACCCTGCAACTTCTACTGGAAAATGCGATCAAACACAATGTCATATCGCGTGCACATCCTCTATTGATCGAAATATATGTTGATGAAAATTATCTAATCGTCAAAAATAACCTTAAATTGCGTAAAGTAAGAGAGGACTCTACTGGGATTGGCATACAGAATCTGGTCAAACGCTACGGGTATCTATCGGATCTGGAACCTAGTTTCACAGAAACCCCTTCACATTATATTGCTCGGGTACCCTTACTTCAGGAAAATGTACTGGCCTCATGATCAATCGACCCATACTGCGAGTTCAGGCTGAGAAACCCGTTGCATCAGGATTTGGATTTGAGATGGCGTAATGCGTTCTTCTGACATTTCTGGCAAAGCATGAGGATCAAAAAAATCAACGGCAAGCGTCTCAATGCTTTCTCTAGCCTCTCCACCTCTTAATTCGCACAGCATACAGACCTTATAGGTATATTCAGCATGAGGAGGATGCGGATGACACTTCTTATCAAATAAAGCTAGTAAACGTACGGGTTCTACATCAAATCCCGTCTCTTCCTTTACTTCCTTCATAGCTATCTCCCTCGGACTATATCCTATATCTGCCCATCCCCCAGGTAAAGACCATTTTCCATCAGCCACTTCCTGCACCAACAACAATTTTAAATCCTGTATGACTACCGCCCTGACATCTACCTTGGGCGTTGCATAAGCAGGTTCTATCGAAAAAAGACCTTCTATTTTTTGTACAGGGTCTCCAGATAGCAAAGACAATAGTTCCAGACTCAACTGATTGAGTTCTTCATATCTCTCCAGATCAAAAGGACCTTTACCGAAGTGAAGCCCTGTGTGGGCTAAAGCCTGTATGCGTTGTGTAATACGTAGTATTTCCAGATTCATATGTTTAATTAGCCTGTAATAAGGTAAAAAATTTGACTATATTAGATATCGAAATGAACTATATCGCTTTTCCACGACAATATTATCATTAATCTTGCTAACCTCCAGAACATGAAAATCTATTCACTACTATTCGCGACAATTATCTCTGCTGTCTTCATCTCCTGTTCTACCGCAAATAAACCAGCCTTGAGTGAAACAGAAAAACGTGAATGGAAGCATGCGGTGAATAACCTTACGATCCAAGAGGAACTGGAAGTGACACTTTTTGCCCATGAGCCTATGCTGGTTAATCCAACCAACATAGATATAGATGACAAAGGTCGTGTCTGGGTTTGTGAAGGATACAACTACCGCAATGAGCTAAATCCCTTTAATCCAGACATTCCTGAAGGCGATCGAATTATCATCCTGGAAGATACAGATGGTAATGGAGTAGCTGATGCCCATAAAGTGTTTTATCAGGGAAATGATGTCAACTCCGCCCTGGGAATTGCTGTACTGGGCAAGTGGGTATTTGTATCCTGTAGCCCGTATATGTTTGTTTTCACCGACCAGGATGGAGACGATTTACCCGACCAGAAGGATACATTGTTTACAGCAGTAGGAGGGGTACAACACGATCATGGACTCCATGCCGTAAGCTTTGGTCCGGATGGAAAATTATACTTCAATTATGGAAATAATGGCACGCAATTGAGAAGTAAAGACGGGAATATCTTAAAAGATCGGTCAGGTCTTGAGATCAAGGCAGATGGAAAACCTTATCATCAAGGCATGGTATTTCGCTGCAATATGGATGGAAGCGATATAGAAGTATTGGGACATAATTTTAGAAATAATTATGAGGTAGCAGTGGATTCCTACGGTACATTATGGCAATCTGATAATGATGATGATGGAAACAGAGGGGTACGGATCAATTATGTGATGGAATACGGCAATTATGGGTATCGGGATGAAATGACGGGAGAGGGCTGGCGAACACGCCGTACAGGCATGGCCGAGGAAATACCCATTCGCCATTGGCATCAGCACGATCCGGGGGTAATTCCCAATCTACTACAAACTGGTGCAGGTTCTCCAACGGGAATGATTGTCTATGAAGGGGATCTCTTACCAGAGCGATATCACAACCAGATGATTCATTGCGACGCGGGCCCACGTGTAGTGCGCTCCTACCCTGTCGAGACCGCTGGCGCTGGCTACAGCGCCTCACAAGATACCCTAATCGCTGGGATCTCCGATCTTTGGTTTCGTCCTTCGGACTTATGTGTAGCGCCGGATGGCTCCTTGTTGGTAGCCGACTGGTACGACCCTGGGGTCGGAGGCCACAAAGTCGAAGACCTTGCCAAAGGCCGAATATTCCGCATAGCACCCCAAAATGGCAATTATGATATCCCTGAGTACGATTATTCCACACCAAATGGTGCGATCGCAGCTCTCAAAAGCCCCAATCTGGCTACCAGATACCTGGCCTGGACAACGCTTGAAGAAATGGGACCTGCAGCGGAATCAGCCCTGACAACTATGTGGCAGGACTCCAATCCGCGTTATCGTGCCCGGGCACTCTGGCTACTGGCAAGATTGGATGATAAAACCCAGGATTACATCCAGAAGGGTCTCAGTCAAAAAAATCCCAACCTGAGAATCACAGCGCTCAGAATCGCGCGGCAACTAGATCAAGAACATTTACTTGATTATGTCGCCCAACTGATCGATGATCCCAATCCGCAAGTAAGAAGAGAGGCAGCTATTGCCCTCAGATATGAAGATAGCCTACAAGCTGCTGAAATCTGGACACAACTTGCCCTGCAATATGACGGAAAAGATCGCTGGTACCTGGAAGCACTTGGTATTGGCGCTGACCTCCACGCAGATTTGTTTTTCGATATATGGATAAATGAAGTAAGTGATGCTTGGAAAACGGACGCTAATAAAGATATTATCTGGCGCATGCGATCCAAAGCCGCTATACCGATGCTGGCTACACTGATTCAAGAAGAATCCGATATTGTGGAGATGGAAAGATACTTCCGCGCAATGGATTTCCATAGTGGGCAAGAGCGGGAAAAGGCTTTATTGGCAATCCTGAAAAACGATGATCATCCGCAGCATGAAGCTATACAGGCTATCGCATTAAGTCATATGCGCAGGGATGATTTTAGGAAAAATCCAGTCGTTCAGCAGGCGCTGATTACTACACTTGCTTCAATGGATGATGAAGCAGACTATCTGTTTTTGCTGGAAAAGTATATAGGATCGCTTTCTAAGAGCAAGCTGGCAGCACAACTGCCCAAACTGAAGGCATTGGCCATGGAATCGGAAGAGAATGATATCCGCATTCCGGCTACTGAGCTGATCCTACAGGATCGGCAGGGTCAAAGCTGGATTGCTGAACTACTGAAGGGATATGACCTGTTGGTCAGGAAAAAAATCATGCAGAACCTGAGTCTGGTACAAAACCAGCAATCTATGAAAATGCTAGAAGCTGTGATCTCCGATACTGATGCCAGTATGACAGACCGCCAGGCTGCAATACAGGCCCTCGGGAATGGATGGAATGGATCTCATCGCCTGATGGACCTGCTGGAAGCAGGCAAGATCGATGATCCACTCGTCGAATCAGCAGCCAACAGGCTGATGACAGCCTGGGACGGCAACTTGCGCAAAGCAGCGATGAATTATCTGCCACAGGTAGTGGGAAAACAAAATCCCCTACCTCCTATCAACGAACTAGTGGCCTTAGAAGGAAATGACCAGACCGGCCGTCAGGTATTCACCCAGAGCTGTGGCATCTGCCATCAGGTCAATGGCGAAGGCATCAATTTCGGGCCGGATCTCTCCGAGATCGGCAATAAACTTTCCAGAGAAGCCCTCTATGCAGCGATTCTGCACCCCAGTGCAGGAATTAGCTTCGGTTATGAAGGCTACCTGATCAAAATCCTGGACGACAATACCTATTCTGGATATATCGAAAGTGAAAATGAAACTGTCCTGACCTTACGGATGCCTGGAGGTATATCCCAGAAGATCGACAAGGACAACATCGCTTCAATGGAAGAACTACCCCAATCATTAATGCCAGAAGGCCTCTATCAGACCATGAGCGAAGAAGAGCTAGTAGATCTGGTGGAGTACCTGACTGGGCTTAAGCGTAAGGAAGAGTTGGCACTTAAGTAAGTAAAAAAAGCATGTTATAATCTCTATGAGACGGCTTACTTCTGATAATGATACTCGATCTCCTTAATAAGTTCGCGATCATCGTTGCGAGCTTCGATCAGTCTTCCCAGACTGTCATATTGATAATAAACCGTAACACCATCAGGTCCCGTCACGGAACGCACTTGTAGTTGTTCATCATATGTGTACGTTGTGATTAAAGCCTGTGGAAAATCTTTTCTGAGTTTATTTAGCTCCGTACGCAATATTTCGTCTGACTCAGGTGAAATGAGTATCTCAACATCTAAGCGTGATATTGCATCATCGTAGCTAGCTCCTTGAATCTGTGCCACAGGTCTGAGGTAATGATAGCCCCACAAGTACGAGGATTGTAACGCTGAGTTTATATGTGTCTGCTGTATCAGCAATCCATAATCCCCTTCATATTTCATTTCAGCCCTTGGAGCATAGCTCCCCGTTCCCGGGTCAGTGGTTTCAAATATATGAATTTGTTCAGGTTTGAGTATAGGATGCTGGGCATCTCCCCAGTCATTCCAGTATAATCTTTTGCCACTTACTTGTGTCAGATTACCTGCCTTGCTCCCTTCATATTGCTGACGCTGCACAGGTATAATGATATTTTTCCTCCGGAATTTTTCAATCAATTCCTGATCGAAAAACGATGATGCCTCAATACTATAGATATGATGGGTTGCATATGTCCTGTTGGGGTGCATGGTAACACTTCGTGTCTGTTGGGTATGATATGTACTTTCATAAAAAAATAATGATTGCTGAAGAGTACTATCCCCCGAGCCGTAATACTGAATGTGGACAGCTGTATCAGACTGATTCCACCCGCTTTGGACAGTATACAGATCGAAAATGATCTCACTACATTCAGGACCTCTCCATGAGGATTCCTGAGGTAGTTGGCATATATTCAGTCCCGTTACTTTGCATCCCAGCTTAATTCCCCGCTGATTTTGTTTAAATTGATAGGTGTAAGAATGTTGGGTAGCCGATACAGGTTCGTAGGTCTTTATTCTGGTTTGAGACAAGTCAGAATCTATGGATTTCATCTGCGTTTCACGCAGTAATTGCCCCCGTATGATATCATTACGGTTGAAAGAAGGTCTGAATGGATAAATTCTATCCACCAGATCCCGCCGGACATTATAGGTTCTTTGTGTTTTTCCACGTGATTTTGTCCCATCTACATTTTCGTATTTTATCGCCACATCTTTGTAAGCTACCCATGAACCTTGAGCAGTTGCCAGTGGTGCATGCGAGCTAGCAGAAATGATGAGATAAGAATTTTTCGCCTGATTGGAATTCCAGGCCTCCTGTATATAGGTATATACCGGATAGGATATGAGTACTCCACTGGATATGCCAGGATTTTTCTGATCCTGATAAGAATATTTGATGACCTGATCTTTCTCAGGGTTTTCTCCATCACTATGACGAATAGCAGCAATTCTTAGCCCTCCCACGACCTGATTGGATGACGTACCTGGTTCAGGTTCTTTGAGTATGTATAAGGTTCCTGAAATGTTCTTACGGACAACTCCAGTCGGATCTACCCGGGTCTCACTCAATTTCCAGGTATAGTCTCCATTGGGTAAAAAGTATTCGATTACCCCATTTGAGATGTTTTTCGCTTTAAATGGCAGTCTACTTCCCCGCCTGAAAATCTCTAATGTAGCTGTACATAGTGAATTTTCATCTGTATTGGCATCATCACAGGGACAGATATTATCTCCGATGCCCGGTTGAGGTTGACATTCGATCTCTGTACGAACTGATACTTTAATGTAATCGCCCTTTTCCTGCGGATTATTTGGGTTGGTGATCGTATCACTTATATTAAACTCATTCATTCTGACTGGGGGTACTTCATTTATAATATCTATGGTCTCATATATTGGCTCTACCAGGTCAAAATTAAAATGGGAATAAGTCTCATGTGGTTCGTAGTCAAAGCGAGTGCTTCCGCCAGTGGGATAAGTTATGCTGGACAAAGTGCCTAGTTTCATGTAGCTTATATCCGGCTTTCTGTTTGCCGGCGAATGATACACTGTTTCATTTACCTTTATTTCAGGGATCAAGGTAGTATTTTCAGTTTGACCATTGTAAAAACCCCAATAGTCCATAGCAAAAGAATTGACAGCAGGTAGTGGATATTGATCAAAATATGAAAAAATATAAGGGTTAGGCTGATCTTGTCTCATGTCCTTTCCAATTTGTTGTATACTCAAAAGCTTAAGTCGCTTTCTTTGCCAAGGCTGAGCAGGCAGGTGTGTGTTACCTACACCATTGGTAAAGTATCCAGTTTGCAGCTGAAAGTTTTGTGATTTTTCACCCTTAAAACCATAAATGTCTATGCTTTCCAATGCACGGTCTGTAGATCCCTGAGGATGATCTTCTCTGGGCGCTTTTGCATATTGAAATTCAATACTCCCTGTAAGACTTTCAATACGTTTCAGCATGACTCCCTCAGTTTCATGTATATAAGATGAAATATTCTCCAAAGGCTGGGCCGGGATATCTTCACAACTCAGACAAATGCGTCTGCTTTCAGCATATCTCAACTCGGGTAACTTTAATGTATAAGGTTCATAATCAAAGTGTATGATATCATCGTACGCTGAAATCTGTGAAGGATCTGAAGGTACTTCCGGAGCAATAATTTCCGTCAAATACCACGCTGAGGGATAGCGAGAAATTTCCCTAAAGTTTGGATCTCTACTCCCCCCTACCTGATTCACTTGCGTATATTCTATGGCTTCAAGCTCCTGATTGGCCCAGGATCTACCAAAAATATATGTGATACCCTCAGTAGTAGTTATTTTCCATCTTTCTACCATTCTCCTTCCTGCGTTAACTCCCATTTCAAATACTATGTTAGCATCCGTATAGGGAATGTTGATAGCATGTCCTTTCATTTTATCTTCCAGACGATCGATCATAATTCTGCCACTGTATCCGGGAAAGTTGACATAATATATATCGGGCTCCAGATCCAGTTGGTTGTTGGCAACAGACTGATATATCCGCAGTGCTTTTGTGAACGAATCGTCCACATCAGGACATTTTCCGTCCAGGTCGTATACCTTAGGTCTCGACAGAGATTCCAGATCCGCAAAACCATATTTCTGCAATCCTCCCTGATGAGAAACTTCCAGATAGCCTCCTTCAATTTCGTCCGGCAATCCTCTGACACTCCTGGTAATCACTCCACCAGCATTCAAAGACCAACCCAGACCTACCCTACTGGCTATTTCATCAACTTTAATTCCTCCTGCATAATAACTTAAACTTACAGGCACTTGAAGATTCCTTCCCGCCAATGTATAAATTGGAACATCTATGGAAGGCAATCCCGTATAAGTATTGACAGGAATATCTCCATATTTACCCATTGATGCAGCTTCCGGAGACGGAGGAATTATATTTTGCAACAAAGATACACCTGCAGAATAGTCTGCGATGGCATTTTGACTATATGATAAGCATGATATCGCGATAATACCCAACCATAACAGGCTAAAGATTCTAATATCTATGGTTTTCATGAGAAATAATGTTTTAAAAGAATGGGATGAAAAATTACTGAAGACTTACTTTGAGATGAAATACCTCTCGTGAAGGTGCGATAATTTGAATGACATATAAGCCTGAGGCCAGCGCTCCCACATCCAGAGCTGTTTGAGGTTTGAGCTTATATATCATAGATCGATTGATCATCCGCCCACTACTGTCATGTATACTGATATCGTATAAACCCTTTGCTGGCCTGGGATTGATCAGCGTCAAAATTCTTCCTGAACTTGGATTCGGAATTACAGTAAATGATTCGACAGGCTCATCAACTGTAATTCTGGCATAGGCATCCTGCAGTGTCTGGCTAACAGTGGTGTCCGGTATGGCACACATTGGAACTGTAACAGATATTCCGGTCGAATCGAAAAAATTGCACCCTTCAAGACTACGGAACTTTTGTGTAAATTGTCTGAGCGAAGCGTATTCTCGACTAATAATCTGATTGGGATTCACCCCAGAATTCAGTCCCACTTCCATAACCACAAAATGCCCACTATCCGCAATCCAGAATACAGACTTGCTACTAATAGCCTCTATTTTTTGAGTTGTTTTCCTGATAAATACATAGTAATACATTTGGTCTGCTTCCAAATGGGACTCATTGCGTTTGACAGCGATCCTCACGAGATCGCCAGAAAAACAAGCTATTTCCTCAGCTACCACCAAGCTGGATTGTTGCTGACAGGAATCGTAACATACTGAAAATTCAGATGGATATTTCCAGGCAGGAACCATCCTTTTGGAAACATCATTTGCGGACAGAATATCTTTCTGTAAGCCCGCAGAAACCAAGCATAAAGGTAATAATACCTTAAGTAACAATAATTTCATGACAGAATGATTTGAGGTGAAAGACATCCCCAATTAAATCATCCTGCTACAGTCCTCAAAATGTATTTACACAGTATATTGTATCAATATAGCTTATACAAACCTAAAACATTTCCTATCAGAATACTATACACCTTATGACAAAAAAGTGATTTTTCTTACAATGCCGATAATTGATGTATTTAGTTGTCATTTTCTGGACCTTTCAGTCTGTGTACGTAGCTATCGCCCAACGCAAACTTACTAAGTCTTGGATTGCCTACATACCCAATCCTGGCATCTCCAAAAACAGCATATGAAAACTTTTCGGATATGGCTAACCTTATATCGCTATCACCGAAGCTCCATACGAGTGCATATCCTCCGTTTAGGTAGCATCCGGAACTCAACATTCTGGCCCCAAAGCGCAACCGGGAATATGGCAAGTGCGAGTAGAAAGTATTGCATCTTTATATTATTCTCTAAAGACACCAACGGTATATACCGGGTTGGATTTTACTTGTATTTTTGACAAATGAATTTTTCATTCCACTTCGACTACTTCACTGGGCTTGTATCCAATCCGATGGGCAATCACATACAATTGCTTATTGTCAGCGACATCAATAGGTCTAGTATACACTTCCCAACTCTCACCCGGTTCTTCCCCGTCATCTAGCAACTGATAGCCAATAGATGCACCTTCCGTTGGGCAACTAATTGTCCATGTTCCTTTGGAAGCATTGATGAGAGGTTTCTCAGTGACAGGTTGCACCATACCAGGCCACATGCGCTCTATCCATTCTGGCTCGGGTATTCTTCCTTTGTCATTCACTTCATTCATCCAACGCTCACATTCTGTTCTTAGCTCTTCTAGTAAACTTTGATATTCTGGCTCGTCCGCCAGATTGCGTAATTCATGGGGATCTTCCTGTGTATCAAATAGCTCCTCCTTAGGCTTGGATTCTCTAAACCATTGCGCCTGATATTCATTTAGCGTGCCTTCTTTGCGCATCTCAAGCAAATCCTGCATAATAGGCATTTGCTCGCGGTACTTAACTTCCAGATAATATCCACGTTCAGGATTGAAGTTTCTTAAATACTTATATCGCTCATCTCTCACAGCCCTTATCATGTCATACTCCGAATCCATACGGTCCGCCGCTGCATGCACATATTTGCGGGCACTATTGGCTGTATAAAGTCCCAAAAAGGCCTGGCCATCGATATACAAGGGTGGTTCTATGCCTGCAAGCGAAAGGATCGTGGGTTTGAAATCGATGAAACTGATCAGCCGGTTATCCACCTTTCCCGCTCTCAACTGATCTGGAAAACAGATAATCATAGGAAGCCGCATACCTGAATCGTACAACAGACGCTTCTGGCGTGGCAGGGGACCTCCATGATCAGCATACCAGAATATAATTGTGCTGTCCCGCAAACCATCTGCTTCCAACTGATCCAGAATCTCTCCTACCCGAGCGTCCATTTCCTTGATATTGGAGTACATGCGGCGAACATCCCTGCGCCCTACTTCTGTATCGGGAAGATAGGGAGGAACTTCAACCGGATGATCCTCAGATATCCAGAGTGAATCCTCTGATTTGGCCCAAATACGGGATTCATGGGTAACGCCAAGATTGAAAATTGCAAAGAAAGGCTGGCCAGGCTCGCGGTTACGCCAGTGTGCCTCATTGCTGCTTTCATCCCAGGCTGTGACTGCTTTTCTAAACTGATAATCCTCTTTGGCATTATTGGTGCAGTAATAGCCTGCCCTACGCAGATATTCACTATGCATTTTCACTTCCGGAGGCAATACTACCTCGTATGAAATTACACCTTCAGGTAAATATTGAGGATTACCTGTAGTACGCATGTGATGCGATCCAATATGCGTGGTATACATACCCGTCGCAATACTAGACCGGCTGGGAGCACATACCCCTGAAGTGGAGAATACATGCGTATATCTGACCCCTTCTGCAGCCAGTCTGCTCAAATTCGGGGTCTGAACCGTAGAGTCCCCAAACGGAGGGATATAAGGACTCAAATCTTCCGCCACTAACCACAAAATATTAGGCTGAAAATTATATTCTGCCCTGGGATATGCATCCTGAGGTGCATCTGAAGAAGCTGAACTACTGCATGCTGATAAAGATACTGTAATCGTCACAACACTTATCAACAACAAACGGCTTGAAATGCCATTGAGTGAGGAATTCATTTTTCTGCAATGATGGAGTAGCATAGTAGATTTGATTTCAATCAATTAATTAATAGGTATTTTAGCAATTAGGCTTTTTGCAATAGTAAGCTAACAAGCATGATTCATCTAAGCAATAATTCGTTGAAGGTTTTCTTCAGGATGATATAAGAAATGATTTTCATTAGTATTACTGGAATATATTTATTTGCTAAAAATATAACCATTACAACTCTTCAGTCTAACTTGCATCTTAATATACTACTTTCGTTTATGTTCCGATTTTGGAAACCCTAATTCACTATTATGAAACTTAGCAAAATTTTCAAAAAGATTATGGCATGACTATTTATTTCTGGCTTTATCAGTGCATCAGCCCTTATGACATTGATTCTCTCTCCCAGCCTCATGTTTTTACATAGCCTTGCAAATGGACCTTTAATCCTTTTTCCCCCCTCCTGTATGGAAGTTGGAAGGATATCCCGAATATGTGGCTAGGCAAACCATGATCCAACACGAAGGTTACGACCTGAAATCCGAAATAAAAAAATATCTCACAAGGTTAAAAAAGTCAGAAAATGGGATAATCGAGGTTACTGAGAAGCATTATTTGCCTATCATATACTACAAATCCTGTCTTATGGTAGAATATCTGATTGATATCAAGCAACTCAACTATGATGACATCTTACAAATAACTATGAGTGAGGATGAAGTCTCTGGTGAAATGTTGGGCTGGGCAGGAATAAAACAAAACTAATTAGCAATATTTAACTTTTTATCCTTAAGTTTTGATTCAAAATCAGACTGATGAATCAAAGATTTCAGGATCAGGTTGCTGTTATTACAGGAGCAGGCATTGGAATAGGATATGAAATTGCGAGACAACTGACCCGGGAGGGGGCATCTGTTGTGCTCAATGATATCGATTCTCAGCGGGCTTCTGAAGCTGCAAGCCAGATACAAAAGGAAGGAGGCAGATGTGTATCCTTTGCTGGTGATGTAAGTGTCGTGGATGTCGTATATCAATTAGTAGAGCTTGCTATAGAAAAATTCGGTAGCCTGGATATTGCCATTGCCAATGCAGGGCTATCTCATTTCGGAAATTTTTTCACTTACCCGCAAGAGGATTTTCAACGGGTAGTCAATATCAATCTGGGTGGATCATTCTTTCTGGCTCAGGCTGCAGCCAATTACATGCGAAATCATGGGGTTAAGGGAAGAATTCTGTTTATGTCATCTGTAACTGGTCATCAGGCTCATCCCAATCTGGTAATTTATGGTGCTACCAAAGCTGGTCTGGAAATGATGGCCAAAAGTCTGGTAATTGATCTCTCTCCTTATGGGATAACTGTAAATGCCCTTGCACCAGGAGCTACCGTTACAGAACGCACCCTGCGGGATGATCCCAATTATGAAAGCGTCTGGTCTGAGCTTACCCCTACAGGGCGTCCCTGCACAACGCAGGATATTGCACACGCAGCGATGTTTTTGGTTTCTCCCCTGGCAAGTCAGATAACAGGTCAAAGTCTTATTATCGATGGCGGATGGACTTCGATTAGCCCTTCCCCGCCGCTTTAAATACCCCAAAAAATAAATTATATCGTATCATTTACTATTAAACAAAAACACACATGGCACTTGAAGATATCATGAACACCGTAAAAGCTAAGGCAGAAACTGTCGAACCACTTGGATATATAGTTAAAGTTGTTTTTGAAGATGAAAGTGCATTCTATCTCGACGGGAGTGGTGACAGCAATGTTGTTACGACTGAGGACAGAGAACCTGATACCACGATCAAAATGAAACAAAAGTCTTTCATGAACCTGATCCATGGAAAGCTTGATCCCACCATAGCTTTTATGAGTGGCCGGATTAAAGTGAGTGGAAATATGGGGGTAGCACTTAAATTGCAATCGCTGTTTGGGTAAACAATGATAGCTCGTGGATCTTAGCTCATAGGGCAATGATTAATATTATCATGCTTTTTCTGCCAACCACGAGCTATCAGCTATTATCTATCCTGGAAACTTCCATGGCTTTCTATATTCAGGATTTATCAGGCTACTTGCCTCTATATCGTTCTTGAAATACCGTTTGTTTGCATCCCAGACGAGCTTCTGCTGGGTACGATGTGAGTTGTTACCCGCATGCGCTTAAAAAGCGGCCCAATATCCTGTTTCTACAATACATCTGGACTTTTTGCAATCTCGTATGCGTTAGAGAAAATCGATGGCATGACTACCGTGACTGCTACGGATACTATATGGCAAACAACGTCCTGCCAGTAAATATGGATCTAGATTGTTCTCTTTAACCCATATCCATTGTAAATTCAGAAATTTTTGAACCACCTCGTATATAGCGAGTTTATAATATATGATAAACTAATATACATTGGATGTGGTTCAAATAACGGTTTGACTAAATCCCATGATAAGATACCCCAACATATACCCTTCCAGCCCTCAATTTAATTGATTATGTTTTTTAAAATATAAAGAATATATTTCATGGTATGTCAAAAATAAAAAAGTAAATCTTGAATATATGCAAAGAAGAGAAGCTCTTAAAAGGATTACATGGATATCTGGTGGCGCCCTCTCCGCTCCAATAGCTGCGGGTATATTGCAGGGTTGCCAGGCAGATAGTTCTTCAGACTGGATGCCTTCAGTACTGACGGAAGACCAGCTATCGTTAGTTGCTGAAATAACAGAAACTATTATACCCGCGACAGATACACCTGGCGCCAAAGACGCCCTGGTACATCGCTATGTAGACATTATGCTTAAGGATATCTTCGCAGAAGAGGATAAAAACCGCTTCCTGGCGGAACTTGACCAGTTTGCACAAGATGCTCAAACCCAATACGGAAAATCCTTCGTCAATTGCGAACCTAGTAAACGTGCGGAACACCTTAAAAGTTATGGGGAATCTGCCAGAAACATTACTAATCCTACAGATATTCCTTTTTTTACAACCATTAAACAGCTGACTTTGTCTGGATTTTTTACCTCCGAAGTAGGGGCTACTCAGGTACTGAGATATGTAGCAATACCTGGAAAATATGAAGGATGTATTCCTTTGGAGGAAGGACAGAAAGCCTGGGCAGTCTAGTATCAGATGATGGGTATCATCATAAAAATTGCATATTTTATACCTGCAAAATAACACTCAACCAATACAACACAGAGGTTAAAAAGAATTACTGCTATGCAGATAAACGGAAAAATTAAAGAACAAAATACCTACGACGCCATTGTAGTGGGTTCTGGTATAAGCGGAGGTTGGGCAGCCAAAGAGTTGACCGAAAAGGGATTAAAAGTGATCATGCTGGAAAGAGGCCGCATGATCGAACATGTAAAAGATTACACGACAGCCTTTGATGATCCCTGGACGCAGCCTCACAGGGGTAGGGTGCCTCAGGACGTCATGGAAAATTATCCTGTACAATCACGCACAGGCTATACCATCAATGAATCTAGCCTTCATCTGTGGGTAAATGACAAGGAAAATCCTTACACAGAGGTTAAGCGTTTTGACTGGATACGTGGATATCACGTAGGTGGACGTTCACTGATGTGGGGAAGACATTGTTACCGTTTGAGTGACTTGGATTTTGAGGCCAATGCTAGAGATGGTATAGCAGTAGATTGGCCCATCAGATACAAAGATATCGAGCCTTGGTATGATTACGTGGAGCGTTTTGCTGGCATACAAGGAATGAAAGAGGGCTTACCTCAGGTGCCTGACGGACAGTTTCTGCCACCCATTCCCTTAAATTGTGTAGAACAGCACCTCCGAGAAAGAGTAGCCGAGAATTTCGGTGGAAGGGTAGTAACGATTGGACGTACAGCCAATCTTACACAGCCACACAATGGCAGAGGTGCTTGCCAATACCGTAACCGTTGTATGTACGGATGTCCATACGGTGCCTATTTTAGTACGCAGGCTGCAACACTTCCCGCGGCTGAAGCTACTGGTAACCTCACATTGAGACCGCATTCAATTGTGAATAGCATCATATATGACGAAGAAAATGACAAAGCAGTGGGTGTACGTGTCATCGACGCTGAAACCAATGAGTGGCATGAATTCTACGCGCGGATTATATTCCTCAACGCATCTTGTTTGGGATCTACATTTATCATGCTTAATTCCAAATCCAACCGCTTCCCCAATGGTTTTGCCAATTCTAGTGGGGAACTGGGCCACAATCTGATGGATCACCATTTTCGCACAGGCGCGAGAGGTGAAACCGATGATTTTGCCGATGTATACGATTATGGGCGAAGGCCTACTGGTTTCTACGTTCCTCGATTCAGGAATGTAGATAAAAATTCCAAAAGGCAAGAATATATTCGTGGTTTTGGATACCAGGGTGGAGCAAAACGCACCGGATGGCAACAGGGAATGGGTAAAGAAGGATTTGGGGCTGATTTCAAGGAAGAAATAATCAAGCCAGGCCCATGGAGCATTGGCATGACTGCATTTGGAGAATGTCTTCCCTATCATGAAAACTATGTTAACCTCGATGAGGAAAAACGCGACAAATGGGGTCAACCTACTCTGAAAATCGACTGTGAATTCAAGGATAATGAGAAAGCTATGCGTCCGGATATGGCCAATAGCGCTGCTGAGATGCTAGAGGCTGCTGGTTTCAAAAATGTAGAAACTTACGACGCTGGATCCTGGCCTGGTCTTGGTATCCACGAAATGGGTACAGCACGAATGGGAAGAGATCCTAAGACTTCTGTCCTCAACCAATGGAACCAATGCTGGGATGCCCCCAATGTATTTATCACAGACGGAGCCTGCATGACATCTTCAGCATGCCAAAATCCATCTATTACTTATATGGCATTGACCGCTCGTGCAGCTGATTATGCATTACAGGAAATGAAACGAGGTAATATCTGATTAATCCTAGATAGTGCGATGAAATTAGGTATAAATTAAGAAAGTCCGTTGATCACATGTTAGACATTTTCTGACCCCCTTGACCCTCTTTGCAGTCCGTCTTAGGGGGACATGGTCTTATGATGTACTACTCATCTACTCCACCCTGCCTTCCTTATCGCAGACCGCGCGTTGCAAAAGAGAGGCTGTCTGTGGGCTAAGGAATTAGCGAAAAAAATAATCTGCTGGATATAATCCATTAAGCTGGCAATTGGACTTTAACTGGGATGTTATTCAAATATGATATTGTCGCATGTCCTATTACTTACTATTTATAACAATATGGGAAAGATCAAATATGCCTCAAGTAAAAAGCTGGAGATTTATTAAGAGGTTCCTAAGTTTGCTGCGCTGATCCATAATGCTTCCCACTGAAATGAATACTAAATGTGACAGGAGGATTGTCCAAAAGTTAAGCGGCATTTGATTTCAAATGGGCACATGATCATCGGATACGTGGGAAATGAAATTGCAGGTACGGTAGCTTTGAAAAGCCTTCCGGATAAGATGACTTCTTGGGGTCTACTGGCAACGTCCAGGGAATTTCTGGGTAAAGAGTATAGTAGAAAACCTTATTTTAACGTTCGCTATGCTCCCTTAACAGTTTAATACTCTCAATCAGGGCTCTTCCATTGTGATAGGCACTTTTCCATGCGTTTCCCTTTGGAGCTGTTTTAGCTTCCGGATCGTGATCTATTCCGGCATTATACCATCCCCCATGCTCGTGGTCGAGTATATGTTTTTTGATGTAATCCCAATGTTTTTCAGCAGCAATTCGGTATTCTTCATTTTCGGGATACAGCGTTGAAAACAAGATGAGGGTATGTAAACCCTCTGCCTGAGTCCACCAGTTTTTACGTCTGTCAATTACTGTCAGCGTATCTTCACCCGGCATGTAGTAACCCCGCTCGTAAAACCCACCTTTTTCATGATCAAATCCCGTCTCAAGTGTGTGATCCACCATTCTTTTGGCAACTGTCATCGTTTCATCATACCCCTTACCGAGGACCTCTGCTGCTTCCAACAACAAATATGCCGTTTCTATATCATGTCCCGGAGACACATGATCCATGTGATAGTTGGCCTCTCTTTCCTCCGCTGAGGCATCACGATAGGAAACTGTACTCCAGTCGGGAAAGAAAAACAGTTCCATATATCCTTTGGAGGTGGTGATCGTATCCCGCACCACTAGCAGCATTTCCTCAAGCCTCTGTTCAGAGAGACTATCCTGCCATACGCGATGTAATTCCGAAAGTGCTTCCAGCAAGTGTATGCTACTATTATAATCCTTAAGTCCAAAATGTGACCTGTCTCCGGATTCAGTATCATCCCCAGGTTTAAGAACCTGTCCATCCCGAGAAAGACATGGATAGTATCCCCCATACAAGGAATCATGGCTGTGATGCTCCAGCCACATAAATGCATCAATAGCTTTATTTAAAGCCACAGCGTCGCCAGTATATTCAGCATATGCAGCTAATCCGTATATTCCGAAAGCTATTCCATAAGCTCTCTTTTCGTCCCGGTATCCATGATCCATGATGACATTTCCCTCCCTGTCAGTCGTTTGAAAAAACCCACCATGTACATCATCCCACATCTGATTGCACAGCCAGGGAACGCCGTGGTCGGCTGCAGCCATATATCTGGGATCATCTGGATCGTATTCAGCCGCCTTAACGGCGGTCCACAAGTGACGTGCCTGAGTAACAATCATCTTATTCTGGGGTTCTAACAAATACCATTCATGATCAAAGTATGACAGATATCCTCCATATTTCTCATCTACTACTAACGGATACCACTTGTGAAGTACATCTTCGCTGACCATCGCCTCCAACTCGGACAGCATCAGATCAAACGGTGTAATCGTTGCTACCGGCTCAGTCTGTTGACAACTGACAAGGATCAATAGGCAAACTGATCCCAGAAATGTTTTCAAAAAGCGTAGAGGTATATACATATACTATCTAAATTAGCGAATAAACGACTGCTCATAAAGATTAAATCAATATAACATTTTTTCTAAAATAGCATCTATTGCTCACGAATCATATTTCTATCAACAAAATAAAGAAGTCTCTGACAGGACCTTCCCCATATGCTTTGATATCTGTATCACTTTACCATAATGGGCTTGGTAACCACGCGACCATCTTCATAAGTAGCGGTAACGTGGTAGTTTCCTTTGCCAAACCTTGCCAGATCAATGGAAGTCTTACTACCCATTTTCACATTACCAAAAAATACGCTACGTTCAAACAAGTTCACGACTGTAAGGTTCATTGCTTGCTCGTTGCCATTAGTCACAGAGAGAGAGTTGCTGGTGGGATTGGAGAAAACACTGATCGAAGTAGTGGTGGTTAGTGTACGAGCATTGTTGTTAGGTGCTTTTACCATTTCCCTCCGATTACCTCTTTCGTCCTCCCAGAATATCTTGGTAGTTCCTTTGATTTGTGCGTCAAAGAAGTTGTCGCCGGGCTACGCCACAAGACTACCTGTTTCATCTGTACTATACACTTCGTAATCTTCTTCTACTGAGAAGATGTATTTACCTATTGTTCTGAATTTTTTACTGGAAAAGCCGATCTTAAAGCTTTTTCCAGTAAATATCGTATCTGAGGATAAGCCCCAGTTGTCAACTGATTCCAATCGGACTGATTGACCCATCTGATATCTGTAATCTGTTCTTCTTCCTGAGGCACCAGCTCCTGGGAGGAATCAGTCCGCATTAGATACCAGTAAGTCTTTTTAAGTAACCACTTTTTATTCTTCCGAAAAGTATGAAAAGTATGTTCAATAAAACCCTCTAAAGCCAAATCTTGCACTCCCGTTTCTTCCTTTACCTCTCTTATAGCTGCATCTTCGGGATTTTCCAGCCATTCTACTCCACCCTTCGGCAAGGACCAACGTTCACGGTGAAAGATTACCAGCAACTCATTTTTTTCATTTCTCACTATACCACCTGCTGCATCCACATTGCTAAATCTATCCATAAAAGACTCGACAAATTGATCCACCCTGGAGGGACTATCGAATACAAATGTTATCATCACATCCAGCATTCTCCACACTTCATGCGTCTGAAACTCGACAACATCATCCAATAGCCGAGCTTGATCTTCCACCTTAATAAAAAACTGCTTCCCTTCAGGAATTTCACCTTTAAATAATTCGTTCATCAATTCAGGAAAAGTGATCAATTCATTTTTTTTATCGGATATAGAACTTACTGGCAAAAATTCTAAACAAAGGTTAAGTGCAAAAATTTTCATAGTTTTGCCGCTAAAACTTTTTTATGTATCCTGTGAGAAGTAGTAAAATTGCAGCGTATTTGCTTAAAATCAAAGCCGTAAAAATAAGTATTGATCCACCTTTCACCTGGAGTTCAGGCTGGAAATCTCCTATCTACTGCGATAACCGTCTCACACTGTCTTATCCCGAGATACGCAATATCATAAAAGAAGATTTTGCAGATTTCATCAGACAGCATTATCCTCACGCACAAGGGATTGCGGGTATTGCTACAGGGGCCATAGCACATGGGGCTCTGGTTGCCGACTATCTGGATCTTCCCTTGATATACATCCGTAGCAAACCCAAATCATATGGCATGCGTAATCTGGTGGAAGGAGAAGTCAACCACGAAATAAAATATGTTGTCATTGAAGACCTCATCTCTACAGGTAATAGCAGTGCCTCTGCTGTAGAAGCACTACAGCAAACAGGGGTACAAGTAGCTGGTACACTGGCTATTTTTAGCTACGGACTTCCACAGGCTCAAGAACGATTCCGGCCAACAGGAATTGAATATCATACACTTACAGGGCTAGAGGTACTACTAGAGGAAGCCATTGCGCTCGATTATCTGGATGAAAACCAAAAAGAAGTGTTACGTGATTGGCAAATAAATCCAGAAATATGGACCAGGGCTTAACATATTTAGATTAAATATTGTTATACATAAAATTTACTAACGTATATGGAACAAAACAACACTTTTGTTGACAAAATAAGACAAAGCTCAATCAAAGATTTCATCAAGGGGGTGAGAGGTTATGCTGGCGAAATTACTATCGATGTTGATGCATCGCATATTAAGGAAGTTATTGCCTTGCTGAAAGATCAACATGGGTATATCTATCTGGCAGATATCAGTGGAATCGATCATTATTCTGATGAACTTCGATTTGAAGTGAGTTATAATCTGGTGAATCTTGAAACACGTACACGCCTCAGGGTAAGTTGCAGGGTAAATGAGGAAAATCCAGAGGTAGAAAGTATCACTTCTCTATACAAGGCTGCTGACTGGTTTGAACGCGAAGTGTTTGACATGATGGGGGTTACATTTGCCAACCATCCGGATATGAGAAGGATCTATATGCCCGAAGATTATGAGTATTTCCCCCTCAGGAAAGAATTTCCATTACTGGGTATTCCAGGATCTATCCCCCTACCAGAAAAAGATCCACCCAAAGCCTACAACTAATTTTGTACTAATCAGTATAAAATAAGGAGGGGAATGTGAGATATGGAGAAAATTTTATTGATTTGTGTTTAAGTAACCTACTGATTATGAAATCTATAGAGACAGCATCTGTCCACTTGAGGGCTGATCCCGAGAAACTAAAAAGGGTAGCCAAGCTGATGAAGACCGTGGGGCACCCTTCCAGGTTAAAGATCATTGAGTTGCTGATAGAGAAAGAAACGCTTCCTGTGAGGGAAATCTATGAAGCTGTAGACATCAGCCAGTCCAATGCCTCTCAGCATCTTAAAGCGCTAGAAGATGTAGGTGTACTCTCTTCAACAAGAGATGGGAAAAATATATATTACGGAATCCGTAACCATACCATCGTCAAGCTGCTTGACTGCGTCAACGAATGCACAATGTGCTAACTTATAGTGTCTTACGTATGCGCCAATTCATCGGGTAATGATTTTTGAGTTTTTTGCCTGTCGATTTAAACCATCCTAGGTTTAATTTCTTGTACTTGCTCAATATCCAGCCCGGTGATATATTTCCTTCATTCCATTCCATCTTTCTGAGATACCGTAGTGCCTTGTCCAAATCAAGCTCCATCGCAGGTAATGAAGGATTGACAAGCGCACCCACCGATAATGCATGACTGGGTGAAACTTCCTTCTTACGAGTTGTACCAAGCATGACACCTGCATTTATCACCCTTAAGCTTTTGAATAGTACATCTGAAAAAATTCCTGATGGCAGGTAATATAGTTTGTCGCCCTCTACGGTCACAGATTCTTTTTCCTGAATCACCGTAAATCTTTTCAAAAATTCAGCTACTACACCTGTATGTCTGAGCTTTTGCCTGCCAGCTTTTCGCTGGTTGACCTCTCCATCTGAAGACTGGATCTTCTTCAACCGAGAAATGAAGAAGCCTTCACCTTCAAATTGATGTGGATAACATCTCCATCCAACTGGATGTCCTTGCAATTTCACTGCCTCTGCCCCCCATTGCTCTAGATCAACCTGACAATCAAGTTCCAGTTCATCAGAAAATTCCCGCAGCAGCCACTCAATATTTTGTTCGTTTTCCTCAGATGAATAAGTACAGGTAGAATAAATTAGCCTGCCTCCTTCCTTCAAACATGGAAGCACATTGGCCAATATCCTGCGTTGCCTGGATGCACAATGCAATACATGGTCATAAGACCAGCATTCGATACTTCTAGGATCTTTCCGGAACATGCCTTCACCTGAACAAGGGGCATCTACTACGATCAGATCAAAGAAGTTGGGTAGCTTACTGAATGCTGACGGATCAGATTGGGTAATCATACAATGAGGATGGCCCCACTTGGTAAGATTCTCTTCCAAGATCGTGGCTCTGGATCGAATGACTTCATTGGCGACAAGTAAACTCCCTGGATGCATGGCACTTGCGATCAGTGTGCTTTTGCCTCCTGGTGCACCACAAAGGTCCAGTATATTCAATGGCCTACTGGTATCGATCAACTGATACAACAACATGGAGGAAGCCTCCTGTACATAATATGCACCTGCATGGAAAAACGGATCGCTGACGAAGGATGGTCTTTCTGACAGAAATACACCCTGGGGATGCCAGGGGATACTCCTACCTTCATCAAAAGGAGCAGCTGTCAACTTCTGTGGATTCCATCGTACAGATACTGGGGGGCGCACTGAAAGAGAGGCAAGAAAAGATGCCGAGGCTTTCATACCCATTGCTGCCTGCATCCGCTCTACAAAAGAACCGGGTAGATGATCGTAACTGAATGCCATTAGTTGAGTAAATCACCAAGATCCTGTTCGTTCAATGATTTGTATATATCTTCTTCAACAGAGATAATGTCATCTGAAAGTTGAGCCTTTTTCTGTTGCAGACCCAATATCTTCTCTTCGATACTGTCTTTTGTAATAAACTTATAATAGATAACGGCCTTTTTTTGCCCAATACGGTGTGATCGGTCTACGGCCTGATTTTCCACAGCAGGATTCCACCATGGGTCCAGTATAAATACGTAATCTGCAGCAGTAAGATTCAGCCCTACGCCACCTGCCTTGATACTGATTAGAAAAACGCGTATATCTTCATTGGTCTGAAAAGAATCTACCAGAGATTGCCTGTCGCGTGTACTCCCATCGAGATAATTGATCTGATAGCCTTCATCTAGCAAATCCTTTTTCAACAATTGCAGCATTTTCACAAACTGAGAGAATACCAGGATCTTGGACCCCCTATCCAGTACCTGCTTCAGGAGACGCTTTACCTCACAGTATTTTCCTGAATCCATGAGTTCGTACTTCCCGGGCTCCACCATTTTGGGATGAATGGCAATCTGGCGTAGCTTCAGCAGTCCGGTAAGGATATTGAGCTTATTGCGCTTCCAGGTCCCTCGATTGATCAGATCTAGCAAATAATTTCGGTAGGTACTACGTGTATCATCGTACAGCTTACGTTGTAATTCCAGCATGTCGCAATAGTGGAGCTTTTCTATTTTGGGGGGTAGCTCTTGCTCCACCTGTTCCTTCTTTCTTCTCAGCATGAACGGATAAATGATCCTTCGCAACTTGGCAGAACGCTCCTCATTTTTCTCTTTCTCAATAGGTGTTACATAAAACTTCCGAAAAAATGTTTCATTACCCAATAGTCCAGGATTTAAAAAAGACATTTGTGACCAGATATCCATGACTGTATTTTCAATGGGCGTACCAGTCAGGGACAGACGATGCTTACTGATAAGCTTTTTAATGGCTTTTGCAGTTTTTGATTCCGGATTCTTGATCATTTGGCTCTCATCCAGAATAACATAGTTGAAGGGAAATGTCTTTAAAACATCTATGTCCTGCCTGGCAATGCCATAGGAGGTGAGGATCAGATCATAACCCTCGAAAGATTGAAGGTCCTTGGAACGGTTGATACCTGCGTGTATGCGTATTTTCAGTGTAGGGGTAAATTTACAGGCCTCACTTTTCCAATTGTAAATCAATGAAGTGGGTAATATGATCAGGGAAGGGGTAGCAGCGCCAGACTCCTGTTCATTCAACAGCAGACTAAGGGTCTGCAGGGTCTTTCCAAGTCCCATATCATCAGCCAGTATACCTCCCATTCCATTATCTCTCAGAAAGCAAAGCCATTCATAACCCTTTTGTTGATAATTTCTCAGTTTAGCTTTGAGATTAGCAGGTAGCGCAATATCAGGAATGCGATCTACATTTTTCAGAGTCTCCAAGCAGGCATGTAGAGGACTTCCCTCACCTTTAGAGGGAAAATTCAATAGTGGTACCTGATATTTTTTGATACGTAAAGTCTCCTGATCCTCTTTTGCTTCAGATACTTCCAGAAGATGGCGATAGTCAGAAAACCAACTCTCAGGTAATATGGCTACTGTATTATCAGGGAGCAGATATTCACGCTTTTTTTTGAGTATATGTTTTCTGAATTTGATAAAAGGGATCTTAAATTTTCCAATCTTGACAATCGCTTTTATGTCAAACCAGTCTCCTTCTTCATGAGTTTCCAGCTCAATTTCTGGCCGGTCCAAATTGATCTGGTATTCGTTATTGTTTTGTTCGATAGGGATTCCCTTACTCTCAGCATAAGCAGTATATTTTGACAGCCAGCTTAGGGCTTCCTCTTTTACGATGTATTCCCAGGGAGTCAGACTGCTAAGATTAGGGGAAATGCCAGAAAGGATTTGCCGTTTATGGTCCTCTTTTTCCTGATCTCGTTCTATCCGGTAAAAAATGTATTCATCTTCCTGCTTATCTAGAAAAACCTTAACAGGCTGCCAGGGTTCCAGGTTCATGAAAAATCTTCCATAGTTCACTTTTCTGATAAAGGAAAAGGAATTACCGAGGTTTTTTACTTGTATAGAAAAACGGGGATCTTCCCTGATGGTCTTTATTGTAAACCCCATAGCATAGACGTGATATTTTTCAATGATCTGGGTTACGAATTTCTTGTAATATGCCTCTTCCTTTTCTTTAGGAATAGAAATGTGATTTTTCTTCAAAAAAGGGATGAGCTTTATCCCTTCCACCTCTTTTTCAAAAGTAAACAATTCTTGATTGAGCAACATCCAGGCAGGCTCCTTACAGATCATGGCTGCTCCTTTATACTGGAAGTTGAGTCTTTCTCCATGAAGCTTAATCGTGGGAAAGTATCTCACTTCCTGATCCATCCGGCGAAAGTGAAACAAAACCGTAGCCTTTTCATCCAGTATTTTGATAGGTTTCTGCGCAGCGTATCCATCATTCCCCATTTCAAAAACCTCTCTATCAGTAAGAAGAGGTAATATTCGTGCTAATCTCCGCTCAATATACTTCAATGCCATCTTTTGCATTTCTCCCTTAAACTTCTGGATAAAAAAAGTAGAAGGATCTCTGAGGTTTCCATTAAATTTTTTGATAACTGTCTTGGGAGAGATTTCATCAAGCAAACGTATCAGATTTTCATCTTTTTCATCCAATCCCTTGCGAAACTGCTTCATATTGTCAGGGTAAATGCCTTGATGAATCAGACTAAGTTGTCCGTCAGGAAGAATCTGTACAATATGTGGGGATATTAAGTATCCGAGATACTCATGATGATAAATGGAATATACAATTTTGAAGGGCAATGTCGCATCAACCAACCTCATATAAGAACTAAACTCTGATACTACTTTAGACTAATTAGACAAACTGCTTTATTTTCGAAAGAAAACCAAAGTTAAATTTAACAGGTAATTTGTGAATATCTAAGTCATCTTGAATTTTTTAATATTGATTTAACATTTGATATATAACCTAAAATTCCATTGCTTGCGTTCTGTTTGGTATTAAGGTATGTTAAACTACAGAGCTGTATTTAATATCCTGAGCATATTGATCGCTATCAACGGCGTAGCCATGCTCCTTGCTATTCCCTTTTCGCTTTATTTTGGTGGTGAAGACCTCATGGGTATCCTGCATTCTGGACTAGGAGCTTTGATGTTGGGAAGTATCTTATGGTTTTTTACCCGAAACAATCAGAAACATGAATTGAGAAAGAGAGATGGATATGTAGTGGTTACACTGGGCTGGATCACCATGACCCTGGTGGGAGCATGTCCCTATGTGTTGACAGGTGAGATTCCTGATTTTTCAGATGCATTTTTCGAAAGCATGTCGGGTTTTACAACTACGGGAGCTTCTATTTTGGGCAACGAGATTGAAAGTCTCCCAAAAGGTCTACATTTCTGGCGGGCTATGACCCACTGGATCGGTGGCATGGGTATTATCGTACTTACCATCGCTATTCTTCCCCTTCTTGGTATTGGAGGCATGCAGCTCTATGCCGCCGAAGTTCCCGGACCTACCCCAGATAAGCTTACCCCTAGAATTAAAGAGACAGCCAAAACACTTTGGATCATCTATATAGGTCTGACTTTTCTGGAAATTATTTTCCTGATGCTCGGCAGGATGAACTTTTATGAAGCTTTATGCCACTCCATGTCAACCCTTTCTACAGGGGGTTTCTCGACCAGACAAGCAAGCGTAGGCGCTTTCTCCCCTTATCATCAGTATGTTATTACAATATTCATGTTCCTCGCTGGGACCAATTTTGCCCTGACTTATTCAGCTTTCTTGGGGAAACCCATCCGCTTGTGGAAAAATGAAGAGTTCAGGCTGTATGCATTTGTTACGATGATCCTGATCGTACTGGTAACCTCGATGATATACTTCGGCCAGGGCATCTTTTTTGATCATCGCAGCTATACATTTGAAGAGGCATTCCGGTATGGCGCTTTTCAGGTTTTGGCCATCATCACAACTACAGGATTTGGAACCGACGCATATACCGAATGGGGACAGTTTCTGACACTCTTATTTTTTGTCCTCATGTTTTCAGGAGCCTGCGCAGGCTCTACCAGTGGTGGTATGAAACTTGTTAGGTTTCTGGTTGTTTTCAAGAATAGTTACCTGGAATTAAAAAGACAGATTCATCCCAAAGCAGTTTTACCTGTCAGATTCAACAATAAAGCCATACAGAATGAAGTAGTCAATAAAATTTCATCATTCTTTCTGATTTTCGTGATCCTATTTGTTACAGGATCGTTTGTCATGACACTTATGGGACTTGATTTCACCACTGCAATTGGATCTGTGATCGCAACCTTAGGAAATATCGGCCCTGGAATTGGGGATGTAGGACCTCAGGATGCTACTAACTTTTCCAGAATACCTGATGCAGGAAAGTGGTTTCTATCCTTTTTAATGCTACTAGGTAGACTGGAACTATTTACAGTTTTAATGTTGTTTACACCTTTCTTTTGGCTAGACAGATAATACTTGGACCATAATCCGATAAAGAGAAAGCCTTTTCTTCAATTTGCCCTCTTCTCTGTAGTATGTAAATATATCCCGCAAACTTATCTACTCAACACCCATGATCAGGAAGATACCTTACTGAAAGCCAGTAAAGGCACATGAAGATCTCTAATCATCTTACGCGTCATGCTCCTGACTTTGAATATTTCCTTCCAGGAAAACTTTTTGCGATTGATCATCGCAACTAATTGGGTATTATTGACCTGAACAAAGTTGGTAATACCAGCATAGGTATCGCTGTAGTCGAAAAACTTATAGTTGACCTTGGGATAATCCAGCGTATCGGTAATGGTCTTCTCAAGGCTATGAAGATATTGCTCCCGTGCCACCTCCTTCTGATCAGTATGTACGTGAGCTATGTTGAGCTTTGCGTCAAACAAAGTAGCCAGCTTTTTTACCTGCTGAACAATACTGGGATCATAATCTGTCAAGTCCACAGCATAGGTAATACTATCTATTCCTTTAAACTTGCTACTAGCAGGTACCATCAGTATAGGAGTATCTGTCTCCCCAATCATCATAGACAAATAAGTGCGTTGTACAAATCCCAGGATACCAGGCGTAGACTGAGCTGAAAGGACAATTAAGTCATAAGACCCCGTCTTACATTCTTTAGATATGCCATTGATCGTTAACCTGGGAATGTACTTAAATGTAAAATTGATATTATCTTGTCGAAGGGTCTCAAGTGTCTGCTCAAGTTTGCGAAGAACTTTCCGGTTACGTGTGTTCACGGGTGAACCAGATACGCCTGACTCAGTTTTTATACCAGAAGGCTTTGAAATGTTATCTTTGAGCCACATTCTGCTACTAGAGTATAATATGGTGATATGAGCTTGGGACTTCAATGCCAAGTATCGGGCATAATCCAGAGAATTAGCGTCATCCAGATAGGCGCTAACGGGAACTAATATATTTTGCATGAATGAAGATGGATTTTGGTTTTCCTTTATATTCAACGAGAAAAAGTTTCAAAAAGATGCTATGCAAGCATCTATTTTTATCACAAATACAATTATTATCTTACATTGAATTTGATTTAGTTATAAGCGTATTTTAATTAGTAAATTATACAAATACCGCATAAACAAAAACATATTTTTTCTGATATTTAAAACATAACCTAACAGACACATCTATAGTTTTTATTACATATTTGATCAATAACAAAACAATTATGAGACGAGTAGGTGTCGTACTAATGAACCTCGGAGGTCCCAATAACGAGGACGCTGTTCAGCCTTTTTTATACAACCTGTTTATGGACGAAGACATCATCAAAATTCCTTTAAAAGGGGGTATAAAAAAGCGTTTAATAAAATTCATCACTAACAAAAGAGCCAAGATCGTAGCAGATAAATACAAGGAAATTAACGCATGTCCTGATGGGTGTATGGGCCCTAAGTCCTGCTCCAACCGGATTAATAAGGTAATATCTGAATGTTGCTCCTCTACTAATCCCCTCACAGAACGGCAGCGCAGAGCACTTGAAAAGCGTCTGAATGACAACAACTCTCAGGAAAGCTATCAAGTGATAACAGCAATGCGCTACTGGCATCCCAATACTGACGATGCACTGAATGAACTCATCAATTCTGACTTGGATGAACTCGTTTTACTTCCACTATATCCACAATTTTCTTACTCCACTACGGCTTCCAGTTTTAATGAATGGACCCGGAGGCTGAAGGCAAGAAAGCTCGAAGATAAATGGAAACAACATCATATAAAGGAATATCACTTACATCCTTCCTACATTAAGGCTCTAAGCCAACGTATCACCGAGGGTCTGGAAAATATTCCCTCAGCCTATAGAGATCAGGTGCACCTATTGTTTAGTGCTCACGGAACGCCTGTATCGTTTAGGGAAAGAGGAGACCCATATTCGTTCCAGATTAAAGCAACGATGGAGGAAGTAATGAAATTCAGACATTATGACTATCCCTACTGGCTATCTTTTCAAAGCAGAGTAGGTCCGATTAGATGGCTGGAACCGAATACTGAGGACTTTATTAAGGTCCTCAGAAACTATGGTATTAAACATTTACTCGTAGTACCGATTGCTTTTGTCAATGATCATATTGAAACCTTACATGAAATAGGTATTGAATTTAAAGAGGTAGCAGATGAAGTTGGCATTGAAACCTTCCATTTTACTAAGGGATTAAACGATATGGAGCTGTTTGTAGATTGTATGGAGGATATGGTCCGCTCAGTACTTGCAAAAGGTCAACAGGAAACGGTTTCTGAAACCTTATAAAGGGAGGGCATGATGGAAAAATGTATGTTTAAATTCTGCAATTATGCCTAATCTCCAAATTAGTTCATGGCCGTGTTTCTTAGCTTAATGTAACAGGTTGTATGACTAAAATACGATTTAAAATACTACTTGTAAACCTTCATACTTTACCTTCGTTATATATGCAAAAAAACTTAGTATCTTTACAATACCTAAGTAACAAAATGTACTGAAAAGCAGAAACGCATATGGAGGCAAAATCAATCAAGGAAAAGGAACAGGAACTTATTGAGGAATTCAGTCTGTTTGAAGACTGGATGGATCGATATCAATATATCATTGAGCTGGGACAAAAACTTCCCTCCCTGGAAGATCCGGATAAAACAGACGATAATATCGTCCATGGTTGCCAGTCCAAGGTATGGCTTAGAGCAGATTTGGATCATGAACATATAATCTATCGCGCAGATAGCGACGCAATTATCACCAAGGGTCTGATAGCTATGCTCATGCGTGTTCTCTCGGGCCAAAATCCTCAGGATATCATCAATGCAGAGCTAAATTTTGTAGATCAGGTAGGAATTAGGGAGCACCTCTCCCCTACCCGCTCCAACGGGCTCAATTCGATGATCAAACAAATGAAATACTATGCTTTGGCCTACAAAGCTCAGCAGGCTCAGGCCCAACAACAATAATTGTTATACTGCTATCTCTATCTCAATATAGATACTATGAATACTGGAGAATTGCGAAATCAAATTATAGATCAACTGAAAACTGTATTTGACCCCGAAATACCCGTAAATATATACGATCTGGGATTGATATACGAAGTGAACGTCAGTGATGAAGGACAGGCACATATATTGATGACCTTGACTGCTCCTGCATGTCCTGCCGCAGAGATCATCCCCGAAGAAGTCAAAGAAAAGTCATCTTCGGTAGCAGGAATTGAAAAGGTGGACGTAGAACTTACTTTTGATCCTCCCTGGGACAAAGGGATGATGTCTGAAGAAGCCATGCTCGAATTAGGGTTCATGTAAAACCACAATTATAGGGCTTACTGGATGCCAGATCCAAGGACAACCAAACGGCATGCTGCCAAGTAGCTCAAATCTATTGAGATTGCTGGATACCGGATCCAAGGACAACGGGTAGCCATCCACGATTAAGGACCATTATCGTACAGGCTCACAGACATAGAAGGGTTTAACTTGAGGTGTAGTATTTAGTATCTGCTAATCAAAAACCATCGTACAGATTCATGCCCATAAAGGGATTTAATCTAAGGGATTAACTGGATTGATCAATTCCTTGAAGTCATTTTTGGGATTCCCCACCTGATCAGACACTGGATATGCGATAACGTGTTCATCCGGATAAGGCTTCAGGGTATTGAGCACATCGGGAATATCTGATTGGGGATTCATCCAGACATCCACATCTTCCAATTGAAGAATCACAGGCATGCGATTGTGCAGGGGTGCTACCGTCTCATTAGGTTCTGTAGTGATGATGGCAAAGGAATAGATCTCTTTTCCCTCAGGATTCTTCCATTTTTCTGTGAGTCCGGCAAAATAAAACGGTCTACCACTTTCTAGCGTAATCCTGTAGGGTTGCTTCTGACCATTGAGCTTTTTCCATTCATAAAAACTATCTCCTAGTACCAAGCAGCGGCTATGCTGAAGAGGTCCTTTAAAAGAATTCTTTTCTGTAAGTGTTTCAGCACGGGCATTGATCATCTTATAGCCAATAGACATATCTTTGGCCCAGAAAGGAACGAGCCCCCATCTGTATAAATAAATATGATCAGGATCCCGCTGAGGAATGATGGGACAATACTGCGAAGGAGCAATATTGTACCTTGGCCCAAGATTGACAGAGGCTGAATCCTCAGGCAGGATCACTTGTATTGGATCGAGTTCTGCTGTGTAAGTATACCTCCCGCACATATATTAAATTTACAAAATTTATCTATTGATCCAGTACATGACTACTCATTAATCCATAGAATGGAGCGCAATCATGTTACCCTCAGAATCAATAAACTTTGCTATATACCCTGCATCGTCCCCGATCTTCATACGGTTGGCAACTATACTACCACCTGCATCCTCCACGCGATCCAGTATGGTTTGCATATCAGGATAACAAGAGAGATAAATGAGTGATCCTTCATGAGAAGGCTTATAGCCCTCCCCCTTAACAATAGCCCCCGTAACATTGTTGGTCTCCTGATTATAAGGAAAAAATCCCATCATATAGCCAAACACTTCCCTAACAGGAATCTCAATGTCCAATAATGTAGTGTAAAAGTCTTTGGCGCGATCAAAATTCTCTACTGGAATTTCAAACCAGGTAATAACGTGTTGAATCATGGTTGTAGATATTATGGTGTGATAAACTGATTTTTATATTAGTAAATACTAATATTATTGTCAATTTAAATACATTTTTTTGGCAAAACAAAAATGTATTAGCTTTTTTACTAAAATTTTTCACAAATTTATCTTATTGTTTCATTTGATCACAGATTTATCTCAAAACCGTCTCATTGCATGAAAAAGATATCAGGATTATTACTCATACTAACGCTCAATATTCAATTCTCGTATATTTATGGACAAGAAGAAACTTGGTGGAAAGGCAACTTGCATACCCACTCCTACTGGAGCGATGGGGACCATTTTCCAGAGATGATCCTTCGTTGGTATGTAGAACACGATTATGATTTTCTGGCACTCTCAGAACACAATATCATTGCCCATGATGAAAAATGGGTGAACCTGCGCAAGCGTCGTTATGGAAGCAAGGCATTTATTGAGTATATCAATGCTTACGGGGAGGACTGGGTTCATTATAAAATTGAAGAAGGTGATACCCTCGTTCAGTTGAAAACGTACCAAGAATACGCCTCCTTATTTGAAAAACCCGGTGAATTTCTCATTATTCCTTCAGAAGAAATAACCGACAAGTACAAGGATAAACCCGTACATATCAATGCTACCAATGTGCAAACATTGATCCAGCCCCAAAGCGGCCGCACCATTGTCCAGGTAATGCAGAACAACATTGATCAGGTACTCGCCCAGCGAGAAAGCACAGGCATTCCCATGATTCCACATATCAATCACCCCAACTTCGGCTGGGCCATGACTGCTCGCGATCTGATCAAACTCGAGGGAGAGCGTTTTTTTGAACTCTACAATGGACACCCTGCAGTACACAATTATGGTGATGATATACGCAGTGGCATGGAAGAAATGTGGGATGACATCCTTACGGCCTATTTAAAAAAAGAAAAACTTCCCATGTATGGCATAGCCGTAGATGACGCGCATAATTACCACAATATGGGACTGAAGTTCAGCAATACCGGCAGAGGCTGGATCATGGTTAAGGCAGCTGAACTCACGCCTGCATCCATTATAGAAGCTATGGAAGCAGGACGCTTCTACGCTACCACCGGAGTTACACTTCAAGAGATCAAGCAACACCAGGGAACTGTTTCTATTGCCGTCCAACCTGAAGAGGATGTATCTTACAAAATCCAGTTTATTGCTACTACCAACAAAGATGAAGGAATCCTTATGAACGAGGTAGAAGGTGCTGAGGCTAGTTATGAGTTCAAGGGAGACGAGCTGTATGTTCGTGTCAAGATTATTTCAGACAAACCCAAATCCAACCCCTACAAGGAATGGGAAGCCGAAGTTGCCTGGACACAGCCGTTTTATCCTGGCGATGAAATACAATTGTAATATTTAGTCAACGGGCACCTGATCATTGACCACAAATCTCACAGACTGCCCCAGATTAATGCATTACGATCACACATCTGGGGTGGCCTTATCCTAAACCATGGTATAAAATTCTTCCCAACCTTTTCTGGGCGGTTCACCCACCAGTAAGGCATTGGCAAATGCGTTATTGGTGATTTGTCTGGACTTGCTATCAAACTGAATCGTAGTGTTGAGTCGTTGAGCAATCGTACCCAAACAAAACACCTGACTTAGTGGGCCTGATACTTCAAAGGGAGAGCGGGTCGCTTCTTCCCCACGGGCTGCCCGCACGAAATTCTCAAAATGATTGGAAGGGCTTTCAGGAACCTCTGGCAGACTAGATTCCATATCCATCGCTACCGTTTCGGGAATAATCTTGAGTGTGCTACCGTGAGAACCTCCTTTGAACATTAGCTCTTTACCATGTATAATCTTTCCAGCACCCAGTCTTGTAGGCTTGACCTGTCCATTTACAGGGGGAATATTGGGATCTACTTCCAACTCACCATATCCTTCCGGTACCGCTGGGATATTATCCACGCCGTCATACCAAGTTATGGTACATTCGGGCATATTGCCTCTTTTAGGAAATTTGAAGGCTAAGGTAGAAGCCTGTGGAAAGAACATGGAGTTGTGCCCGTCAATCCTGACTGGCTCAACTTCATAGGGCAATCCCAGTTCCAAAAACTCATGAGCCGTATCCATTATATGGGCTCCCCAGTCGCCAAGGGCTCCCATTCCATGCTCATACCAGCAACGCCATTGCCCATTGACAAAATCATCGTGATAATCGTGATAATCCGATGTCATCAACCAGGTATCCCAATCCAGTGTTTTAGGTACTAATGTATCTACAGGATAGGATCTCATGTTAGTATCCCAGCCATGCCAACGGCGTCTGCCGTTCATATGGGCAGTCATACTGGTTACATCCTTGATGATCCCTGCTTCTACCCAGGTCTTAAACTGGAAATAATTGCCCTCAGAGTGCCCCTGATTACCCATCTGGGTGGCTACAGAATATTTTTGGGCTGCCTGAATCAGAAGTTCCGCTTCGTGAAAAGTCCTGGTAAGGGGCTTTTCAACATAAACATGCTTTCCTTCTGACATACAAAGCATGGAGATAGGAAAATGTGAGAAATCCGGCGTTCCAATACTCACTGCATCAAACTCTCCAGAAGCTTTGTCTATCATCTCTCTGAAATCCTGGAAACGCCTTGCATCAGGATGCTCTTCAAGGGTCATGAGTGTATGCTCAGCACCCATATCTACATCGCACAGTACCGTTGTATTGACCATACCTGTACCGTTAAATGCCCTGAGAATCCCCCCTCCACGATGACCGATCCCACAAAAGGCCATATTGACCATATCACTAGGTGCAGGTCTTGCCATTTTGACTATATCTCCTTCATGATTGATCACGGCTTTCTTGGCAAAAAGAAAATGACTGGGGACAATAGTGAGCGATCCCAGTGCCAAAGAACTTTTTTTGAGAAAATCTCTACGATGGGTTGTAGGCTGCAGGTAGTTGGATTCCTTGTTAGTCATGTTGTGTGTAATGATTTGAGTGACCGTAAGATAATAAATATACTGAAAAATGAGAGAAAATGATTATCTATCATTCCACTCACCTTCCATTCAACAATACTTTTTGCTACCTCATTTTCCGTGTATACCCATTCTCCAAGCATATTTTTATGATGACTGGGACTTTTTTGCAAAGCATACCAAAAAATAAAAATAGGAATATAATCTACCACCGTCCGGGAATGATTCGGAGAGACCGGCGTGCCGCTCTGTGAAGTGGCGATTCGATAGACTGGCTGATCCTACATTTTATTCCTTCTACCTGGTTATTACCCGGTAGGGCTACATCAAGGAATGTGATTGGTAAAGTTGGTTTAAAATTATCCCTACGTGGGCTTTTTCAAATGATTTGACGGTACTGTTAAGAATATGCTGCATGCTTCCTGGATTGGGTCTACCTGCTGCCGCCTTCTTGCTCTTCCATAAACATATCCAGAATTTCTCCGAGTTGATCTACGTCTATGTGCTTGGCAAGGATCTTCTTATCCGCATCTAGCACAAATAACCTTGGCGTGGATCGAATGTCATAAATCGCATCAAAACCGGTCTTGCGCTCATGATCCTGAACGTTGATCCCCTCCAAACCATATTTTCTCAGGCTTTTTTTCCATTCTGAAATAGCTCCATTAATAGATACGGCATACAATGCTACGTTCTTATCTTTATACGCTTTATACACTTCTGCCAGTTGGGGGGTCTTCTTCTTGCAATGACCACAATCGTAATCCCAGAAATACAGAATGGTAAAATCTGCATCTACATTGTATAGATTCTGATATATACCTGTACTGTCTGCCATGGTAATGTTAGGTGCCTTGCGACCAATCAGGGTGGGGCTGATCGCCAGCGCCCGCTCTTCCATTTTTGTTACTTGCTCCTCATCTGCCCAGAATGCATCTCCACTCATATAATATTGTTCTACCATATGCACATACACAGCATCCATGCCCATGATTTTCGAACCAGCATATTTATTTAAGGTATTGCCCACAACCGTACGAAAACACTCATCACATCCCCGGGTCCGATCCACGATACGGTCAATCGCCACATTGATAGAATCAGGGATCTTATAGGTCAATTGCTCGATGTACTGGTTGATCTTGTTGAAATATAAAGGAGTTCTTAGCAAACGCTTGTCATCCAGTGGAAAACGGTCAAAATAATGGCTTTTGTAATAATTAAAAGCAAACATGGAATCCACACTCCCATCGGGATTTACGGGTGGATCGGGAATTTCAGGTTCCCTCATTGCACTGAGTACTGTAGGGTATAACAAACCAGGATTTGACTCGATCATCTGTGTGCGCTCCTGCTTTACCAGGTCATTGATCTGCTGTATCTGTTGATCGATAGCCTGAGCTTCAGCAGAACCAGGTGCTGCTGCTTGCTTTTGTTGCTGTAAGGCATTGACCTTTTGCCGCTGTTCCGCCAGAAATTTAATATCCCTGTAGAAAAGCGCATTTTCTTGGGAACCCTCTATTTGCAGGTTTCCAGACAGATCCGATGTATCTGTAGTGACCACAAATTCCTGATCTGCTCCGATTACCAGCTCGAAATAGTTATTTTCAGGTGGTAACACCACCAAGTATATACCCTGCTGTATGGGTTCATCTCCTTCGAATTGAAAGGTGCCATCTAATGCTGCTACCGTATCTTCGATATACTGCTTATCCCAATAGTAATATGCTAGATAGGCTTCCTCTCCAGTAAATCCATCTACCGTGATGGTGATGTCATGTCCTTTCTGTGCCACTACCCGGCTCATTCCCACCAACACAATCCATGCACAAATGATACAATTCAATACCTTTTTCATATTTATTGTTAAATTTCTACAAATCCAATTCTTCCTTGCTATGATGCAATCATTCATCCTCAATCAAAATCATCACGAAGCTCTACGTCCTCACATTCTACCCCCGTCAGACTGACCTCCGTCCAACATTTTCTCAAACAACCCAAAAACCGCACTTCCACTTCCACTCATGGCTGCGTAAATAGCTCCGGATTCATACATCTCATATTTCATTTCTTCAATTTCAGGATGCATCTCAAAAACGGGTATCTCCAGATCGTTGACCAACTCTTCCTTCCAGGTTTCGTGTGGCTGCAAAATGACATTTCTCAAATCCTTGTCGTGCTGACACTGGATGTAGTCTAGTGCTTTATATGCTGCTACCGTAGAAGAATGTATCTCCGGAGTTACCAACTCAATCCTGAAAGGTAAATCCAGCTCAATATTTTCAAATTCTGTACCAATTCCCCTTGCTAGCAGGGGACGGTTATAGAGGAAAAACGGAACATCCGCCCCTAATGTTTCCCCTAATGCTGCCAATTGTTCCAGACTATATCCCAGACCAAAGAGTTCATTCAATCCGCGCAAGGTATGTGCCGCATTGGATGAACCTCCTCCCAATCCTGACCCGGCTGGGATTCGCTTATTCAGGTGAATATGTACTCCCGGCAAACTGGAAATTTCTCTCTGCAAGATACAATAAGCCTTTACACATAGATTATCCGCTATATCTCCCGCTATCTCAATGCCCTCTAGGGTCAGTTTGCAACCCTTATCGTTTCCTTCCGCGATATTCAACTCATCTTTGATCAGGTCTATGGGATAGTAGATTGTCTCCAGTAAATGATACCCATCATCACGCTTTCCCGTGATAAATAGTCCCAAGTTAATCTTGGGATTAGGATATAGTGTGAGGCTTTTTGATGACATCTGTGTTGTGCTGTTATCATTTTTTATAATCAGCACCTAAAGTTAATAAATATACCTAGTATTACTTTGTATTCAGTAGAATCAGGCATTTGATGGAGATCATCGGTTGTCCGTGATACCCTGTCAGTCGTCTATTGTCTAGCTGGTCTCTCCAGTAATTATGCTTATCTTTGAAAGATCAACTTTGCTTTTATGTCAACACATTACGCAAATGCTATTGCCAAAGAACTTGGCGTCAAGGCTTCACAGGTAAGTGCTACCCTTAACCTGATCGGGGAAGGGGCGACCATTCCCTTTATGGCACGCTACCGCAAAGAAGTAACTGGCAACCTCGATGAGGTTCAGCTTACGACCATACGCGATCGCAAAGAGCAACTTGAGCAATTGGATAAGCGCAGAGTAGCGATCATCAATTCGCTGGAAGAGAGAGAACTTTTAACAGCCGAACTCAAGATCACCATTGATCAGGCGGATTCGATGAGTGAGTTGGAAGATATCTATCTTCCTTACCGGCCTAAGCGAAGAACCCGTGCCATTATTGCCAAAGAAAAGGGACTACAACCGCTTGCGGACCTGATTCTGGAACAAAAAGCATCTACTGATCCTATCGCGGAGGCCGTAGCATTTATCAACGAAGAAAAAGGGGTAAGTAATACAGAAGAAGCTTTGCAAGGAGCAAGAGATATTATTGCGGAGTATATCAATGAAGATAAAGCTGCACGCGAACGCATACGCAAACTGTTTAAGCAATCTTCTGTCATAAAAACCAAACTGATCAAGGGCAAAGAAGAAGAAGGAAAGACATATCGCGACTATTTTGATTGGGAAGAGCCTATATCGAAGGTTCCCTCACATCGGCTGCTGGCGATGCGCAGAGCCGAGAAGGAGTTGATAATTTCAATGTCCATACAACCCGAAAAGAAAGAAGCATTGTATATATTGGAAAAACAATTTATTCAATCATATAATGAATGTACTCCTCACCTAGAAATGGCCATCAAAGATGGTTACAAACGCCTGATGACACCTTCGATTGAGACAGAAATACGTCTCTGGGCCAAGGAAAAGGCTGATGCCGAAGCTATCAAAGTGTTTACCGACAATCTGCGTCAATTGTTGCTGGCTCCTCCACTAGGTAAAAAAAGGGTGCTTGCCATAGACCCGGGATTCAGGACGGGATGCAAGGTAGTGTGTCTGGATGAGCAGGGAAAATTATTGAAAAACGAGACCATTTATCCCCATCCTCCTCAATCTCGTATCGCTATGTCCGAAGCTATGTTGAAAAGCTTGGTACAAGAGTATGATCTGGAGGTAATTGCAGTAGGAAATGGTACAGCCAGTAGAGAGACGGAAGCTTTTGCCAAAAAAATCGACTTCCAGCGCAATATTCCAGTCGTTATGGTCAATGAAAGTGGTGCTTCTGTATACTCTGCCTCTGAGACTGCACGGGAAGAATTTCCAGACTATGATATTACTGTACGCGGAGCAGTCTCTATTGGGAGGCGTCTCATGGACCCTTTGGCAGAGCTGGTCAAAATCGACCCCAAATCCATTGGCGTAGGCCAATATCAACACGATGTAGATTCGAATCTACTGAAAAAAGCGTTGGATGACACAGTAGTTAGCTGTGTAAACGCTGTAGGTGTCGAACTCAATACTGCTAGTAAAGAACTTCTGACTTATGTATCAGGTCTGGGACCTTCTTTGGCACAAAACATCATCCACTTCCGTCAGGAGAATGGACCCTTTACATCTCGTCAGGAACTGATGAAAGTTACTCGGCTGGGAGCAAAAGCTTTTGAGCAGGCGGCGGGATTCCTACGTATTCAGGATGCCAAAAATCCTCTGGATGCCAGTGCAGTGCACCCGGAGAGCTATCATATCGTAAAGAAAATGGCTCAAGACCTCTCCACGGATATTTCCCATATCATACAACAACCGCACATACAGAAAAAAATTGACCTGAAACGATATGTAACAGACCAGGTGGGACTCCCAACACTTAATGATATCCTTGCTGAGTTGGCTAAACCCGGCCGTGACCCAAGACAACAGTTCGAATTTTTCAGCTTTGATGAACGCGTTAATGCCATTGAAGACCTCGAAGAGGGTATGCTACTCCCCGGAATCGTAACTAACATCACTGATTTTGGAGCATTTGTGGATATTGGCGTACACCAGGATGGGCTGGTACATCTGAGCCAACTCGCCAATCGTTTTGTCAAACATCCCAGCGAAGTGGTCAAGGTACATCAAAAAGTTCAGGTCAGGGTGCTGAGTGTAGAAGTTGACAGGAAAAGAATTGCACTCTCCATGAAAGAAGAGGCTCCTGGATCTAATATCCGCATAACAAAAAATCGAAAGCAAAGCAGAAATAAATGAAGAAATTCCTGAGTTTAAGGTAATTTTAACAAAAAGGCGTTATTTTCGTTGATAATCTAAGCTAGCATATGCAGCTATTCATTTGAATACGGGTGCTTTAGGGGTGTCCATCAGGTATACGGACTGAGATCATACCCTTACAACCTGATACAGTTAGTACTGTCGAAGGGAAAAGTGCCAAGTCTCAATTATTCTCTGGTATCCCGATGACCCGTTTCAGTTGAAAGTCAATTGTATTTTTTCCAACTCAACAATGTACCAATGAAAAAACAAGATAGGATACCACGTCCCGAAATCATTAGCCGGAGTCCTTTTCCCAAATCCCAAAAGATATATGTGAAAGGCGAAATCCACAATATTGAAGTTGCCATGAGAGAGATTGAACTCTCTGAAACCCAGGCGGCATTCACTGGCCAGGTAGAACAAAACGCCCCTGTCACGGTCTATGATACCAGTGGTCCCTATACTGACCCCAAGCTAGAAATAGATGTATATCGCGGTCTGAAAAGACTCAGGGAATCCTGGATATGCGATCGCGGAGATGTGGAAGAGCTTCCCGGACTCTCTTCAGAATATGGAAAACAACGTCTTTCAGATGCAAAATTGAATCAGCTTCGCTTTCCACATATCCCAAAGCCTTTGAGAGCTAAATCCGGATACAGCGTTACCCAGCTTCACTATGCGAGAAAAGGTATCGTTACTCCTGAAATGGAATATATTGCCATCCGGGAAAACCAGCGCATAGACCAGATGCAGGATGATATGGCTTCCCAGCATCCCGGCAACAGCTTTGGTGCCAATACCCCCCAAAAATATATTACACCGGAGTTTGTACGCGAGGAAATAGCAGCAGGTCGCGCTATTATCCCTGCTAATATCAATCACCCAGAGACAGAGCCGATGATCATCGGTCGCAACTTCCTGGTCAAGATCAATGCAAACATAGGCAACTCCGTTGTAACCTCCAGCATTGAAGAAGAAGTAGAAAAAACCGTGTGGGCCTGTCGCTGGGGAGCAGATACCATCATGGATCTGTCTACAGGACAGAACATCCACGAGACCCGCGAATGGGTGATCCGCAACTCTCCTGTTCCCGTCGGTACGGTTCCTATTTACCAGGCACTAGAAAAAGTCAATGGCAAAGCAGAAGAACTCACGTGGGAGATATATCGCGATACCCTGATTGAACAAGCAGAACAGGGAGTAGATTACTTTACTATACACGCCGGCGTACTACTGCGTTATATACCACTTACCGCAAGACGTGTGACGGGCATCGTATCGCGCGGTGGATCTATTTTGGCAAAATGGTGTCTTGCACATCACAAGGAAAATTTCCTGTATACACATTTTGAGGAAATATGTGAGATCATGAAAGCTTATGATGTTTCCTTCTCTCTGGGCGACGGACTGCGTCCTGGCAGCATTGCCGACGCCAATGACCGCGCGCAGTTTGCCGAACTCGAAACACTGGGAGAACTTACCCAGATCGCCTGGAAACACGATGTACAGGTCATGATCGAAGGCCCCGGACACGTACCTATGCACATGATCAAGGAAAATATGGACAAACAACTTGAGATCTGTCAGGGTGCTCCATTTTATACCCTTGGACCACTTACTACAGATATAGCTCCAGGCTATGACCACATCACTTCAGGTATTGGTGCAGCAATGATCGGCTGGTTTGGTACAGCGATGTTGTGTTATGTAACCCCTAAAGAACACCTGGGACTTCCCAACAAAGAAGATGTAAAGACCGGTGTCATCACATACAAAATAGCTGCCCATGCGGCAGATCTGGCAAAGGGACACCCAGGTGCACAGTACCGCGACAATGCCCTGAGCAAGGCACGTTTTGAGTTCCGATGGGAAGACCAGTTCAACCTATCGCTGGATCCAGATACCGCTTGCCGGTATCACGATGAGACCCTGCCTGCAGATGGCGCCAAGGTGGCTCATTTCTGCTCCATGTGTGGCCCTCACTTCTGCTCTATGAAAATAACGCAGGATGTCCGGGAGTATGCACAGTCCAAAGGATTGGAAGAACAAGCCGCACTGGAAAAAGGCATGGAAGAAAAAGCTAAAGAATTTGTCACCAAAGGAAGTGAGATTTATCATTGATATTCTCAGGCTGATTTGATTATTTTTTGAGCACTCATAAAATTTGGTTTTTACTAAACTTACTAGTATTTTGCAACAAAATATTCCTTTAAGCGTAAAAAGAAACCTAATGTATATTCCAATTTCAAGATAAAACCCTGCCTGCCGGAATACAGGCAGGTATTGGAATATAAAATACACATTAAAATGTGTGCTTATGAATGTTACAATCAAGCAACCTGCTGCACTCAATGAACGTGGCAACACAGAGGTAAATGAGGATTTTATATATCCTCAACCAGGAAAAGCTTCCATAAAAGATACGCTCTTTATTGTCTGTGATGGCATGGGGGGACAGCGAAAGGGAGAAGTTGCGTCGAAGATCGTAGCCGAGCAAATGTCAAACCACCTCAACGCACTTCTAAAAGACCAGGACCCTACCCAGGAAGATCTCCAAAGCGCCCTCAAAGGAGCTGAAAGCGAATTGTCGAAACATATGAAGCTCAATACCAACACGATTGGGATGGGTACTACCATGTCTTTAGTATACCTGGGCAATAATCACATACTTTTTGCTTGGGTGGGAAATAGCCCCATATTTTATTTCCGCAAACAACAGGGAATCCTATTACAGGTAGAGGAACTACCTGGAGAGTCAGTTTCCAGTGAGAAATCCAGTATTCCCAGCGATGTGGTGCCTATGATATATGGAGCAGAACACCCGGCAAAACTCAATATCCGGAAAATACCATTAAGTTCGGTAAGATCTGATGACTACATCTTTATTGGCTCAGATGGCATATTTGAGCAATTTAGTGAAAGTACACTCAAGGCTTTGTTCAAAGAAGGACAATCTCCCGAATTCCTGATCAAGGAGATCGCCAATATCAGTAGAGGAATTACAGATGATGATTTTTCCTGCTACCTGTTGCAGATTGACACCGTAGCTGTAAGTGCAGCCCAGGAAGATAGTAGCGACACCGGTTCAGGAAATGCGGGAGGTGGAAATGCAAAAGACGATAAGAATGAAGATCATGCTCCCAGCCAACGTTCCGAGTGGCTGAAGACCTTGACATCTAGAAATTTACTAGTCATAGGAGGGAGTGTCATTGCCGTCTTAATACTCATTTTCTTGAGTATACGATGGTTCAGCAGTAACCAGCAGAAACAGCAGTTTGAAAATCTCTACCAGACAGGAAGAAAACTGATGGATGAAAAGAAATATGAAGAAGCTGCCGACACCCTAAAACGCGCTCTGGATCTGGCAGGAGACCCAACTAATGAAACCCGGGTCCGCTCTATGTTTGATGAAGCCAGTGAACGAAAACTGGATAAAACCCGGAGTATGGCTCAGCTCAAATCATTAGGAGATATAGCTTTCAAACGGGATCAATGGGATCAGGCTGTCTACTATTATGAAAAAGCCCGGGAGGCTGCCATACGCGATACCCTTCAGCTCCCTGAGGTACTGAAAGAAAATCTGATCTATGCATACATCAAGCTAGGAGACTTTTTCTATGATGGTGAAAATACCGACCCGCAAAAAAGTCTTGCAAATTACCGCAATGCGCTTCAGATAGAAGCAACTGATGAAATTAAAGGTGAACCGGATTATCTCAGAGCTTCTGTACGTGTAAGTCAGCTTACTCAAAGCCTTGAAACAAAAGAAAACGAAGGACAACTGGCAGATCAGGGAGATACTCAAGCTTCTGATGAAGCTACTAAATCCACAACGGCAAAACCTTCTTTGCCAGCTAATCCCAACCGTAACAATACAGCTATTCCCACAAGCAACTCCAGCAGAGTCAGCCGTAGCCAGTCCAGTACCAGTTCTGCCCAACAAAGAAAAAATCTCAACGATGGCAAACAGGTTTTTCAACGGGCTATAGCTAACAGTTCTGTCTATGAATATAAGGCTAGCGCCAACTACTTTAAAAAAGCAGGCAATGCTTTAGACGGTGAAGGCGCCTACATGCTGGCTATCATGTATCACGAAGGCCGGGGAGTTAGCAAAAATGCGTCCCGAGCACTTCAATATGCAAAGCTATCCGCACAGAAAGGCTGGCCAAGTGGACATTACCTGTATGCACACCTGTTGTTACTGAGAAAAATCCCCAGGGATACAGTCACCGCATTACAATCCTTGAGAATTGCTGCTGAAGAAAATCATCCACAAGCCATTACCAGACTTAATGAGCTTCAATTCTATTGATTAAGGAAAAAATATTTGCGTATTTTACCGTTTGCCGGATTTTCTGATACCACAAACTTCTGTAAACTGTTATGCGCATGCTGTTGATTCTTTCCCAGATAACTGATACAATCAGTGGATATAGCGGTAGAGCCGTATCATGGCTCACAACTTTGCTCATGCTACTCATTTGCTACGATGTGGTTATGAGATATTTGTTCAATCAAACCTCTATCGCAATTTTTGAACTGGAATGGCATTTGTTTGCCTTGATTTTCCTCCTTGGAGCAGCATATACCCTCAAATATGACAAACACGTCCGTGTAGATGTGTTTTACTGCAAATTTACACCTACAACTCAGGCCTGGATCAACCTGCTCGGCACCCTCATCCTACTTATCCCCTTCTGCTGGACTGTGATCAGTACCTCCTGGACATTCACGATGAATGCTTTTTCCATTCAGGAGTCCTCTCCAGATCCGGGTGGCTTGCCTGCACGTTATCTTATCAAAGGAGCTATTACCATAGGCTTTACCCTGCTATTGATTCAGGCTATTTCGCTTATCAGCCAATCCCTGCTCACAATTGTAAATAAAACCCCGCAATCCTGAATCACTTACAAGACCTTTACTCAATCTTCGACCTAGAATCCCTGAACACACCCATATGAATGAATCTTTGCCCTTTATCCTGTTCGGTATACTATTTCTCTCTATCCTCCTTGGTTTCCCTGTAGCTTTTACATTAGGAGGAGTATCTATCATTTTCGGTCTTATATTTCTGGAACCCGATTTTTTCCTCCTCTTGCCACTCAGAATCTTTGGAACCATGCAAAACTATGTCCTCATTGCAGTTCCACTCTTTATTTATATGGGTATTATGCTGGAAAAATCTGGACTGGCGGAGAGTATGCTGGAAACTATGGCCAAACTTTTTGGGAAATACCGGGGGGGATTAGCCATTTCAGTAGTTATCGTAGGTGCTTTACTGGCAGCATCTACTGGAATCGTTGGCGCCACAGTCATTACCATGGGGCTTATTAGTCTGCCTACTATGCTGAAAAGAGGCTATAGCATAGAACTGGCGACTGGAACTATTGCCTCCTCAGGCACATTGGGGCAGATCATTCCTCCCTCTGTAGTTTTAGTACTACTAGGAAGTGTCCTGAACGTATCGGTGGGAGATCTCTTTGCTGCAGCAGTCATACCTGGAGTATTACTAGTGGGGATGTACATAGTCTATATCTTGATAATGACCTTTGTTCGCCCGGAGTCCGCTCCCAGTATGCCTCAAGAAGAACGCTTCACCACATTCAACAGACAAATATTCCTCCAGACACTCTATGCATTCTTATTGCCGCTACTACTCATCGTCGCGGTACTGGGATCAATCTTCGCAGGTATTGCCTCTCCAACAGAATCGGCAGCTGTAGGTGCCCTCGGCGCAACTTTACTCACGATCTTTTCTACTCAGAAAAAGGCCAGATTATCCCTAGGATTATTTAAGGATGTCATGCAGGAAACCACACATCTCACCTCAATGGTATTTATGATTCTCATAGGTGCTACTGCTTTTTCGCTAGTCTTCCGTGGACTCGGAGGAGACAGACAACTGGTCAATCTCATCACTCAGGCACAGTTGAGCCCGGATACGTTTCTCTTAATCGTAATGATCGCAATATTTATTGCGGGTTTCTTTATTGACTTCATCGAGATTATCTTCATATTCGTTCCCGTAATAGCCCCCATTTTCCAGCAATTTGGGATAGACCTCATATGGATCGGTATCCTCTTAGCACTTAATCTGCAGACTTCCTTCCTTTCTCCCCCTTTTGGATTTTCACTCTTCTACCTCAAAGGTGTTGCGCCTGAAGGCGTAACTACGACGCAATTGTATCGGGGGATTATACCCTTTGTCATTATTCAAATAGTTGTTTTAGTTATTGTGATTGCTTACCCGAATATGATCAGAATTTTTTCATGAGGCATCACAATACTGACAAACAAGGATGCTAAGTATCCCTGAAAGCCATTCGAGAGTTTCTGGGATTTTATCCCTGTCAAAACCAGCCTAAATACTAGCTTATTTGTAATTGATCGTAATAGATCTTCTCAGTCAGGGTTGACCAGTTCTGAGCACCTTCGCGAAAGTTTTGATAAGACTTATAGATCTTTTGTGCATTTTGATTGACTTCGACTAATTCCGCCACCACCTCATCGGTCAGTTCTCTCAGGCGGGATAGGACCTCCGCAGGAAACACCCTTATATCGGCATCTGATTCAGCCTTGATTTTTTGCAGATATATATTGTTCTTCGCTTCAAACTCAGCGTGTATCCATAGATTCTGGCGATGTGCTGCCGTGATCAGGATCGCCCGCAGGTCCGCAGGTAGGGATTCGAGTTTTCCTTTATTAAAAAAGGTCTCTAGCACAGTTCCTGGCTCGTGCCAGCCTGGATAATAGTAGTATTTCGAAATTTTGTGAAAGCCGATCAGATAGTCGTGATAGGGACCGATCCACTCTGTCGCGTCTATAACGCCACGCTCCAGGTTGGTGTAGATCTCTCCACCAGCGACATTGATCGCTGAACCTCCGGCCTTCGTCAGCACTTTTCCTCCCAGGCCAGGAATCCGCATTTTCAGTCCCTGCAAGTCTGCCAGACGATTGATCTCTTTGTTGAACCAACCTCCCATCTGTACGCCTGTATTACCCGCCGGTATGGGAAGTAGATTAAAAGGAGCATAAGTATCTTCCCATAATTTCAGCCCCCCTCCATTGTTGATCCAAGCATTCATCTGCTGGGCATTCATTCCAAATGGCACAGTAGAAAAAAACTGTGCTTCTGGTACCTTACCTGCCCAGTAATAGGAAGCCCCGTTGCCTATTTCTGAAATGCCATTACTCACAGCCTCAAATGCTTCCAGGGCAGGGACCAGTTCTCCCCCTCCAAACACCTGTATCTTCATCCTTCCCCCTGACATTTCCGCTACCCATTTGGCAAAGAGATTACATCCCTCTCCCAGTACAGGAAAGTTTGGAGGCCAGGTTGTTACCATTTTCCAGTTATAGGTTTTATGGCTAATGATAGCTGGGCCACTTTGATTCTGAGAAACAGTCTGGCTATCACCACTACTGCATGAAGCCCCCAGAAATACAGATCCAGTCAACAAAGCTGACTGACGAAGAAAACTATTGCGATCCATTTTTTCCATACACCCTAAAATACAATCTTTCTTCTAATTCCCTAATTCTTCTCTATATTTGCATGCTGACGCAAGATAAGAACAACCCTCATTTCCTCGGCAGTTAATTTTGATAAAGAGAGTAATATTTTTGCGTATGAACTAACGTGCTCATTTTGGTGTTTTACATGTACCCTGAGCTGTTCATTTTCAGTATCATTGCGTAGTTGAGCTTTGCATTTTAAAACTTGACTGTTAAATTCTCAAAAAATAAATGACGTTTTTAAATCCGGCGATTCTTTGGGGGCTAACTGCTCTGGCTGTACCGATCATCATACACTTCTTCAACTTACAACGTCCCCGGCAGGTGCTCTTCAGTAATGTTGCATTCGTCAAAGAAGTAAAGAAAACGGTCGTTCGCCGGGTGAGATTTCAGCAATGGTTGTTGCTATTGCTACGAATGCTGGCCATTGCGATGCTGGTCATGGCATTTGCCAATCCCGTGTGGACAGGAGACAATCAAAATCTGATCAAAGGTAACCGCTCTGTGGTCATGGTTATCGACAACTCGCTGAGTATGTCTGCAGGAAATGATCAAGGCGACTACCTCAAACAGGCATTGAACCTGGCACAGCAGACCATCTTGGATTATTCCGAGCAGGACGAGTTTCTGGTCATGCCTTCTTCTGAACTACAATTCAATGCAAATTTTCTTTCAAAAGAAGAGGCACTGGAGATCCTCCAAAATATCAGCACAGACCAAAATACACGTAGCCACCTCGAGATTCTCTCTTTCCTCAGAGACATCTTTGCCCGTTCCAGCTATAGTGTGAAGGAATTGTACTTTTTTAGTGATTTTCAGACCTCTACAGTCATGGCAGATACCCAAAATGTAGCAAATATCGATAGCTCCTACATTATCAACTATGTACCACTGGCTGACAGGGATCAACAAAATGCCTATATTGCTGGACATGAAATCACTTCTCAGATTGTCGAAGCCGAAAGACCGGTAAACATGTCCATGCAAATCGTCAATGATGGAAATAATGCGATTAGCGATCTCAATGTGAGAGTGCTACTCGAGGATAAGGTTGTAGCGATCGACAACGAGGAAATTGGTGCACAGGCTACAAAGGCATTGGATCTTACATTTACGCCTTCAGATAAAGGCTGGCTTTCCGGCTATATAGAAATCAATGACAACCCCATTGACTTTGACAACCGAAGATACTTCTCACTGTATGTACCTGATCAGGAAAATATCCTGATCGTAGAGGGACAAAGCTCTCCCAATTTCCGGGTGTTGTTCGAAACCCTGTTCAGTCAGTTTAACGCAGAATTTCTATCCGTGAGAAATGTCTCACAAACTTCCTTTGAGCAATATCGCTCCATTATCTTGTTGGGGATTAGTGATATCAGTAGTGGCTTGTCGGATAAACTCAGCACCTTCCTGGCAGAGGGTGGCAGTATGATGTTCTTTCCAGGTAACAAGGTAAATCTTAACGATCTTAATGATTTCTTTCAAGAAATCAATGTGGGCGCCTGGAAATCAGCCATTAATTATCAGGACGGAATAAATGCTACAGAAGTAGATCTAGATCATCCTGTTTTTGAAGGAATTTTTTCTGAAAACAGAAAAAATAGAGAATTTGATGCCCCAAGAGTATTTAAAGTCCACCCTATTTCACTTGACAATCAGACCATTCACAATCGCATAATCTCTGTCAATACAGAATTACCGGTTGTAATTGAATCTAAAGTAAATGAGGGCCTAATATATACCTTTACTATCTTCCCAGGTGATGACTGGACAGATTTTCATGTAAAGACCATTTTTGCTCCCTTCATTTTTCGTGCTACCCAGATCCTCAATCAGACCCAACAGGTACAATCCTCCCGACTGATCGGATCTTCTGATCCTAAACTGATACGTACCAGCGTGAAAGACCTGATCTATCTGGTAGATGAAGGCAATTTGGAATTGATTCCCGAACAATACAATCAAAGTGGTGGGCTGATCCTGAGTTTTGACAAATTAGATATAAAACCAGGTAATTATCAGCTTCTGCAGAGCGAAAGATTACTTGAAAAAATATCTTTCAATATATCCGATGAAGAATCAAGACTGGCTTACACTCCACGCGCAAAACTTAACCGTTTGCTAAGAGATGCCAACCTTGGTAATATTGAAATTCTATCGCCCGAAGTTACAACCATCAGCCAGAATATACAGAGTTCCAGACAGGGTTTTCCTTTGTGGAAATATTGTATATTATTTGCAGTTTTATTCCTACTAACGGAAATTGTCGTATTGAAAGTTTTCAAGCGTAGTTGAGGACTAACGAATATTATGAGTTGTACCCTTTTTCGCAACGTGATGGTCATAGACCCACACAGTCCCCGCCATCAAATGTATTCCGATATATTGGTTGAAGGTGAAAAGATCACTCAACTGACTGAGGGGGGAAGCATCCCGTTAGCAAAGGACTTCACGATTGTGGAAAAAGAAGGGCTATATGCTTCTCCAGGATGGGTGGATATGTATACAGAATTGCGAGAACCTGGATATGAATGGAAGGAAACGATGGAAGAACTGGCCCTTGCTGCAGCAATGGGAGGTTTTACTGACATATTATGTTATCCGAATACCTCTCCCTGTATCGATCATGCACAAATCGTCAGCTTTTTGAAAACAAAAGCCTCCACCCTACCCGTCAACCTCCATTTTACGGCCACCATCACCCATGATGCTGCCGGGAAGGAACTTGCGCAATTATATGAATCTCATCTTGAAGGCATAAAGGCATTTACTGATGGGTGTCCGGCAAAGTATACGCCTGATTTGTTACTCAGGGCAATGCAGTATATTAAGGCATTCGACGGACTGGTCATTACCTACCCAAATGACCCTTCACTTTCCAGATTTGGGATCATGAATGAGGGAGATCAGGCAGTTATGCTTGGCATGAAGGGTATTCCCGAGATGGCAGAATCCAGTGTTGCGGGAAGAGATGTGATGTTTGCCAATTATTCGGAAGCCAGACTACATATCCAACCGCTCACTTCCCCCACAGCCCTGGAACAGATAAGCTTACAACTCAAGTCAGAGCGTCATGTCACCACAGGTATTGCTATACCATATCTGGCACTTGATGATCAGGTCATATCCTCTTTCGATAGCTATTACAAGGTGTTTCCCCCGATTAGGGATGTCGGGCAGGTAGATCAACTCAAAAAAGCTATACAAAACGGCAGGGTTCATACCCTATGTACGGCTCATGCAGCACAGGGCCCGGAAGAAAAAGACTGTGAGTTTGCCCTGGCAGAATACGGCATGCTTTCACTACAGACCGCATTTTCCCTTGCATATATGTACCTTATTGAACCAGGATATATAGATCTTTCCAGATGGGTGGAAATGATCAGTATCAATCCCAGAAATATACTCCGGCTTCCTCCTGCAACTATTCAAATTGACCAGCAAGCCAACCTTACTTTGTTTAATCCCGTTAATGAGTGGGTATTCAGTCAGGAAATGATCCCATCTCGAGCTAAAAATTCTCCTTTTACCGGGCGCGCTCTTCGAGGACATGTAGAAGGGTTGTATACCCGTGGAAAATGGATTAAAACAAACTGAGGATTTTACATGTTATCGCAAAGAATATCCTTGGTAATATTCATTACTTTTGAACACATAGTTGAACACATTGAATAATATGTTAACTCTTTTATGAATCTTAAGATAAAGCAGATTGCTGAAATGCTAGATGCGGAGGTAGAGGGAGATGAAGATATTCTAATTCATGATGCTGCAAAGATCGAAGAAGCTCAACCTGGAAGCATTACATTTCTTGCCAATCCCAAGTATTCATCCTTCATCAACACAACGCTGGCGTCTGCTGTTATCGTAGAGCGGCAATTCCCTATTGGTGATTCAAAGGGTTCCACTTTTCTTAGAGTAGACAACCCTTATTTGGCTTTCTCAAAATTGTTGCACTACATTGCTTCAATCAGAAGGCCTCCTAGAAGTGGCGTAGACAAGCTTGCCTTTATAGCAGATTCAGCAGTAATTGATCAAAATGCATATATCGGTGCGTTCTCCTACATTGGTAACGAGGTAAGTATCGGTGAAGGTTCACAGATCTATCCTCAGGTATATATCGGCGATAATGTATCGATCGGAAAACATACCATCATTTATCCCAACACAACGATATATCAGGATTGTGTAGTAGGCGATCACTGCGTGATACACAGCGGCGCCACCATCGGAAGTGATGGATTTGGGTTTGCGCCCCAGGAAGATGGGAGCTACATGAAAATTCCTCAAATCGGTAATGTCATTCTGGGAAATCATGTGGAAATCGGCGCGAATACTACCATAGATAGGGCTACCATGGGCAATACCAGGATAGAAGATGGCGTAAAGCTGGATAACCTGATACAGATAGCTCATAATGTTGAGATAGGTAAGCACACAGCTATTGCTGCTCAGACCGGAGTATCGGGAAGTACAAAAATCGGAAGAGGAAATGTAATCGGTGGGCAAGTAGGTATAGTCGGGCATATACAACTGGCAGATTACACTCAAATCGGAGCAAAATCCGGTATCAGCAAATCCATCAAAGCAGAAAAGACTTCCTGGCGGGGAATACCTGCACAACCTTATGTAGATCAGCTCAGAACTGAGGTTCTGATCCGTAAATTGGGTACCCTGGAGAAAAGATTGTCTGAACTAGAACAAAAGCTTAGGGAGAAATCTGAATAAACTTGTATTTTCGCAATCATTTTGCACACTAACAATTGAGCAATTTGTCAAGAAAACAACATACCATTAACAAGTCAGTCTCAGTCAAAGGTAAAGGATTACACACAGGTATATCCGTTACGATGACCTTCAAACCAGCTCCTGTTGGCCATGGGTATGTATTCCAACGTGTAGACTTAGAAGGAAAGCCCCGTATTGCTGCGGTGGTGGAGAATGTAATCGATACTTCTAGGGGGACTAGTATTGCGCAAAATGGTGCCAAGATCCATACGGTAGAACATACATTAGCTGCTCTAGCTGGTCTGCGTATCGATAATGTGCTAATTGAAATCGACGGTCCAGAACCTCCAATCATAGATGGGAGTGCCAAGTTATTTTCTGATTCGCTCCTCGAAGCAGGTGTCCGCCAACAAGAAGCCTACCAGGATTATTTTATTATCACAGAACCTATTTGCTATGAGGAAAGCGACCGGAAGGTAAAACTTCAAGTATCACCCTCAGATGAATTTAATGCATCTGTACTGATTGACTTCAACTCACATATCCTCAAAGAACAGATTGCCAACCTGCATAACCTGGATGAATTTCCCAAAGAAATAGCAGATAGCCGCACATTCGTCTTTCTGCACGAAATAGAACACTTATACAATGCCGGATTGATTAAAGGAGGGGATCTCGAAAGTGCACTAGTATTTGTAGACCGCCAGATAAATGAGCATGAGCTAGACCGGCTCTCAGAGATCTTCAACAAGCCCGATATACAAATCAAAGAAGGCGTGTTGAATGAACTGGGGCTTCGCCACCAAAACGAACCAGCACGCCACAAACTATTGGATCTCGTAGGAGATCTGGCATTAGTAGGTATGCCGATCGTAGGCCAGGTAGAAGCTACGCGGCCGGGTCATAAAGCAAATGTAGAGCTGGCAAAGATGATTAAATCAAAATTAGATCAAAAACGTATAACCCGTAAATTTCAAACCGTGGAAAAGGACGGAATCATCTTTGATATCAACGCCATACGGAGGATTCTACCCCATCGGTATCCTTTCTTACTTGTAGATAAAATTACAGATTTTACTCCAAACAGTATAACTGGCGTTAAAAATGTTACCATTAACGAACCCTTCTTCGAAGGGCACTTCCCAGGGAACCCTATCATGCCAGGTGTGCTGCAACTGGAAGCTATGGCCCAGGTTGGAGGTATCCTGCTACTCAATATCATAGATAATCCTGAGGATGTCTGGGTATATATTGTAGCCATCGATAATGCACGATTTAAAAAACCTGTTGTTCCTGGCGACACGCTGGTTTTTGATCTCGAACTCATTACCATGAAAAGAAGTATCTGTAAAATGAAAGGTCAAGCCACCGTAAATGGCCAAATCGTGAGTTTTGCTGATATGGTTGCCAGTATCGTACCAAAAGAGAAATCATGATAACATCTTTAAAAACAAACGGTAGATATCCACAATCATTCATCGACGAGTCCGCTCAGATCGATGAATCCGTAGAAATAGGTCCCTTTTCCACGATCGAAGCTAATGTCGAAATCGGCGAAGGTACTATCATCGGTCCCAACGTGACCCTTCGTAATGGCGTGCGAATTGGTAAAAATGTTCGCATACACTCCGGTGTCTTTATATCATCCGATACCCGCCAACTCGAGTACTGGCGAACCCGTGATAAAGCTAGCCTGAATGGAATCAATCCCATGGTAAGAATTGGTGATGGCGTTCATATCGAACCCAACTCTACCCTTCATGGCGAAATCACCATTGGCGATGGTTGCTGGATCGGGTCAAACGTCACAATCTTCGACGGTGCAAGGATCGGAAATCACTGTAAAATCTTCCCAAGCGCAGTGATATCTGCTATCCCTCAAGACCTGAAGTTTGAAGGTGAACGGACTACCCTGATTATAGGAGACAATACCACCATCAGAGAATGTGCCACCCTGAACCGTGGCACCTCCTACAGAGGCAAAACCCAAATTGGCAAAAATGTACTCATTATGGCTTATGTGCACGTAGCACATGACTGCCTCATTGGTGATCATGTCATCATCTCAAATGCCGTTAATATCGCTGGACATGTAGAGATAGATGATCATGTGGTAGTGGGGGGAGTGGCAGCCTTTCATCAGTTTGTCAAAGCTGGCAAACACGCTTTTATCGCTGGTGGATCGCTCGTCCGCAAAGACGTTCCTCCCTTCGTCAAAGCAGGTAGAGAACCCCTGCAATACGACGGTGTCAACTCTATCGGACTTCGAAGAAGAGGATTTAGTACAGAATCAATCAACCACATACAGGAAATATACCGCCATATTTTCCTGACCGGAAAAAATACAGCTAATGCGCTTGATTATATAGAAGCTCACCTCCCCGCAACTATTGAAAGGGACGAAGTGATAGCTTTTATACGCAATGCCGAACGCGGTATTATCAAAGGCCATAAACATTCAAATGGCCAGCTGTAATCCTCCATCACGATTTCCTTAGAGCAGACAATACAGGTCTGCTCGGCCCTTACTGTAAAGCTAAAGCCCCTTAAACTCTACTAACTAGGATACACCTCTTGGAAAAACCTGTATATATATCTGTACAACAACTGGGTAAAAAGTATTATCAAAGATGGATATTTAGAAACATCAACCTGGAAATCAAACCAGGTCAACACATAGCACTTATTGGAGCTAATGGCTCAGGCAAGTCTACACTCATGCATATCTTAGCAGGTCAAACCCTTCCTACTGCGGGATGTGTGAGATACCTCATAGACCAACAGAGAATCCCTATGGATCACTGGTACAGATACCTAAGCTGGGCCAGCCCCGCCCAAAATCTATACCTGGATTTTACCCTCCGTGAACACCTTCAGATCCACTTCTCCCTCAAACCCTGCCTGCTCAAACATCCACACCATATCATAGATATACTCAATCTGTCCCGACACCAGAACAAAAAACTCCGTTTTTTCTCATCTGGCATGCTCCAAAGAGTCAAAATCGGCATTGCTCTCTTTTCCAACTCCAGCATACTTTTACTCGATGAACCCACCAGCTTTTTGGATGAAACCAATTCAGCACATACACTCGAACTCATCCAGACCTATGTAGGAAAAAGGATCTATATTCTTGCATCAAATATTCCCAAAGAATATGCTTCTTTTCAGGGACAAGTAATCCTGAACGCAAAATCATGAAACTGTTTTATTTTGTCCTGACATTCACCTGGACTTTTCTCATATCTACTTTCGCCTCGAGCCAGCCTGCTATCGAGATATATCAGAAGGGTAGCCCCCTCAAAAATCCGTTTTCAGGAGGTCTTAATCTTCCTCAGTTTTCTTTCATAGACCTGGACTTGGACGAATCAGAAGATCTGCTTGTCTTCGACCGCAGCGGAAATGCCATACTCCCCTTCTTAAAAATAGAAAATGATACCGGTTTTCAATACCAGTACCATCCCCAATATCATGACGCTTTTCCCAAACTGACCAACTGGGTGCTATGCCGTGATATCAACTGCGACGGAAAAAAAGATCTTATTACCAGCAATGCAACTCACAATGGAATCCAGATTTTCACCAATATTTCGGATGTCCAGTTGCGGTTTATACAAACTGACTCCCTCCTATTAACCCAGGATTCATCACTAATATACGTCCCTGGAACAGATATTCCCGCGATAGAAGATATCGACCTGGATGGCGATCTCGACATCCTCAGTTTTGATGCCAATGGCTTACGTGTTATTTACTATCAAAATCTGTCAATAGAACAAAGCGGAACTTGTGAAAATCCAAACTTTACAATCAATACCCCATGCTGGGGAGCCTTTCAGGAAGCTGGCCTGGATAATAGCATCCTCCTCAGTCAAGCCTGTCAGCAACAGCAATCACCAAGAACTTCCAGGCATGCAGGGTCCACCCTGGCCCTTCTCCCTTCTAGAAGGGATAGTACCTGGGATCTTCTACTGGGTGATATTTCTCATGAAAACCTTGTATTTCTGGACAATCAGGGAGACGCTCAGCAGGCGAGAATAGACCGTACCATATTCCGCTTTCCCCTCTCTAATCCCGTATCAATTTATTTTTTCCCTGCAGCCTTTTTCCTGAATATTGACTCCGATAGCCATAATGAAATGATCGTTGCCCCTAATGCTCCGAATGTATCTGACAATTTCGATCAAATATGGCTTTACAAGGATACGACATCTTCCATTACAGGTGATTATTTCCTCATTCAAAAGGATTTCCTGCTGGATGAAATGATCGATTGTGGATCAAATTCTCATCCCGTGCTATGGGATTACAATCATGATGGCTGGAAAGATCTGCTGATCGGAAATAAGGCCTACCAGACCAGGGGTAACAATCCCGGAAGTGCTATCACATTGTATGAATTTACGGGTACTGCTACAAAACCAAGCTTTACACTTGTCAGCCGGGATTTTTTATCAATTTCTTCCTTATTTCCTCAACCGGTCCAGGATATTCATTTCGCCATTGACGACATAGATCAGGATGGAACGGATGATATGATCACGGGTGATATCAACGGGCAGATACACTGGATCAGGCTGGTCAGATCGGCTGATACCATCAGACCTGTACTCCAGGCATATCAATGGCTTGGTATTGATGTTGGACAATTTGCAACACCACAATTATTCGATATCAATCGGGATGGATTGCTGGATCTCCTTATTGGTGAGCTCAATGGAAATATCAATTACTTTGAGAACAGGGGTGAAAAGACTACCCCCTTTTTTGATTCCACACCAACTACAGTTGACTGGGGTGGCATCAATACGCAATCAGCATGTTGCAGCGGTTTCAGTGCTCCATTCATTAAAGAACATCTGGATGGTACTTTCTCTGTATATACTGGGAGCGAGGAAGGAAAAATTTATCGTTATGAAGCAATGACTAATCTGCTGGGAAGCACTTTCACGCTTATGGATAGTATTACAGGTATGGGAGGACGCACCAATGTATGTGGCTTTGGGAGCTTAAAAGATGAGCCATCCATCAGTACCGATAGCTATACTTTTTTCATCGGCAATTCGCGGGGAGGATTACATATTTTTACGGAAAGCATCTCTCCTTCAACATCAAATTCCCATCTTTCCACCTATCAAAAGTCATATTTATTCCCGAATCCATCTTATAAACCTCTTTTTACATTTTCTCCACCAATACCTTTTCATCCCATACAAATCGAACTATTCAACTCGACCGGGATACGTATCTACCATCAATTTATCTCTCAACCCAGATCCCAGGTCAATATCCATATACCTACTATTACTCCCGGGCTCTATTATGTGAGAATAAAGCAAAATACCTCCCAGTCAATCACTCAGAAATGGTTATATTTCGGATCTAAATGACCCAATCCAATGCAAAAAGTTGACCATATTATCGAACAAAAAGAAGAACAGTTTCTCGGAGAACTCCTGGATTTTTTGAGAATCCCTAGCGTCAGTACAGATTCAAACCATCAACAGGATGTGAGCCGAGCAGCAAACTGGCTGGGAGAAAAACTCCGTGAACTCGATCTGGATGAAGTGAAAATATTCCCTACTAAAGGTCATCCTATTGTGTTTGCCCAAAAACATATTTCAAAAGATCTTCCCACCATTCTTGTATATGGTCACTATGATGTACAACCTCCAGATCCCATGGACTTATGGCATACTCCGCCATTTGAGCCAGAGATCCGGGACGGAAAGATATTTGCAAGAGGTGCATGTGATGATAAGGGACAGGTTTACATGCATGTGAAAGCGGTAGAATTACTTTTACAACAGGGAACCCTCCCTTGTAACATCAAGTTTCTGATCGAAGGAGAGGAGGAAGTCGGCAGCCAAAGCCTGGAAACATTTCTTGTAGAACAAAAAGATTTACTCCGTACGGATCTGATACTGATTTCAGATACATCCATGCTGAGCAATGAAATTCCGTCGATCACTACCGGTATACGAGGTATGGCTTATATGGAAGTTACGCTAAAAGGTCCTGACAGGGATCTACATTCGGGCGTATATGGTGGTGCAGTAGATAATCCCATCAATGTTTTGTGTGAAATGATAGCCAGTCTGAAAGATGAAGAAGGTAAAATAACGGTGGAAGGTTTTTACGATGATGTAGTAGAACTGAATAGAGAAGAAAGAGATAAACTAGCTGAAGCCCCTTTTAATAAAGCAGAATTTCTTAAGGATCTCGGTATAAAAGATGCACATGGAGAGTTGGGTTACTCGATTCGGGAACGAAGCTCAATCAGGCCATCGCTGGACGTAAATGGGATCTGGGGTGGGTATACTGCAGAAGGCTCCAAGACTGTATTACCTTCTGAAGCACATGCCAAGATTTCCATGCGACTGGTACCTAATCAAAACTCTAAGGATATTGCGGAAAAATTCAGCCGCTACATCCAAAAACTTGCACCCTCATCCGTACAAGTAGAAGTACGCACACATCACGGTGGTGAACCAGCTGTTACTTCCACACAATCAATTGGCTACCAGGCAGCAGCCAAGGCTATGGAACTCGCATTCGCTAAGGCTCCCATCCCAACCCGGGAAGGTGGTTCCATTCCCATCGTTGCCAGATTTCAACAAATTCTAAAGGCCGATCCTATTCTGATGGGATTTGGATTAAATTCTGATAATATCCATAGTCCGAATGAACACTATGGTATTTTCAACTACAAAAAAGGTATAGAAGCAATCACATACTTTCATCAATATTACGCAGAACTGTCAAAGTCATGAGTAGAGAAAAACTGATCGGACAGACAGCTGATTATGTACAGGAGCAGTTATTGGATGAAGGATCAGGCCATGATTGGTGGCATATTTACCGGGTCTGGAACAATGCCAAACTCATACTGAAGCATGAAATGCATGCAGACGCATTCGTGGTAGAATTAGCTGCCTTGCTGCACGACATCGCAGATCACAAATTTCACAACGGCGACACCACGATAGGCCCTAGCGTAGCCGGCCAATGGTTGGAGAAGCTTTTTGTTCCTGAACAAATCGTAATGCATGTGCAAGAAATTATCAGAGACCTGTCGTTTAAGGGAGCACGGGTAAAAACCCCCATGCATACGCTCGAAGGCATGATCGTTCAGGATGCAGACCGTCTGGATGCTATAGGTGCAATTGGCATAGCCAGAACCTTCGCTTATGGTGGCCATGCCGGACAACTGATATATGATCCCGGATTATCCCCTACCCTGCATGAATCCTTTGAAGATTATCAAAGTCAAAAAACCAGTACGATCAATCATTTCTATGAAAAACTGCTCCTGCTCAAAGATCGCATGAATACAGAAACTGCAAAGCACATTGCAGCTCTTAGACATCAATATATGGAGGATTTCCTCAACCAATTCTATCAGGAATGGGAAGGCAAAGCATGACGAACATTGATATCTACTCCAACTGGAATCCCCTGGCTTACTTTCCTTATGGTTGAGAAAGTATTACAAGCCGACTCCTTTTACATGATTGATTATTAAGATTCAAAATACATATTTCATTTTTAAAACTCATCAGCCTTCCTTCCTTATCAAAGCGCTACCCAGGATATTCTCAACGATATTTCGTAACAACTGACTTTTACTACAGCCTCAAGCAGGTTTCAACAATGACATATACGATTTGACGATTAACGATACTGGATTTTTCCTACAAACATTCATACCTATATATTTTTTCAAAATCCAAAATACCGCTTAACTTTGTGATTAATATTACCTATGAGCAAAAGGTTAAGAGGCATATTAATCTACCTAAGTGTGATTATCATCGCAATTACACTGATCATACTTTTCAGGTTTTCAATTCTGAGAGGAGTTGGATATTTCCTGATTAGAGAAGATAGTCCTGTAAAGGTAGATGCGGCATTTATTCTAAGTGGTGATTCACCAGAAAGATCCCAAAAAGCTTCCGAACTCCACAAGCTTGGATATTTTGATCAGGTATATGCGTTGGGATCTCAGGTAAATGAAGTGCTGGAGGCCGTTGGAATATACATGACAGATGCCGAACTCACACAACAGATACTGTTGGATTATGGTGTCGACAGTAGCGCTATACGTCTGCTACCCAGAGGTACTAGCACCTATGAAGAATCTGAAGAGATCCTGGGCTATGCTCAAACCCAGGGGTTTGACAGAATTATGGTCATAAGTTCAAAATTCCATACAAGACGTATCAAGAATATCTTCAATAGGAAATTTCAGAAGGCTGGAATCGAGACATTTGTGATCGGCTCCGACCCTGATGACTACGATGTAGACCGGTGGTGGGATAATGAGAAAAGCTTTATATTTGTCAACAATGAATATCTCAAGACAGTCTACTACTGGTTGAAATACTGAATTTGCTCTTACCTTACATAACTTCCTGCATTGATGTCAATATTTGTGCCGGTAGCATGATCCATCAAGCCACTAGCAAGAAATACTACCGTAGGAGCTATATCCTCTGGCTGAGTCAGTTCATTCAAGGCTATATCCTTTTTGACTACATCTTCCCCATACATATCTATGAATTGCTGTGCCATGTCGGTTTGGGTAAAACCGGGAGAAACAGTAAAGGACTGGATATTGTCCTTGCCATAGTAACGGGCAATCGACTTGCTCAGTGCGACCATGCCAGCCTTGGAAGCTGCGTAAGCCATATATTCAGGCGTATCCCCACGGAAAGCAGCTCTAGAGGCAATGTGAATCAGCCTACCCCCTCCCCTCACTTTAAAATGTGCTATGGCCATTTTACTGAGTAGTGATGCCGCTACCAGATTCACTTGCAGCGTCTTCTCCCATCCCGTCTGCCATACTTCCCAGGGAGAATCCGGAGCTATTTCCACAGCTAGCCCGGCATTATTGACCAGTACATCAACTTTTCCATAAGCCTGAATGACAGCCTGAAACAGCTGCTCACATGCAGCAGGCCTGCGGAGATCCGCCCGGAATGTCTGGGCACCCTGCCCCAATTCCTTAGCCAACTGACTGGCATACAGATTGCTAGAACCATAATGAACGGCTACCGTGGCACCGGATTCTCCTAATGCCCTAGCAATAGCTTTTCCAATACCTCTGCTGGCACCTGTCACCAGTATCACTTTTCCTTGTAAAGATATATTCATTGGCAGATCATTTTTTGCGATTGGCCTACTAGATAAAACCTTACATCGATATCCTGTAACCATTGGAGGAAAATACAAGTATGTATAAACGATGGTTTTTCATTAGTAAAGCTTTTGGTTTAGAGCCCTCTGATTTATTCAGAGGGTTTTTTTATGTAAAATAAAAAATTTAATATTGTACAAATAACAATGTTAAAAAAAATAACTAGATTAAATTGGACAGCAAACCTCATATCGAACGCAGGCAAAGAGAAATCAGTTTAATTAAGGAAAAAATCCTTAGAGCAGCCCGCAAAATCGCCGTCAAAAACGGCTGGCCTGCCGTATCCATCCGTAAAATCGCCAAAGAGATAGAATATACCCCACCGGTCATTTATGAACATTTCCGTAACAAAGAGGCCATCCTGGCCGAACTGGAAACCATCGGCTTTCAGATCCTCGCTAAATCCATAGATGAAGCACGCCTGAAAGCCCCCTCACCAGAACAACAACTTGTCAGCATGTCAGAAGCTTACTGGGATTTTACATTTGAACACATAGAACTATATCAAGTTATGTACAATCTGGAAGGTGTACAATCCACCCCTGCGCGTACCGATGCTATCAGACAAAGTGGGCAAAGTATCGTAGAACTACTCAAATATCTACATACCTTCCCAGCTGAACGCGAGGGCTTGTTCTTCAACTGGTGGGCATTATCACATGGCTTTGTATCGCTGGTACTATCCGGACAGGTGCCCGGCATGAAACAACAACTCAAAGCATACTACCTCGATGCTGTCAGAAGGTTGATGAAAGGGATGGACTGATGCTCGTATGGCTCTTAGCTTGCTTGCTTTGTGATTGATCATGCTGTTAAAAGAAAACAGTATTCATCATCACGTTACCAGCCCCAAACTACCCGCTATTCAGCTTTCCTCAGTATATTCCTCAGATTATCAAAATCGCGTTTGTAAAATACCCCCATTCCGCGCTGACTTGAAAATTGCTGGGAAAAATTGAGATTCTCCCGGTTAAATACCTCCAAAACCAATTCTCCATTTTCCAGCAATGCATTTCTGGATTTAATAAGTCGGATGATAACCCTGATATTTCCTACTGCAAGACCATCCGTACCCTGTCCTAGCAGCATACCATCCCGTTCAATCGTTACCCTATCATTAAAGAGATGTGCCGATATCAGCAAATTCACATCCTGGAAGTTGGATGTACCCACATTGACGCTGATATCCTCACTTAAGGCCTGGGACAACCAGTAATTCAACTGGTTGCTCAGCAGTTCTGACACACTAGTGGTCACTCCTGTATTGGCTACGTCGTTTTCCCAAAATCCACCTATAGGTGCGAAGCGGTTAAACACCATCAGGCTAAACACTTGTTTGTTAAGCTCTTGTTCGTCATACGTAACGGTTCGTAACAGCGAGGCCAGATCGATCAGATCGCTTTCACGTAGGCTGGGTAATTCTATATCGAGTGTAATCTCCGGTTGCAACAGTGAGCCCTCCATATGCATCAACACATTGGCAGGAACTCTCCTGGTAGTCTCTGATCGTATCAAATCTCTGATATCTGCAAAAAGCGAATAGATAGCATCCAGATTCAGCTGAGCTTCATAGGGATCACCAGTCCAACTGATTGTGCCTCCGGGTTTCACCTTGAATCTCTTATTCAAGACATTCCGCGCAGTAAAAAGATAATCACCCTGCTCAATCTCATAGGTACCAAACATTGAAAAATCACCTTGCTCATTGATCTTCATATTAATTGTACCTTTGCCCCTCATACGAATGATATCGCCAACCTTCTCGTCGAAGATCAAATCCACCCTTGCATCCTGAGTCGCAAGCACAGAAAGGCTTAGCTCAAAACCCTTTATACCTGTGTTAACCTTAATGGGTTTTAGCTTATCTTCCCCGATAAACCTGATGTAATCCGGTTTCTCCAATCCTTCCTCTTCAGTAATGGGTATATTGAGCTGAGAACCTGCACCAGACATGACGTAAGCTTGTATATCCAGTTGATCGAGGTTGCCCGTAATCGAGGCAATACCATTTTTCAAATATAATGAACCGAAATACAGACTATTGTCTTCTTTTTGGGTGTCTATAATAAGAAAATCCTTGATCTGATCCAACTGAATATCAAATTCAAATTCCTGAAAGCCCTGATGATAAATATTACCGTGCAGATCAGCCGTATTCTTGTATTTATCATATAGCTTAATTCGAGGAAATATTATTCTATTATTGTCAAAAGTGATTTGTCCGGTAAAACTGTAATCAGACTGAAGGTAATCGATCCCCACACGTGCATTATCAAACTGGCCCAAACCTGATACCTGTAAATCATCCAGATCTCCCCTTACAATAAATGACTCCAGCGAAACCTGTCCTGCTATTCCATACAGTTCCCCCTCCACAAAAGGCTCTATATAATTTAATGGAAAACTCTTTTGGGTAATAATATCTGCGTACAGAGGATTCTGGGTTTCTCCTAGCATATAGCTTCCCAGCAAGGTCAATGTAGTATCAGCCTCATCTTCCAGTTTGGCACGAAAATCCACCTTACCCCTCCCTTGATTCCAGCTACCATCAAAAAATACATTACCGTATTCATATTGGTTGAGCGTAAATCCCTGGATGTTCATCTGAGAAGTAATCTGAGGCTTATCTAGCAGTTGTTGCATCTCCACTTTGGCGTCCAACTCACCATATAGTGAATACTTTGATGGATAAATAACCTGAAGATGTTCCAGGTTAAAATTGAGCAATTGCACATCCAGCATATCCTGCACCGAACGTGACACTGCCCCATCTACTATTAGTATCCCCCGCTCTCCACTCACGACGAAGTCTTCCGCAAGCCATCGGTTTTCAGTACTGAAAAACGTAATAGTATTCCATTCCTTGACCCTGAGCGAGTCTCCTTCAAACAAAAAATAGGTATAGCTAGAATCTAAACTGGATACCATCCTGCCGTTATCCGGAAAACTGGTTTCCATCTTGGCCTGAACTTTGTTTTCCGATTGACCCTGAAAAGCTATCAGGTCGCTCCCAATAACCCGGTTGAGTCCATTAACATTAAATGATATGTCCCTGTAATATAGTTTAGGCGTGAGGTACATTCGCGACAACTCTATCCCTCCGACGACCAATAAGGAATTTTCATTGGTATATTTGATAATATCCAGGTTAGCCTCCCCAGTGAAAACATTCAAATCCTGAATTCGGGCAGAATCCAGACTTGCTGAAACTTTGGCCCTCTCTGTACTACCAAAATTGAGTTGGGCGGTAAGCACGGCATCTGGAGAGATAAATATTTCCTTTCCCAAAAAGGAAAATAACTGGTTGATACTGTCCCGGGTAGCAACTCCCAGATTGACTTCTACCCGTTCAGGCTGTATCACTTTGTCCTGATAGTACTGATTGATCTTTGAACTGTCATTTTCTACAAAAAGCTGTGTTTCATATGCCAGCCTTTTCGTAAGATCTATTACTTGTTTAAATGAAAAATTCCCTCCTACATCAGCATCCATCAGAGCACTGCGAAGCAAAAAATACTTCCTGGTCCGGGTATTTCCCTGTGCCTGAAACCACAAATCTGGTATCCGAAGGTCCGTACTGTCCCCATTTCTGGAAAGTAAGATATCATACATACTCAGGTCTCCATTGAGGTTGTCAAGAGAATCACCACTAAGATCCACATCCATTTGTGCTGATAGTCTGATTGGCTCTTCATACCCTATGTATTTCTTGAGATTAAGTTGGTCAACAGTACCCTTGACAATATATACAGATGGGGATCGCGACAAATCCAGATCCACAATGACATCTCCAGATCCTTCTGAATCATTGAGTTCCAGTTCGCCAGCGAGCTTTCTGTCTTCCACCTGTACATTGGCATATACCGTATCAATGGGACGACTCCACAATTCGGACTCTTTAATTAGCACATCAAGACGTGCATCCAGATCCTGTAGCGAACTTCCTACTCCACTAATCTTTCCTTGTAGATTGAGATTATTTGATCTCAACGGAGGCTGAAGTCTAAGCTTGTTCCACTGTAGATTTTTACTGTGAATATACCCTGAATAGGCAATGAGTTCATCTGACCTTTTGGGCAACTTGACTTTCAGAATAGCTGCTACATCTCCAATAGAAGATTTTAGTATGAAGTCGATATCAAAATCATCCGGACTTCCTGTAAAAGATCCATCAATCTCTGATGTACCTAGTCCTGCAAGTCCCTCCGGAATACTAACTTCAGGGAGAAGTTGACGGATCTCAGGAACGTTGATCACACCATCTAAAATCCGTATATCCAGATCTAGGGGATCTTTGGATCCAGTGAGGTTACGCAACCTTACATTAGCTGAAATTTCAGTGCTATCTAAATAGCGAATGTATAAATCATCACTTTCCAACCTATCAAAAGTGCCACTAATCAGTCCCCGGGTTTCAACTACACCTTTCACGGGAAGTTTTCCCGGAGAGAAATACGAAATTGTTGCCAGATCAATGTGTGAATAAGCGAGATTGAATTCAGAATAACGCTTTAACCATCCTGATAATACTTCATTCAGATTTGACCCAGGAAAGTGCCAGCTTCCAGTCAAATGGGTACGTTGGGACCTTAAATTCAAGTTCTCAAATGCCACATGAGGAACTTCTTCGATCGTTCGATAAGATAGGAGTGTCGAAATATTCTCTACTTCAAAGCCCGTAGTCGATTCCTGCAAACCCAATTGGTTTAGCCTTACAGTCAATCCATTAGCCTTGTCCCAAACCAAAGCCAGATCACCCCTTATATACTCAAATTCAAAATTGCTAAAATTAATCGTCTTGTAATCAATCCGCTGGTAATCCCTTTTTGTGGAGTCTATATAGGAAAAACGACTGTTTGTCAAATGTATCTCCGGAAACTTCAGTGAAAGTGTTCTCCGGAGAGAATCCGGTTTTTCATTAGGGGTTCCTTTAAGGAAATCCAGATTCATGGTAGAATCCGGCAATTTGCGTAATCTGAACTCAGCCGAATCGATTTCTAAATAGCGCACATACAGATGTTGCGTTTCCAGGGGTAATATGATCCAATTCCACACTGTAAAACTTAAAACATCCAGCTTGAGTTTTCCAATCTTTGCCAACTGATCGCCCTTTTTATCTTCCAGTGATACCCTTTTCAAAATGAGTTTATTGGGTAACCCTATATCTACCGATTCAATATTGACCTCAGCTCCCAGTTCAGATGATATGATGCGTTGCGCAATTTCAACCGTGCGTTTTTGGACACGAGGATGTGAAATTACATAGCTCATCGCTGTCCCGGCAACGACCAGGATAGACAAGAGAATCAACAAAAACTGCACAAACTTTCGACTATATCTTTTCACCTTACTTTTATTTCCAACACTGAACCTTTAAAGCTAGACAAAATGTTTTGATATTTCAGTTATACGGGATTGACTGCATAAAAAAAGCGCTCAGTATGACTATTTATCAAACGTGTTAAAATTTATCTATATTTGTTCAAACTCCTTATCAACCGAAAAAACATGATAGATTTTATCAGAAAATTTGTTGAAGGCATATTAGGTATGCCTTCTGAAGAGGACCTGGACAAAGGCAGTTTTGTAGAAAATGAGTTTAAAATTGTACAACAACCTAACACTAGATCTGTATTTCAACCAGATGCACCAAATGAAAAACAGGAAAAAGACGAAGATGTTATAGAAGATGCTGGTGATCTTCCATTGGAAGTAGTAATTTCCAATCCAGTAAAGACTCGAAGTATTTTCACGAGCAGCGTAGCACTGGAAACACTTTTATCCTTTTATCCACCCTATGGAGAATCTGTACAGGTAATGAGTCCAAAATTTCTGTGGTGCCTGGATAATGGTCATGGTAGTCTGCAAGCTGGAAAGCGTTCTCCCGTCTGGGAAGATGGATCACAGTTGGAAGAATGGGAATTTAACCGTCAGATCGTACAGAAGATCATCCAAAGATTGGAAATTACCGGGGTTCAGTTCTTCAATGTTGTCCCTGAAGAGGATGTTGGATCTTTTTTGCCCGAAAGAGTAGAGCGAGCTAATTCCAAAATATCAGACCTGGGCCTGCCCAAAATTTTCGTGTCAGTCCACGGAAATGCAGCTTCTGCTCCTGAAGCCAGTGGCCTGGAATGCTGGTACTACCTAGATAGTAGTTCTGGTAGGAAAATAGCCTCCATTTTTCAAAAACACATTTATCAGACACTTTCATCTATAGAACATGATCATGAATGGGTAGATAGAGGAATCCGTACGATTTCTCCTCATGGTAGGAGTTTCTACGTGCTAAAAAGCTCCGAAATGCCTGCTGTGCTGACAGAAAATGGCTTCTATACGAATCCAAAAGAATGCAAACTCATGATGAATGAGGATGTTCAGCAAAAAATCGCTGACGCACATGTAGCTGCCATACTGGAAATCGAGCAAAATGGATACGAAGATGCCGAAATCTATGAGAAAAGTACTACCATCCATCTCTAAAAGCTTTATATGCAAACTTTTCAACAACAGATACGTTTATCTTTAAGGTAAATCTAAACGAAAAACATACACCAATGATATATACAGAAATTACGCCGAATCCCGCTTCTCTGAAGTTTGTGGTATCTCGAACCTTGATCAAAAAAGGGACGGCTGATTTTCCTTCTGTGGATGACACTGTTGATGCACCGCTGGCCAAAAAACTGTTTGACTTCCGTTTTGTTGAGCGCGTTTTTATCGGTCAAAACTTTGTAACAATCACTAAAAGTGATGATTTTCAGTGGGAAGAAATTATACCTGTTGTCAAAGATTTCCTGAAAGCATACTTTTCCAGCAATCAGCCTGTACTTACAGGTAAATACCTGGAAACGGCTGATGAAGAGGAGATAGAATACGACAATGAAATCACCCAGAAAATCAAATCTCTATTGGAAAGTCATGTACGCCCAGCTGTAGCTATGGATGGCGGGGATATTATATACGAAGATTTCATTGATGGCGTGGTAAAACTTCGCCTTCAGGGAAGTTGCTCAGGATGTCCTTCTTCTGTACTTACCCTTAAAGCAGGAATTGAAGGCTTACTAACCCGGATGATTCCTGAGGTTAAATCAGTAGAGGCCGTATAAACGGCCAATTACTACGAAACATCGCCAAAACAAATTATTTATCCCTGAAAACAATCGTATTATTTATAGATTTTTGAAAATTTGTAGAATATTTTTCAAAAATCTGTACCTAACAGCTTGGGTATATCGACTTTGCCGACCTACTTACTATTTCATCCTGCTTTTTAAAGCGGGTAACAGTTCATCTCTGACCCACCTAAAATTAGGTTCGTAATCCAGGACTTTTTGATAAATTAATAGCGCCTGAGCATTCTTTGACTCCTTCTCATAAGCTTGTGCCAGCCATGCCAATGAATGCAGATACAACCAGTTATACTTTTTAATCACAGGATTATCATTGAATAAACTCACTGCTTTGCTAAAACATTTGATCGCTTCAGCGATGCTACCTCCCAACAACGTAGGAGTGTGAAATTTAGCATTTCCCATCTCTACCCATCCAGCAGGATGGTCGGGTTTTTCAGAAGTGGCAATTTGAATATGTTTGCTGGATCTTGGGCCAAGATATATACCCCGAGCAGGTCTCAGTCCAATTTTCAGTCCATATAAGCCTCCCATTAAAGCATGGGCCTCTGCATGATCTGGCTGCTTCTCCAGGATTTGCTGAACCAATTCAATTGTTTCATCCAACCGCTTTTCCAGACCTTCTTTTTTGTTCTTGGCCAAATGAAAACCAATCAAACCGTAATATGCCAATGCTATTTCATACTTTAATTCTATATCGCTCTGCTCCCACTCAATACATCGAAGCTTGTACAACCCCTGTTCCCACCGTTGCTCATCACCAGATAAATATCCACGATAAATCTCAGCTCTCGCATCTTCAATGTGTGATGACTGCCCATATACCTTCATACTCATTCCTGTAAATATAATTACAATAGCTATAATTAATTTCTTCATCTCAATTTCTTCATCTCATTTGAAGTATTCTTCTACTCTGTGTATGGCTCCCGGTAATGAAAATACCACTACCCGATCTCCTTCCTGAATCTGAAAATTACCCGAAGCTGCATAGCTATCTTCATCGCGTATGATCCCGGCGATGACAGCATCGCGAGGGAAATTGAGCTTGCGTATGGGATTCCTCGTTACCTTACAATTATCATGTACGATAAATTCGAGAATCTCGGATTCTACACCATGCAGACTCGTGATCGCCTCTACATGTCCTTCCCTGACATACCGAAAAATGTTATTGATAGCGATCATTTTCTTATTAATCAATGTATCAATCCCAATGTTTTGGGAAAGACTGATATAATCCATATTTTCTACTAGTGCAATTGCACGTTGAACGCCATGATTTTTCGCCACAAGACAAGATATGATGTTGGTCTCTGAATCACCTGTTACCGCGATAAAAGCATCCATATCTTCTATCCCTTCTTCTTCCAGCAGTTCTACATTACTTCCATCTCCATGGATTACCAGCGTTTCCTTTAATTCCTCAGCCAATGAAAAGCACTTGTCCTTATTCAATTCGATAAGCCTTACATTATAATGCTTTTCAACCATTTTGGCAAATAGGCGTCCAATCAACCCTCCTCCCAGTATCATGATGTTTTTGATCTGAACTCCGGACTGACCCGTAAGCTGAACAATATGCTGTATACAACTCGGGTTGCTGATAAAATATATGTGATCGCCCTGCTGAAAATGTGTATCTCCCCTAGGAATAATCGTACGATGATTGCGTTGGATAGCAACTACGGTGAACTGAATTTCCGGAATCATTTTCACTGCTTCAATCAAAGACTTACCTACAATAGGCGCATGTTTTTCAACTATCATACCTGTAAGCGTTAGTTTTCCATCCCCAAACTCAAAACTATCAGTCGCGGATGACAATTCTATGAGCCTAAATATCTCTTTGGCAGCAAGATCTTCCGGGAAAACCATCGCGTCAATCCCAAGTAGTTGCATATCCAGCTTTTCTTTTTCAATTTGAAATTCTGGATTTGAAATCCTAGCAATCGTTCTCTTAGCTCCTAGATGTTTTCCGATAATGGCCGTTGTGATATTAGTCTCCTCGCTAGAGGTAGCCGAGATTAGCAGATCTGCATGTTTTACACCGGCTTCTTCCAGCAATCTGATAGAAACAGCATTTCCCTTGAGTGTTCCTACATCTATATGCGATTCTGTATGACTCAGTCGTTCTTCATCTACATCGATGATCACAATATCGTGATCCTCGTTAGCAAGCATTTTGGCAACGTGAAAACCTACCTCACCAGCCCCAGCAATGATAATCCTCATATGAAATGTCTATTAAAACCCAAAAATACACAATCCCTTTATGGTTTGATAATAATTGACTCAAATTACACCCCTATTATAGAAACTTAACTATAGGTACAAAGTATGAAACGTTTTTTGCTACTTTTAAGATATATTCAATGCTATTAAGCAACATCTTTATCTTGGTTTCACACATTCCTTTCAACTATGCTAAAAAGTACATTTATCATTCTATTAAGTTTTTCAATGTTTTCGGTTATGATCGCCCAGAGTCCGGTTTCTCCAGAGGATAAACTGGATTGGTGGGATGATATCGACGGCTATTACAATCAGCAGGCTTTTGCGGCCCTTGAGCTGGTTGAGGAAGCTGTTAGCAAATATCCACCCCAGTTCCCAGAACCGCTGGAACGCAAAATGGCTATGTTGATGCTCGATGGTGTGTTGCATGAGGAAAAGGCAGCACAACGCGCATCTGTACAGCAGTTTTTACATAGACGTATCAAGGATGCTGCCAAAGAATTGGAGTTTACCCAAGTATCTGAGGGTGCAATGATCTGGAAAATGTATAATGAGGGCTTTGTTGTCCGCACTTCAATGGTTACACTGGCCTTTGATCTGAGTAGAGCCTTTTATATTGAGGGTTTTGCTATACCAGATCCCATTATGCAACGTGTGATAGACCAATGCGATGTGTTGTTTGTAAGTCATCGCCACAGAGACCATGCAGATCCATGGGTAGCACAGCAATTTATCAAGCAAGGAAAACCTGTTGTGGCACCTCAGGAGGTTTGGAGCGACCTTCCTTTTCATGCTGATGTAACGCATCTAAAAAGAGAAGCTCACCTCAAGCAATCCCTCCCGGTCCAAGATGGAAAGCATATTCTGGAAGTGATCGTCTATCCTGGACATCAGGGTTCCGAGATCCCCAACAATGTGCCATTGGTTTTCACACCTGAGGGAATGTCTTTTTCACAAACAGGAGATCAGTCTCTTGACGAAGATTTTGTATGGATCGATGAAGTCGGACAGCGATTCCGGGTAGATGTCGTATTCCCTAACTGTTGGACGACGAATATTGTACGTCTTGCTGAAGGTTTTCATCCCAACCTCATCATGACCGGACATGAAAATGAAATGAACCATACAGTTGACCACAGAGAAGCCAATTTTCTTACGTATGCACGCCTGAGAAAAAGTAATTACCCTTCATTACTAATGACCTGGGGTGAATCGTTTCACTATATTCCGGGCCAGTATCTGGAATCAAACTGATACATTCACAGGATTATATCCTGATTTGTATTCATTGTCAATATTTTAAATCATTGAAACCATACAATTTATCAGCGATACAACATGATAAAGTCTAGATTGCTCTAGTCTTTTGATCACGTGAATGGTATACAACAATCAATATTTGCTAATGATAGCTGTGAAGAGGGGCCTACAGGAGAGGCTTATCAAATGGGGGGAGTAAATTTAACAACCGACGAAAAAAATTGGAGGAAGTCTCTTCAGTCGACTTCCTCCACTTGTACAAACGGGTTGTGTAGTTATATAGCTAATTTAGCAGTCCATTAAACATTGGCTGCCTGCTGTTCACCTATCTTAACGGTTTTCATAATCCGCTCTACGATTTTGTAGGGATCTGCATTTGAAGCTGGTCTACGATCTTCCAGATATCCTTTCCATCCATTTTGATGTGTACTAATAGGAATACGTATTGATGCACCCCGATCGCTGACACCGTAGCTGAATGTATCGATATGTTGTGTTTCATGTAAACCGGTCAAACGCTCATGGTTGTTGGAACCATATACTGCAATGTGCTCCTGATGTACGGGTTTGAAAGCTTCTAAAACAGCTTTAAAATATTCCTCACCTCCTTCTTCACGCATACGCTTATTGGAAAAATTGGCGTGCAGTCCTGATCCATTCCAGTCTCCTTTTACGGGTTTGGGAGCAAATTCTACCTGTACACCATAGTTTTCAGCGACTCTAAACAACAGATATCTTGCTACCCAGAGATCATCTGCTGCATTTTTGGCCCCTTTGCCAAAACACTGAAATTCCCACTGCCCCAACATAACTTCTGCATTAATCCCTGTAATTGATATACCCGCGTGCAAGCAAAGATCCAGATGCTCTTCTACAAGTTCTCTTCCGGCAATGTTATTGGTGCCTACAGAACAATAGTACATACCCTGTGGGGCAGGATATCCATTGGCAGGGAATCCCATGGGACGACCGTTTTCGATAAAGGTATACTCCTGCTCAAATCCAAACCAGAAAGACTCATCATCCTCAAAAGTAGCACGTATATTGCTTTCGTGAGGTTGTTCATTGGAATCCAGCACCTCACACATGACCAGCCACGCATTCTCGCGTGCCGCATCATTATATACATTCACAGGTCTTAAAATACAGTCAGAGGAATGGCCTTCAGCTTGTTTGGTAGAACTACCATCAAAAGACCAGTAAGGCACTTCTCCCAACTGTCCATGAAACCCTTCCAAATCCAATATCTTGGTTTTACTTCTCAAATTTGGCTCAGGCGTATATCCATCCAACCAAATGTACTCTAATTTAACTTTTGCCATTTTAAAACACGTTATATTTAAGGATTACATATCATTTAAGACTAGAATTACCAGCAACAATACAAAATCTTAGATTCAAAACAAAACATTTATAGCCGTATTTGGCCAATCCCCTTCCTTTTTTACTAAATCCATTTTTAGCCTACTTCTACAAGCTTATTTTTGATTTTTCTCCACTTTAAAACCCCAAAATAAAAGATTAATGGTATTTAGTCCTTACAATATAAATATTTTTGATAATTTACGCATGTTCTTAAGCATACGTGAATAAGCTTATGCATATTTATCAAAGTTACAACTCCAAATGAGTACAACACCTCGTCAGAAATCGATCGAGATCATCTTATCCAGGATACAAAATGCTGAATCCTACTCTGACAAGAGATCAGCAGAGGATTTTGCTTCTCATGTCTTTACCAAGCGGTCCATGCAGCATTATTTGTCAATTGACGTGTTCAAAAAGCTGGAACTTTGTATGGATCATGGTGAAACGCTTACCCGGGAAATAGCTGGACCTGTAGCTAATGCGATCAAATCATGGGCAATTGATCATGGTGCTACGCACTTTACACACTGGTTTCAACCTCTTACAGGTCTCGCTGCAGAAAAGCACGATTCTTTTCTCGAAATGACCGAAGGTGAAGCGATATATAAATTCTCCGGCGATGAACTGATCCAACAAGAACCTGATGCATCATCTTTTCCCCACGGTGGCTTAAGAAGTACTTTTGAGGCAAGAGGTTATACTGCCTGGGACTCCAGTTCACCCGTTTTTATTTTTGAAACCCGCTTTGGTAAGACGCTTTGTATCCCCACGATCTTTGTCTCCTATCATGGTGAAGCACTTGATTATAAAATACCTCTCCTGCGTTCCATTCATCTGCTGGACGAAGCCGCTACTGAGGCCTGCCAGTTTTTTGACAAGTCTATCAAACGCGTCGCGCCCACCCTCGGTGCAGAACAGGAATACTTCCTGATAGACGAAGCCTTTTACAACCTTAGACCAGACCTCATACTTACCGGCCGTACCCTCATGGGAACAGCCTCTGCCAAAGATCAGCAACTCGCAGATCATTATTTTGGCTCTATACCCGAACGGGTATTTGCCTTTATGAATCAACTAGAATTTGAAGCCCACAGGTTGGGAATACCACTTAAAACCCGGCACAATGAAGTCGCCCCGAGTCAATTTGAATGTGCACCACATCACGAAGAGATCAATATCTCTATCGACCATGGACTGATGCTCATGGATATCATTGAGAGAACTGCAAGACAGCACAGATTCAAGGCCATCCTCCATGAAAAACCTTTCAAAGGCATCAATGGATCAGGTAAGCATAATAATTGGTCATTGCGTACAGATACGGGAAAAAACCTACTTTCTCCCGGAAAACAACCTCGCGAAAATCTGATGTTTCTCACCTTTTTTACCTCCGTGATTAGAGCCGTTTACGAATATTCAGACTTGTTGAGAGCCAGCATAGCTTCGCCAGGCAATGATCTCCGGTTGGGTGGACAGGAGGCCCCTCCTTCTATCATTTCTGTATTCATCGGTAAAGAACTATCCAGAGTACTCAAAGAAATTGTTCGGCCACCTCGCCGGAAAAAAAGTAATGCCACTAATCCATACCTCAAACTGGGTATCAGTAAAATACCTGAACTCTTTCTCGATAATACTGACCGGAACCGTACATCCCCCTTTGCATTTACGGGAAATAAATTTGAATTCCGGGCTGTAGGCTCCTCTGCCAATAGCTCCAATGCCATGATGGTCCTCAATGTCATCGTCGCCGATCAACTTATGAAGTTCAACAAAAAAGTTACCAGCAAGATCAATAGAGGAAGAAAAAAAGAGCTGGCCATCCTGGATGTTATTAAAGAAAATATTACGATCAGTAAGCCTATACGCTTTGAAGGTGATGGTTATAGTGATGCCTGGGCCGAAGAAGCTCGAAAAAGAGGACTCACCCAGGCCTCATCTACCCCCGAAGCGCTGACGGCATACCTTTCAACCAAATCTATCAATTTATTTACCACCCGGAAAATTTTTACCGAAAATGAGCTTAAAGCTCGCTATGAAGTTATTCTGGAAAACTATTTGGGAAAGGTACGCATCGAGTCAGACATCATGAGTGAGATGATCAATACGCTGATCCTTCCCCAAACTTTATCTTATCAAAATACTTTATTGCAAAACCTGAAAATGAGCAGCGAAAATGGGCTTGCACAGGATGAAGAGCAATACGAGTACCAATTATTAAAAAATATTCGAAACCACATCAATCAGATATACAAAATGAAGGAAGAATTGGAACAAATCCGGGAAAAGATTGAAAACCTCAAATCCAATCAGGACAAGGCTACTGCATATGCCGAACGGATTATACCATTTTTTGATAAAATCAGAGAACATGTAGATCAACTGGAACAAGTCATGCCCGATCAGCTATGGCCCCTTCCCAAATACAGGGAAATGCTGTTTATTAAATAATGAAAGTATATCCCCCTTGAATGCATAGTCCTTCCTAGGGGGGCATGTTTGAAGATTGCTACCTACCATCGTAGGGCAACTAACCAACCTCACTATAATTTTTTTTACAAAAATTCCACAACTCTGTTAAACCTGATCAAAGTAAAACAGTCCAACTATCAGATTCCGGGATCAGGATTAACATAACTCATACCAATTAACCTAAAGTAATAAGATATGAAAACGATCAATTCGTTTAATGGAAGAATTATACTTGCTCGTGGGATATTTGCATCATTGTTTGTGCTTATGATGAGCGCATGTCAGGAAGATAGCGAATTACTCACACAACAGATTGACGACGAGACAATTACAACCGTAACATCCCATGAAGAGGTCTTTGCACTCTACGAAGAGGTAGAAGAAATGGCCATGGATGTAACAGAGAACCGTCAAGTGGAACCTGACAATAGAATGGCAGTTCCCTTTACTGAAGACTGGAGATGTGGAACCATAACTCATGATACCCTAGAAAATCTCATCACCATCGATTTTGGTGTGGGATGTATCGGTAAGGATGGAAAAACCCGTAGCGGTAAAATACTGATAAGTTATGACAGACGTCTTTATGTACCCGGCGCAAAACGCACCATAACACTTGAAAACTATGTAGTAGACAGCATTCAGGTTTTCGGTACCAAGACCCTTACCAATCAAAGTGAAACAATCTCTGACTTTATCAGCCTGAATGTAGAACTCATCAAAGGAAAGGTAATCTGGCCCGACAACAGCATGGCTACCAGGTCATATGACCGCACTAAAACTTGGTTGCGTGCGGCCAACCCACTCAAAGATGAATTCCAGATCGAAGGATATGTATCAGGTGTCAACAGGGCAGGGTCGACTTACAAGGTGGAAATCGTAGAGCCCTTGATATACAAGCGTATATGCCGCATCCAGGGTGCATTTCTGCCTGTGGAAGGCATAAAATATATCGAACGTACTGGAAAACCAGATACAGAGATCAACTATGGTGAAGGTGAGTGCGACAATTCTGTCATCATCACACAATCACAGGACTCTAGGGAAGTAAATATCGCTGCTGAAATGAAGCGTCTTAGAAAGCTGGCCGGAAGGTAACAGCGCCGCTTTCCTGAAACCCAACCAACCCTTTTTTCCCACAATGGTTAGTCATGTCATCTATGACTAGCCTTGTGGGGTTTTTGGATGAGTTCCAATCCCTCCCCAACTGTAGTTACTGGCAGTTTACAGGTCTTATTCTGACATACATAGATCGTTGTCTGACCAGGTACCAGTTTATTATCCAACAACTCCAGTTTCCCTTCTGTAGCACCTCCGAGATAGAGGACTTCAGGAAAATAATTAAATTCAATCTGTTTTCTGTACGCTAATGCATTTTCACCTAAAATAGCAACTTCGAGGGGTGTATAAACCATCTTCATGGCAAGTAAACCCCAGTTGGCATAATAGCCTGGAGCTTCCAGAAAGTTCTCTTTCATGTTTCCCGACATACTGGCTGCATACGCCAACCATTGATCCTTGTAAAAATATGTTCCCAACTGAAACAGGAGATGGCCCATAACCGAATTGGAAGCTGGAATGACATTGTCTGTCATTTCCCGGGTACGTGCCAATACTACTTCATCAATGTCAGATGTATAGTAAAATGTTTGGGTAGGCTCATCAAAAAAATGTTCTAATGTGTAAGTGAGAATACTACGTGCATCATTCAGCCATTCTTCCTCGAATGTAACCTGATAAAGGGAAATAAAAGCCTGTGCCAGAAATGCATAGTCATCCAGAAAAGCATTTACAGAGCTAGAACCGTCCTTGTATATCCGCTTCAAACTTCCATCTTCATCTATACAATGCTGCCTGAGAAAGCGTGCATTACGCAATGCAGTCTCCAGATATGCAGAATCTCCCAATGCAATAAATGCATCTACATAGCCTTTTAGCATCATTGCATTCCATGCGGTAATCTGCTTATCATCCAAGCCAGGCCTTATACGTTGATTTCTCAATTCCAACAATTGTTTCCTGGCCTCTAGCATACTTTTACGCAGTTTACCGGGTTCCAGGCCCTTGCCATCTGCAAATGCTTCCAGGCTCTCTTCCCGGTACAGAATATTTTTACCCTCCTCCCAATTTCCCACTTTATTCACCTGATACCATTCACAAAATAATTCAGCTTCTTCACCCAGTGCTTTGATAATTTCTTCTTGTTGCCATATGTAATACTTACCCTCTTCGCCTTCACTATCTGCATCCAGAGATGAATAGAACCCGCCTTCTGGACTTCGAAGTTCTTTACCAACGAACTCCAAGGTTTCTATGATTACATCCTTGAATACTGGATTCTGAGTCATCCTGTATGTATCGGCATATATGCTTACCAACTGTGCATTATCATACAGCATTTTCTCGAAGTGAGGTACTTTCCATGCTTCATCTGTAGAATAACGAGCAAATCCTCCACCAAGATGATCATAAATCCCTCCACGTGCCATCTCATCCAGGGTAGTCATCAATATTTGCAGTGCTGCTTTATCCTGAGTAAAATAATAATACTCCAATAAGAAATTGAGATTGATAGGCATTGGAAACTTAGGCGCCCCTTTACGACCTCCATATACCTTATCCATGTTTGCTATTAGCTTTTCCGAAGCCGTTTCCAACTCTGCAACAGATATCTCTGCCCTCAAACGAGCTGGCGTTACAGCTTGTAATCCCTGTATTCTTGCTGTTACCTGAGCTGCGAGGTCTTCTGCCTTTGAAGGAGATTCTTCGTAAATATTTTGTACACGTTCCAGGATTTTCATCCATTGATCTCTGGGAAAATAAGTTCCAGCAAAAATGGGCCGTTGATCAGGCAGGGTAATGACATTCAGTGGCCACCCACAACCCTGAGGCGACATGAGCTGACAGGCGGACATATAAATATTATCGATATCAGGCCTCTCTTCGCGATCGACCTTTATGGACACAAAGTGTTTGTTCATCAATGCAGCCACTGCACTATCTTCAAAAGACTCTTTCTCCATGACATGACACCAGTGGCATGCAGCATATCCTATACTGACCAGCATGAGCTTGTTCTCTGCCGCTGCTTTTTCCAGGGCTTCATCTCCCCATGGATACCAATCTACAGGATTGTAAGCATGCTGTAATAAATATGTACTTTGAGCATTAATCAGCCGGTTCGATCCTGCTGGCCGTGACTCCTGAGCACTACAACCCAGAGCCATAATGACGATCAACCATAGCAGGCAGTATACAAATATTTTCATGCACAAAATATAATTAAAGGTCAAGCTTGCATGAAGGCAAAAAAAAAGGCTGATCAAGTCAGCCCATGAGCAAGAGACGAGATTCGAACTCGCGACCCCGACCTTGGCAAGGTCGTGCTCTACCAACTGAGCTACTCTTGCTTGTTTTAAAAGTGGAGTAAAATAAATAAAATTTAACCGGATAAGCAAATGACAGAAAGAGGATTTTTATTTTCCATAAGATCACAATTGTAAAAGGGAAGACAACTTGGCATGGATATATATATTAGCTTTATAATAAAAGTAATTAAACCCAGACTACATTATTATGAAAAAGATATTCAGCATGACACTCATTACTACCCTGGGATTTTGTTTAATCATAGGATGTAATGAAGAGGATGACCCCATCGCGCAAAATCCAGGAAATCCAACTATACCTCCTACTCCTGGAAACAATACTAACAACGCTTGGCTAATCCCTTCCAATCAGATATTTGATGGAGGACCAGGCAAGGATGGTATTCCTTCAATCGACGAACCCAGATTCTACTCCGCTTCAGAAGGTGATAACTTTCTCTTCCCTGAAGATCTGGTAGTAGGCATCGTACAGGATGGAGTCGTAAGAGCTTATCCACACAGAATACTTGACTGGCATGAAATTGTAAACGATCAATTGGGGGATATTAATGTAGCAGTAACCTACTGCCCCCTGACTGGAACATCAAGTGGATGGGACCGGACGACCTCAAGCAACAGTTCCACCACTTTTGGAGTTTCCGGATTGCTCTACAATACCAATTTGATACCTTATGACAGGGGTACAGATAGCAACTGGTCTCAGATGCTGCTACAATGTGTACAGGGTGCAAGAAAAGGGGAGTTTATTGATTTACACATGATTGTAGAAACGACATGGAGAACCTGGAAGGAACTATATCCCGATACAGAGGTAATGTCGACCCAAACGGGGTTCAATCGAAATTATGGCGTCTATCCATATGGGGACTATCGCACCAATAATGACCGCATTCTGTTCCCGGTATCTTCTACCGATCCGCGCCGTCCGGCAAAAGAACGCGTACACGCCATACTCAGCCAGTCTAACGAAGAAGCATTGATATTTACCTTTGATTACTTTGACAATGGCATTGAGCTAACTCGAAGAACATGGGAAGGGAGAAGAATGGTAGTTGCTGGTAGCCAAAGCCATAATTTCATAGTCTCATTTTATACAGACGAACTCGCTGATACTGAAGACATGATTTTTTCTCCCGCAGAACGCTCCGAGCTGCCAGTTATCATGAAGGATAATGAAGGAAATGAATGGGATATCTTTGGACGTGCTGTTTCCGGCCCCAGAACCGGTGAAAAACTAAGCCCTACCCGATCATACATTGGCTTTTACTTTGCTATAAGTGCATTTTTCACAATAGAATTACAAGGATAATGGGTTTTCATTTGGTTGTCCCGCTTCCGGCGATGAATGTTATATCCATTTCATCCCGGAGCGGGTATTCATTTCCTTTATAGATTTAATGACAGCAGCGGGATCATTGGCTTCAAAAATATAACTACCTGCAACAAATATATCCACTCCAGCAGCTTTCAACTGGGGGATATTATCCTTATCTACTCCTCCATCGATCTGTATAAGAATCGGGAGAGATTGTTGGAGAATCATTTCCTTCAAGGCTCTGATCTTTTTGAGAATATGAGGTATGAAATGCTGCCCTCCAAAACCTGGATTTACACTCATGACACATATCTGATCTACCAGATATAATACATCTTCCAACATATTTACAGGAGTTGAAGGATTAATGGCAACACCTACTCCCAGATCCATTTTCCTGATCTCTCTAAGCGTCCGATCAAGATGCAAACAGGCTTCCTGATGAATGATCAGGCGGTTTGCACCATGTTCTCTGAACCTTTTAATATATTTTTCAGGTTTTTCGATCATCAGATGCACATCTAGTGGCTTTTTTGCATACTTTTTGAGGACTTCCATTGTAGGAAAACCCATAGCAATATTGGGAACAAAATGTCCGTCCATTACATCAATGTGGATCCAGTCTGCCTCGCTATCGTTCAACATTTCGATTTCCACTTTTAGCCTGCTAAAATCAGCAGCTAACAATGAAGGAGCTACAATAGGTGTATTTGATGAATGTGTAGTCACGTTTTAGCTCAAAAATTATTTTTTCCTTCTAGATCTGCGATTAGCATTCCCTACCTGCTGTGTTTTTTGTCTTTGCTTCGTGAGTTCGTCCTGTTTTTTCTGCTGTTTCGCTACCCACCTCTCTAATCGACCCTTGGAAGCTTTTTTCTTCCCGCCCTTCTTTTTGCGTTGTTGCTGTGTCTCACGCATTTTCCCTAGTAGTTTTTCATCGTCTATAAAATATCTGATCGCTGTGGTCTGGGCAATTGAGATAATATTGGAAGTAAAATAATACAAGCTGAGACCTGAAGCATAATTATTTAGGAAGACCAAAAAGATAAGCGGCATGAAATAGGAAATGTATTTGAATTGCTGTGTAGCCGCAGAAGTAGGTTGTGATTTTTGACTAAAATACGTGTATATCATGATGGAAACCGCCATAAGAATGGTAAACAAACTCACGTGATCTCCATAAAAAGGAATGGTGAAGGGTAAATCCAGTATAGAATCGTAAGTCGAGAGATCGGTTGCCCACAGAAAAGATTTTTGTCTGAGTTCTACTGATTGTGGGAAGAAAAAGAACAAAGCTATCAAGAAGGGATAAGATAGTAACATCGGCAAACACCCTCCAAACATACTTACCCCCATCTCCCGGTAAATCGACATTTTAGCCATTTGTAGTTTTTGGGGATCGTCCTTGTGTTTTTCATCCAACGCCTTCATCTCAGGTGTTTGATTGATTACCCGCATCTTGGCCATGGAGGTAAAACTCTTGAAGGTAAAGGGAAAAACGAGAATTTTGACGATAAAACCCAATATAATGATAATCAGGCCGTAGTTGTCTAAGTACCTCTCCAAAAACTTGAAAATGTAGATCGTTCCGACGTTAATATAGCGTATAAACCATCTTCCCAAATCCATTTCCTTGTGCAAACCAACGTCGTAAGATCTGAGTGTACTGTATTCATTTGGCCCAAAATACAGGGTGAAGGAATTTCTTGAATCCTGCATAGAAGCCACCTCCATGTACATATCAGATTGCATAACCCGGTTAACCGTGTCTGTCTCAGGAGTAAGCATGCTGATTTTAGCAGATTGAAATGGCTTGTCGCTCATCAGGATAGCTGAAAAAAACTGGCTTTTGTAGGAGATCCACCTCACGTCCACATTAAGGTCTTCTTCCTTATAATCATCTGTGATTCCCAGTTTGCTGACATCACCTCCTTTATTGTATACGATAGTGGATTTTTGACGCATATTGTTGATAGACAACTCAGTCTTGGGCAGATATTGCTTCCAGTACATTTCATAGAACCTGTTTTTGAACATATCCTGCATACCCTGGATAACGATATCGTACTCAACATCAAACTGGTCGCCCTTGAAGGTATAGATCTGTTCAATATAGCGCTGATCATCAATAGCAGCCCTGAGTGAAAGTTTTTGAGAATCCTGACCGCTTACTATCAAATCTTCCGTGATGGAAGGCTCAAAAATGAGATCTCTTGAGTTGATCTGTGTGCCACCATACCCAAATAGAAGCCCAAGTTCATTACCCGGATGATCTGAGATGACAGGCAATGTAAGGGAATCATATGTATCATAATGATTGAGGTGGGCAGATTCTATTTTTCCTCCCTTAGTATTGATCAAGACTGTAAGCTCATCAGTTGTGACTTTGATAAGCTGCCCCTCACCCTGTGCTAAAGTGTAAAAATCTCCAAACCTGGACTTTAGTTTCTCAGTTTGAAGGGAATCAAGCACAGATTGATCTACAGCAGTGGCTACAGAAGGCTCAGGTTGAACCTTCGCTTCTTCCTCTGCGGGTGAGACCTCTTCAGTAGGAACATTTTCAGCAGCCTTAGGAGGCTGTGTGGGCTTAGGTGCAAAAAAGTAAAAGTAGACTAATAATAGCAACGTGATCAGCACAAACCCTGTGGTCGCATTTCTATCCATGTGTTATTGTTCGTAATTAACCTTATATTGTTTCCAGCGTAGCAAATTTAGCCAAGATTTTTATATGCTAGAAATTGTTATCTTAATTCAGAAATGGATATTTTTGAGATATGGCAGAGATAACTACCGTACCCGAACAACCCATCACCCCCAATATCACTGAACAGTTTGATAAATCGCTGTTGGTTGAAGTTGCATACGAAGTATGCAATCAGATTGGAGGAATTTACACTGTGATTCGCTCGAAGGTTCCCAGTATGATGAATCATCTTAATGACCGATACTGCGCCCTTGGGCCCTATGTCGATCCCAACGTATCCGCCAATTTTGAACCAGAAGAGCATGATACCCATCCTTTTGCACTTGCCGCACAAAATATGCGCGAGAAAGGTTTTGAAGTACATGTTGGCAGATGGCTGATAACTGGCCGGCCTATTACCGTATTGCTGAATCCTTACAGTGTGTATCATAGATTGGGCGAAATTAAATATTTATTATGGGAACATCATCATATTAGTACTCCAGGTGATGATGATTTGCTCAATCAGGTGGTCGCTTTCGGATTTATGGTTAAAGTCTTCATGGCTGAACTGACCTTGGTTACTGAAAAACAGCGCCCCATTATCGCCCACGTTCATGAATGGATGGCAGGCACAGCCATTCCTGAAATCCGTAGAGATCAGATTCCCGTCCAGACGGTTTTCACCACTCATGCTACACTCCTGGGAAGATATCTCGCAATGAATGACCATAATTTTTATACACACCTCTCATTTTATGACTGGCAACGAGAAGCCAAACAATTCAATATCGTAACGCAGACAGCCATAGAACGGGCAGCAGCACATGGATCGCATGTCTTTTCTACCGTAAGTGAAGTAACTGCCCGGGAGTGTGAAGTGCTACTTGGAAGGAAACCAGATATCATCCTTCCCAATGGTCTGAATATTCAACGCTTTTCTGTATCCCACGAGATCCAGAACCTTCACCAAAAATGTAAAGAGCAAATACACCAGTTCGTCATGGGGCACTTTTTCAACAGCTACTCCTTTGATCTGGATAAAACGCTGTATTTTTTTACCTCGGGACGCTTTGAGTATCGCAACAAAGGATACGATCTTACGCTGGAAGCACTAGCTAGACTCAACTGGAGAATGAAGCAGGAAAAGAGAGAGGAAACCATTGTGATGTTTTTTATTACCAAACAGCCCTTCCACAATGTCAATCCCGAAGCGCTACACTCTCAGGCATTGATGGAAAATATCCGGGATACCTGTGAAAAAATTCAGTCTCAAATCGGAGAACGCCTCTTTGGGGAAACAGCTACCAATCCCGAAAAGAAACTTCCTGACCTGAACCTGTTGGTAGATGATTACTGGCGACTGCGCCTGAGAAGAAATATCCAGTCATGGCGACGATATGCACTACCTACTGTCGTTACTCACAACCTCATCAATGATGCCAATGACCAGATATTGAATTTTATCCGCTCAGCAAATCTCGTCAATCAAAAAGATGATCGCGTTAAGATTATTTACCACCCAGATTTTATCTCCCCCACCAGTCCATTGCTGGGGATGGAATACAGCGATTTTGTAAGAGGCTGCCATATGGGTATTTTCCCCTCTTATTATGAGCCCTGGGGATATACACCGCTCGAATGCATTGCAAGAGGCGTACAAGCCGTTACCAGTGATCTGGCAGGATTTGGAGATTATTATATGAAAAACTTTGGCAGCGAACAGGAGGAAGCTTACATCGTCAATCGCAAAGACCGTAGCTATGAAGATGCAGCGAGCCAGCTAACAGAATACCTACTGAACTTTGTCAAGAAAGGTCGTAGATATCGTATAGGCCAGCGATATGAGGTGGAAAACAAATCTCAGCATTTTGCTTGGCAAAATCTCACTAAGTTTTACATTATGGCTTACGAGCTAACCTTGCAAAGATTATAACCCTATGTCAATAGCTTCTTCTATCCATACAGTATCACAGAACCATCTCAAAATCATGGAAAGGCTGTTGCGCCTATTTACCATGTTCTTATTTGCTGGAAGGGCCTGGCAATATCTCAGATGGGATACTCCCTGGCAGAATGTCTTGGATCTTTCCCTTGCGGCAAATGTCCAGATGGCAGTTGGAATCCTGTTCCTCGCCTGCCTGATTATCGCAGCAGGTATAGACTGCTACCTGGGGAAGCTTACAAGCATGATCTTCCTGCTTGCAGGTGGCTTCATGCTGCTTTTGCAAACCATCCTATCTTCTATGTTGCAAAACTGGAATATAGCTCTATTCATAGAACATACAATCCAGTGGACACTACCATTATTTCTGGCAGCTATCATTTCGCAACAAACACTATCCAAAGGACTTCTCCTAGGAATAAAATGGGCCATCGCCCTCACCTTTATGGGTCATGGTTTGTTTGCTTCAGGGATATTTTCTGTACCCGCACATTTTGTCTTCATGACACAAAACATTATCGGATTATCGGCAGATGCCGCCAGATCATTCCTTCTGCTGGCAGGTATACTGGATTTCATTGTAGCGATAGGTCTGTTCATCAACAAAATAGATCGAATCGTAGTAGTATATGCCATCATATGGGGGTCTCTTACTGCACTTGCTCGCGTAGTAGCCTATTATGATCCTGCCCTCCCTGCTGAATCTCTTGACCGCTGGTTATATGAAACAGTCTACAGACTGGGACATGGCGGATTACCATTAATCATCTGGGTAAATACCCAAAAATATTTGCAGCCTAAAGCAATTAATTTCTAATTTAAGCATCAAACCACAACCATATGAGCTTCTCTGTTTTGTCCTTGGGATGGGAATTTCCTCCAAATGTACTGGGTGGACTGGGGGTCGCGTATACCGCTCTGAATGATGAGCTTTCCAGGCACATTCCCATTACGGCTTTTATCCCCCAAGCGGAGTCTATTTCAATCTCTTCTTCTCATCCTCAGCAAGATCCGCCCCCTATGGTACATCCACCCATTCCGGAAATACATGTAGCTGAGATCCCTGTAAGTACTACGTCTACCCGTATCTCCTATCAAGTTGTATATATCCCCGTTCTCAAACAAATAGACCCCTATACTACGGTTAATACCCTCTACCAGAAAGTTACTCTCCTGGAAGAACGCTACACAACCGAACATATTATGCGGAAAGTATGGCAGTCTTATCCTGACCTACCTGCCGCACAACTACCCGGGCACACAACAAATTCAGAAGAAACCCGCCTAAGCCTGGATTTTCCGGAAGAATTGCTAAAACAGCCATTATTTAACCAGGTTTATAATTACGCAAGACTGGCACTGGAAAAAGCCAGTGACATTGAATTTGACCTGATTCATGCACATGACTGGATGACCAGTCTGGCCGGCATGGAGATCAAGAAAAAATTTCAAAAGCCCCTAGTCATCCACGTACACTCGCTGGAATATGACCGGAATAGCCTGTCCAAAGAAAGCTGGATTTATGATCTCGAGAAATGGATTTACCATGAGGCCGACGTAATCATTGCTGTGAGTGAATATACCCGGAAGATCCTTGAAGAACAATACGGTATTCCGGCACAAAGAATCCAGGTCATACATAATGGTACTGCTCCTGTTAGTTCCCGGAAGATCGCCAAAACTTTTCCTGAAACCCTAATCCTATTTTTGGGAAGGCTGACTTACCAGAAAGCCCCTGAACTATTCCTGCAAATAGCACAGCGCGTCCTGAGACAAAATCCCAAAACCCGATTTGTACTGGCAGGCAAGGGGGAGAAAACGGCAGAATTGATAACACAAACCTCCCAAGCAAAGATGGGCGACAAAGTACATTTTACTGGACATCTGGAAAGGGAAAAAATACATGAACTCTTGTCGATGACAGATATCTTTGTTATGCCATCAATTTCTGAACCATTTGGCCTGGTTGCACTCGAAGCTGCCCAGTTTGGCATTCCTTGTGTGCTGTCGCGTAATTCTGGAGCAGCTGAAGTACTCCCCCATGCCTTTGTGGCCGATCCACAGAATATGGCTGAATGGGTGGAGATTATCCTGCAACTCAGCTACCAGCATGCGCTTAGGAGTACCGTAGCCGAAAAACAACTCAACGACCTCAAAGCCTTAACTTGGAGCGAATCCGTAGAAAAACTTCTTGAAGTCATGCGTACAACACTTAGGTCCAGTGTTGACGACAAATAAATTCCATGATCTGATTTAACTCGGTCTGATCGATTTCAGAAAACGCATCGTAGCTGTCGCTATCTACATCCAGAACCATCACCGTTTCTCCTGCTACGACAAGTGGCACAACGATCTCCGACTTTGAGGCACTATTACAGGCAATGTGTCCCGGAAAAGCATCCACATCCGGAATGATTAGGGTCCGTTGCTTTTCTGCTGCATGGCCACATACCCCCTTACCTATCTGAATGCGTGTACAGGCAAGGGGTCCCTGAAAGGGTCCCAAAACTAGTTCGCCCTCTATCATACGGTAAAAGCCTACCCAAAAAAAAGAAAATGCTTCTTTCAACATAGCACTCACATTAGCCAGATTGGCTATTAAATCCGTTTCACCGCCTATAACAGATTGTATCTGCGGCAACAACTCCCGATAACGTTCCTGCCGGGAAGCCCCTGGCGTAAGATGTAATTCCTCGGCCATATGATAAAATGTTATTCAATATAATTCACAGCGCGGAAACCAACCAACCTGTCACTCCGATCCATAGGAGCACGAAAGTATATCAGTATCGAATAAAAATTTTCTGTATCCCTGTGTTTCCCCTCCAAAACAGCATCATCTACTTTTCCATCCTCCACCACGACATACTGATAATCATAAAAACCCTGTTTCAGTAAAACTTCCGCCTTGTAAAGCTTCAAGGCCTCATCATATCCCATTTTGTATTGGTCATAAGTGTGCCAGTCCGTAAATGCTCCAAAGAGATAAACATCTCCCTTATCCAGTTCAGGCATTTTCAGACTAAATAAGTTATATACATAATCGGCATGTAACTGAGGTTGAGGAAAATTCATCACGTCGATATAAAAACTACCGTTGAGGTCTCTCACGGGTCCAAAATCATTGGTCAGCCTGGGCCTGTCAGTCTGAAGTACGACATCAAACACTTCATCTCGCTCAAAGATCTCACGGACAGAGCCCGAATAAAGTCTTAGTGAACGGATATCGTGAAAGCGAAATTCATTTCCTCCCGGAAACTCACGGATCAGATTGAGCTTGTATTCAAATGTGTTGGGGTTCAGGAAGACAGGTTGATCCAGAGAAACCCGGCTATCCCAGCGGAAGTTCTGCAACATTTCTATTTTGAGATCGAGCTGAGGATTCCTTACAGCCAGGTTTGTGGTATTTACAGTAAAACCGAGTTCTCTCAATTCAAGCCTTTCAGGCTCCTGATTAAGTAGATACCTGAGATTAATATCTACCTTGGGTTCTACCACAACAAATCTGCGCGTAATAATCACTTCTTCTTCTGCATTATCCCGGTATACTTTCAACAAGTAATTCCCACTCATTTTAAAAAATTCGCCTTGCTGTGGAAATTCGTAAAAATAATGCATGTAAGGGACCTTGGTGTTACGGGAGCGCTGAAATTCAAGTATTCTGTCCTGAGTAAATCCTTCATAAAACACTATCGGCAATACACTGGAAGGTTCCCAGTTTGCGTTACAACTAATGATATCCACTAGGAGATCTGAAGCACGCTCATCTACATTCATCAATTCATCGAATTCCAACCGCAAAGACTCATTTTGATCCATGTACAAAACCGGATACGAGCTTTCATACTGACCTTTGTAAAATTGTACCGTGTAAATGTATTCGTCGTAAACCCGGTTGTCGTATACCCATTTATCATTCTGGAGCGTATTCTTTCCAGTAGAATGAATACTATTTGACACAAAAGTTAGGGAGATACTGATAACTGAAATTAGCCAAATATATGAGATGCTAAAAATCCACCACATCTTGTTGCTTTCGTTGATTCAATAACATACTTTTCTTCTTTTCCCCTACCCTGATATTTACCAGATTGGTCTGAGTATCGTAGGTTTCGAGGAAAATGGTGTTGATCACTTCAAGTTTACGGACATCGGGTACTCCTTTGATCTCTACATAGCACCATGTAACCTGCATTTCTACCTCCTTGCCCAAATATTTCATCTGGGCAGGCTGTTGATTTACCCGGATTTGCAATTTCTTATATAGATATTCCATAATCAGGGAATCAGCAAAAGAAGTTTCTCGATCAGAGCCCAGAAACAATTTTTCATCTTTTTTTTCTTCCAACGTTACCTCAAGATCATCTGTGAATACCTTGAGGGTAATCTCAAGCGATTGATTTTGGGGATTGTGATCTATCTGACAGACACTCACATAAAAAGGATGCTGCACACCTGCGAGGGAAAGCATCACTTGTAACCATAAAGAAAAAGAAATAGGCATATATCCTGTTTTTTTCAAAAATACAAAAAAAGAAGGATGTCTCACAAGGTAACTACGTACCCTATTTAATTTCTAGTTACGAAATTATGCCCATACGCTAGGGGCGTAAAAAAGGAAATTTCACTATGAGACATCCTTTTTGTATTTTTTTACTGTCTTCGAATCAGGCTAAAGATCAGGATGTTGCTGCGCGGTACTGAGCGACTTCTGCATTGGGTTTACTCAGCAGTTTGAGCATCCGAATGTGTTTGACTAGGGCCTGCGAAAACGTTTTGTTTTCTTGATACTCAATACCGTGTTTTTTCGCGACCTCAATAAGTATTTTGGTTAACGCAAGATAATGCACATGACAAACACCTGGCATGATATGGTGAATGACATGTATATTGATACCTCCCATCAACCAAGTAGCTATCCGGTTTTGACGGGCAAAATCGGCAGTGGTTTCTAGAACGTGAATAGCATAATTATTCTCAATATTTCCTTCCTCATCAGGGACAGGATAATGGGTCCCTTCATATACATGCGTTACCTGAAAAATCAAAGCAAAGGTAAGTCCAGGAAGAATGTGTGTGGAAAGGAATCCCAAAATTACCAGCCACCATGCATATTTTAAGAAGATTAATGGCAGGATAAGATGCAGAGAGAAGTACACGAGTTTGGAAACAAATAGCGCTGCATACTCGCTAGCCGGGTGTTTGACATTTTTATTGTTGCCTATATGAGACTCTCTGAAAAACCACTTAAAATCTTTTATTACTGCCCAGTGTACAGCTGCAAAGGAGTACAAAATAGGTGTATAGATGTGTTGAAAACGATGTATGGGCTTGTAGGGCTCTTCCGGGGTAAAACGAAACAGTCCATGCGTTTCAAGTGTAACATCTGTACCGTGGATATTGACATACATGTGGTGCACATTGTGCATTTGTCTGAATAGATATGAATTCCCCCCAATGAAATTCATGGAGTATGACATCATTTTGTTGACCCACATCTTTGAGGAGTAGGCGTTATGGCAGGCATCGTGCCCAATGTTGAAAGCAATGAATATATTTACGTATCCTAGTAAAGTAAACGCCAGGATCAACCCCAGTGGACTTAAGGTGTTGGACATGATCCATGCGTACACACCTATCCAGGAGACAACTGCGATAACTGTCTTGAGGTACATTTCCGTATTACCATACTTTGAAATACCCTTTTCCTTAAAATATTGCGCTACGCGCATCCTGAGTTCTTTGGCAAACAGATCTTTATCTGTGGTGCTTTTAAATCGCACCTTTTTTTCATTTGTAGTTTTTACTAACATAAGCTACAAGCGTTTTTTTACTTTGAGAGTGCAACAACAAAGATACTGCTAAGTTCTAAAATGCAAAATGTAACGTCCTAAAATAGTTGGCGATTTCATTGAGATATGAGTGAGATCACTACCATTGATAGATCATCCCTGCTATGGTAGCGGTAAAAAAAGCTGCTACCGTTCCGCCGATTAATGCCAGGATGCTCAACTTGGCCAATTTAGTTCTTAATTTTGGAGCCAAGGCTCCAATGCCCCCAATTTGAATACCGATAGATGGTAAATTGGCAAAACCGCATAGAGCATAGGTGGCAATGATGATGGACTTTTCCTCAGTGAGCAGTCCCTCAGATTTGACACTTCCCAAAGATACATAGGCAACAAACTCATTAATGATCGTCTTTTCCCCCAGTAATTGCCCAACGACCAATATATCCTGATGTGATACGCCCAGAATCCAGGCAACAGGAGAAAATAAGACGCCAAACACAAACTGCAACGTAAGCCCTTCATACTTGCCTTCACTCATGTCTATTATTTCCCGGTTGATCCATCCATTTCCCAAAGCACCTACCACATCTTTCAACAAGTAATTAAACAAGCTGATCATGGCAATAAAAACCAAAAGCATAACACCTACATTGATCGCAAGTTTAGTTCCTTCTATCGTACCATTAGCTATGGCATCCAAGACATTTACTCCAATCTTGTTTTTGGGTATCCGTAGTTCTTCATCAATTTCTTCTGTCTCTGGCAACAACATTTTGGATGCCACGATCGCTGCCGGGGCAGAAAGAATTGAAGCCGTAAGGAGATGCGTAGCAAAATACTGCTGCTGCAAGGGATCTGTTCCTCCCAGATAGCCTACATATGCTGCAAATACTCCCCCGGCAATTGTAGCAAAGCCTCCCACCATCAGACACATGATTTCTGAATCTGTCATTTTTTCTAGATAAGGTCTTACCAATAAGGGGGCTTCTGTCTGCCCAATAAAGATATTTCCAGCTGCTGCCATGCTCTCAGCACCTGATAAACGCATCGTCCTGGACATAATCCAGGCAAATCCATACACAATGCGTTGTAAAATGCCCAGATAATACAGCAGCGAGGTTAATGCAGAAAAAAATATTACCGTGGGAAGAACCTTAAAGGCAAAAATATATTCAAAACTATCTGCGTCCAGAAGCTTTTCTCCCAAAATAAACTGCGTCCCCTCCTCTGCTATACTGAGTAATTTGACAAAAAAACCACTAACCACATCAAAAAGGGACTTGACCCATGGGACTTTGAGTACCAATACGCCCAAAACAAACTGTAATGCGATACCTGTACCAACTAATTTCCAATCTATTTTGCGACGGTTGCTACTCATGAAATAACAAAAGGCAATTAAAATCGATATACCTAGCAGGCCACGAAAAAAATCATGGATTAAATCTGTCATTTTGGGTTTGGTTCAAATGGGTAACAAGAGGGAGTACTAATATTTAATTATATGGGTATACATTTCTGATAAAACAGAACAGGAAAGATACTTATTATGAAAATATATTTACATATCTATGTCGTGATTTTTGCATTCTTCTATTAACGGATTTGGCATAATTGTTATTTTATTCACTTTATCCTATCACGGCATATAAACGAGGATTTATAATTTAATATCTATGAGTAAGCTAAGTCTATATTGGGTCATTTTTCTCCAGATCGGGCTTTTATTAGTTACCCAGTCACAGAATCTACAGGAGGTCGAACGAAAGCTGGTGGAACAAGCTGAAACATTATTTTCGGATAAATCACTGGAAGCAAAACTTCAGATCAACAAGCGCTTCACTCAAGCGCTGATCCAGACACTCCGGAAACCTTCGAGCTTCAATTATCCCTTTGATTCACTTACCAGCATATCTCACATCTATGCAGAAGATAAGCGTTTCCGGATATTTACCTGGCAAATTATCGACCAACCTTCCGGTATACATGTTCCCGAGACTTATCATTATTATTTCGGTCTTATCCAACGCAAATGGATCGATGCGCAGGGACAAACAGAATACATAGTCATCCCCTTGATCGAAATGCAAAGTATTCCCATGGACGTTGAAAATCAGATTCTTTCCCATAAAAATTGGCTGGGAGGGATATACTACCCCCCTAGATTTGAACAAGAATTCCCTATCCGTACGATCAAGTATACAGATTCGGAAAGTGGCAAGACAATACGTCAGGATGCCTATATCCTGCTTGGCTGGAATGGATTTGACCAATCCAGTAATATCAAATTCGTCGAAGTGCTCACACTTGATCCCAATGACAAGAACCAGGTATATTTCGGTGCTGATATCTTCTATTTTGACATCGTACCGCAGTTTCGCGCAGTATTTCGCTACTCCGATAATGCACCTTTCAATCTCAACTACGGATATGTGAAAACAGGGCCATTTAACTTCTTCAAGAAAAAAATGATTGTATATGATCATCTTGCCCCTCCACAATCGGGCTCGGACCAAAGATTCGGAGGATGGTCGCTGGGACCTGATGGATCTTATGATGCACTCAACTTCTATAAAAGAGGTGGGTACTACGAATGGAAACGAGATATCACGATAGCTTCTCAACACAACAACGAAGTAACACGCAAATCTCAGGAACAAGAACGCGAAAGAGCCAAAAGACGCCTCGAAGAAGCAGGAATTTACCTTCCCGAAAACCCCTGAGCAGGAAAAAATCCGATTTCTATGAAATTGTTATTGTGAGGATAGGTATAAATTCATATTTTTGACCAGGTTAACATAGTTTAACAAACGTTTTAAATTGATTTGCACCTAAATAAGTAGTTATGCAAGGGAGAGAAGAAGTGTATTCAGAAAAAATCAGAGCAGGTAAACGAACTTACTTCTTTGATGTGAGATCTACCCGGTCTAATGATTATTACATTACAATCACCGAGAGTAAAAGAAAGTACAATGGGAGAGGGTACGACAAACACAAAATCTTTTTGTACAAAGAAGACTTTAACAAGTTTTTAAACACTCTTACACAAACCATCGATCATGTCAAAACTGAGTTGATGCCCGACTACGACTACGAAGAGTTTGATCGCAGAGATGCTGATCACTTTTCCGACAATGGTCAAACAGATGAGGTCATCGAAACGGATGACATGAGCTTTGAGATGGAAGCGGAAGAACTCTCTACAACCTGGGATGAATAAGAACAACTCCAATTTATACTATTATCGTAGCTTTTTATTTATATCAAAAAATCAGGCTATCCGTGTGGATAGCCTGATTTTTTGATCCTAATTCCCTGTAGCAAGCACTTTCAATTGACTTTATCGGCCCTTACCAGTACCAATCCTGTACGATTGGTCAGGTATATACTCAACTTATCATTTTCCGACGTGGAGTAGATCAGGTTCTGATCTATTCTGTCGTGTCCGCCAAACCGTGCATCATCAGTATTTAATGCGATGCGATAACTTCCCGGATTTGGAACCCAGAAACGGTAATCTGGTATCGAACGGCTGGGATGAAAATTAAAGACTAAAATCAGGTTGTTTCGTTCAGCTATGATGACTTTATTTTCTGCATCCATATTTACCTGCTTGGCAGCTAATGCAGATAAGATTTGATATTCCTTAATCAAGTGGACCATCGCCTTGTCAAATTCATTCAGAAATTTGTACTTCAGGTTAGGATTATCTACCAATGACCACTGCCTGCGTGCGTATTTATAGCTCCAGTTATTGCCCTCCCGGGGAAAGTCAACCCATTCTGGATGCCCAAATTCATTTCCTATAAAATTGAGGTATCCCTCCCCTCCCAGAACTCCGGTAAAAAGTCTTAGCATCTTGTGAAGCGAGATTCCCCTGTCTATAACCAGACTGGGATCATCTACATTCATGTGCCAGTACATTTCCTGGTCCATCAGCCAAAAAGCAAGTGTCTTATCACCCACTAGCGCCTGATCGTGGGACTCGGCATAAGCAATAGTTCCCTCCTTGTACCTGCGATTGGTAATCGTATGCCACATTTCATGGATATCCCACTCTTCATCTTTCTTATGCTTAAGCATCTTGATCCAATAGTCAGGAATGCCCATTGCCAACCGGAAGTCAAACCCTATCCCTCCTTCTATGATTTTTCTGCACAATCCAGGCATTCCGCTCATATCCTCTGCTATTGTTATGGCATGTGGTCTCAATTTATGGGTAAGTTCGTTGGCCAACTGCAAATAAATCAAAGCATCCCATTCGACTCCATCCTTAAAGTATTTGTCATAGTGATCAAAGGTCATAAAATCCCCATGATGCATATACATCATGGAAGTTACTCCATCAAAACGAAATCCATCAAAATGAAATTCCTGGAGCCAGTAAGCTACATTGGATAACAAAAATTGAAGAACCTCGGTCTTTCCATAGTTAAACAACTTAGAATCCCATGAGGTATGATATCCTCTCCCTCCAGGATGGAAATATTGATTGTCGGAGCCATCAAACTGATTGAGTCCCTCTGCAAAGTTTTTGACTACATGAGAATGAACGATATCCATGATGACTCCTATCCCCATAGTGTGCGCCTTATTAATCAGGTATTTCAAATCTTCAGGAGTTCCAAATCTTGACGAGGGAGTAAAAAAATTGGACACGTGATAGCCAAATGAACCATAATATGGATGTTCCTGCACAGCCATCAACTGTATACAGGTATACCCCTGTGCATGGATGCGTGGCAAGATCCTATCAGCAAACTCCCGGTAGGTGCCAATACCTTCTTTTTCCTGAGCCATCCCTGTATGCGCTTCGTAGATAATGGGATTTTTAAGGAAATTCGGTTGAAAATTATCATCTGTCCACTCAAAGGGCTGAGCAGGTTTCCATACTCTTGCCTTGAAATCATACGTTTCCGGATCCTGATACACTGCTTTGGCATATGCAGGGATGCGATCCATCTCACCATTGGCAGCTTTTATATGCACTTTGAAAAAACTTCCATGGACAAAGCTCGCCGAATAGCTTTCATCTGGTAAAAAAATCTCCCACACCCCATCCTCACGCTTTGTCAGTGGGTGAGTCTTTCGCTCCCAGTTATTAAAATCACCCGTCAGGTATAAAGCTTCAGCCGAAGGTGCCCATTCCCGGTACCACCAACCCTGCATTCGGGAATCATAATTTACACCCAGATCATAATATGCCTGGGCAAATTGCTCAAGACTACCCCACCTGTCCTCAATGGAATATAATGTTTTGAGATATCTTACAAATCTGTCCTGAATATATGGCTCGTAAGGTTCCAACCATAGATCATCTTTTACAAGTCCGAGTTTTTGAGGAGTTAAGTCCATCTCACGGGTTATTTGATTGTATAATACCTGGCAAAGGAACTAAAATAATTTGACTCACAAAAAACTTACAATCATCTCATATCTTTTCCTATTAAAATATAATTTTTACATACTTTTATCAATATATGCTTGAGTGGCTCGACATTGATCTGTCCTCCTTGGAATTGATACTGTTTTTTCTAGCAGGCCTCGGAACAGGTATCATCAATACCCTGATCGGTAGTGGTTCACTGATTACCCTCCCTATTTTTGTATTTATGTGTGGGCTTCCCGCCGACATAGCTAATGGAACCAACCGGATTGGGGTGTTTTTTCAAAGCCTTGTAGGCTATTATAGCTTTAAACAACAGGCACCTCCAGATCCACCTGGGACCATCTGGCTAATCGTTCCCTGTATCGTAGGTGCTGTTTTCGGTGCATGGCTCGCAACAGATCTCGATACAGAAACCATGAATACCTTCATCGGTGTACTGATGGTGGCTATGCTAGGCGTTTTACTGATCAATCCCAAAAGATGGCTCAGAGAAACTCAGGCATCTGTGCAGAATAGCCGTAAACCCCTGGTTTTACTACTGTTTTTTGCCATTGGAATCTATGCAGGTTTTATACAAGCAGGTTCAGGTATATTTCTGATCATTGCCCTTGTCCTCGGGGCAAAATACAGCCTCTCCCAAACCACAGGTATCAAACTGCTGATCATCTCTCTACTAAGCATACCAGCACTGATCATCTTCACCATATCTGGAGATATACATCTGGGTTTTGGCTTGATGATGGCTATAGCACAGTCTTTGGGAGCCATGCTAGGAGTGAGATTTGTGATAAAAGTGCCGGATGCTGACAAATGGATTCACCGTTTGCTCATCCTGATTATCATCGCTTCTGCATCCAAATTTCTCGGGATCTACGACTATGTTGTAGGTATTTGAACCTGATACTGGCTTGAGCCAGTTAAAAATTAATTAGGCTAATGGGTTAGTGAAATAAATGATCTGTCAGATCAAAGGCTACGACGCAACCATTTGACTCATCCAAAATGTTATTTAAAATATAAAAGGTATTGCTAGTTACTCAGAACCCAAACTATTTTAAAATGCGTATTTTTGAATGATATCCTGTATGTTTATTTGTTATATTTTACTAATTTTGTATTAATATACATTAATAACAAAAATCATCGTTTTTGTAATTGATATTGATCAGATTACGGCTGTTTTGATCAGATCATAGAAAAACAAATAGTCCAAAGGATGAAATTACGTACATGGATTTTATCAATACTTGCTTTGATGACTATGATTACTGGATGTATGCAACAAGAAGAAGACTGGGCTTCCAACTTACTGGACGAAGAGCTCCTCAATAGGCTTAGGTCAGTAGCGCCAGGTGAAAATGAAAGCTTTTTTATGTTGCCCGATGGTATCAATCTAAGCGAAATACCCCAGGATCCCAACAATCTGCTTACAAAAGAAAAGGTAAAATTAGGTAAGCTACTGTTTCACGAAACAGGTCTGGGAGCAAATCCGAAAAATAATATCAGTCGCTTTACCTATTCATGTGCTTCCTGTCATCATGTAGCAGCAGGATTTCAGGCAGGAAGAAAGCAGGGCATTGGTGAGGGAGGAATAGGATTTGGCATTAGGGGCGAAACTCGAGTACCCAACCCCCATTATAACCGTAGCGATATCGATGTCCAACCTATCCGCTCTCCCTCAGCGATGAATGTTGCTTTCCAGAAGGTGATGCTATGGAATGGACAGTTTGGCGCTACAGGCGTCAACAGGGGCACAGAAGCCCAATGGCTACCAGGTACACCTGTTGAAAAAAACTCACTGTTTTTTGAAGGAGTAGAAACCCAGGCTATAGCCGCACTTGGTGTACATCGCCTTGAGTTCAATGAAGCTTCTATTATCTACGAAACCAATTACAAGCAATTATTTGATCAAGCATTCCCCAACGTGCCCGAAGAAGAACGATACACACTAATCAATACAGGCCTGGCCATTGCAGCGTATGAACGTTCACTTCTTTCAAATGAATCACCTTTTCAAAAGTGGCTTAGGGAAGATCGACAAGCCATGACTCAGGAGGAAAAAAGAGGAGCCATTTTGTTCTTCGGCAAAGCAAAATGCGTGAGTTGCCATACAGGACCAGCTCTTTCATCGGTTGATTCGGTGAAATTTTATGCAATCGGTATGCGCGATCTCGCCGGAAGCGATGTCATTCATGTAACTGCAGATAATACAGAGCATAAAGGTCGAGGAGGTTTCACCCAAAGACCTGAGGATATGTATAAATTTAAAGTTCCTCAATTATACAACCTCAAAGATTCCCCTTTCTATGGTCATGGGGGTAGCTTTTTCCGGTTGCAAGATGTAGTAGATTATAAAAATAAGGCCATCTCTGAGAATAGTAACGTACCAGAAGATCAACTTGATCCTCACTTCGTTCCATTAGGTCTCGATGTGGAAGAAGTAGAAGATATCGTAGCGTTTCTGAGGAATGGTCTCTATGACCCTCACCTAAATCGCTATGTCCCTAGTTCAGTACTTTCCAATCTATGCTTTCCCAATAATGATATGCAGTCTCGCAGAGATCTCGGATGTAATTAACCTAATCACCTTGCAAGCGGCAAGGTATTGTGTTAGTTTTGTACTTGTCCGCAAGAACAGATCATGATCTGTTCTTGCGGACAAGTACATTATTTTAACGATATCGACCTCAGATTTATGGCTCGTATTCTCACAGGGGTACAAAGTACCGGTACTCCGCATCTCGGTAATCTATTGGGTGCTATCTATCCAGCCATATCGCTGGCAAATACGCCGGGCAATGACTCTTTCCTGTTCATTGCAGATCTGCATTCACTTACAACCATAAGAGATAGAGATGCACTCAGAATGAATACCTACAAAACAGCAGCTACCTGGGTTGCCTGTGGATATGATACAGAACAAGGGGTATTCTACAGACAATCAGATGTACCTGAGACTGCAGAACTAGCATGGTATTTAAGCTGTTTTATGCCATACAGCCGTCTTAAGCTGGCTCATTCCTTCAAAGATAAGTCGGAAACGATAGAAATGGTGAATGCCGGACTGTTTACCTACCCGGTACTCATGGCTGCTGACATATTGCTATATGATGCTGATATTGTACCTGTAGGTAAAGATCAAAAACAGCACCTGGAATTTACACGCGATATGGCTGAGGCAATTAATCGTACTTACGGGGAAGATACCCTGGTGATACCCGAAGCCAAAATTGATGAGCAATTAATGATCATTCCGGGTACAGATGGGCAGAAGATGAGCAAATCGAAAGACAATACCATCGTCATATTTGAAACCAACAAAAAACTCAAAAAGCAGGTAATGAGTATTGTCACGGACTCCACACCACTGGAAGAACCCAAAGACCCCGATACCTGTAATGTATTTGCCTTGTACAAACTACTGGCAGAAAAGGAGCAGGTGGAAGCAATGAGAAAGAAATATCTGGGTGGTAATTATGGTTATGGACATGCAAAAAAGGAATTGCTGGAGCTGATCATGGTGAAATTTGAGAAAGAGCGGGAAGCTTTCCAACATTATATGGATAACCCGGACGAACTAGATCGTATGCTCTCAGAAGGAGCAGATAAAGCACGTGAAGTGGCTAGCAGAGTACTGGGAAGAGTACGAGAGCGACTAGGATATAAGAAATTTGTCAACAACAGCGTTTTGATTAATAAATAATAGTAAATGCTAATTGCCGTTTCCGGAAATATTGGAGCAGGAAAAACTACCCTGACCCATCTGCTGTCCCGCTATTTCAACTTTGAAGCCTTATACGAGAATAATGACCAGAATCCATATCTGCTGGATTTTTATTCCGACATGCAGCGGTGGTCTTTTCACCTGCAAATCTCCTTCCTCCACTCACGACTCAATAAAATTATCCAGATCCATAAAGATAATCAGCATGTCATCCAGGACCGGACTATTTATGAAGATGCGCAGATCTTTGCTCCCAACCTCCATACGATGGGGCTTATGTCTGACCGTGAATATGATACCTACAAAGAACTCTTTGAAACCATCACTGATCTTATCCAGCCTCCCGATCTGCTCATTTACCTCAGATGTAGTATCCCTACCCTGGTAGAACAAATTCAAAACCGCGGGAGGCCTTTCGAAGATTCCCTCAGACTGGACTATCTTAAAAGTCTCAACGACCGCTATGAAATGTGGTATGACAATTACAGATACGGAAAAAAGATGGACATCGATGTGGCCAGATACAATTTCCGGGATAATCCAGAAGATCTGGGACACATTATCAACCGTGTCAAAGGTTTGCTATTTGGGCTATTCAGCCAATGATTTCCCGATTACTGACCATAAAGTTTTTTACCTGCTTCTTCGTATTTATCTCCTTTGACCCAGAAAGGTCGCTCATCTCTGTTGGCTATAAGCCGCGCAGCATAGGTGTATGCCTGAGCAAATCTTTTCAGATAATTCCAGTCTATGCTTTCCACCTCATCTGATACCTGATGATAGTATTTGAACATCTCTGCATTGAACTGCTCAAATCCTGGCGAAAAAGTTGGGGCTGGAACTCCTTTTTTGGCAAAAGATACATTATCTGAACGGTCAAAAAGATTCTGTTCTTTTGCAGGATCAGGGTAGATCTTCAACCCCAACTTTTGAGTAGCTTTATCAAAAATATCTGCTACCCCTACCCTATCATATCCGATAATGGCTACTGCACCGGTATCCGTATACCCAGCACCATCATTATTGAGGTTAAAAATAGTTTGTTCCAGGGGAATCAACGGATTACTTGCATAGTGAGCACTTCCAAGCAGCCCGATCTCTTCAGCAGTAAGCGCCAACAAAATGACAGACCTCCTCGCTGGTAATTTTGCCAGGGATTGAGCCGCTGCCAGTAAAGCTACTGTGCCCATGCCATTGTCCCTGGCACCATTAAATATACTGTCCTCCTCGGTATACCTCCCACCCTGTGCACCTACTCCTACATGATCATAGTGGGCACTCAGCAAGACATATTCTTCTTTAAGGTTAGGATCACTGCCTTCGATAACACCTGCAACATTGTTGGAAGTGATGATTTCACTTCTGTTGCCTACAGACTGAACCGATACTATTGCAGTACCACCCTTCTGAATCTCCCTGACCCAGTCAGCATGGGCTGCAAATACCCAACCATATGGAATGGAATCCAATTCCTGCGGCAGCGCATCTTCATCCAGAAGATCCAGACGTTCTTTGCTGACATAATTTTTGAAAAAATTCCAGGGTGTATTCAATTGATATAACTCAATAAGTGCTATCGCTCCACGCTCAGAAGCCCACTTGCGCTTCAACGGCATAGCGCGAACAGCTTCAGTACGGCTCTGTGATCCAGGTACCCCAGAAGCAACGATCACGACCTTACCTTTAACCTCCTTGTTCTGATAATCGTTATAACCACGCTCTTCATCCACCCATCCATGCCCCAACCACACAGCCTCAACTTCAAATTGCACAGCTGCTCCTGATAGCCATAGCATACTGTCTCCATGAGTATAGCTATGCTGAGCTACGTTTACTGATCCCCCACCTCCGGGAATATTCCTTAATAACCTGACAGGTTGAAAATAATCATCCTGTCCAGGTATTACTTTTACGCCATACATTCTGAACTGCTCTGCAATATATCTCGCAGCAGCAGCACTCCCTTCAGTGCCAGTCCTTCTTCCTCTAAGTTCATCTGAGGCCAGGAATCGAAGATGCTGTTCAAGTGTACTGGAAGAGATGGAGAATTCGGGATAAACCGGAACTTTTTGAGCGTGTAGCGATAGTATACAGACTAGCGAAAGAAAAATACTGGCAGTTGAAAGATTAATATGGACTAGTTTCATACAATGTTAGTAAAATAACGGATAATGATCTGGATCTGATTCATTCATCATTTCATAAGCAGCTTCAAATACATGGACAGGCTGAGGCTTGGACCAGTAATCACCATCTGTACCATATGCACAACGATGAGCCTTGGAAGTAACCGTTGTCGGTAGGGAATCGAGGTAGCGATACCCTCCCTGAACTTCCAGTACCTGCTGCATCATATAAGCTGATGCTCCCCCGGGAACATCTTCATCTAAAAATATGATGCGGTTGGTCTTTTTAAGAGATTTTAGGATCAGGTGATTGATATCGAAAGGTAGCAGGGTTCTGATATCTACGACTTCCAGTGAGATGCCCACTTCATGGAGTTGATCTGCTGCCTCCAGGGCAACCCGGCAACAGGCTCCATATGTTACAACGGTGATATCATGTCCCGCTTTTATCACCTCAGGAACTCCCAAGGGAAGCGTGATCTCTACAAAATTATTAGGAACGACCTCCTTGAGTCTGTATCCGTTGAGGACCTCTATGATAAGTCCCGGATCATCCCCCTTGATTAAGGTATTGTAAAACCCTGCAGCCTGCGTCATGTTTCTGGGAACTATGACATGCATTCCGCGGAGGGCATGGATGATCATTCCTAGCGGTGAACCAGCATGCCATATACCTTCAAGCCGATGGCCACGTGTACGGATAATCGCTGGTGCTTTTTGTCCTCCTCTCGTGCGATACCTCAGTGAAGCCAGATCATCTGACAGGATCTGCAATCCATACATTAGGTAGTCGACATACTGTATCTCTGCAATAGGTTTCAACCCCCTCAATGCCATTCCAATAGCCTGCCCCATAATGGTATTTTCCCTGATGCCGGTATCCAAGACGCGGTATTCTCCATATTTTTCCTGAAGTCCGGCAAAACCCTGATTTACATCTCCCAGTTTGCCAACATCTTCTCCGAAAGCAATTACTCGCGGATCACGACCCAGAAGGTGATCAAAATATTGATTGATGATCTCATAACCACTTTTCATCGGTGCATCCTCATCGTATTCTGGCATTACGGGCTCTACCTGTAGTGCTGAACTCCCATGCTCGCCCACGAGGTGACTATCATATATCTGCTGATATTTCTGCTGCATCTCTTGCCGCCAGGTTCTGAGTTGTTCTACAGCCGGACTGTGAACCTCATTCCTAACCAGTATCAAGATCTGCTGAGCAGCTTCGAGGTAGTCCTTTCGCTTAGGCTCATCATTGCGCCTAAGCGTATTAATATTTTTCTTGATCTCTTCCCCAAATGCCGATTGATTAGCTATTTCCCATGCCAGATTAAGTACATGGTCTCGTTCATCCAGTATGGGTTGCTGATAAGCTTTCCAGGCCAGGCTTTTCTGGTTACGTACATAGGCTCCGTCCTCTTTTTCCCATGCTGCCAACTCCTCTTCCGTGATCCATCCATTTTCGAGAATCCAGCTCCTAAAAATAGGTAGGCAATCGTGTTCGCATTCCCATTGAAGTCGCTCCTCAGATTTGTAGCGCTCATGACTACCGGAAGTAGAATGCCCCTGAGGCTGGGTCATTTCGATAACATGGATGATACAAGGAACATGGCTTTCCCTGGCGAGTTTTTCTGCCTTTTGATAAGTCTCAACTAATTGCAAATAATCCCAACCCGGGACGGTAAATATTTCCAGGCCAGGCCCATTACCTTCACGTTGAAAACCACTCAACACCTCAGAAAGATTGCTTTTAGTGATCTGATATTCATTGGGAACAGAAATACCATATTCATCATCCCAAATCGATACGATAGCAGGAGCATGCAATACCCCCAGTGCATTGATAGCTTCCCAGAAGTGACCCTCTGCACAACTTGCGTTTCCGATGGTACCAAATACAACTTCATTACCCTTATGGGAAAACTGTTCATAACTTGCCAATTCAGGAGAATGCCGATAAAGGACAGAAGCATGGGCCAACCCTACCAGCCGGGGCATTTGCGCGGCTGTAGAGGAAACATCTGCACTTGAGATATACATCTCAGTGAGGTTCTTCCAACTTCCATCAGAATGTAGCATGCGAGTTGCCAGGTGATTGTTCATTTGGCGGCCACCCGAATGCGGTTCAGCAGAGATGTTTAAATCAGCATATAGCTGGGCAAAAAACTCTTTTATGGATATAATTCCAGTGACAAATCCAAAGGTTTGATCGCGATAATAGCCCGACCGGAAATCTCCTTTGCGAAATACTTTCGCCATGGCAATCTGTGCCAGCTCTTTCCCATCTCCAAAAATTCCAAATTTTGCTTTTCCTGTTAATACTTCTCTCCTCCCCAATAAACTTACCTGCCTGCTACGATATCCTAATCGATAGTCATTCAGAATCTCATCTACTGTCAAAGAAGTATTAGATAATAATGTGTTTATCGTAATATTAGACGGATTCGCTCGCATAATCAATGGTTCAGCTTGAAATTTACTCAATTTTCATTGCTACTCAAACATGTAGTATATCTACTGCTTACGCTAAAAGTGCCTAAAAGATCAAAATCGCAGGCTAATATACTACGCAATTTGACAAAAATTATGAATTTTGTAAAAAAACAAGCTAATGATTCTGCATTTATAAGAAATCCAGAATAATCATTGAATGATAAACAACAACAAAAGCTTACGATATGGGTTCAGTTTCTACAAATTCTTCTGTCAAAAAAATAGATTCCATATCCAATTCCTGCAGGATAGCATATCTTCCCTGGTTTTCTTCATTCCAAAGGTCAATATTGCTCCTTAGGTTCTTATATCTCGTCCTGGGACGTCCTCCCAAAGCCACATTAAGGATCTTAATAAGTATTTTTGCATGCTCATAGGGCTTCATAGAATCCTTTCGTAGTTGACGCTGTAAACTGAGAATCAGTTGATTAGCAAGATCAAATTCTTTGATGGCTACATAGGTAAGTGCGTGGAAAAACTTCACCTCTAGATCCATATGTACCTGCTTTCTCAGATTCACTTCATTGCGCAGGTTGTATAGGATTCGCGTTACCTTTTTGTACTTACCTTTTAAAAAATAAGCATGTGCCCTAAACAAATTGAAATTCACGAAGTAAATCAGGCGATAGGGTTCGATCTCGATCTGGTCTACATACTCCGTAACATCCTTGAGCAATTGATCTGTTGTATGAGTCCGTTTGTGATACTGCAACTTTCTGAATAGAAAGAGTGATAAATTGGCGTTGAAATAATCATGAAGCATCATTTCCTCAATCTTGTAATCGAGGATTTCAAAATATATCTTGGACTTATCCCATACCTGATTGTTTTCATAGTGTATAAAGCGGAAAAAGTTGAACAGAATATTGAGATTGCTGTAAAAAGAATCCTCTTTATACTCGCCCAGAATCTCAAATGATTTGTCAAACATGGTTTCCAGATCTTCGACCTCACACCTTATGGTATCGGGAATCTCGATAAACAGCTTTGCATAGATGTGAACAATGTACTTGAACAACAGCAAACGGTTGGATTCATACAAAGCCGTCACATTATCGATTTTCTCCATGATCTTGATCATCTCATTGTGATCTTTCTCCTTTCGTGTCATGTAAAAGGAATCAAAAGCCCTGAAGAACTGAACCACCAAATCTGCAGCTTTATCCATCGCTACGGCATAAGCTACTTGTTGATTGTAGTGACTGCGGTAGAAAATATATTTTTCATCGTGAATATGAAGATTCTGTAGTGCTTTGTACACAATCATCAGACCATAGGGAAAATCAAATTTGAGCAATTCTCTTTCCAGGCGCCGCAAAGCCGCGACAGAAATCTCACGCGGATTATTTGCCACCAGATCACCTACATTCAATACCCGTCGCATGACATGTAGGTTAGAATCGCCCAGCCTGTTGAGTAGAAAAGTCTCTATACGCTGATTTAAACGGGACTTCAGTACATAGAATGCCGATGGAGAAATATCGTGCTTTTTGATAAATTCCTTGTCAGGATCTTCCGGATTACTCCGTATAATCTCCAAAAAGTCAGCCGTTTTTTCCGCCTTATTATTTAAAAAATTGGAATGAATCTCGTGAAATTCTTCTTCGGTTAGCTGATTAATAATTTTGTGTAAATCCATATATCATAATCATTTCACTAAATCTATAAGCAAATTGTAGGCCGTTTAATATTTATTATGAGACAAAAAAGCAATTTATCTAAGAAATAATAAAAGCAATGTTGGAAATAATAAAACATAGCACTCAGCAAAATCAAAAAACTTCCCAGTATTCTTAAAACTAACCCATCAAATTTTCATTTTTTTTATATAGAGTTTTGCAATTTGATCTGATTACTTTTCATTTTTTAAATCACAAAAAATAAAATTGTATGATAAACTTTTACATCATACAAGATCATTTTTACTATACTAAAATAGAATCGTATAATTATTTTTTGATCTGAATCTCCCAAAACTATCTGTTCATCTATTTGTTGTATTGATTATCTGGGGTCATTAGGAACACTAATAGATCCTATGCAAGTTGAACCATCAATCTTCCATATCATTGGAAGCTGTACAATGAATCAAATTTGGTTATGGAATTTCCCCTGAAATACGCATTATCACATTTTTCTTACCGCAGAATCCTAAGCAGAGAAGTATACATCGGAGAAGTACCCCTCGGAGGGAATAATCCCATCCGCGTCCAATCCATGACTACCACAGATACTATGGATACCCTAGGTACTGTAGAGCAATCTATTCGAATGGTAGAAGCAGGATGTGAATACGTGCGCATCACGGCACCTAGTAAAAAGGAAGCTCACAACCTTGCTGAGATCAAAAAAGAACTTCGTAGAAGAGGGTATCGTGTCCCCCTGGTAGCTGACATACACTATACGCCTAATGCAGCAGAGATCGCAGCAAGAATCGTTGAGAAAGTTCGTGTAAACCCCGGCAACTATGCCGATAAAAAACGATTTCAGGAACTATCTTTTACGGATGAGTCATATCAGGCCGAACTGGAAAGGATTCATGAAAGATTTTCACCCCTGGTCAAAATCTGCAAAGAAGAAGGTACTGCCATGCGCATAGGTACCAACCACGGCTCCTTATCCGACCGTATTATGAGCCGATATGGAGATACTCCTACCGGTATGGTTGAGTCAGCCATGGAATTTGTCAGAATTTGTGAAGATCACAATTTCTATGATATCGTGATCTCCATGAAAGCTTCCAATCCTCAGGTAATGGTACAGGCTTATCGCCTGCTGATGGAACAAATGATTGAAAGAGACCAGGTATATCCACTGCACCTGGGTGTAACGGAAGCTGGAGAAGGAGAAGATGGCCGCGTCAAATCTGCTCTCGGAGTAGCTACCCTCCTCATGGATGGTATTGGAGATACTGTAAGAGTATCTCTCACAGAAGAACCCGAATATGAAATGCCTGTGGCACAGTTCCTGATCAACCATTTTGTGGAACAGGCCCAAAAAATGAGGCATTCTAAAGAAATCCCCATAGAACAAATTCAACTTCCATTCGAGCCCTATTCATTTGAGCGAAGAAAAACAGAAAAAGTACTCAACATAGGTGCAGATGAAGTCCCTAGGGTAGTCGCCGATATACAGCATAGTAGCCAGCAGCCCGGTAACCTTACTGAAGTAGGGTATACCTACATTCCGGCACTAGACAAATATACCTTCTCAGATACTGCAGTAGACTGGATCTATTTGGGAGATCAGATACCGGCATTCGAGCTTCCAGGTGGTGTCAAAAAAATCTATCATGTCAATACATGGCGTATGCTCAAAAATCGGAAAAGAGCATTCCCACTTTTCCCGTCTTTGAATGAATGGCTGATAGAGGATGAAAAGAGCAATGAGGCTAACTTTGTAAGAATTTCTCAGCACGATCTGGTTTCACTTATAGATCATGCCAATCAGTTGGATAAATGTGTTTTCATCCTCACCGCCTACCAGAAAATCCCCACATATGAATGGAGAGATATCATATACACATTGATGAAGCAAGGGATTCGCCAACCTCTGCTCCTGGATATTGCAGCACCCGAAACCTTTGATTTCTACCAGGATGAACATCTTCCAGATCACCTTCAACTGACCAGGGATGCCATGACACAGCTCTATTTGTCATCCAATGTCAGCACTCTGCTAGTAGATGGTCTGATCGAAGGACTTTGGATTACAGAGGCACATAGCATACAGGTAAAAGCTGCTTATAGCATGTTGCAACTCTCCAGACTGCGTATCACCAAAACAGAATATATTTCCTGTCCTTCATGTGGTAGAACCTTGTTTGACCTACAGGAAACGACTGCCAAAATCAGACAACGCACAGAACACCTCAAAGGTGTTAAGATTGGTATTATGGGATGTATTGTCAATGGCCCTGGTGAAATGGCAGATGCTGACTACGGATATGTTGGCGTAGGTCCGGGAAAAATTGCCTTGTACAGAGGCAAAACAATCGTCGAAAAAGCAGTAAAAGCAGAAGAGGCCGTGGATAGGCTGATTGACCTGATCCGTGCAGATGGTAAGTGGATCGAACCCGAGGATGCAGCTGTTCAACACTCAACAAATTTTTCATAACCTTAATGGATTGGGTATACTGTTATCCCATATCAGCCAATATTGGATCATTATCATGATATTTTCGGCAACAATCATGACATGGGCCTGTACCTCCAAAACACCTACGCAATCAGAACTCTATACGGTCATTTTTCAACCAGAAAGAGCAGGAACATTCAGAGGAGTATACTTGAAAGACGATATTGCTATTGCCAAAAGACTGGAAAGCCCCGACAAGCCCAGTTATGAAGATCCTTTGGGAATAGTATACACACTCCCGCTTCCCGAAAATGAGGAAATGATCATAGAATACTATACTCCCTTGGTATCCGATGGTAGTGAAACCAATCAAATAACGGCTATCGTAGCCAATATCATCCTCAAAAATGAGGTTCAGGCAGATGCTTTATATAAGGAAATTGAGTCTATTTACACAGAGAAATACGGTTTTCCAATCGGTAAGTATGGCAATTACGTATGGGAAGGAGTAATTCAACAGACTACTAATACCGGGATGGAAATCATACTCAAAATGGACGGCAGTAAGAATAAAATTTCGATTAATTTTATCGATCAGCAACTCAACTAAAATCAGATGAAAATATATACCAAAACGGGTGATAAAGGGGAAACCTCTCTTCTTGGTGGCAAAAGAGTACGCAAGAGTGATATGCGTATTGAGGCCTATGGCACGATTGACGAATTAAACTCCTATATAGGATTACTTTCAGATCAGGAAGCATGCGCTACTTTCAGAGATTTTATTCGCAGAATTCAGCAGGAATTATTTACCATTGGATCATTGCTGGCAGCAGACCCTGAAAAGACAGCAATCAAACTACCCAAACTTTCTCAATCAAACATACAGGAACTTGAATCATCTATTGATCAGTTGGAACAGGAACTCCCCCCATTGAAAAACTTCATTCTGCCCGGAGGACATCCAGCTAGTTCTACGGCCCATGTGGCCAGATGCATATGCAGGCGAAGTGAACGAAGGGTCGTAGAAATGAATGAAGAAATACCCGTAAATCCAGACATACTGGTTTATCTCAACAGACTTTCAGACTGGCTGTTTGTATTCAGCCGATACTTGCTTCAGTTGACTGGTAACCAGGAAATACCCTGGGTACCCCAGAAGTCCTAAAGAACTATCTGATCTTCGCCCATGATTTGCGATTATTTAATTGGTGAGAGTCGGGAGAACTATTCATCATGTATTGAGGTATTGTATGTGAAAAAGATTTCGGGATATCCAGCGTTATCTCCTGGAGCTTTCCGAGGTGAAAGAAGTGCAGTTTCACTTGCTTTTTACCCCGCAAGGCAATGAGCATTTCATCCCAGTCCGAGCCAATCTGATACCCGTCAATAGCTACAAGCTGATCTCCCCTAACAATCCCCGACTGAGCCCATCCACTACCTGGTAAAAAATTCTCTACCAGTAGTTTGTCTCCCGACTTCTGCACTTTCATCCCACATATTGATTCACTTACAGTCTCAAAAGGAGTCTGTATCATTTTCAATCCCAAAAATTCTCCCAAGCGCTGAAGCACAGGCATCAGACTGTCTACGCCTGCAATATATGACTGATAAAATGATTCAAGGGGCAAACCAGTAGTCTCCGAAAAAATTTGCTGAAATTCCTGACCGGTATAGCCTTTCTGGTTGCGCTCACAATACTGATATAAGCTGCGCATTACCTCATCCAGTGAATACTCGTGTTTTGTTTCGCTCCTGATATAATAGTCCATGATCAAGGCGACCAGATGTCCTTTGGTATAGAATGATATCCTGTTATTGGGTATTCCCTTATTGTGATACCCATTGACCCAACTGTTGAAACTCGCTTGCTCCAGGGAAACTGTTTGCTTACCCCCGGATTTGAAATAACTAGTAAATTCTTCATTGAGGCTTTTGATCCAGTCCTGGAAGGTCCATACACCACTTCTCCACAACATGGCATAACCATAATAAGTAGTTATTCCCTCTGTGATATAATGAAGCAGGGAATACACTGGCCCATTATAAGAATAGGGTGTTAATTCACGGGGACGGAAGGTTTTGACATTCCATACATGAAAAAACTCATGACAACAAATCTCCAGCAGTGAATCAAAACTCCCAGCTTCATGCAATCTGTACCAAGGCCCCATCACTATTACCGTAGAATGCAGGTGTTCCACACCATGTCTGTACCTGTATGGAAGCATAATGAGCCAAAAGGTGTACTGTTCTACAGGACATTTTCCATATAACTTGATCTGAGCTTCCATAAATGCCTTCATAGATTTCGACAGCATGGGAAGATTATTCAGTTTAGCTCCATGGACGGATATATTTACTTCCAGATGATCTAGCTGAAATGTATGGAGTTGCAACGCTGTAGACGCCACAAATGGATCATCGACCATCTGATGATAGTTCTCATATTGAATGCATATTTCCGTCCTGCTTACATGACCATTAATCTCAAAACCCTCCGGTAAGTGCACAGTTAGATCACATTCCTGATCCAGTAAGTCCTCATCAAACAATAAGAGATTAATGCCATTGACATAGATCATTTCGCGATCTACATACGATCCACCGGCATCCAGTCTATGTGCATAATATTTATACATCAGACTGTATTGCATCCCTTCTTCAGCGATCACTTTCCAGCTATGTGAACTTACTTTGTGTACCGCTAACTCATTTCCCGCTAGATCCTTCGCTAACACTCCATTGATATACATATCGTAGCGCTGCTGTTCGTATCTGCCAGGCCTCCAGTAGGGAAGCCTCCAAATTTGCTCGCCCTTCCTGATACGGCTTTGTATTTCAACATCAATTATTTGTTCATCTAGACAAGAAAACGTTAATACGTACCTCATACACAATGCTTTGTAGATAAATTACGCCGAAAAATATGTTTTTATCACGACTTTTCATTAATATTGGATAAAATTTGTCTGCTTGTCTATCACTTGAAAAATACAGTATAAATAGGTGTTTTATGCGTCTCCTAGTATTTATTCTTTTCCTGGGGTGGCTCTTTAGCGGTAGTTGGTATTGGGTGTGTAAGGTACGCTCTGGTTGCGACGGCAAAATGAGTGATGATACTATTATCGCTGATAGGCCTTATGGTAACTCAGGAATTACAATATGGTACCAGGATGCTCCTATCATACAGTCAGGTGAAGATTTCAATTTTCAACACTCTGATTCCAGTGCTACCATATCACCTTCCTTAAACCATATGCTCGACTCCCTGGCAAAATTCCTGTACTATAATCCCTACACCCAACTAGTCGTTACCGGAGCATTCAGCAGAACCCTCGAGGTCAACAATACTTCCTTATCTACACTTGGCCTTGCAAGATCCCATTTCGTAAGTGAGGAACTAAATAGAAGAGGAATCGAATCAGGCAGGGTTATTCATAGTTATCAGGATGTGGGAATGGATTCAGGACTTGTAGCAGAAGGCATACTCCAAGCAGGAATCGCTTTTCAAATAGTCGACACACCTCCCCCACGAGAACCCTCTGTTCTGGACAATAACTTATCCCTTTCCGAAAAGTCCGCTATCAATGACTCAATCCTCAACAATCCTCCCCTGATTTATTTTGAACCCAACAGCACTTATCTTCCTCTTGACGACACACTTCGAACTTTTATCAATAAAGCAATTTTATTTCTCAGAACACATCGCGACAGAGACCTGATGATCATAGGACACACTGATAACCAGGGAGATGCTGAGTATAATGCTACCATAGGTCTTGAAAGAGCCAGAGCTGTCAAAAATTACTTCATAGAATTTGGTCTAAATGAAGAACAAATCATGATTATTTCCAGAGGAGAAACCGAACCGATTAGTACCCATGAAACAGATACATCTGGAGCCGTCAACAGAAGAGCAGAATTATCTATTAAATAAAACATCCAATCCAAACTGCAATGAATAAACTATTTGAAAATATAGTCCCCGAACATCTCCTGGAAGCACTGATTCTGATTCTGGGATCATTCATATTTGGGTTAATACTCAACTGGCTCAGGGCCAGGAGCACCCAAAAAAAGCTTATCCAGCAGTGGGAAAATAGGTTCAACGCGAAGTCCACAGACTACAACGATTTGAGGGAAATGTATACCTCTATCAATGCAAAGAATAAAGAAATAACCCAAAAATTTGATAATCTGGACTTACAGTTTCAGGAAGCATATCATCAAAATCAATCCCTGAGTTCTCAAAATAGCACGCTCTCCGTGCAACTCGAAGGTCTGGAGACCAGAACCAAAGACTATGAAATGAAAATTGCAGACCTGGAGCTCGTACAACAAAAACATGAAGAAATCGCCCCTATTTACGAGACTACCAAGCAGCAACTCAATGATCTCCAAAATAAAGTAGGACATCTAGAAACACAGAAAAAAGAACTCAGCGACATTGTTGTCAACCTCAAAGACTACCGGACCCGATACGAGGAAGTACAGGTCCAGCTATCTTCCAAAACCCACCAGCTGGAAGAACTCCAGCAAAAACAACAAGAACTGGAAGCACAACTACAGGAAAAAGATAGCAATCTGTCTCTAGCACGTGGAATAGATCACAATAAGGTTCTGGAATTGGAAGGTGAGCTCAGATTTGCCGACTCAGACAAAGAAACACTTATTTCCCGTATACATGACCTTCAGTATACGCTTGAAAACGCAGCATATGAACAACTGGATTCCGATGCTTTACTGACCCAGACTCAACTAGAATTCAAAAATATGCAAGCTCAGTATCAGGAAATGGAAAGTACCCTGGCTGAAACGCAGCAAAAACGCCTGGATCTCGAAGGTAATTCATATGGCTCATCAGAAGAACTTGAAAGGCTTATGGATCAAGCTGAAGCTTATCAAAAGCGCATCCTCGAACTCGAAGGCGAACAGCGTTTTCATGAAAGTGAATTAATACACATCAAGGCTCAAGCTGAAGCAGATAAAAAACGTCTGCTCGAACTGGAAGGTGAACAGCGTTTTGCTGAAAGTGATTATCTCAGACTCAAAAAACAGGCTGAAACAGATCTCATGCGTCTTCAAGAACTAGAAGGAGAGCATACTTTTTCAGAAAGCACGCTCTCAGACCTCCAGCGTTCTGCCGATAATAATCTAAAACGCATTGCTGAACTAGAAGGTGAACTTAGATGGGCTGAAGCCGACAAAGAGACACTGGTCAAGAAGCTGAATGAACTCGAATATGCCCAATCTACCCTAAGCAAAATTCCAGACGACCAAAATGGTGAACTGAGTAAGCTATCTCTGGAATTAAAATCCACTCAAGATGCCTATGAAGCCCTGAAAACCGAAACCCAAAACCAGCAACCCCTTTTTGAAGAACTAAGAGGAAGATTGCGCTGGATCATGCTGGAAAGAGAAGAATTGCTGAGCAACCTGCAAAGTCTTCAGCAAAGTACAGAACATGCAGCCATGTTTCAGCTGGAAAGCGACGGCGAGAAAGTACGTCAAACCCTCGAACTGCGCGAACTCAAGGCACAACTCAATGTTCTTAATGATTCTGATCAGTTGCAGCAACTGGAACAGGAGAAATCTCTGCTCCAGCAACGGATTGAGGAACTACAACAATCTGCTGAAATCGCAGCACAGGATTATATTGATAAAGATGCCAGTCATACGCGCCTGAACCTCGAACTGAAAAGCCTGCAGGCTAAGCTGGATGAACTCAGCAGGGAAAGGGATACCGGCAAACAGCAATTCAACACGATACAGCATGAACTGCAACAAAAAAATCAGGAAAGCCAGGAATTGCTCATGAGAATTGAAGAACTGCAACAGTCAGCTCATCATGCCGCACAAGAAACTGTAGATCAGGAAGCTGAAAACGCACGGCTGAACCTGGAACTAAAAAATCTTTATCAACAAATCGAATCATTTACACTGCAAGCCGACACAGAAAAGCAGCAATTTGATTCCCTTTCAACACAACTTCAGGAAAAAGAAAACGAAAAACTTCAACTTCAAAAGCGCATCGAGGAACTTCAAGAATCCGCCCAACTGGCAGCACAGGATCATGTAGACCAAGACGCTGAAAATACACGTCTCAACCTCCAACTCAAAGATCTCTACGGGCAACTGGAAGCGCTCAGGCAGGAGACAGACTCCGAAAAACAGCACATCGCAGAACTCGAATCCCAGATGCAGGAGACCAGCGATGAAAAGCAATCCCTGATGCAGCGCATTGAAGAGCTTCAAGAATCCACTCATCTGGCAGCACAGGATCATGTAGACCAAGATGCTGAAAATACACGTCTCAACCTCCAACTCAAAGATCTCTACGGGCAACTGGAAG
>CAYXVE010000001.1:0-34170 GCA_964468435.1 uncultured Bacteroidia bacterium | reverse complement strand
GCTGAAAATACACGTCTCAACCTCCAACTCAAAGATCTCTACGGGCAACTGGAAGCGCTCAGGCAGGAGACAGACTCCGAAAAACAGCACATCGCAGAACTCGAATCCCAGATGCAGGAGACCAGCGATGAAAAGCAATCCCTGATGCAGCGCATTGAAGAGCTTCAAGAATCCACCCAACTGGCAGCACAGGATCATGTAGACCAAGGCGCTGAAAATACACGTCTCAACCTCCAACTCAAAGATCTCTACGGGCAACTGGAAGCGCTCAGGCAGGAGACAGACTCCGAAAAACAGCACATCGCAGAACTCGAATCCCAGATGCAGGAGACCAGCGATGAAAAGCAATCCCTGATGCAGCGCATTGAAGAGCTTCAAGAATCCACCCAACTGGCAGCACAGGATCATGTAGACCAAGGCGCTGAAAATACACGCCTCAACCTCCAACTCAAAAGTCTCTATCAGCAACTGGAAAATGTAACACAAAAAGCAGAAAAAGAGCGCCAGGAATTATCTAAACTGCAAAATGAGCTCCAGGGTATAGGAGGAGAAAAAGAGCAGTTGCTCCTTCGCATTGAAGAGCTACAGAACTCTGCCCAGAATGCTGCTCAGGATAATGTAGACCGCGAGGCAGAGAATACACGATTGAACCTTGAAATAAGATCTCTGAGCGCACAACTGGAACAGTTCCGCCAACAAAACGAGCAGGAGCAGGCCCAATTAGTTGCCCTACAGAAAGAACTCACCGCAAAAGAGCAGGATAAAAAGCTGCTTCTTCAGGATATGGAAGAGCTAAGAATTTCAGCTCAGTTGATAGTACAGGAAAAAGATCAGCTGCAAGCTCAATACACAGAGCTCAATTCACGTCTGGATTCAGACCAACAAAACCCCTCACTTTTGAATCAGCAAATTGCCGAGCTACAACAAGAAAACCAGGAACTTTCCAGGAAACTCAGTGAGCGTCTCGCATACCTCGAACAGCTCAGCAAGGATAAAGCTGACAGGGAGCGGGAGATTGAGGCACTACGCGACCAACTTACAGGAATGTCTGAAAGTGTTGCCTCTACCAAATCTACTATCCGGAGTTTAAGCCAGGAGGAAAAAGAAGAAACGCGCAAAAGAGTACGGGAACGTGCTGTCTTTACAAGCCTCAACTATGGCAGAATTGGTGTTGCAAAAGCTGACGATAAGGATGACCTTCAGCAGATCAATGGTATTGATGATTTCATGGAAGAAATGCTCAACCTTATTAAGGTATATACTTATCGTCAAATCTCTAACTTCACTAATGAAGAGGAAGCGATGATCGCTACCATGTTGGAATTGCAACCTGGCCAGATTGACCATGAAAGCTGGGTATCACAGGCGCTTGATTTATATCAAAAGATGAGATGAGCTATTGGGTAGTAGCTGATTCTGATTCCGTGAGTTCCGGCAAGGAAAGGGTAAACTGAGATCCTAGCTCAAACCTTCCCTTCTTGAAGTAACAAGGCATCTTAAGCAACCCCTTTCTCATTTCCTTCTGTCGCTCATAGGAGAGCTGAATAAAGGATTTGCAGGGATCAGAACAACAACCCTCGTATTTTTCTCTACATGCTTCACATTGAATAAACAATAAATTGCATGCTTCATTCCTGCAATTGGTATGCATGTCACATGGAGCACCGCACTGATGACAATGCGCGATGATTTCATCCGAGATTCGCTCTCCCAATCGCTCGTCAAAAACAAAGTTTTTGCCATGGAATTTGTTAGGTAATCCTTCTTCTTTCACCTGACGTGCGTATTCTATGATTCCCCCATCCAGTTGATAGACCTGGGAAAAACCTTTGTGCTTAAGATATGCACTGGCTTTCTCACAGCGTATTCCTCCTGTGCAATACATGACGACAGGATGCTCTTTTTTCTCTTCCAGCATGTCGACCACCAACGGTAATGCATCCCTGAAAGTATCTACATCGGGCAAGATCGCACCCTCAAAGTGTCCAACCTCACTCTCATAGTGATTACGCATATCTACTAAAATGGTCTCAGGCCTATCAGTAAGCTCATTAAAAGCGCGAGCATCCAGATGCTTCCCTCGCTTGGTCACATCAAAGGTAATGTCCTCCAAACCATCAGCTACTATTTTCTTCCGAGTCTTTATCTTTAGCTTATAAAAAGATTTCCCATCATCATCCACAGCAACATTGAGCCGTATTCCATTGAGTGCCGAATATTCACGATATAAAAATTTTCTAAATTCCTCGAATTTAGACTCAGCAATGCTTACTTGTGCATTTATTCCTTCCCGTGCGACATAAACTCTCCCCAAGATGCCCCATTCAGAAAAAGCCTGAAACAATTGATCTCTGAATTCTACCGGATCAGCAATATGAACATAATGATAAAATGAAAAGGTAACTTTCTCATCTTCGCTAGAAAGCATCTGTTCCTTCAGGATCCTGCGATTAATCTTATTGTATAATTCCATGTCCTCCCTGTAAATCGATGAACCTTAGATATAAATCACAATCATTGTACGAAAGTAAGTATAAAAAGAAAAAAACTGCAATGATCTACATCACAGCCATGGGGAGACCGGTATCAAATATCAGTAAATATCTGCTTTCATTCCCTCAAGTACAGCTATCGTATCTTCAGCCAGTTTAAGCGCCTGCTCAGGAGATTCAGCTTCTGTATAAATCCTTATGATAGGTTCTGTATTGGATTTTCTAAGATGCACCCAGGATCTGTCGAAATCAACTTTTACACCATCTACTGTATTGATTTCACCAGATTGCTGCTGTTCGTGATGGGCTTTGAATTTTTCCAGCAACACATCTACATTCAATCCCTTGGTAAGCTGTAGTTTTTTCTTCTCCATAAAGTAATCTGGATAAGTCCTGCGCAACTCCGAGCAGTTCATACCAGACTTTACCAAATGGGATAGAAATAAAGCAATCCCTACTAACGCATCCCTGCCATAGTGTAATGCCGGATATATTATACCGCCATTACCTTCACCGCCAATTAGGGAGTCTGTTCTTTTCATTTTATCCACAACATTGACCTCTCCTACAGCTGCTGCATGATACCTTACTCCATGCTTTTCAGCTATATCCCGGAGAGCCCTGCTCGAAGAAAGATTAGACACTACTGCACTTTTAGAGTGCTGTAGCACGTAATCTGCCACACTGACCAGGGTATATTCCTCACCAAATATTTCACCCTGATTGTCTATGAAAACTAGGCGATCTACATCTGGATCCACTGTAATTCCCAAATCGGCTCCATGTTCCTGAATATATCCCATAATTTCACCCAGGTTTTCCTTGAGCGGTTCAGGATTGTGAGTAAACCATCCCGTGGGTTCACAATTTAATTTCACTATATTCTCTACTCCCAAAGCAGACAGCAGTTCTGGAACATACACGCCACCAGAACTATTCACTCCATCTACCACAACCTTGAGATCGGCCTTTTCAATGGCATATTTATCAACCAGTTGGAGATCGAGAATTTTTTGAATATGCTTCTGAACAACAGAATCATCCCGGATCACCCTACCCAATTCATCTACCTGGACAAACTGATAATACTCATTGTCCGCGATCTCCAGGATTTCCATCCCATCCTTTTGGGTAACAAACTCGCCTCGTAAATTCAATAATTTCAGGGCATTCCAGTTTACGGGATTATGTGATGCCGTAAGAATGATTCCTCCTGCAGCATCATATTCTGGAACAGCTATCTCTACCGTAGGAGTTGTAGATAATCCCAGGTCGATCACTTCAAATCCCAGCCCTACGAGGGTGGATATCACGAGTTGCTGAATCATTTCACCAGACGGACGAGCATCCCTACCAATTATGACACGTTTGTTGTTTGATTTAAGCGCTAACCAGGTACCAAAAGCAGAAGCAAAGCGTACAATGTCTATCGGTGTAAGGTTTTCCCCGGCTTTTCCACCTATAGTTCCCCTTATTCCCGAAATAGAAGATATTAATGTCATAAATTAATGGCTTGAAACAGCAACAAAGTTACAAAAAAAATGTTACTTTAAACTTTACATGGAACAGAATACTGCTGAAAATTTATGGGATCATATACACTCCCTGTGTGATTCTGAAATCCTCTACCATTCCCGTATCCACCGCGTTAGGAGTTTTGATACTGCAAACAGTGAAGTTTACCTCAAGAGAGAGGATGAATCCGGATTTGGTATCTCTGGATATAAAAGACGCAAATATGCTTCCTTGCTTCCCTTTTTGCTTAAAAAAAAATATGAAAAAGTCTTTATCATTGGAGGAGCATACTCCAACCATGTGCACGGTGTGAGTCAGCTTGTTAAAGAAGCAGGACTGGCTGTACACGCTTTCCTCAAAGCTCCTCACAATCCCGCCTTGAAAGGTAACCTGTTTCTGAATCGCCTGATACTCAGTGATGAGGAAATCACCTGGGTGTCTACAGAAGAGTGGTCGGACATACTCTCATCGACAGTAGAAATTGCCTCCCGGGACGCACAACATACCTATGTCATTCCAGAAGGAGGAGCCAGTAGTCCTTCTCTCCCCGGTACATTTACCCTGCTTGAGGATATACAGCTCAACGAACAGCAGGTAGGCTTCCAGTTTGATCATCTCTTCATCGATGCAGGTACCGGGTACACAGCAGCAGCTATTCATTATCTCAATTCGCTACTGGAACGACGTACCCACCTTCACGTGATCTGCATGGCAGATAGACCAAATGATTTTCAACAGGTCTATGATCAGGTTGTACAGGATGCAGCGCATAGCTTATCCCTGTCGCCACCCCGGCATCAAGGCCGCCTCAGCCTCTACAGCCCCTACACAGCAACATCTTTTGGCAGCATCAACCGAGATGTGTTGGAAGCATGTCTACATTTTGCCCGTCAGGAAGGGGTATTCACAGATCCCGTTTACGCTACAAAACTTTTCATGAATGCTCATCGTATTATCAAAATTGACCAACTAACGGGAAGCGTTCTGGTTATACATTCAGGGGGAGGTACAGGCCTGATGGGATTTTCGATGCAACTTGAAAAAATTATGATTCCCTAATACATATTGTAGTTACATCCCTTACCCTTGCGAGTCAATCTTGCCGACAAAATCCTGACAATCCAACCTTGAAAAAATCAATATTAATTTATCATTCATGGTTGCTTTGATTTTTGTAGGGAAAAACACTAAATTTGTATTGTAACGATTCAAAGAAAATTAGGGAGTCTTTTACACTCCCTTGTTTTTTTAATATATGAGTATTAATGAACTAAAAAACCATATTGAAGATCTATTAATTACATGGGACCCACTTGTTTTCGTAGTTGATATATCTTTGAAACAGGGTAAGAAGAGCGTTCTTTCAGTAAAGATTGATAGAGATGGCGGTATTACGCTGTCTACATGTACGAAGGCCAGCCGTAAGATCAGCCAGTGGCTTGAGGATAACAACCCACTAGATTTTAGCTATACCTTGGAAGTATCTTCTCCCGGAGTCGGCTACCCCCTACAATTAAAGCGCCAGTATCTCAATAATATAGGAAGAATTATTCAGTTGAATCTCCGCGAAGGAGAAGACATAAAAGGCGAGTTGGTCAGAGTAGAAGATGAAAAAATAATACTTAATACAGCCTTCAAAGAAACAAAAGGTAAAAAAAAAGGTAAAAAGTCTGCGAAAAAGGAAAAACTACTTCAAGATGAGGCACAAAAAGAGATTCATTACGCAGAAATAAAAAATGCAAAAGTTATCATCATATAACAGATTATAGATGGCACGAGCAAAAAAAGCGGAAGATACCAAGGTAAATCTAGTCGAGGCTTTCACGGAGTTTTCAAGATTTAAAAATATTGACAGGACCACCCTGATGGGGGTGTTGGAAGAGGTATTTCGCACCATGATACGCAAACAGTATAGCTCTGATGAAAATTTTGAGATCATTGTCAATGTAGACAAAGGTGATATACAAGGATTCAGAGAAAGGGAAGTAGTAGAAGACACGGAAGTCGAAGATGAGACTCGCCAAATCCCCCTGAGTGAAGCATTATCTATCGATCCGGACTATGAAGTGGGAGATGATCTTGCAGAAGAAATAAACTTTTTTGATTTTGGTCGTAAAATAGTACAAACTGCTAAACAAACTTTGACTCAGAAGATCAGAGATCTCGAAAAGCAGGCTATTATTGAGCAATATCAGGAGCAGGTTGGGCAGATCATCATAGGCGAAGTGTACCAGATCTGGAGAAATGAGATTCTTGTCATGCATGAAGGAACCGAACTGATCCTTCCACGTACTGAGCAGATTCCCAAAGATAAGTTTAGAAAGGGAGATACGCTCAGGGCAGTCGTGATAGATGTTACCATGCGTAACAATAATCCCAGGATTATTATCTCAAGAGCTGCTCCCCTGTTTCTGGAAAAGCTCTTTGAACAGGAAGTACCGGAAATTTACGATGGACTGATCACGATCAGAGGTATCGTACGCGAACCTGGCGAAAGAGCCAAGGTAGCTGTAGAGAGCTATGACGACCGTATCGACCCAGTAGGTGCATGTGTAGGTATGAAAGGGTCGAGAATTCACGGAATCGTAAGAGAACTGCGAAACGAAAATATAGATGTAATCAGCTATACATCCAATGAAGCGCTGTATATACAGCGAGCTTTGAGCCCAGCGAAGATTTCATCCATCAAACTGGATGAAGATACTCGAAGCGCTCAGGTATTCCTCAAACCCGATCAGATATCGCTGGCCATTGGCAAAAATGGATTGAATATCAAACTAGCCAGTAAGTTGGCCGGATATCAAATAGATGTATACCGTGAAATTGAGCCTGATGAAGAAGATGTAGATCTGGATGAATTTTCTGATGAAATAGAGGACTGGATTATAGATCAATTGAAAAATATAGGATGTGATACAGCCAGAAGCGTGCTAGATCTTTCTGCCGACGAAATAGAACGCAGAGCAGATCTCGACCGGATAACCATTGACCAAGTCATGGGTGTCCTGCGTTCAGAGTTCGAAGATTGATATTATTTGCCGGAATGCTCATTTACAAATACTGATTTTAATATTTGTAAATACATTAGTAACTTAACATTTATAAGCGGAGGATAATTTTAAAGAATGCCAGAAGTTAAAAAGAAACGATTTTTTCGTTTATTCAAAGTAGCGAAGGAACTGAATGTAGGTAGTGATACGATAGTGGCTTATCTCCAAGATAAGGGCCATGATATCTCTAATAGTCCCAATACTAAGCTCAATGCAGATCAGTATGAGATATTATTGCGAGAATATGCCTCCGAAAAACAACTGAAAGAAAAAGCTGAACAATTTATTGAGCGGAGAAAGGAAGAAAACCGTACCCATAAAGATAAAGCCGATAAACCCGTTGCCGAAAAAGAGGATGAACCCATCTCTCCCCTTCAACTGAAAAATAAAATTTTACCCAAACGCAAAAGAAGCTCTGAACCTGATACTGGATCTCAGGAACCTCAACGAAGACCAGCAACACCATCCGGAAAAGATACCGATATAGATGAGGAAGTGATTCATGATGATGAAAATCATCAGACAAAAAGTCAGGATGATCGGGAATCTTCCATTCCAGGTCTCAAAGTCGTAGGTAAAATAGACCTGCAAGATGTAGGTAAAAAAAGGGAAAGTCCTGATCAGGAACCTATAGCTGAACCTAAAAAGCCTGAAGAAACCCAAAAAGACGATCAGCAGAAAAAAACCTCTCCTGAAGAAGTTGCTCAAGACAAGACTGAAGGAACAACTAGAAAGGTTGAACCTAAGCCCGAAGCAAAATCTCCCGAAGCAAAATCTGTTGAAAAAACCGAAAAACTGGTAGAGAAAGAATCCGTCTCAAAGGCTCAACCTGAAACCAACGAACAGAAGCCTGAAACCCAATCTGAAAAAACCGAAGTTAAAGCGCAGAAAACGGACTCCAGTATAGAGATAACGGACAAGAAGGATCAGAAATCTGCTGATAGCGCAGAAAAACAGAAAAACGCGGTAGAGGCAAGCAAAGAAATAACTGAGCAAAAAGTAGAGAAATCCTCAAAACCCAAAGCAGACATTCCTACTCAGAAAAAAGAACAGCCAAAGGAAAAAGAAAAAGAGATAGCTAAGGAAATGTCCTCGCGGCAGGGTTCCTTTAAAGAAAAGGAAATTCAGAAAGACAAAATCCAAAAGAGAGGAACAGGAAAATCTGGCCCTGACAGATCAAAGACCCAGAAAGATCAAAAGCCCAACCCACAGCATAAACCTGCTCAGGAACCACCTGCTAAGAGCGAAGAGGATAGTGTGATCATCAGGGCTGATGATCACACCCCCAAATTATCCGGTCTGAAAGTCATGGGTAAAATTGACCTGGGAGGAGGTAAAAAGAGCAAAGGAAAAAACAAACAAAGACCCCAAAAGGATAAAAACAGAAGTCAGACACCCTCGGATCGTAAGACGGAAGCCAAGCCTGTTAAGGTTGAAAAAGCTTCGGAGAGCAAAACAGGTGCAGATCAGGCTGGAGAGGATGCCAAAAAGAAAAAGAGAAGAAGAAGAAAACGCAAACGCAAGTCTGTAGTACAAGCCGACTCAACCGGAGATCAGGCTGCATCAACTACTCAGAAAAGGGGTGAAAAAGGGAAAAAAGAAAAGCCCTCCAAGAAAGAAGTGGATGAATCTATTCGTCAGACACTTTCTCAGATGAGTCAGGGTCCATCCAGAAACCGCCAAAAGCTCAGAAGAGCCAAGCGTGATGCTGAAGCACTCAAACGGGAAAAGCTCCAGGAACAAATGGAGCAGGAATCTAAAGTGCTAGAGGTAACTGAATTTATTACTGCAAATGAATTTGCCAACCTCATTGAGGTTCCAGTCAATGATATTATCAAGAAAAGCTTTGAACTGGGGATGATGGTCTCCATCAACCAACGTTTGGATGCAGAACTGATCTCGATTATCTCGGATGAATATGGTTATGAAGCCAGGTTCATCGATGTTACCGAACAGGACATCGAAGAGGCAGAAATTGAGGAAGACGTTCCGGAAGATCTCGAACCACGTATCCCAATCATTACGGTGATGGGCCACGTAGACCATGGTAAGACGACCCTGCTCGACTCGCTCAGAAATACCAATGTTACTGCTGGCGAGGCGGGAGGTATTACCCAGCACATAGGTGCCTATCAGGTAAAGCTCAAAAGTGGCAACAAAGTAACTTTCCTGGATACACCAGGACATGAAGCCTTCACTGCTATGCGTGCCCGTGGTGCCAAGGTCACAGACCTGGTTATCATCGTTATTGCTGCTGATGACGCTGTTATGCCTCAGACCCGCGAGGCAATCAATCACGCTCAGGCAGGCGAAGTACCCATGGTCTTTGCTATTAACAAAGTGGATAAGCCTGATGCTGATCCAGATAAGATTAAAAACCAACTGGCAGAAATGAATCTGCTGGTAGAAGACTGGGGAGGTAACTTCCAATCCCAGGAAATATCTGCCCTAAAAGGCCAGGGAGTGGACGAACTGCTCGAAAAAGTTATCCTCGAAGCAGAACTCCTCGAACTCAAAGCTAACACGGACAGGCCTTCCAATGGTACAGTCATTGAAGCCCGGCTGGATAAAGGTCTGGGAAATGTAGCTACACTTTTGGTACAGAATGGTACACTCGAAGTAGGAGACGAAATGGTGATCGGTGTTCACTACGCTAAAGTGAGAGCCCTTATCGACCAGAATGGTAAACGCATTAAAAAGGCAGGTCCCTCCGTACCTGTTCAGGTATTGGGTCTCAGTGGCCAGCCGCAGGCTGGCGATAAGTTTATCGTCTTCAAAGAAGAAAGTAAAGCCAAAGAGATTGCCCAAAGACGACAAGAGCTATACCGTGAGCAACAGCTCAGACAGACGAAGCGGATTACACTTGAAGAAATCGGTCGTAGGAAGGCTATTGGTAACTTCGAAGAACTCAACGTAATCATACGTGCAGATGTGGACGGTTCTGTGGAAGCACTTTCCGGTGCATTGCTAAAACTCTCCACCGAAGAAGTCCAGGTAAATATTATCCTCAAAGGTGTAGGTGCCATTACAGAAGGCGACGTGCTACTCGCCTCGGCCTCAGATGCAGTCATCATCGCATTCAACGTCAGACCTACTGCCAAAGCCAGACAACTGGCTGAAAAAGAAGAGATTGATATACGTACCTACAGCGTGATCTACGACGCAATCAATGATGTCACAGATGCCCTGGAAGGATTGTTGAGTCCAGAAATACGCGAAGAAATCATGGGTACAGCCGAAGTCCGTGAAGTATTCAAGATATCCAAAGTTGGCGCTGTTGCAGGGTGTTATGCCACAAGTGGAAAAATCTATCGCAACGAACCCGTACGCGTTATACGCGACGGCGTTGTGATCTACGATAACAACCTGTCCTCACTCAAGCGTTTTAAAGATGATGTGAAAGAGGTAGCCTCAGGCTTTGAATTTGGTGCCATGGTAGAGAATTACAACGACATCAAGGAAGGTGATATCCTGGAATCCTATCGTAGAAACGAAGTAAAACGTAAGTTGAAAAAATAGATAGCTATGCTGATGGGTAGATGATTACCGTAAAAGATATTGTGGACGTATTAAACGGGTGGGCACCTCCATATCATGCAGAGTCCTATGATAATGTGGGATTGCTCACTGGAAATCCATCCCAGAAATTCTCTGGCCTCATCATCAATCTAGATATGACTGAGCCAGTAGTTGACGAAGCTATAGAACGCCAATGTAATATGGTCATAGCCCATCACCCTATCTGGTTTAAAAGCAGAAAACGGCTGATCGGCGATGACTATGTAAGCCAGACGCTGATCAAGGCAATCAAGCATGATATCGCTCTCTATGCGATACATACCAATCTCGACAACCAACGAGATGGTGTCAACCAGAAAATCGCAGATAAGTTGGGCCTGCAGCAAACCGAAATCCTAATGCCTTCCCATCATGATCAGGATACTGGTGCAGGTAAGATAGGCTGGCTCGAGCAACCTCTCATTGTACATGCATTCTTACAAAGATTACAGGACCGCTTCCACGCAAAAGGGATTAGATACGCTGCAGGAAAGCAATCTCATATACATAAAGTTGCCCTTTGTGGAGGCTCAGGTAGCTTTCTGACAGCAGAAGCACTCAGGCATGAAGCCGACGCTTTTGTTACAGCTGATATCACCTATCACAAATTCTTTGATAATGAAAATCAGATGCTATTAGTAGATATCGGCCATTACGAGTCCGAACAGTTTACATCTGAGCTGATTCGCGACTTTTTGTCAGAAAAATTTCCTAACTTTGCAATCCATTTGTCACAAGTAAATACCAACCCGGTAAAATATTTTTATTAACTGATAAATACTATGGAAAATCCGGTAACAGAGCGACTAAGAGCACTTACACGTCTGCAAGTATTGGATTCCAAACTCGATGAAATACATACGTTGAGAGGAAGCCTCCCAGAGGAAGTAAATGACCTGGAAGATGACCTGGAAGGTTTGGAAACAAGACACAAGCGGATCAAAGATGAGATCAAGGAACTCAAAGATGAGATCAATAATAAAAAGGCTAAGATCCAAGACTTCAAGTCACAGATTAAGAAGTACGATGAACAGCAAATGAATGTGAAGAATAATCGTGAATACGAGGCACTTCGCAAGGAAATCGAATACGCCAATCTGGAAATCCTTACTTCAGAGAAAAAGATTAAGAAATTTCAAGATCAGATTAAGCAGAAGGAAGAACTGCTCGAGCAGACCAGCAAACAGGTAGATGATAAGAAAAATGAACTGGAAGATAAGAAGAAAGAACTTGCAGTCATCATCGAAGATACCAAAGTTGAAGAAAAGCGTCTGTTGAAAGAAATTGATAAAGCAGAATCCACAGTAGATGATCGCTATCTCAAGGGATATCGCAAGATTCGCCGGAATATGCGCAACGGTCTGGCAGTCGTATATACTGATAGAAATGCCTGTGGAGGATGTTTTTCTATTATCCCACCACAGCTACATATAGAACTTAAGCAGCGTACCCGGCTTATACACTGCGAGAACTGTGGGCGTATACTTGTCGATGAAAGCTTCTTCCACGAAGTCAAGGACGAGCTACAGATAGCCTGATCACCTGGAAAAAGGATTTTGAGGGCTATCAATCGAACCCTCAAGATCCTTCCTTTACAAATCCCTTTCCCATAATCTCCACCTTTTCCTGTCAGGTATCGTACATTTTTTCTCAATAATTTTGTAAATGTTTAAGTATCTTTAATTAGATTTTTGATTATCACATCTAATACGGGAAAGCATTTTGCGGTATTCCACATACATCTACTTCGTCGTACTTCTAACTGGCTTTTTGCAATACCATCTGTGCATGGCTGGAAATGCTGTAACTGAAGACTCTGCAAAAATTCGTCAGATCGAACAAGAGCTTTTTCAATTCCACCTCAACAGTCTCGATACTTCCCTCCAGCAGCTAAAACATCCTTCCAGTAAAAAATTTTACACTTTTCATCAGCGATTTTACCGCTACATAAGCCTGCAATCCCCTGAAGCGCTAGAACATATCGAACAGATATGGGATCAGACCATAGATGCTATCAAAGAACTGCCCGACGATGCCGCACTCAAAGAGGTCATGTTAGCTGAAGTATATGGGAAGCGAGCACTTTGGGAATTTATAGAAAAAGACTATCTAACTTCCGTATGGTATATACGCCTTAGCAAGCAACATATACGCAAGCAGGCCAAGCTTTATCCCCAGCGAACAGAACATTTGAGACTTCTGGGTTTGTATAATGTATTATTTGGCGCTATACCCCAAAAGTATCAATGGGTCACCCACACGCTAGGTTTTCCCGGAGATGTGAATACCGGATTATCTCAACTCCGACAAGCTGCTAGGCAGCATGATTTTCTACACCTAGAGTCGATCATACTCCATTATTTCGCCACCAAAAATCTGGGCAACCAACCTAATCAAGCCCTTCAGGACCTGAGAAAGGTAATAGATCAGAATCCTAAGAGCATCATCCTGGACTATTGTCTGATATCGGGATACCTAAGTATGAAATACAATGACAAGGCCTACCAGGTACTGTCGGGACGCGAGGCATATTTCCGGGATTCCCGGGTGCAGTTTATTCCACTTTGGGACTTCCACTATGGGAGAGCCTATTATTACCAGGCAGATTATGAGAAAGCGATTCATTGTTTTGATCGCTTTTTACATACACACCAGGGCAAAATATTCCGCACAGACGCAATGTTCAGAATGGGGATGTCTCATATATTATCCGGAGACTATGTACAAGGGAAACAACATCTGGAGAGACTTCTAGAGCAATCCATTTCAGATCTGGAAGAAGACCAGTATGCCTTTTATCTGGCAAAGTCTTTTGTTCATCAAGCTCCCTCAGTGCCTACACAGCATCTTTTCCGGGCCAGAAACGCTTATGATGGTGGATATTACAGCAAGGCATTATCTATCCTCAACAAGTTAAATCGCTCGGCTTTGTCTATCGATAATCTTACGTACATGTATTATTTGTCAGGCAGAATCTATCATTCTACCGGAGATACCGATCTGGCAAAAGAATACTATCAGTTGTGTATTGATCAGCCTGAACGTCATGCTACGAGATGGCAGCAGGCATACTCCTGTTTTTACATGGCCAATCTGGCCCATGAGCAGCAAAACCAGCCCCTTGCGATGAACTATTACCAGAAAGCACTTTTCTACGATGACTATTTCTACCAGCCCAGCCTGGAAAACCAGTGCAAGCTCGCCATGAAGCGACTGGAGTAAAAGAAATGTTTCATTTCACATCTCTCCAAGCTCAACCGCGAGTTTTTTCCCCAGGCTACCGAATCCCATAAGCTAATGCAACAAATCTAATCATACATTAGGGTAGATCAGTACTCGTTAATGATGTGAGAATCTAAAAGATATGCCTAAGCAACAGCTTCACGGCCTACTTCCACTAAAACAAGGATTGAAACCCTATAATCCTCTCCTAACGAATCCTCACACCCCAACAGCATCTCTGGACAGCAACCATTGCTGTATTCTGCGCTGTACCTCTTCTGAACGAAAATAGTTCAAATGAAATATGTCGAAACTTTCGTCGAATACCTCATGCTGAATGGGAAAACCAAAGGTCCCTGCCGCATCATAGCAGCCTTTGGTCGGTACGACCACATCGTTTTCCTCATGCTGGAAAACCCTGTCAACAGTGCGATTCAGCAGATATCGACCCAGATTGAATTGCTGGGGATTGTAGTTGGCGCCAATTCCAAATAACCGGGAAGGATGCTCCAGTGAACTGTTGAGCGATGTAATAAATGGATTGCGCTCAAAGGGACGCTGATGTGTGAGTCCGGGAAGTCCTCCTAATGCAGCACCTGCCAGGACTTTTACGACATTAAGTATAGCAGAAAGGATTGTACCCAGAGTACCCAAAGGCAACAGCGAAGCCATCAGCGCATAGCGGTTCAAAAAAGATACCATATGCTCATCATCTGCCAATAGCGTTCCCTGATTACAACAAGCTATCGTGATTACCTTATTGATCCGGATCTTTCTCCCCCGGGTATCACCCGTTGCTACCCTCCGGATCAATTCCCTGGCTACCAGACCGCCACGACTGCCTGTGACAATGTCAAAATTGAACTCCACACCTCCAGGCAACCTGTTGAGTAACTCCTCCACATTATCGACAGGTGAATGATACAAGGTAGGATGCTGAAATCCCAGAACCTGGTTGTCGTAATGCGTGCTGATACCTGGCATGGAAGCAGAATCCAGCAGCGGCTGAAAGGTTCCCGATAGCGTAACAAAAGTTCCGTGTATCAGCAGAAGCGTAGCATTATCCGGATTCTTCTCAGTAGGCTTGATCAGTTGCCATTGCCTGAAGTTGGGTTCTATCACATTGCCACGGATCAACGAAAGATCATATGCACGGTTCCTGCGTTCCCACAATTCCACCCCTACCTTGACCACCGGGGTCAGAATCTTGGTTATCACCCCAGTTACGACCCGGATAATCCTGCCAAATAACCCCCGCCGGATAGCACGTGTTTCAAATTCTGGCAAGTCCCCTTCTTTGTCATTTTCTGAGCTTTTGCGGGGTATGTGAAATACTACTTCCTGGGTTTCCTGAGAGATATCTCCTTCCGGAAAGATCCACTGTAGTATACCAGCTTCATCCTGATGTAAAACGGCAATGGGCTTCTCATTTCTCCTTGCAGGTACCGCCATGATAATAGCCTCCTCTCCATAAGAAGTCATAGGCAAAAACATTCCCTTACGGGTTTGGGCCATGTGCAATACCCCGTCATCTGCCACCTCCATGTAAAAGGTATACCTGATATCCAGATCATGCTCTAAGGCTGCCGCTTTCAGAATAGTATCAAATTCACCCTCATCTTTGGTAAAAAATCTCAAATCACCCCTCGTAGTCGTATCATTTGTTGAAGAAATCTCACCTGTTAAATCTGGTGCTAACAGGGTAACCCCATCCGCATGTATTGTGACAGGATTCATGGTACCATTCAGGGTTATTGGGTTGCTCATGGGAAATAGTTTTGTGTGTGATTGTGTGATATAAAATAGGTTCGACAAACCGGAAAGTATCTGCTCAATTTGATTTGATGAAATTAACTTTTCTTTCTTAGGTTTCAATTGATTCGATTCATTACTCTACAATTTTTTTATGAAAATGATGATAAATACCCCCATCCTGCGAACCATCTAATTGATCATAGACTGTTTACCTATGGTTCATCTTAACATTATTTAAACCCATATTATCCATATTCAATATTTAATGACTATGGCAACTTATATCGCAACACTTATCCAGAAAATTTTTGGAAGCAGCACATTCGACATTCAGATTCCGATTAGATTATCGCTCGAGGTGGATTTTTACCTACCTGAAAGAAATAATCTCCCCATTAAAATCAGGGAATACGGATCATGAAAATAACCAAGCAACATTTATACAAAAAAGAAAAAGAAATCTGTCAGTATTATCAGATTACCTCTTCTGACTATTTACCTGATGGAAAAAATTTTATCGTGGGGGAAAATGATAGGAAAACAGCATTTTTGACAGCAGGAGGTACTAGCGCAGAAACCTCTAAGGGGCACAAAGATTTCGTTTTGAGATCTACCTTCGCTCTAATCTGTCCGTAGACAAATGAAGATCACAGGCTCAAAAGCGTATGAGATTGACCCCTAAGCTTCAATCACGACGACTTAAGATGACTTATTAAAGACCTTCATCTTTCGTCAGTCAGCTGTTTGCCGTCCTCCCCCTCTTCAGCTTTCCATCAATATTTACTGTATATTTGTAAGACATATTTCACAACCATTACCCAAACACTACCACTATGCGGAATATTTTACACCTCCTGTTACTATCTCTTTTCCTAATGATCAGTGTATGGACTTCTGCCCAAACCACCATACAGGGTAAAGCAATAGCTGAAGAAACACAACAACCCCTGGAATATGCAAGCGTAGCATTGGTCAGAAGTACAGATTCTTCTACCATACAAGGTGTACTTACGGATTCCAAAGGCAACTTTTCACTAACTGCATCACCAGGTAAGTACTTGCTCAAAATATCCTCCCTCGGATTTGAACCCTGGTTTTCAGAACTACTCACTGTGGACTCAAATCCTTTTCCCATCGACTTATCCGGCATTAGTCTGATAGCTACATCGACTACGCTGAAAGAAGTGGAAATACAGGGCGAAAAAAGCCTGGTCGTTATGTCGCTCGACAAACAGATTTTCAACGTTGGTCAGGACCTTTCGAATGCAGGTGCTACGGCTGTAGAAATTCTTAGCAATATACCTTCCGTTACCGTCGATCCGACGGGAACAGTCAAGCTTCGTGGGAGTGCAGACGTACGCATCTTGATAGATGGAAGACCCTCTGGTCTGACGCGCGGTGATGGCTTGAGACAGCTACAAGGTGGTCTTATTGAAGCCATCGAAGTGGTTACCAACCCCTCTGCACGCTATGAAGCGGAAGGAAGCGCAGGTGTGATTAATATTGTCCTTAAAAAAGAGCGCAAAAAAGGGGTCAATGGCTCTTTTGAGGTGATTCTCGGAGAACCCGCCAACTATGGCGTAGCTGCTAACCTCAACTACCGGGTCAATAAGCTCAATTTCTTTGTCAATTACGGGATCAATTACCGCATAGAACCCAATGTCCGATCTCTGTACCAGGAGGTATATGACAATGACACGACCTTTGTACAACTCCAAAGTGGAGAGGGCCAGCGAGAAGGTATTGTCAATAACATACAGGGCGGATTAGACTATTACTTCAACGACAAAAATATTCTGACCGCTTCGTATCGTTTTCAGCGCACCGATGGCGACCGTATCACCGACCTTCGCTACGAAGACTACCTCTTTAATACCAATAACCTAATCTCTACCAGCCTCAGAAACCAGAATGAACAGGAAAAAGAACCCTACTCAGAATATGTGATCAGTTATAAGAAACTATTCGAACGCGAAGGACATGAACTTACAGCCGATATCAGACATCTGAATTACTGGGAAGAATCAGATCAAAAGTTTACTGAAGTAACCTTCCTACCAGGACAAAGTGAAAGTGAAGGCGTGATCAGCCGCCAGAATTCTATCAATGACGAATATGAAAATCAATATCTGCTACAGGTGGATTATGTTCAGCCGTTTGGTACAGAAGGGAAATTTGAAGCCGGGATACGGAGCAGTATTCGCGATATGACCAATGATTATCTGGCTACTGAGCAAAACGAGGATGGAATATTCGTGCCCATAGAGGAATTTGATAATGTATTTGTCTATACGGAAAACATTCATGCTTTGTATGGGATTATCGGAAATGAAGGGAAAAAATGGTCCTATCAGGCGGGTTTGCGGGTAGAAGCGACTGATATTAAAACGGAACTGGAGGAAACGAATGAAGAAAATCCCCGAAACTATACGAATTTATTTCCCAGTGCCCTCATATCTCATCATTTGCCTGGTGGAAATGATATTAAGTTGAGTTATAGCCGGAGAATACGCAGGCCTGTATACCGTGATCTAAGTCCATTCGTAACTCTAGCCGATGGCCGCAATTTCTTTAGCGGTAATCCGGATCTCGATCCGGAGTTTACGCATTCTTTTGAGATTGGTCATCTCAAATATTTTGAAAAGGGTTCTATCTCTTTTACCCTCTATTACCGAAGATCTACCGGCACGATTCAAAGTATCATCCGGGTCGATGAACGCGGCTTTTCGACGCGCTTGCCAGAAAACCTCAACAAACAAAATTCTTTTGGTGCTGATCTGGTATTCAGCTATAAGCTGACTGATTGGTGGAAGTTGGATGCCAACGTCAACTTTTTCCGCGCCATCACAGATGGCACCAATCTGGACGACAGTTTCGAAGCAGATACCTACACTTGGTTTGCCCGCCAAACCTCGCGTTTCACTCTGCCCAAACAATTTGACATCCAGCTCCGGGCCAATTACGACGCTCCAGAGAAAACCCCTCAGGGCAAACGCAAAGCCATTTATTTCTTTGACCTTGCTGTACAGAAAGACCTCTGGAAAAATAAAGGCAAGATTACCCTTAGTGTGATGGATATCTTTCAGAGCCGCATCGCACGGCAGATCATCGAAGGTAAAACCTTCTTTTCCGATCGCGAAACCCAGTTTCAGCGGCGTCAAATCAACTTATCGTTGACCTACAGGCTAAATCAATAGGAATTAAATAATATCTTGAAAGACATTCGGCAAATACGTGTATTATATTATGGTTAATTTCCCATAATCCAACCACTTATCCTGGAAGTATGAAATGTCTTTTTACCTTTTTTAGGATCAGCACCCTTGTAGCAAAGAGCTTGTATCCAGTATCTTTATGGGATAATCCATCAACTTTTGATCCTATGTAATGCTCAATTTATTCGGATTACCTTATGATCAATATCCTTTGCCCCTTTCTCAATCCGTCTATCTCCCACATTAGCCAGTATACTCCATTCCCTAGATTTTGAGGTATATTCCACCTTCTACTAAACCTTCCAGAGACAGATTCAGCTTTGAGTATATTCGATACAATCCTTCCCTGGCTATCAAGTAGTGAAAGATTGAGTTGGGTAGTTTGATGAAATTCAGCTTCAAGGCTAAGTACATCTGTAGCAGGGTTAGGGTAAATGGGATCAATAAAATGTTGTCCAATGATGAGCGGTCTTGAAGGAGTACTTTCACTTACATTGATGGTGTAGGTCGTTTCGCCTTCGCATCTACCCGCACCTTCTGCCCGGATCGTATACGTCGTTGTAGTAGTAGGAAAAGCCTGTGGGGTGGAAATAGTCGAGTCACTTAGGCTACTGGCAGGCGACCATTCATAATAAATAGCACCTCTCGCCTGAAGGATTATCGTATCTCCGGGATTGATAGTTGTATCTTCTGGTGAAACGAGGATAAATGGCGGACGAAATACATCAATCTGTAAGCTATCTTCCAGCACGCAGCCATCTTCGCCTACAATCGTCAGGTTGTAGGTTCCTCCTCCACGGCTTGCCGTAAATGTAGGGTTGAGTGCTGCTGTATCGCTAAGTCCCAGTAACGGGGACCAGCTAATCGAAACAGGATTAGCTGTGGTATTTGCGTTGAGTTGAATGGCTTCGCCTAGACATAAAACGGTATCCTTACCCGCCTCGATAAAGGCATTGGGGTTGATCTCAACTTCTACCGCTCTGCTGATCTCAGCAGTCCCTGCTGAATTGGATACCCGCAACCTCACCTGGTAGGTGCCGCTTCCTGGGAATGCAATAGCTGGATTCTGTTCGCGTGAAGTAGTAGAAAAGCCTTCTTCACCTGAAACTTCCCACGCAAAGCGATTGGCGGCAGCACAATCCTCTTCGCTATCCTGTACTACGCGAAAGATGATCCGGTTGCTGCATTCAGCCGTACCATCAAATTCAAAATCAGCCGTAGGCTGATTGGGAGCACTGACAGCTGCAAGTGCCTTTGCAGCATTCACCCTGCCAGCACCCAGCTTTCCGGAAAGGCTGGGATTGATACCGTTGATATTATCAGAACTATTTTTCAGGATCTCTTCCAGTTCATCAGGAGTAGCACAGGGATTGACAGACTTCATCAGCCCTAGCAATCCCGCTACGATAGGACTGGCAAAGGAAGTACCACTGGTACGTGTATAGCCATTTCTACCTGAATTGGGTAATGTTGTGCGGATATTTAAGCCCGGAGCAGACACATCTACGGAACTATGATAATTGGAAAATCCGGCTTTTCGATCACCCTGATCGGTAGCCGCTACACTGATCACGTGAATATATGAAGCAGGAAATTGTTCTACATCCTCTCCATCATTGCCAGCAGCCGCCACAAAGACGATTCCCCGGCGATGCCCTTCATCGAACAAGTCCTGAAAGGCCTGAGAACGACCAAAACCTCCGTAGGACATGTTGACCACATCAGCACCTGCCTCTATGGCGTATTCTACTCCTTTAAAAGGATCAGTTACGATCCTATTGTTAGCAGAAGTGGGATCAGTGGTAGCCTTAACGCCCATGATCTTACAATTGAAGCCCATGCTGGCAACGCCTCTGCCATTATCAGTGGAAGCCGCTGCACAGCCTGCGACACGTGTGCCATGGGTCAATAACAACGACAACCCACCCGGATTAGGAGTATTGGTCGCTACATCGTAGCCATTTACATCATCGATATATCCATTGCGGTCATCATCCAGTCCGTTACCAGGGATTTCGCCCGGATTGACCCAGATATTTCCTTGCAGGTCTTCGTGATCCACCATGACCGCGTCATCCACGATGGCGATCACAACCTCCTCACTTCCCTGTGATATTTCCCAGGCTTCTTCTGCCTGTAACAGGTCCAGGTGATAAAGATCATTAAAGATGGAGAAGTCATTAGGAGTATACTCAAGCGTCCTGTAAATGGGTACCCTTTCTGCATATTGTATATAAGGAATTTGCCCAAGTTCTCTGAGAATCTCCCCCACCCTATTCCCATCTTCAATTTGCACTTCATAGATATTCCTCAAATCAGGAGTTGTTAAGTTGGAAGCATGTTTCAGAGAAACAGGATTATAGCGTTTTATCATATCGATCAATTCTGCTTCTTCATTACCTTTAACCTCTCCTTGTAATACACCTTTTTCAAACACCGGAAGAGACATTTTAGCCTCTGGATTCAATTTTAGATAAATTCTCTCATCCCAGTAATCTGGATCTATGTTCTGTGCCGACAATTGAAAAACTGCACACACCCAAATCGCGATTAAACAGAGAATTTTTTTCATGATAAAAATTAGTCTTTTATTCTTCAATGGATTATTTATCAATACCCTACTATTGGATCTGAATATTTTGTATATGGCGTTTATTTTTCATGTCCCATTGCAAAAAGTAAATACCCGGGCTTAGCTTCATTGCTTTTTCCCAACGGTAGTCAAAATTTCCTATCCCTACTCTACCTTGAAATAGTGTAGCTTGCTTTTTCCCTTGAATATCCCATAAAGACAAATAAAGGAACTCACTTTTTTCAAAATGCGCAGATACTTTTAACGTGCCATTTACTGGATTGGGATATGCAGGAAAAATGGTTGCCGACTCCGAAATGAACTTTTTATTTGAAAGCCCCCCATCAATACCCACATTTACAAACACCTGAGAGGTAGAAGTACACCCCCCACCACCAGTACCAACTACCGTGTATAGCGTCGTGGTATCAGGGAAGGCTAATGGATTAGCAATCGTAGTATCGCTTAACCCAGCAGAGGGACTCCAGGCAAATGTAAACGCTCCACTTCCCTCCTGTACATTAAGTTGTAGAGTATCACCTCGCTGTATGAAAGTTTCCTGATCTGGCAGGGCTCTGACAAAAGGATTCCTGAATACATCGATCTGTATGCTATCGACTAGTGTACATCCATCACTACCTTCAATTGAAAGTGTATAAGTACCTCCTGCCCGCAGGGCTCTGAATGTAGGATTGAGTGAGTTGGGATCGTTCAGTCCCACAATAGGTTCCCAGGAAATGGACTGTATATCCGCCGTCGTGGAACCGTTCAGGGTGATAGAATCTCCCTGACAGACAATCTGACTTGCCCCTGCGTCTATAAAAGCATTAGGATTAACTTGGATATTGATCGACTGGGTCGTTTCATCTGTACCACCAGAATTACTCACACGTAGTGAAACGGTATATTCTCCCGAAGTGGGGAATTCTACAACTGGATCCCGCTCGTTGGTAACGAAGTTGAAACCCTCTGAATTCTGGATTCTCCAGCGATAATTGATTGAAAAGGCACAGGAACCTGTACCTGGTTCAGATTCAAAGCTGAAAGGGATGCTATTGCTACAGGTCGATACATTGTCAAAGGAAAAATTGGCTACGGGGGGCGGAGGAGTACCTGAACCTTCCGCTTCGAGAGCGGCCTGCACAGCTGCGGCTGCATTGATCCTACCTGCTCCTAAACGACCGGCAAATTCCGGATTTTGCTCATCTATATTAACAGCAGTTGCCTCCAGTATTCTTTCGGCTTCATCAGGAGACAAGCATGGATTAACGGATTTCATCAACCCCATCAAACCTGCAACGATTGGAGAAGCCATTGAGGTACCATCATTGGTACCATAACTGCCGTTGATACCTCCAGTTAGGGTACTGAGAATGTTGTTGCCAGGGGCCATAATGTCTACAAAACCATAGTTGGAAAAACCAGCTCTACGGTCAGTACGAGTGGTAGCACCCACAGATATGACATGGTTATATCCAGCAGGATATTGAATCGCGTCGGAATTGTCATTCCCTGCTGCTGCTACCAGAATGATCCCGCGCTCATGAGCGGCGTTCATCAGATTCTGATGTACTGTGGAAGCATTTCCCCCACCCCAGGACATGTTGATAATCGTCGCCCCGGCGCGGATCGCATAATCTACTCCAACATATCCATCACTGATATTCTCGCGATTGGCATTGGAAGAGGCACGTATCGCCATGATTTTGCAATTAAAACCCATAGCAGGTATGCCAATCTCATTATCTGTTGCTGCTGCTGCGCAACCAGCTACATGCGTGCCATGTGAAAATTCCTCTCTAGGAGGGTTGGGATTGGGATTGTCACTCGTAACATCATAGCCGTTGACATCATCGATGTATCCATTTTGATCATCGTCTTCCCCATTACCTGGAATTTCTCCCGCATTGACCCAGATATTATCCCTCAGATCTTCATGGTTGATCAATACAGCATCATCGACAATAGCTATGACCACCTCCTCACTCCCGCGTGTAATATCCCAGGCCTCCTGCGCACGGGTTATTTCCAAATGATACAAATCATCAAAGTCCGACCAGTCGCTAGGCAAATAATAACTTTTTGCAAGGGGTACCTGCTCCACATACTCTACATATGGCATACCCTCAAGTGCTTGTTTGAGTTCTTTTACACCTGTATGCTCAGTAAACTCCACCTGATATGTGTAATCCAGCTCAGAACTGGATGTCATAAATGCACGCTTAAGCTGGGTAAATCCATATTCGAGCGATAACTGATAAAGATCTGGAAAATCTTTTTGATCCAACTCGTTGATCTCTTTATCCTGATCGATGACAGGAAGGCCATAAGATATGCGCTGACGGATCTTGATGTACAACTTACCATCTGCGTATCCAGGATTAACTTCCTGAGCTGCAATTGGTTGTACCAACACTAGCCCCAAACTCAGCAGGACCCAAGTAAAGATATGCTTCATCATGAATGCTTTTTTATCAAAATTAAGTAATTCATTTCACTTATCAACGGGCAATAATTGTGGATGAAGACTTAGTAATCCATTACCCATGCCAGAAATAGTCCGCCAGGACTACCAACCCTATGATTGTCGAAATGATTACTGTTATGAGTAAAAAAATCTTTCGAGTGGATTTGGGCTTGCTGCCGTACACCGTTCCTGTCTGCCCATTCACAACAAAATGATAAGGTTTGTCTTTATACGTGTACAATGTTACCCACACAGGTAGCAATACATGTCTGAGATCCATATCGTACACTTCGGACTGAATTTTCAGTTCTTCAGGACGCCTGCTATACACCCGTTTTTTTACTTCCCCACTTACCCCTTTGTTAATTTTGTCTTTTTGCCATTTTTTCAACGTCTTATCCAAATTACTGGTGTTTAGCTCATAAGACCATCCCTCGAAGTACCCGGGAGCAAAATCAACAAGCTCTCCCATTTCGTAATCGTTAATCTGGCTCAACACATCATTGGAAATACCTGAAGAGGCTGAACTCAACAGGTTACCGGATTGGGTTTCAAAGTAACCACTACTAAAATATATTCGATCTTCCTTTGATTTTTCTTTACCTCTATCTTCAACCTCAGGAGCAAGGTACCATGAAACGCGTATTTTGGCATCTTTCAGATAGAAATATGGTATATATATACCTGTGATAGCGTGCTCTTTGATGATATCTTTCAACAATGACGGACTCAAGAATGTATCCTCTCTCAACCATTCCTGGAAAAGATCTTTTACCTCCTCAAAAGAAACACTAAAAGGTATAATACCTTTGGGCGTTAATACAGTTTCTTCTGGCCCTTTATCACTCCAGGGCTTTTTAGTATCCTTCTCTGCTTTTTTTCGCTTGAGTTCTCCTCCACAAAATGGACAAATCGTAGTGGATTGCGCTTCATTGTGTATCACAATCTGGGCACTACAAGTCTGGTTAGGCTGATTGGCTGGAAGCCTCCCCTTTTCAGATACATACACATCATCCTTCGTATACAGACCCTGATCCTGTTTGCGTATATCGAAATAAGAACTCAGGGTCTTGGGCTTAACAGTCTCAGCCCTCAGATCCCTCACAAAATCACATTTCGTACATTTCAATAATACCTTTTCATCGCTACCCGATTTGTCATCTTTCACATACTCCATCGTCCCTCCGCAAGCAGTACACAAGGGCTTAACCTCTTTGAATTTTTTATCCTGTTTATCCTGAAACTGACGTAACCCAGCCAATGCCATTCCTATGTGAAAAACATAGAGCGTAGGCTCCCATACATACTTTTGTACTTGCTCTTTCTTGACCTTCATAATGATTAATCTCTTTTGTAAAGGTAGCGTACACCTTATCAACCAAAGAAATATTACTTATAGTTCATTCACGATAATAACCATGCACTACTACCAATCCCAGAATCATCAATTCTCTTATCCCAAGATATTTAGAAAAAGATACCTATTTTCGTTAAATTTGCACAAATTTACCAAAAATACTGTCATCATCACGGCTTCTTTTCATGCCTAAAACCAAATCCATTTACATATGCCAGTCCTGTGGTGCTAAACATGTAAAGTGGCAGGGCCAATGCAACAGTTGCGGGGAGTGGAATACCCTGGTGGAAGAGTTGGACATTCCGCTGCAGCGCCAGGCTGGGAATATACTTCCCAGAGAAAAATCAAAGCCCGAAAGGCTTCACGAAATTGACGCGACAGCGCAAGCACGTATCTCCACCCCCGACCAGGAAATCAACCGTGTTCTGGGAGGAGGTATTGTACCCGGAGCAGTTATGTTATTGGGGGGAGAACCTGGAATCGGAAAATCTACCCTGCTATTACAGCTAGCCCTGCAGATGGAAGCGAAAATACTCTACATTTCTGGCGAAGAATCGGGCCAGCAGATCAAAATGCGGGCGGAGAGAGTACCTTATTCCAATGATGATCTGTACGTCATTTCAGAGACTTCCCTGGAAGCCATCCTGGATGCCTATCACACACTGGAACCTGAACTGGTTATCGTAGATTCTATTCAAACGGTCCAGACATCTTTGCTGGAATCTGCCCCGGGAAGTGTTTCACAGGTCAGGGAATGCGCCGCGCAACTCATCAAACTGGCTAAACAGCATGGCATTCCTGTATTCCTGGTAGGGCATATCACCAAAGAAGGTATGCTGGCAGGACCCAAGGTGCTGGAGCACATGGTGGATACAGTGCTAAGCTTTGAAGGTGACCGGCACAATAGCTACCGCATTGTGAGAACTCAGAAGAATCGTTTTGGAAGTACCTTGGAAATGGGAATATATGAAATGATTCACCAAGGCCTGAGAGAGGTAACTAATCCTTCCGAAATTTTTCTGACGGATGGAGAAGAAAATTTCAGTGGCGTAGCTATTGCATCCACCCTGGAGGGGATGAGACCCCTACTGATCGAAACTCAAGCCCTGGTAGCCCCATCGGCATACGGCACTCCTCAAAGATCAGCCACAGGCTTTGACTTGCGTAGACTCAATATGCTCCTGGCTGTTCTTGAAAAAAGATGTGGATTTCAATTGGGGCAAAAAGACGTTTTTATTAATATCGTAGGAGGTATCAAGGTAGAAGATCCAGCATTGGACCTGGCACTGGTGATTTCTGTGGTATCCTCCTTACATGATCTTTCACTGGATAAAGGAAAAGTTTTTGCTGCCGAAGTAGGTCTATCCGGAGAGATACGCCCGGTCAATCGCATTGAACCTCGTATTGCTGAAGCAGCAAAACTTGGATTTAAGGAGATGTATATCTCCAGCCAGCAAAGTAATGCCCTCAAAAGACAGTTCACCGATATCAAAATTGTCGGTTTTCAAAAACTCGAAGAGGTATTCAAAACCGTATTCTCAGGAAATTAATGCGCATAATATGTCGTATAACTTCATAATATCTCATGCCTTTCTCATGATCAGAGCTATTATCCTCCTGACTACAGCACAACTGCTATTCGTAGGATGCGAAACCCTCACAGAATCCAGTAATCCCCTGCTGCCTGTTCGCGAAGGTAATCTATATGGATTTATCAACAGACTCGGCGATCTGATTATTCCACATCAATTTGCCTATGCCCTACCCTTTTCAGAAGGACTGGCTGCTGTCAACATCGGTGGAACTCCCCAGGGGGATAATATGCCTACAGATGGCAAATGGGGATTCATCGATCCTAATGGTACCATTGTGATCAATCCCGTGTATACTTCTCCGCCAAACGGAGCATTACCTTATAGTGAAACTCAGCTATCTAGCATCATGCACGAAGGCTATCAATTTGCTCATGGCCTGGCAGCTGTCTATACAGAAGACAAAGAGTGGATCTATATAGATCATAACGGGTTACCTCAAATATCAGATCTGAATATACAGTCAGCCCGGAGATTCACTGAAGACAGTCTGGCAGCCGTATATATCAATGGCCAATGGGGTTATGTTAACTATAAGGGGCGACTTGTCATCCCACCTGCATATCGCTTCCCTGTAGATTTTCACGAAGGCCTGGCCATGGTGGTAGATGACAACTACAATATGATCTGTATCGATACCCGTGGTAATCCACAATATGAACGATTCAGACTGGCCAGCCCCTTTCACGATAGTATCGCAACGATCAGCTCAAAATTCCGGGGACAAAATACCAGCCTGAGAGATCAGTTTAAATACGCACTGATAGACCGTTTGGGAAATATCCTTTTTGAACCTCAATTTGACCAGCTAGGACAGTTCGGGAATGGATTATGCCCCGCCCTGGTAGGTGGCAAGCCTTCGCGTATCATCGATTATCCCAGGGATGTAACGCTGACAGAATCCAGCGGTGGTCGCTGGGGATTTATAAATATTACCGGGCAGTTTGTCATCAATCCCATTTACACAGATGCTAGAGGATTCAGTGAGGGATTGGCAGCTGTCAAGCAGGGTGGAGACTGGGGATTTATCAATACCAATGGAGATTGGGTCGTACAGCCCGGTTTCCGCAGAGTAGGATACTTTGAAAATGGACTCTGTCTCGTAACACTAGGGATACGTTTCAATCAGTATTTTGACCACATCGCCTATATCAATGCCGCTGGAAACGTGATATGGATCAAAAATAAGGATTAAGAAAAAAAGGATGTTACCCAAAGGTTCACTTGTTAAATACTTTTTTACCCTGTTTTTCAAACGCGTGGGTACTTACATATCATTCCTTGCAGTAATCTTATTGACAACTTTTTTTCTCAACCGTCCTGATCCGAGTATCACAGCTCATAAGACCTGCTCGAAATGCTATCTCAACTCATCGGCACAAGATCCGGAATTCGTACAGGGTAAAGATTGTTTTATCAAAGTTATGGGGCTTGACAAACCTGCATTTTACTTCGAGTGGACTCATCTGGCAACCCCAGCAACTTTTTCTGCTATCTATCCCAAAGAGAAAAAACAAGCTATGGGATGGCTACTCCAAAAATATGGCAATTGGGAATATATTGATGCCTATTATCACAACCTGGATCATCTGATTCAAATGTACCCTGATGAAGCAGTGAAGGGGTTGTATTTCAACCCTCAGCGTGCATCTAATTACTTTAATATATTACAAAAAAAAATTGACCTGCCAGCAGATATCCGTAATCAGATAATGCGTGTTTCACTTACCTACCATCAAATACTGCAGCATCCACTTCGATGGAAGGTATATATTCCCAAACTGATATTTCACGGTACTGGTAATCAGTTTCACCAATGGTTTACCTCATTATGGAAAACCGGTACTCATACCAGATTATACGATCAAATTAATTGCCTTGCATGTAGTTGTAATCCCGTTCCTACCACAGTACCTTATCAATCATCAGGATTGGGAAAAGCTTTTATCATTACCTTTTTGCTGGCGATCATCAGTACAATCATTATTTTTATCATAAGTATTCCATTAGGAGTGCTCATCGCTTATTTCCAGCAACATCTCGCTGGAAAAATGGCTAATACACTTTTGATCATACTAGATGCAATTCCCACTTTTATTATTGCTTTTTCTCTGTATCTGCTCTTCAATATCAGAGATTACCAGGAACGAATAATCTTTCAGCAAGAAATGTTGATTGGTCAAAATCAAGTTTTAATGACCATTGTCATACTCATTTACACCCTATCATTTGTAGCTCCTCTTACCCAAATCATAGTACAAAATCTACTGGATGAAATGAATAAAGATTATTTCCGTACAGCCATTTCATCAGGACATTCCAGAATCAGCGCGATAATCCTTCATGTCATCCCAAACATTCTCTTCCCAGTCATTACCCTAGGCGTAGGGATCATGACAGGGCTAATTGGTGGATCAGTAGTCGTAGAAAATATTTTTGACATTCCTGGATTGGGAAGATTTGCTTTTGAGGCTGCCCAAAACAATCATATCCAACCCTTAATGATGGTTGTTGCAGTAACCGGAACCTGGGGGTTGTTAGGCTCATGGGCCATCAACTACCTCTATAAACGTTCCGATCCAAGAATATCCTAGAAAGCATGGTAAATTTTAAGAGAATTCTACAGCAGTTTCCCCATATCTTTGCCTGGTCATGGATCTGTATACTACTCTTCGTAGCTTTATTTGCGCCTTTTCTGGCAAATGATAAACCTGTTCTTTGTATAGGAGATTCAATCAAATTTTTCCCTGACAACTCACTTGAAACATTATACTGTACAAAAACTATCTGGCCACCAGTTAGACACAACATTAGTGTTATGTCTACTGAATATCCTCATCCCTTAGGAACGGACTATTTAGGGAGGGATTTGCTGGCATGTCTTATACATGGTACTAAATATTCTCTGATAGTGGGGCTTGGTTCAATCCTGTTGGCGCTGATCATAGGTATCTTTCTTGGGATATGTTCTGGCATATTTTACAGAAGAGCGTTTAAGCTAGGACCCTTTACCTTCATAAGTCTCTTTGTTGGACTTTTATTAGGTCATTACTATGGTTTCCATATATACCGTTTCAAGTCGATAGATTCAGACTGGATTCACCTACTTCACCAAATCCTTATTTTCTTTATAATCCCCTTTATACTATTTATGACTGCAAGGAAATACGAAAAAAAGATCAATACATCTCAAAAATGGGCCATACATATAGATGCCTGGATACTCAGGTTGATTGAGATCATAGAGTCATTACCGAATCTCATCCTGATCACTACTGTCCTGGCCTGGTTGAGCCGCAACAATATGGGAGGAAAAATAGAAAGTGGTAGCGGTATCCAGGTTATTATACTCACAATAGGTTTACTGAGTTGGACTACCATTGCCCGATTAATCCGTGGAGAAGTGATTAAGAATAGAACTGTACCTTTTGTAGAAGCTTCAAAAGCTTTAGGTTATCCTTCCTGGAGAATTTTGGTATTACATATTTTACCTAATTCTTTTCAGTCTGTAAAAGTACTGGCTATCCTTGGAATTGGAAGAGCTATCATGGCTGAAGCTACCTTGTCATTTTTGGGAATAGGTGGTGCAAACTTTATCAGTTGGGGAAAAATGCTCCACATAAAAAGCTGGGTAAACTTTTATATTTCTACATCCACTTCCTTAATTTTACCCTGCCTCTTGATTACATTTACAGTCCTGTCATGCTATATCCTGGGTAAAAATAAGATTTCACATGAGCTTCAAAAATAATCTCTTAAGGCGATCTTTCACAATCATATTTCTCATCAAGGGTATCACACTTTGGAATGCTTGCACAGGCCCAGATTCATCTACTTCCCAAGTGAATGAAGTTACCCAAATAGTCAATGCCAAAGACCTTCCTCAAAGTCTGCATCCAACCTACGAGGTAGAAATCCCCGCTTTCAAATATATTCATCTCAGTTTGACGTCCACCAATCCGGATGGAAACAGACTTCCTGTCCTGACCAAAGACCTACCTAAGGTATCCGATGATAAAACTCAAATTATATTTGACTTGAGAGATGATATTTCATGGCCCGATAATACCCCGCTTTCTGTCCAGGATGCATTGTTTTCTATCAAAGTCTTCGCTTCGCCCTTACTCAATCATCCTGCCTATATTCCTTATACAGAACACATTAACGCAGTTATGCCTGGAGCTGTGGATCATGAGTTTATCATGTATTGCTCCCCATACTACATCAATGAGATACTTTCTGATTATATACCGATCCTCCCTGTACATATCTATGATCCAGATGGAATCATCGCAAATTTTACCCTGGCAGAACTGAGAGATCATCAAAATTTCGAGAAACATCCAGAACTGGCCAGATTTCTACAAAATTTTGAGAATATCGGTAATTATGAAGCTATCAAATCTGGTAATCAGGATTACCCAACCGGGCTGGGACCATACCGCGTGGAAACCTGGATACCCAAAGAATCCTTAACACTCCAGGCTAAAGACGACTACTGGACCTCGCCAGAAGATACACTCCCAATATTTCAGCGAATACCGCAAAAAATTCATTTTGCACTGACTGATCCTATACAGTCACTTAGAACTGCCAGTGCCGATGTTATTACTCAGATTAGCCCGGTAGCTTTCAAGCAATTAGCCCAAGATATGGAAGATCAATACCATCTGAAGCTTGTAAATGGAAAATCATATGCCTGTATTGCCTTGAATACACTGCCAGACCCAGTACATGGTAATCCCATATTTGCTTCCAGAGACATTCGACAGGCTTTATCTTATTTAATACCCGTGAAACAAATTATTCAGGCAAGGTATAAAGACTCAACGTTGGCTCAACCCATTGCCCTTCCCATTTCTCCAGATTCTAAGGAGATTCATCCAAGTATAAGACCTAGAAAATATGATCCTGAAATGGCATTAGAGATTCTCCAAAATGCCCATGCTATTGACAGAGATGATGATGGGATCAGAGAAATGCCCTTTGATAATCAGTTCATCCCCATCAAATTTACCCTAATCTATAAGAATAGTAGCCCCACTTATGAGACCATTGCACAATATACTGAAGCTTCCCTTAAAAAAATGGGGATCATTTGTAGGTTGCAACCGCTATCCACTGAATTATTCAACCAAGCCATCTCTAACCGTACCTTCGATGCTGCTATACAGGTGTATACCTTTCAGCCAGATGCTATTGATTACAAACAGCTATGGCATACTGAATCTATCTTGCAAAGCGGATATAATATTACAGGTTTTGGAACTGCAGAAACAGACCAGCTGATCGATAGGCTGAGATTGGAAACAGATAAAAATCTACAACTTGAATTGTCTCATCGTCTCCAGGAAAAGATATTCGAATCCCAGAACACCCTACATCTTTTTTTTCCTAAAAACGGTGTTGCTGTCCGTAAACGATTCCGCTATGTCACAATTTATGATACACCTCCACATGTTTTTCTCAATACCCTGCATTAAATCATACGCGACTGGCGATCGATATCTCACAATCGCATTTTTTTGATCTTTTATCTAACAGGATTATTCATTCAATTAGTTTTTAAAACAGTTTCTAATATTCTTGAGAACTGTATAGATTAATTATGAAAGTTATGATGAAAAGGTTGTACATGTTGATTCACTTATTATGCGCAGTCATAATCGTCCAAAGCCAAATAACAGAAAGATGGATTGTTCAAAAAAAAGATTTCCAAAGCCTGGTTGATATCGAGGGTCAACGAATCAAGACCTTACGTAACGGACTTGAAGTTTGGGAAATTCCAAAACACCTGATAGAACAAACCCTGAGTGGAGTAAGTACCCGTGCATCTATAAATCTGGTAGAGCAAGACCGGCAGTACTATGCATTAGCAGGGCCGAACGATCCTTTATTCAATGAACAGTGGGCCTGGAATAATACCGGACAGACAGGTGGGATACCAGGATCTGATATCCAGGCAGTCAGGGCATGGGAGATCGCTACAGGTAATGATTCTACCATCATCGGCCTATTAGATTCAGGGATAGACTGGAACCATCCAGACTTGATTGAAAACATCTGGCAAAATCTGGGAGAAGATATTGATGGAGATGGAAAAATCCTGGAATGGAATGGCAGTTCCTGGGAATTTGATCCTGACGACCAAAATGGTATTGATGACGACAATAACGGATATGCAGATGATTTCATCGGTTGGGATTTCGTAAATAATGATAATAACCCCAGTGATGATCATATATGGGGACATGGAACCCATGTTTCCGGAATAGCTGCTGCCAAAGGTAATAATGGTAAAGGTATTACTGGAATTGCATGGAATGCAAAACTCATGCCGCTCAAAATTTTGAACCAGAATGGAGCAGGATATACATCTGCCGCCATTGAAGCACTTGACTATGCAGTCAACATGGGTGCAAGGATATCCAACAATAGTTGGGGAGGAGGCTTTTTTAGCGAATCACTCAGTCAGGCACTTGACCGTGCCAACAAACAAGGACATATATTCATCGCTGCAGCTGGCAATAATTATGGTAATAATAATGATGAAGCACCCCTTTATCCCGCCAGCTATCCACAGGAAAATATCATTTCTGTAGGAGCATCTGACCATGCCGACATGGTCGCTGTTTTCTCTAGTATTGGAACTAATTCGATAGACCTCTTTGCACCTGGTTTCGGGATGTATAGTACCCTCCCTGATGGTAAATATGGATACTTTAGTGGAACTTCGATGTCTGCTCCGATTGTTTCTGGCGCTGTTGCATTACTCCTGAGCGTAAAGCCTCAACTTGATGTAAGTAATATTAAAAGAGAAGTAATACAATCAGTAGATAAAATACCATCCATGTTACTGACTTGCAAAAGTGGTGGTAGGATTAATGTTGCCCGCTTGTTAAATAACGAGTGTGATGTAGATGCATATTTTGAAGTAAGTAACCTCTACCAATGCAAAGGAGATACTATCACAGTACCCAATTTATCTAATAATGCTCGTTCATATCAGTGGTACCTGGATGATCAGAAGATATCTGACCAGTTTTCTCCACAGATAATACTGAATGGCGATGATGAAAACGGTGACGATGATGAGGAAAATACACGTGTCTTGACGCTGATTGCTACAGGAGATAAATGCATAGACACATTTCAACAAGAACTAAGTCTGGTAGAACAACCTAATATTCAAGATATTGATACCACACATTGTGGTGAAATAATCAATATATCCTCTCCGTTGTCCTCACCATTTTTCTCCTATAACTGGTATGATTCCGCCAGCACGTTGGTCGGTACCTCAGAAAGTCTTGAAATTAATCGTAGTGGAGCATATCAATTGGAAATTATATACCAATGCCAAAGTAATATCCCA